>NZ_JBHTCX010000012.1:0-724775 GCF_042666875.1 Brachybacterium sp. GCM10030267 | reverse complement strand
CCAGCAAGGACAGCAGTGACAACCAACCGACGCTTCGACATGCCTGAGACTCATGCCGATGTCCTGCAACACGCTATGCCGATGTCCCGAGACATCCCATTCCGATGTCCTGAACCAAGACACTGTCGCGGGCACTGACACCCGGAGCCGGGGCACCGTCAGCACGGTGCCCCGGCTCTCTCATGTGACGAGGTCGCGCATCTCCACGCGACGCTCAGGCGCGGAGGGCGGCGAGCGAGCCCGCTCGCCGCCCGCTCCTCAGCCCTGCGGCCCGCGCAGCTCGACCAGGCGCTGCAGCAGCGAGCGGACCGCGTCGATGTCCTCGATCCGCAGCCGGGCCGCGGTGTCCCCGCCGCCCACCTTGATGCCGACGTCGCCCTCGCCGAGCTGGGAGAAGACGGACTCGTCGGTGACGTCGTCGCCCAGGTACAGCCACGCATCGGCCGCGCTGGCGCGGGCGAGGGCGTCGATCGCCGCGCCCTTGGAGGTGTGGACGACCGAGAACTCCACGACTTCCTTGCCGGGGGTGACGGTGACATCGGGGAGGGTGACCGCGTACTCCAGGGCGGCCTCGGTCGCGTTGATCGAGCCCCGCCCGCGCGCGTTGCGTGTGTGCAGCACGGCGGCCGCCGGCTTCGTCTCGACCTCGGCACCCGGATGCGCGCGGGAGATCCGGTTCAGGTTGCCGGTGATCGCGGCGAGCAGGTCCTCCTTCTCGGGGGACATGGTCAGCGCCGCGGAGTCCAGCACCTCGGCCTGCATCCACGGCGGCAGCGCACCGACCTCGGCGCCGTGCGAGCCGACCAGCACCACCGAGCTCGGCATCGAGGTGTGGGAGTCGAGATTGCTCAGCGCCCTGCCGGAGACCAGCGCCACCGCGACGCCGGGCATCTCGGAGAGGTCGCGCAGCGCCATCAGGGCCTCGGGGTCGGGCTGGACGGCGTCGCGGTCGGCGACGATCGGCGCCAGCACCCCGTCGAAGTCGGAGGCCACGAGGATCCGCGGGACGGTGGCGAAGTCGCGCAGGGCGGACTCGACCGCCTCGGGGTCGCTGGGCTCGTCCCCGGTCAGCCGGATGACAGGCTTGGCCACCTGCTCGGGACGCCCGATCTGCTCCAGCTCGTGGAGGAAGGCGTGCGCCCAGGCCTGGACGTCGTTCTCCATCACCTGGTGGCGCAGGGAGCGCATCGACTCCTCCTGCTCCTCCGGCGGCATCGTCAGCGCCCGCAGGATCGCGGCCTTCAGGTCATCGATGTCGTGGGGATTGACCGTCACCGCGGCGCGGAGCTCGTCGGCGGCGCCGGCGAACTCGCTGAGCACGAGCACGCCCTGGAGATCCGGACGGGAGGCCACGTATTCCTTGGCCACCAGGTTCATCCCGTCCCGCAGCGCCGTGACGAGCACGACGTCGGCCGTCATGAACAGGGCGGTCATGTCGCGGCGGTCGAAGGAGCGGTGCTGATACGACACGGCGGGACGACCGATCGAGGAGTGGTCGCCGTTGATCCGGCCGACGGTCAGCTCGACCTCGTCGCGCAGCTGCTTGTAGGCCTCGACCCGCTCGCGCGACGGCGTGGCGACCTGGACCATGACGGTGTCCTGGGGATCCACGGAGCCGTCGTCGAGCAGCTCGCCCCAGGCCTTGAGCCGGTGACGGATGCCCTTGGTGTAGTCGAGGCGGTCCACGCCCAGCACGATCTTCTGCGGATCGCCGAGGTCCTTGCGCAGCTGGACGGCCCGCTCGCGCACCTCCGGATCCTCGGTCAGCGCGGAGATCGAGGCGGAGTCGATGGAGATCGGGAACGTCTGGGCCACGACCTCGCGCACCGGGGCGGCGCCCAGACCGGGGACCGAGATGGTCTGCCCGTCCACGTGGTAGCCCAGCAGCTTGCGGACCGCCGCCACGAAGTTCTGGGCGTCGCTCTCACGCTGGAACCCCACCAGGTCCGCCCCCAGCAGCCCGCGCAGGATCTGGTTGCGCTTGGGCAGCTGGGAGAACAGCTCCACGGGCGGGAACGGGATGTGGTTGAAGAATCCGATGCGCACGTCGCTGCGCTCGTCGCGGATCATCCGCGGCACCAGCTGCAGCTGATAGTCGTGGACCCACACCGTCCCGTGCTCCTCGGCGACGGCCGCGGCCTCGCGGGCGAAGCGCCGGTTGGTGCCGACGTAGGAGCCCCACCAGGTGCGGTGGAACTCCGGATCGACGATGACGTCGTGGTACAGCGGCCACAGCGTGGCATTGGAGAAGCCCTCGTAGTACCGCTCGATGTCCTCCTGCTCGAGACGGACCGGGTAGAGGGACATCCCGTCGGCCTCGAACGGCTCGGGCGGCTCCCCGGGCGAACCGGCCCAGCCGACCCACGCCCCGGACTCCACCGTGCGCATCACGGACTCCATCGCGGTGACCAGGCCGCCGGGGCTGGTGACCCACTCGGTCGCCCCGTCGGGCAGGGTGCGGGTGTCGACCGGCAACCGGTTGGCGACCACCACCAGCTGGTGGCCGGGATCGGGACGGGAAGCGGCTGCGGGCACGGTGTCTCCTTCGCGACGTTCGAACGGGAGCGGCCGGGAAGCCCGCGCCGTCGCGCTGCCGGAGGGCGGCGGAGGCCGGCTTCCGCTCCGATATCGGGAGACTACCAAGTGCGATCACTCACCCGGGACACCTCGGCGGCCGCGCTGCCGTCTCAGCAGGCACGCTGACCAGCACAGATGCCCACCGACCGGCCGGACGGGCCGGCACGGCAGCCCCGTCGGCGAGCCCGCGGGGTGGACGCGGCTCCAGCGCCGGCCCGGCTCGGTCTAGGGTCGGGAGTCGCCGCCGCGCCCGCGACCGGCCATCGAGCAGACCACAGGAGCAGACATGCGCGCCCACGAGGCCGGAGCCCTCCACGGCAACGACGCCGCCCCCACCTGGCTGCCGTATCCCACCGACGTCAACACGCTGATCGACGGACTGTGGTCGGAGACCACCGTGCGCGGTGAGGACGGCTCGCTGCGCACCGGCGGCCTCAGCGTCCACGAGATCGCGGAGGAGGTCGGCACCCCCGTCTTCGTCGTCGATGAGCAGGACTTCCGCTCCCGCGCCGTCCGCTTCCGCGACGCGTTCGCCGGCGCCTTCGCCCATCTCGGCGGGTCGGGCGTGTACTACGCGGGCAAGGCGTTCCTGTGCACCGCGGTGGCGCAGTGGATGCAGGAGGAGGGGCTCGGCCTGGACGTCTCCACCGGCGGTGAGCTCGCGGTCGCCCTGCGCGCCGGCTTCCCCACCGAGCGCATCGCCCTGCACGGCAACAACAAGTCCGATGCGGAGATCCGCCGCGCACTGTCCACGGGCGTCGGGCGCATCGTCATCGACTCCCTGGCGGAGATCGACCAGGTCTCCCGTCTCGCCGGGGAGCTCGGCGTGGTCGCCTCGGTGATGCTGCGTGTGACCACCGGCGTCGAGGCCCACACCCACGAATTCATCGCCACCGCCCACGAGGACCAGAAGTTCGGGATCTCCCTGACCGCCGGGGACGCCCTCGAGGCGGTGCGTCGCGTGATCGCCCGACCGGAGACGCTCGACCTGGTGGGCCTGCACTCCCACATCGGGTCGCAGATCTTCGACGTCGGCGGCTTCGAGATCGCCGCCCGCCGGGTGCTGGAGCTGATGGCCCAGGTCCGCGACGAGCTCGGCCGGGAGATCCCCGCGCTCGACCTCGGCGGCGGCTTCGGCGTCATGTACAACACCCAGCACACCCCCTCGACCCCCGAGGAGCTGGCCGCCGGCATCGCCCGGATCATCGAGCAGGAGGCCGCGGCGCTCTCTCTCCCCGTGCCGCACGTGTCCTTCGAGCCCGGCCGCGCGATCGCCGGCCCCTCGACTCACACGTTGTACTCGGTGGGCACCGTCAAGGACGTCCACCTCGGCGGCCCGCATCACCGCGTGTACGTCTCGGTCGACGGCGGCATGAGCGACAACGTGCGCACTGCGCTGTACGACGCGGACTACTCGTGCCTGCTGTCCGGACGCGTCTCCGACGCCGCCCCCGAAGTCGTGCGCGTGGTCGGCAAGCACTGCGAGAGCGGGGACATCGTCGTCAAGGACGAGTACCTCCCGGCCGACGTGCAGCGCGGTGACCTGGTCTCGGTCCCGGTGACCGGCGCCTACTGCTACTCCCTGGCCTCGAACTACAACCACGTCCCGCGCCCCGCGGTGGTCTCCGTGCGCGACGGAGAGCTGCGCACGCTGATGCGTCGCGAGACGGAAGAGGACCTCCTTGCCCTCGACGTCGGCTGAGGAGCGGGCGCGGTCCGTGGGTCCGCGCACAGTTCTTCGTCGTTCATCGACGGTCACGAAGGACCCGTGACCTCCGATACAGTGCCAGAGCCCGCCCCCGGCCACCGCCGGACCGTGTGGAAGGACCACCTCACGCATGTCCCAGAGCTCTCCCGGCAGCCCGCCGTCACCGGCCGGCGCCGACACCTCGACCGAGCTGCCGACCCTGCGCGTCGCCGTGCTCGGAGCCGGCACCGTCGGCACCGAGGTGCTGCGCCTGCTCTCCCAGCAGGGCGTGGACCTCTCCCACCGCATCGGCGCCCGCCTCGAGGTCATCGGCGTCGCCGTGCGCAACCTGACCCGCGACCGCGGGGAGCACGTCCCCGCCGAACTGCTCACCGAGGACGCCACGTCCCTCGTCCAGCAGTCGGACCTGGTCATCGAGGTCATCGGCGGCATCGAGCCCGCCCGCACGCTCCTGCTGGAGGCCATGGCCGGCGGAGCCAGCGTGGTGACGGCGAACAAGGCCCTGCTCGCCCAGGACGGCGCGGCCCTCTACGAAGCGGCCGACATCCACGGCGTGGACCTGTACTTCGAAGCGGCGGTGGCCGGCGCCATCCCCCTGGTCCGGCCCGTGCGCGAGTCCCTGGCCGGTGACCGCATCCAGCGGGTTCTCGGCATCGTCAACGGCACCACCAACTACGTCCTGGACGCGATGACCCGCACCGGGGCGAGCTTCGACGAGGCGCTGGAGAGTGCGAAGGAGCTCGGCTACGCCGAGGCCGATCCCACCGCCGACGTGCAGGGCCATGACGCCGCCGCGAAGGCCTCGATCCTGGCCTCGCTGGCCTTCCACACCCGCGTGCGCCTGTCCGACGTCCACTGCGAGGGCATCACCGAGGTCTCCGCACAGGACATCGCCGCGGCCACCCGGATGGGCCGGACCATCAAGCTGCTCTCGATCATCGAGCGCATCGAGGACGAGACCGGTGAGCGGGTCTCCGCCCGGGTCTACCCGGCGCTGATCCCCGACAGCCACCCGCTGGCCTCCGTCTCCGACGCCTACAACGCCGTGTTCATCGAGGCCGACGCCGCCGGGTCGCTCATGTTCTACGGCCAGGGAGCCGGCGGCGCACCGACGGCCTCGGCGATCCTCGGCGACGTGGTCTCCGCGGCCCGTCAGCGCGTGCGCGGGGGAGTGGGCCCGCGTGAGTCGCGCTACGCCGAGCTCGACGTGATCGCGATCGACGACCTGCGCAGCGCCTTCTACGTCTCGCTGACCGTGCAGGACCGCCCCGGCGTGCTCGCCGAGATCGCCGGCACCCTCTCCGGGTACGGCATCTCCATCTCCACCATCCACCAGGAGCTGCTCGAGGGCGACGGGACCGAGCAGCAGGCGCTGGCGAGCATCGGCATCACCACCCACCGCGCCCTGGAGTCGGCGATGACCGCGTCGCTGGACGTCTTCTCCGCGACGGCGACGGTCCTCGGCATCGATTCCGTCCTGCGCATCGAAGGAGAATGACCCCATGGCACACCAGTGGCGCGGCGTCCTCGCCGAATACCGCGAGCACCTGCCCTTCGCCGAGGGCGATACCCTCCTGAGCCTGGGGGAGGGCGGGACCCCGCTGGTGCCCGCCCCGGCTCTGTCCGAGCGCGTGGGCGCAGAGATCCACATCAAGGTCGAGGGACAGAACCCCACCGGCTCCTTCAAGGACCGCGGGATGGTCGCGGCGATGACCAAGGCCGTGGGCGACGGGGCGACCGCCGTGGTCTGCGCCTCGACCGGCAACACCAGCGCCTCGGCCGCCGCCTACGCCACCGCGGCGGGCATGACCTGCGCCGTGCTGCTGCCGCAGGGAAAGATCGCGGCCGGCAAGCTCGCCCAGGCCGTGGTCCACGGTGCCCAGCTGATCCAGGTCGAGGGCAACTTCGACGACTGTCTCGAGATCGCGCGCAAGCTCGACGCCGAGCATCCCGTCGAGCTGGTCAACTCCGTGAACCCGTACCGCCTGCAGGGCCAGAAGACCGCCGCGTTCGAGGTCAGCGACGCCCTGGGCCGCGCCCCGGACATCCACGTCCTCCCGGTCGGCAACGCCGGCAACATCTCCGCGTACTGGATGGGCTATCGCGAATACCACGAGGCCGGGATCACCGCCGCGCTCCCGGCCATGTGGGGGTTCCAGGCGAGCGGCGCGGCGCCCTTCGTCGCCGGTCACCCGATCACCGACCCCGAGACCGTCGCCACCGCCATCCGGATCGGTGCCCCCGCGTCCTGGACCCTCGCCGTCGCCGCCCGCGACGACTCCGGCGGCCTCATCGACGCCGTCACCGATCAGCAGATCCTCGATGCGCAGCGTCTGCTCGCCGCCGAGGTGGGGATCTTCGTCGAGCCGGCGTCCGCGGCCGGAGTGGCCGGCCTGCTCCAGCAGGCCGAGCGGGGCCTCGTCCCGGCCGGCGCCACGATCGCGGTGACGGTGACCGGCAACGGGCTGAAGGACATCGACACGGCGCTGTCCCAGCGCGACATGACCCCGACGGTGATCGGGGCCGACGTCAATGCCGCCGCCGAGGCCATCGGCCTGTGAGGATCCAGCATCCCCGGGTCTCCGTGCGGGTCCCCGCGACCGCGGCCAACCTCGGACCGGGCTTCGACACGCTCGGCCTCGCGCTCGAGCTCTGCGACGACCTCGAGCTCGAGGCCACCACCGGCGGCACGGAGATCCACGCCACCGGTGAAGGCGCCGACTCGGTGCCCGCCGGGGAGGACCACCTCGTGGTGCGCGCCCTGCGTCGCGGTCTGGACCACGCCGGCGCCCCGCAGGTCGGGGTGCGCCTGCGCACCGTCAACCGCATCCCGCACGGCCGGGGACTGGGCTCCAGCGCGGCCGCCACCGTCGCCGGGCTGCTGCTGGCCCGCGGTCTGCTCGCGGAGCCTGAGGCGCTCGACGACGCCGGCCTGCTGCAGCTGGCGAGCGAGTTCGAGGGCCACCCCGACAACGCCGCGCCGGCCGTCCTCGGGGGCGTCGCGCTGTCGTGGATGGACGCCGGCAGGGCCCGCGCCGTTCCTCTGACCCATGCCCCGGGGGTCCTCCGCCCGCTGGTGCTGCTGCCGACGGCGACGCTGTCCACCCACCAGGCGCGCGGGCTGCTGCCCGAGACGGTGCCGCGCGAGGACGCGGTCTTCAACGCCTCGCGCGCGGCGCTGCTCGTGCATGCGCTCGCCGGTGATCCCGCGCTGCTGATGGAGGCCACCGAGGACCGCCTGCACCAGGAGCAGCGTGCACCGGGGATGCCTCGCAGCCTCGAACTGATGCGGGTGCTGCGCCAGGAGGGTCATCCCGCGGTGATCTCCGGGGCCGGGCCGTCGGTGCTGGTGCTGTCCGGGCGCCGATCCGAGATCGCCCCGCTGGTCCGCCGCATCGTCGACGAGCCCGAGACGTGGCGAATCGCCCAGGTCCCGGTCCGGGAGCGCGCTGCCGCCCCTGTGGTAGGTTGAGCATGCGTCCAGGCGGCATCGTCCGGCCATGAGCACTGCACGAAGACTGTGAGCACTGCGAACACTGCAGCCCACGCGTCGAGCAGGGTTCCGCGTCACGATGCATCTCCCTGATCAGCGTCCCGCATGTTCCTCTGCGCTCCGCGCACGTCGTGCCGAGCAGGCCCGTGCACCGACGCCGACGCACCCCGAAGCACACCAGCAGGCCGATCACCGGTGCCCTGCACCGTGGATACGACTCCTGCTCGGACGAGCTGCTGCGGCACCCGGACCACATCGTCCCTCTGCCACGCAGCGGCACCCCCAGACCAGATCAGGACCGGCATCGGCCGGTCCGACAGGAAGGAACCCGGGTGAACGACACCACTTCCGGCGCAGATCTCGCGGCGAAGAAGCTTCCCGAGCTGCAGTCCATCGCGGCCGGACTCGGCATCAAGGGCGCCCGCCGCCTGCGCAAGGGCGAGCTGATCGACGCGATCCGCGGGGGCGGGTCCACGTCGGCCCCCTCCGCCGCACCCGCACAGCAGAGCGCCCCGGCCCCGCAGGAAACGCCGCCGGCGGCCGCAGAGCCCGCTGCACCGGCGAGCCCCGCCGCACCAGCCAACGAGGCCGCGACGAGCGAGCCCGCGACCAGGGGCGGCACGTCGACGCGTGAGGCGCAGGAGGAGCCGGCCTCGGCCGCCGAGAGCACTCGCTCCTCCGGCCGCGGCCGGTCCCGCTCGCGCGAGCGGGACGAGAGCACCGAGCCCGCCCCGGACCTCGGGCTGGAACTGCCCGTGGCCAGCGCGGCGACCGAGAGCGCGGCTCGCCGTGACGAGGACCGCGGCCGGAGCGGGCGCCAGGACGACCGCCGCCAGAGCCGCCGCGAGGATCGCCGGGGTGGCGATCGCCGCGAGGACACCGCCGGCCACGACCGCTCCCGTGACGACAGCGGCAACGAGGACGACGCTCGCCGAGGCGAGGACCGCGGCTCCCAGCAGGGCCGGGACCGTCGTGGTGACCAGGATCGCCGTGGCAACCAGCAGGGCGGGAAGCAGCAGGGCGCGGGCCAGCGTCGCCGCCTCGAGGACATCGAGCTGCCCGACCGTTCGGGTGAGGACGAGGACGACCGCGGCCAGGGCGGGGACAACGTCGACGACGATCGTCGCGGCCGGTCGCGCAACCGCAACCGCTCGCGCGACCGCAAGCGTCGCGGCCGCGGCGGTCAGAACGACCAGGGCGGCTACGGCAACCAGGGGAACCAGGGCCAGGGCAACCAGGGCAACCAGGGCAACCAGGATGGCCGCGGCGACCAGAACGAGGATTCCGAGCCCCGTGAGGGCGAGGAGCTGATGACGGTCGCCGGCATCCTCGATGTCCGGGACAACAACGCCTACATCCGCACCACCGGGTACCTCCCCGGGCCGAGCGACGTCTACGTGACCATGAACCAGGTCCGGCGCGCGGGCCTGCGCAAGGGCGACGCCATCACCGGCCAGGTGAAGCCGCCCCGCGGTGGCGAGGACCAGCAGTTCGAGCAGCCCCAGCGCCACGGCGGCGGACGCAATCGCCGCGGCAAGGGCGGTGGCGGCGGCAACCAGTCCAAGTACGCGGCACTGGTGCAGGTCGACACGGTCAACGGGATGCCCACGGACCGTGCCCGCTCGCGCGTGGACTTCGGCAAGCTCACCCCGCTGTACCCGGACGATCGCCTCCGCCTGGAGACGGCTCCGACCAACCTCGCCCCGCGCGTGATCGATCTGGTCTCGCCCATCGGCAAGGGCCAGCGCGGTCTGATCGTCGCGCCCCCGAAGGCCGGCAAGACCATCGTCATGCAGCAGATCGCCAACGCGATCACCCAGAACAACCCCGAGGTCCACCTCATGGTGGTGCTGGTCGACGAGCGCCCCGAGGAGGTCACCGACATGCAGCGCACGGTCAAGGGTGAGGTCATCGCCTCGACCTTCGACCGTCCCGCCTCGGACCACACGATCGTCGCGGAGCTGGCCATCGAGCGCGCCAAGCGCCTGGTCGAGATGGGCCGCGACGTGGTGGTGCTGCTGGATTCGCTCACGCGCCTCTCGCGCGCCTACAACCTCGCCGCGCCGGCCTCCGGCCGCATCCTCTCCGGCGGTGTCGACGCCTCGGCGCTGTACCCGCCCAAGCGGTTCTTCGGCGCGGCCCGGAACATCGAGCACGGCGGATCGCTGACCATCCTGGCCTCGGCCCTGGTCGAGACCGGCTCCAAGATGGACGAGGTGATCTTCGAGGAGTTCAAGGGCACCGGCAACATGGAGCTGCGCCTGTCCCGTCACCTCGCGGACAAGCGCATCTTCCCGGCCGTGGACGTCAACGCCTCGGGCACGCGCCGCGAGGAAGCTCTCATGGGCAAGGAGGAGCTGGCCATCATGTGGAAGCTCCGCCGCGTGCTCGGCTCCCTCGAGCAGCAGCAGGCCCTGGAACTGCTCATGGAGCGGGTCAAGAAGACCCAGTCGAACACCGAGTTCCTCATGACGGTCCAGAAGAACACGCCGAGCGTGAACGGCCGCAACCCGGACTGACCCTCCGGACGGCGACGAGCCACCCGATGGAGCGCCTGCTGTCATGTCCTGGACGGACATGACAGCAGGCGCTCTCTCTCATGGGGCGTCGGGCGCCGGGGCGGCCGGCACCTCAGCCCTTGATCGCCCCGGCGGCGATATTGGCGATGAAGTGCCGCGAGCCGATGATGAACACGCCGATCAGCGGGACGACGCTGATCAGCGCTCCCGCCATCACCATCCCGTAGTCGGTGAGGTACAGCGAGTTGAGGTTCTGCAGCGAGGTCTGCAGGGTCTGGCGCTCGGGATCCACGAGCACGATCAGCGGCCAGACGTAGTCGTTCCACGCGGTGATGAACGTGAAGATCCCCAGGAACGCCAGACCCCCTCGCAGCAGCGGGACGGCCACCCGCCAGTAAGTCGCGAAGAAGCCGGCCCCGTCGATGCGCGCCGATTCCACGAGTTCGTCGGGAATCGATCCGGCTGCCATCTGCCGCAGCAGGAAGATGCCGAAGGCGTTGGCCGCTCCCGGGACGATCAGGGCCTGTAGGGTGCCCACCCATCCCAGCTCGGACATGAGGATGAAGCTGGGAACCAGGGACAGGCTGCCGGGCACCAGCATCGTCGCGATCAGCAGCACGAACAGGGCTTTACGGCCCGGAAAGTCGAACTTGGCGAAGGCGAAGGCCGCCAGCGAGTCGAAGAACATGACCAGCACGGCGCACGCGGTCGAGACGATGATCGTGTTCGTCAGCGACCCCAGCAGGTCGACGCTGGAGACGACGTTGCGGACGTTCTCGGTGAAGCTGGTGCCGAGAGTGAGCTTGGGCGGGTAGCCGAAGATCTCGCCGGTTGTCGACGTCGACATGACGATCAGCCAGTAGAACGGGAAGATCGACAGGAGCACGCCGACGAGCACGCACAGGTGCGTGATGAGTCCTGTGACACGGCCCCTGGCGACATAGTGCTTCGTGCCCGGGCCGCGCGTCCTCTCCGCCGAGCCCGGGTCCGCGCTCTGATCGGGAACGGGAGTGAGAGTGGTCATCGGCGGGCCTCCGTCGTGGGGGAGATCTTCTTCGCGGGCGTGGGGCGGCCGGTGCCGTCGCCTCTGCCCGAGACCAGGCGCCAGTTGATGATCGAGAAGACGGCGGCGATCAGGAACAGTGCCCAGGCGATGGCTGATCCGTATCCGAAGTCGAACTGGGTGAAGGCCTGGTTGTACTGGTAGAGGACGATCGTCATGCCGGCCTCACCGGCGCCGCCGCTGTCGCCGAGCAGGACTTGGGGCTCGGTGAACAGGCTCAGGCCGCCGATGGTCGACGTGATCACCGTGAACAGGATGATCGGCCGGAGCATCGGCACGGTGATCCGGAAGAAGACCTGCGCGAGATTCGCGCCGTCGACCTTCGCCGAGTCGTACAGATCGGTGGGGATCGCCTGGAGGCCTGCGAGGAAGATGATCGCGTTGTACCCGGTGAATCGCCAGATCACCATCACGGCGATCGTGACCTTGATCCCCCAGTTGCTGGAGAGCCACGGGACCGCGTCGATGCCCAGTGCCGTCAAGGCGGAGTTCACCAGGCCGAAGGTGTCGGAGAAGACCGATCCGAAGACGATGGCCATGGCGACCATCGAGGTGACGTTGGGCAGGAAGAACGCGACCCGGTACACCTTGGTGAAGCGGATGTTCTGGTGCAGCAGGAAGGCGATGACCATCGCCAGGAAGAGCATCGGCACCGTGGAGAGGAACCAGATGATGAACGTGTTGGCGACGGCGTTCCAGAAGCGCCCGTCCGTGAGCAGGTACTGGTACTGGGCGAGGCCGACGAAGGAGATGTCCCCCATGCCGTCCCAGTCGGTGAACGACAGCACGATCGAGAACACGATCGGGAACAGCCCGAACACGGCGAAGAGCAGATAGAACGGGGAGATCGCCAGGTACAGCGGCAGGCGCTCGCGCATCCGTCGCCTCCGGCGGGCGACGTTCTCGCCGCTGCGGGACGTGGGTGCGGTGGTGGCAGTGGTGCTCATTGCTCCACCCCTCTCTTGGCCAGGACCTTCGCGGACTGGGTGAGGGCGTCCTGCCACGCCTGTTCGGGGTCCTTCCCCGCGGTCTCGACGTTGGTGATCTCGAGGGTGAAGGTTCCGGCGATCACGGTCTCCCAGGTGCTGATGAAGGAGGTCGGCACGGTCTCAGCGGCGGCGGAGAAGAAATCCAGCGGGTCCTGGTCGCCGAAGAAGTCGCCCGCGTACTGCATCGTCGGCTCGTCGAACGAGGCAGGTGTGGACGGGAAGAGCTGGACGTCCCGATAGGCGACCGCCTGGTTCTGCGGTGAGTTGACCCAGGTGATGAAGGCCAGGGCGGCCTCGGGGTCCTTGCAGGTGCGGGGGACGGCGGCGAAGGAGCCGCCGTTGTTGCCGGCCCGGACGGGCTGGTCCGCGATGCGCCAGGACCCTGCGGTGTCCGGGGCGGACTCCTCGAGGATCTGTGCCCACCAGGCGGCGCTGATGTTGCCCGCGGTGCGGCCGCTGGACCACGCGGCGTTCTGATCCGTGCCCCGGTCCCGGGGGATCCGGGCGGTGCAGCCCGCCTCGATCGCGGCGACCGTCACGTCCCAGGCCTGCCGTACAGCGGAGTCGGGCCGGTCGTACAGCGGCGCGTCATCGGTGTCGAAGTAGCGCTCGGGACTGGAGTTGAGGAACCCCTCGTAGATCGCCTGGGCGTCATTGACGAGGGCGGATTCGGCGGCGCCGTCGAGCTCACGGCCCAGTTCGACGAACGACTCCCAGGTCGCGATCGCCTCGGAGACCTCACCCGGCTCGCTGGGGAGCCCGGCCTGCTCGAAGACGTCCTGGCGGTAGTAGAACCCGGTGGGCCCGATGTCCAGCGGGAAGAAGCAGAAGCGGCCCGAGGGAGTGGTCCCGAGCTCCCACTTCCACTCGTAGAACTCGTCCTTGACCGCGTCCGCACCGAGCTCGGAGAGATCCAGGAAGAGGTCCTCGTTGGTGAAATAGAGGGCATTGTTCGAGTTGATGTACGTGATGTCGGGGATGTAGGCGTTCCCTGCCAGGCTCGTGCGCAGCTTCGTGTCGAAGTTGGTGCCGATGACATCGGCGCGCAGATGCCGGTCCGTGCCGGGGATCTGCTCTCTCGCCTGTTCGAGCAGCTGCGGGCTCGCGGAGCGATCCCAGTACCACATCACGAGCTGATCGGGATCGTCGGAGATGGACGGGTCGGAGCCGCAGCCGGCCAGTGCCAGCGGGAGCACCGCGGCACCACCCATCAGCGAACGGCGGGACGGCCCGCCCGGGAACAGGGACCTACGTGGTCGTCGTCGTGCGTGCGCGTCGCTCATGCACACCCTCCTCATCGAGTGGCGATCATGGACCGTGAACGTTCACGGGGTGACGCAGATCATGGCATCGGGGGATAGGGGCGTCAACGGTTCGAGGTCGGAGCGTGCCCGGAGGGTCGCGACACGAAGGGGTGTCCCGCTTGTCCTCGCGCAGGTGGTCGAGATAGCGTGACGGGGTCGTGAACGTTCACGGCTCCCCGGACATCGACCCCGAAGGACGACGACGTCTCCATGAGCACCACCTCCACCCCGTTCCGCTGGGCCGTCCTCGGGCCCGGCTCCATCGCCCGTCGCTTCGCCACGCAGCTGCCGTCCTCGCAGGACGGCGTGCTGGTCGCCGTCGGCAGCTCCTCGACCGAGCGGGCCCGCACCTTCGCCGAGGAGTTCCCGCTCCAGGAACCGGGGATCATCGGCGGCTACGAGGAGGTGCTCGCCTCGGACCAGGTCGATGCCGTCTACATCTCGACCGTCCACACCGGCCATGCGCGCCTCGCCGCCGCCGCGCTGGATGCCGGCAAGCACGTGCTGTGCGAGAAGCCCATGACGCCGAACTCCGGGACCACGATGGCGCTCAACGACCTGGCCGCGCGCAGCGGGAAAGTCCTGCTCGAGGCCTATATGTATCGCTTCCACCCGCAGACGGTGCGCGTGCTCGAGCTGGTCGCCGACGGGGCGATCGGCGAGGTCACCCATGTCGACGCCTCCTTCGCGTTCGACACCGGCGGCCGCTCGGGACGCCTGTTCGAGACCGCGACCGCCGGCGGCGGGATCCTCGACGTGGGCTGCTACCCGCTGTCGTTCGCCCGGTTCGTCGCGGGCGCCGCACAGCGGACGGCCTTCGCCGACCCGACCGCGCTGCGCGGAAGCGGCACGATCGGGGAGACGGGCGTGGACGAGTGGGCGAGCGCCGAGGTGACGCTGCCGGGTGACATCACCGCCAGCCTGCGCACCGGGGTGCGCCTCGCCGACCCGCAGACGGCGACCATCACCGGCTCCCGCGGCGTGATCCGACTGGACGACCCCTGGGGGCTGGGGGAGAAGCAGGTGATCGAGCTCGACGTGGTCGGCGAGCAGCCCCAGCGGATCGAGATCCCGTCGGCCGCCCCCTACGCCCTCGAGGCCGACGCGCTCGCACGGGCCGCCCGGGGGGACGGGGTGGTCCCGGAGGTGACGCTCGAGAACTCGCTCGGCCAGGCCCGCGCCCTCGACCTCTGGCGGGAGCAGATCGGGCTGCGCTACCCGTTCGAGGCGGACGATGCCGACATCCCCACCCTCACCGGCGCCCCGCTGGTCGCCGGCAGTGTGCAGTCCGGCCCCGCCATGACCTACGGCTCCATCCCCGGGGTGGACAAGAAGGTCTCGCGCCTGGTCATGGGCTGTGACAACCAGATGAACCTCGCCCACGCCTCGGCGATGTTCGACGCGTTCTACGAGATCGGTGGGACCACGTTCGACACCGCCTACATCTACGGCGGCGGCTACGTCGAGAGGCTCTTCGGGAAATGGGTCCGCAATCGCGGCGTGCGCGACGACGTCGTGGTGATCACCAAGGGAGCCCACACCCCCCACTGCGACCCCGAGTCGATCACCCGCCAGCTCGAGGAGTCCCTCGACCGGCAGGGCACCGACCACGCGGACCTCTACATGATGCACCGCGACAACCTCGAGGTCCCCGTCGGCGAGTTCGTCGACGTGATGGACGAGCACCTGCGGGCGGGCCGCTTCCGCGCGTACGGCGGGTCGAACTGGACGCCCGAGCGCGTCGACGAGGCCAACGACTACGCGCGCCGCAACGGCCGCACCGGCTTCACGATCCTCTCGAACCACTTCGGCCTCGCCCAGGCCCTCGACGTGCCGTGGGCCGGCTGCGTCCACGCCACCGACCCGGACTCCAAGGCCTGGCTCCAGGAGCGCGGCATCGCCCTGCTCCCGTGGTCCTCGCAGGCCCGCGGCTTCTTCACCGGGCGCGCGCACCCCGACGACCTCTCGGACCCCGAGCTCGTGCGCTGCTACTACAGCGAGGAGAACTTCGAGCGTCTGGCCCGTGCGCGGACGCTGGGCGAGGAGCACGGCGTGCCCGCCACGGCCATCGCGCTCGCCTTCGTGCTCCATCAGAAGTTCCCGACGTTCCCCCTGTTCGGCCCGCGCAGCATCGCCGAGATGCGGTCGTCCACCCTCGGCCTCGGCGTGGAGCTCACCCAGGCCGATCTGGACTGGCTGGACCTGGCGTCCGAGACCCGGTGAGCGCGGGGGAGCGCCGGCCGACGATCTTCGACGTGGCCGAGCGTGCGGGCGTCTCCCGGCAGACGGTCTCCCGTGCCCTCAACGACATGGCCGGGATCAGCCCCGCCACCCGGGAGCGGGTGCTGGAGGCGGTGCGGGAGCTGAACTACCGGCCCTCCCGTTTCGGTCGCGGGCTGGTCGAACAGGGGCCGACGACGCTCGGACTGGTCATCATGGACCTCTCGAACGCGTACTACGCCGAGCTCGGCGCCGCGGTCGTGCGCGAATGCTCCACGCGCGGATGGAACGTGGTCCTGGCGGAGGCGGATCATGCTCCTCAGCCCGACACCGTGGCCACCGAGCTCGCCCGGCGCGTCGATGCGATCGTCGGCTACGGCGTGCTGACCAGCGGGATCCGGGAAGGTGCCGGGATGCCGGTGGTCCGGCTGGACGGGTCTGCGGATCAGGTCGACAGCGCCGGAGTGGTCGAGCTGACCATGTCCGGGGCGATGCAGGAACTGGCGGTGCACCTGCGCGACGTCGGCGTCCGTCGTCCCGTCGTGCTCGACCTCGCCGGCGGAGGCATCGGCGAGCGCGCTCGGGAGCTCGCCGCCGCGCTCGGCCCGCTCACCCAGGACGGCGAGGCGGCGATCCACGAGGTCGACGCCCGCAGCGGGCACCGCGAGGCCCTGGAACGAGCACTCGCCACCGGGGCCGACGCCCTGGTCGCCTTCAACGACGAGCTCGCGGTGCGTCTGCTGCGCACCCTGCACTCCATGGACGTGGCGGTACCCGACCAGGTGCGTCTGGTCGGCATCGACGGCCTCGAGATCTCGTCGCTGGTCAGGCCCGAGCTGACCACGCTGAGCATCGACATCGGGGCCCTCGCGCGGGAGACGGTCGAGCTGGTGGCCGGGATGCTGGAGGGGACGACACCGCTCAGCGGCGAGCAGGCGCATCGGGTCGTGCCCTATCGCCTCGAGGTGCGGGGCTCGACCTGAGGCGGCGATGTTGCACACGCCGCACCGCGATCCCTCGCGGAAGGGGAGCGGGCCGTGGCAGACTGTGACGTCGGTTCTGGTTCACGATGCCCGGCCGGGCACCGACCCAGCGACCCCGAGAAGGAGAGACATGAAGGCCGAGATCCACCCCCAGTACGTCGAGACCCAGGTGACGTGCACCTGCGGCAACTCGTTCACCACGCGCAGCACCAAGACCGACGGTGCCATCAGCACCGAGGTGTGCTCCGCGTGCCACCCGTTCTACACCGGCAAGCAGAAGATCCTGGACACCGGCGGCCGCGTGGCCCGGTTCCAGGCCCGGTACGGCAAGAAGGACTCCTGAGTCACGACTCCGACGCCGGTGCGCGCCCCACGGCGTGCACCGGCGTCGTTCTCTGAGCGGCCCCGAGCGGGCGGCGGGAGAGCAACCGGGCCGGACGGTCCGGCAGCGATGGGTGACCGGGGAACCGGAGACAAGGGGAGCACGCGGCGATGAGCACGGCCGATCACGATGATCGTCTGGCACCGCTGCGCCTTGAGCATGCCCGCCTGCAGGAGGCGATGGCGGAGCCCACGCTCCACGACGACCCCGCTCGGGCCCGCCGCATCGGCCGCCGCTATGCGGAGCTGGACACCGTGCTCAGCACCGCGGCACAGGTCGAGGCCACCGCCGCGGATCTCGAGGCCGCTCGCGAGCTCGCCGAGCCCGGCGCCGCGGGAGGGGACGAGGAGCTCGCCGCGGAGCTCGCGGCCGAGACCGAGCAGCTGACCGCGCGCCTCGAGCAGGAACGCGAGCGCCTGGAGGACCTGCTCGCCCCGCGCGACGCCGACGACGCCCGCGACGTCATCCTCGAGATCAGGGCCGGCGCCGGCGGCGAGGAGTCCGCCCTGTTCGCCGCCGAGATGCTGCGGATGTACCGCGCCTACGCCGAGAGCAAGGGCTGGCGCGTCGAGGTGCTGGCCTCCGCGGACTCCGATCTGGGCGGGCTCAAGGACGTCATCGCCGCGATCGGCTCCCGATCCGGGGCGGCACCGGCCGACGGCGTCTACGCCCACCTGAAGTACGAGGCCGGGGTCCACCGCGTCCAGCGGGTCCCGGTCACCGAATCCGCCGGCCGCATCCACACCTCCGCCGTCGGCGTGCTGGTCCTGCCCGAGGCGGACGAGACCGACGAGGCCGAGGTGCTCGCCGAGGCGATGGCCCCCGCGAACCTGCGCATCGACGTCTTCCGCTCCAGCGGCCCCGGCGGTCAGAGCGTGAACACGACCGACTCCGCGGTGCGCGTCACCCACCTGCCCACCGGTATCGTCGTCTCCTGCCAGGACCAGAAGAGCCAGCTGCAGAACCGCGACCAGGCACTGCGGATCCTGCGCACGCGGCTGCTGGACGCCCGGCGCGCGGAGCAGGAGGAGCAGTCCTCCGCCGCCCGCCGCTCCCAGGTGCGCACCGTGGACCGCAGCGAACGCATCCGCACCTACAACTTCCCGGAGTCCCGGGTCGCCGACCATCGCACCGGCTACAAGGCCGGGAACCTCGCCCAGGTCCTCGCCGGCGACCTCGACGACCTCATCGCCGCCTCGCGCGAGGCCGAGCGCGCCGCCCGGCTCGCCGACTCCCAGCGCTCCGCCGAGACCGAGACCGAGTCCGGAGTCGCGCGATGAGCACGCCCGACGTCCGGGAGCGGCTGCGCGCCGCACTGGCCTCGACGACCCAGCGTCTGGGACAGGCCGGTGTCCCCTCGGCAAGCGCCGACGCCCGCTCCCTGATCGCGGCGGCCGCTCGCACCGAGCGGCCCCTGGTCCTGCTCGACGAACTCCCGGAGGCGTTCGCCGCGGACCTGGAGCAGCTGACCGCGCGCCGCGAGCGGCGAGAACCGCTCCAGCTCGTACTCGGCCGTGCTCCTTTCCGCGGGCTCATGCTCGCCGTGCGGCCCGGCGTGTTCATCCCCCGCCCGGAGACGGAACTCGTCCCCGACCTGCTTCGCGAGCATTCGGCCGGACCGCTGGAGCTCGTCGTGGACCTGTGCGCCGGCGGCGGGACGCTCGGGGCCTCGGTGCTGGACGAGCTGCCCGGAGCCCGCGTGCTGGCCGTCGAGATCGACCCGCTCGCCGCCGAGCTCGCCCGCGAGAATCTCGAGCTGGCAGGACCCGGCCGCGGCCGGGTCCTGGAGGCCGACCTGACCGCCGATCCGCAGACTCCCGCACTGGAGACCCTGGCCGCCATGGCGCCGGTCGACGCGGTGCTGGCCAACCCGCCCTACATCCCGCCCGAGGCCGTGCCCCGGGACGCCGAGGTGCTCGAGCACGACCCCCACCGCTCCCTGTTCGGCGGCGGCGAGGACGGCCTGGAGGTGCCCCGCGCGGTGATCTCCTGGGCCGCCCGGCTGCTGCGGCCCGGTGGGATCCTGATCATGGAGCACGCCGACGTCCAGGGTGGCGCCACCCGGGACACCGCCGCCCGGATCGGCGGCTTCGACAGCCTCAGCACCGTCCCCGATCTGACCGGCCGCGACCGCTTCCTGGTGGCGCGCCGTGCCGCCGGGGACCCGACCCCTGGAAGTGAGACACTGACCCGGTGAGCGTGCACGACACCCAGAACCCTGAAACCCGCGAGGCCGCCCTGACGGCCGCGACCGACGCCGTCCGCGCGGGCAAGCTGATCGTCCTGCCGACGGACACCGTCTACGGCATCGGCGCCGACGCCTTCACCGCCGAGTCCGTCACCGCTCTGCTGGAGGCCAAGGGCCGCGGGCGGGACACGCCACCGCCCGTCCTGGTCGGCGACCACGCCGTGCTGCTGGCCCTGGCCGTCGACGTCCCCGACTACGTCGAGCGCCTCGCCGAGGAGTTCTGGCCCGGCCCGCTGACGCTGATCCTGAAGGCCCAGCCCTCTCTGACCTGGGACCTGGGGGAGACCCGGGGCACGGTCGCCCTGCGCATGCCCGATCACGAGATCGCCCTCGAGCTGCTGCGCCGCACCGGCCCGCTCGCCGTCTCCAGCGCGAACCGCCACGGCAAGCCCGCCGCGGTGACGGTGCTGGATGCCGCCACCCAGCTCGGCGACGCCGTCGAGGAGTACCTCGACGGCGGTCCGGCCCGACTCGGCACCAGCTCCACCATCCTCGACACCACCGTCGAGCCTGCCGAGATCGTTCGCGAAGGCGCCCTGACCGCCGAGCAGATCATCGAGGTCGTCGGCGACATCTTCACCGCCCCCGAGCCGGAGCCGAGCCCTGAGGAGGGCCCGGCCGCCGACAGC
This sequence comes from Brachybacterium sp. GCM10030267, assembly GCF_042666875.1. Taxonomy (NCBI): domain Bacteria; kingdom Bacillati; phylum Actinomycetota; class Actinomycetes; order Micrococcales; family Dermabacteraceae; genus Brachybacterium; species Brachybacterium sp. GCM10030267. The sequence continues at coordinate 704,660 of NZ_JBHTCX010000012.1, read as the reverse complement.
GAGCCCACGGCCGACGGCTCCGAGGACACAGCCGCCGGGACCACCGCCCCTGCGGCCGATTCCGCCGGGACCGAGCTGCCCGGCGAGGACGGCACGGAGGGTGCTCCGGTCACGGCGGGAGTCGTGCCCGTCTCCGCGGACGGCGCAGGCTCCGACGACGCGGCGGGCGTGCTGGACCTGCCCTCCGAACCCGATCTCGTCGAACTCTCCTCCGAATCGGTCGCTCCCGACAGCGACCTCGCCGCTGCCGCCGGGGAATCCCCCGCCACGGAGGAGCCCACCACCGACGAGCCCGCCACGGATGCGTCCGAAGGCGGCCGCCCTGCAGCGGGGCCGGGGGACAGGCCGGAGAATCCGACCGGGTGAGGATCTATCTCTTCATCCTCCTGGTCTCCGCGGCGGTCACCTACCTGATCACGCCCGCCGTGAGGCTGCTGGCACGGCGTGCGGGAGCCATGACCGCGGTGCGCGACCGCGACGTCCACGATTCCGTGACCCCGCGTCTCGGCGGCGTGGCGATGTTCGCCGGGGTCGCCGCCGCGATTCTCGTCGCCAGCAACGTCCCCTTCCTCGAGGGCCTGTATCGCGACTCCGGACAGCCGTGGGCGATCCTGGCGGCGGCCGGGCTGGTGTGCCTGCTCGGGGCGGCCGACGACAAGTGGGACCTGGACTGGGTGACCAAGCTCGCCGGACAGGTCCTCGCCGCTCTGCTCCTGGCCTGGCAGGGAGTCCAGCTCGTCTCCCTGCCCATCGGCGGGGTCACCCTGCTCTCCCCGCGCACCGCCCTGGTGCTGACGGTGCTGGTCGTCGTGGTGAGCATGAACGCCGTGAACTTCGTCGACGGCCTGGACGGGCTCGCCGCCGGGGTGATGGCGATCGGCGGCGCCGGGTTCTTCGTCTACGCCTACACGCTGACCCGCAGTGCCTCGACCACCGATTACTCCTCGCTCGCCGCGCTGCTGACCGCGGTGATGATCGGGGCCTGTCTGGGCTTCCTGCCGCACAACCTCACCCGGGCGCGCATCTTCATGGGAGATTCCGGCTCCATGCTGCTGGGGCTGCTGCTGGCGGCCAGCACCATCGCCGTGACCGGGCAGGTCGACCCGGCCCGGCTCTCCGGGGCGGACTTCTTCGGCCAGTTCCTGCCGATCCTGCTCCCCGTGGGCGTGATGGTGATCCCGATCCTCGACTTCGGCCTCGCCGTGGTCCGCCGGATCGGTTCGGGCCGGTCCCCGTTCCACGCCGACAAGGCGCACCTGCACCACCGCCTGCTGAGCCTGGGACACTCCAAGCGCACCGCCGTGCTGATCATGTACACGTGGACGGTGGTGATCTCGGTCGGGCTGCTGCTGCCCATCGTGCTCTCGGCCCGCGCCGTGATGATCTTCTGGGCGTGCGGACTCCTGTTCGCCGTCCTGCTCACCTTCGACCCGCTCAGATGGCGCCCAGGCCGTCACCGGAAGGAATCCGATGTCTCCGCACCCTGAGTCCCGGCGCCGCGCGGTCGGCGACCGCGCCATGCAGCGAGCCACGCTCATCGCCCTCGCCGTCGGTCTCCTGCTCGACGCCGTCGTCCTCGCCCTCGCCGCGTCCCGCCCCGATTCGGGCGCTCTCGTCGGCGCGCTGATCGGCACCGGACTGACCCTCGTGATCGTGCTGCCCACGGTCGCGATCGCCCTGCTCGGCAAGCGCATGACGCCGGTGACGACGGCGGCCACGGTGCTCGGGTCCTGGGCCGTGAAGATGCTGATTGTGATCCTCGTCCTGGTGGCGGTCCGGGACCTCGACTCGGTCTCGACGCGCTGGATCGGTCTGGCCCTGCTGGTCGGCGCCGTCTCGGCCGTGCTGGTGGAGGCTGTGCTGCTGGCACGCTCCCGTCAGCCCCTGGATGTCGAACCCGCTCGCGAGCCCGACGCGGCTCCTGACGAGCAGTGACGTTCTGTTATGCTTTCGAAGGTGCTCGACCGCTGATCACGGTGCAATACCGCAGCGAGTCCGACCACTGATCGACCACCCGGAACGCCCTGGCGTCGTCCATCGCCGTACGCACGGTGGCCGCAACGGGACTGGACTCGATCGAGATGACGGCCAAGGCCGGCGCAGCAGCGCCCGGCACTACGACCACGGGAGATCGAGCTGAACACCGCAGACGGCACTCCGGCCCTGTACGCAGAAGGCGATGAGCTCTTCCACGTCCCGAGCCTGTCGGAATTCTTCCCGGCACCGATCCTCTTCGACGGCACCTGGTTCGAGTTCAACCGCGTCCAGCTGGTGCGACTCATCGTCCTGGCCGTGGTCCTCATCGTCCTGGCGATCATCGCCTCCCGCGCCAAGCTCGTGCCCGGCCGCGTCCAGAGCATCGTCGAGCTGATGCTCGACTTCGTGAACAACACGATCATCAAGAACACGCTCGGGCTCCGCGAGGGCAAGCGCTTCGCCCCGATGCTCACCACGCTGTTCTTCCTCATCCTCGCGATGAACCTCGCCGGCGTCGTACCCGGGCTGAACCTCGCGGGCACCTCGGTGATCGGCCTGCCGCTGGTGCTGGCCCTGTGGACCTTCGTCACCTACGTCGTCTCCGGCGTCAAGGTGCACGGCTTCGGGGGCTACCTCAAGCACGAGACCATGCCTCCCGGTCTGCCCAAGCCGATCTACCTGCTGCTGGTCCCGATCGAGTTCCTCCAGGTGGTGCTGATCCGCTGGGGCTCGCTGACGATCCGACTGCTGGCCAACATGGTCGCCGGTCACATCATGATGGTCGTCTTCATCGGCCTCACGCAGGGCCTCCTGCTCTCCGCGAGCTGGCTCATCGTCGTCTCGCCGCTGGCCGGTGCGCTCGCCATAGGCATCTATGGCTTCGAGATCTTCGTCGCCGCCCTCCAGGCCTTCATCTTCACGATGCTCTCCGCGGTGTACATCCAGATGGCCATCGCCGACGAGCACTGAGCCGGCCCGCTCGCTCGACATCTTCCGTCCCCGCAAGACCCAGTTCCGCCGTCCGCCCGGGCGGCACAACGAAAGGAAACCCCTGTGGACCCGATGATTCTCTCGGAGCTCAACGGCAACGTCGCATCCGTCGGCTACGGTCTCGCCGCCATCGGCCCCGGCATCGGCATCGGCATCATCGTCGGCAAGACCGCCGAGGCGACCGCTCGCCAGCCCGAGCTGCGCAGCCAGCTCCAGACCACCATGTTCATCGGTATCGCCTTCACCGAGATCCTGACCCTGCTGGCCATCGTCACCGGCCTGCTCTTCGGCAGCTGAGGCACCCCCTATGACCTACGCCGAAGGAGAAGTCGAGGGCACCGCCCTCCTCATCCCCGCGCCGTCGGAGATCATCTGGACGCTCATCTTCGTCCTGATCTTCGCGGTCGTCTTCATGAAGTTCATCCTGCCCCGGCTCAACGCCGTGCTCGATGAGCGCTCCGAGAAGATCGAGGGCGGGCTGAAGAAGGCCGAAGAGGTCCAGCAGCAGGTCGACGACCTCAAGGCCACGCAGGAGCAGGAGCTCGCCGCCGCCCGTCAGGAGGCCGCGAGCATCCGCGACAAGGCCCGCCAGGACGGTGCGCGCATCGTCGAGGAGGCCAAGGCGCAGGCCGAGGCCGAGTCGGAGCGCATCCTCGCAGCCGGCCGCCAGCAGCTCAGCGCCGAACGCCTCTCGGCCTCGGCCGAGCTGCGCGGCGAGGTCGGCTCGCTGGCCAGTGACCTGGCCTCCAAGATCGTGGGGGAGTCCCTCTCCGACGACGAGCGCTCCCGCCGTGTGATCGACCGGTTCCTGGACGACCTCGAGTCGAGCCAGTCCACCACCCGATAAGGACCCGTGATGCGAGGAACCTCCTCCACCTCATTCGGTGAGGTGCTCCAGCAGGTCGAGACCGTCTTCGCGGCGGTCGACGGCCCGCTCGAGCCCATCGCCGAGGAGCTGTTCTCGGTGGCCGACGCCATCGACTCCAGCAACCAGCTCGTCCGACTGCTCTCCGACCCCGGCCGCCCCGCCGCGGTCAAGGAGGCCTCGGTGCGTTCGCTGTTCGCCGCCCAGATCAGCCCGCAGGCGCTCGAGGTCACCCTCGAGGTCGTGCGCCGGCGCTGGTCCGAGCAGGAGGACATCCTCGACGCCCTCGAGCTGCTCGGAGTCTCCGCCCTGCTCGACCAGGCGCGCTCGGAGGGCGTGCTCGAGCGGGTCGACGAAGAGCTGTTCGAGGTCTCGCTCCTCATCGACGGCAGCGGTGAGCTCACCGGGGCCCTCGACGACGCCCGGGAGGATCCCTCGCACCGCACTCGTGTCCTGCGCCGGTTGCTGGACGGCCGCACGCACCACCTCACGTCCGTGCTCGCGGGTCGCGCCGTGGGTCGCCGCACCGATCAGAAGCCGGCGCGGCGGGTGGCGGAGTTCGCCCGCTTCGCCTCCGAGCGCCGGCGCCGCGCCTTCGCCGCGGTCGCCAGCGCCGTGCCTCTGAGCGAGACCCAGCAGGCCCGGCTCACGTCGGTCCTGACCGGGATCTACGGCCGCGAGGTGCAGATGAACTTCCAGGTCGACCCCGACGTCGTGGGCGGTCTGCGGATCCAGGTCGGCGACGACCTCTACGACGCCACCGTGCTGGCTCGGCTCTCGCGGGCCCGAGCTTCGCTGGTGGCCTGACTGAAGCCCCGACGCCCCGGCGTCCCCCAGCATCTTGTAGACCATCCCCGTCCGACGGGGAGACCGAGAGGAAGCGAAGCAGCAGATGGCGGAGCTCACGATCAGCCCGGAGGAGATCCGGAACGCCCTGGACACCGCAGTGTCCACTTATCAGGCAGGCGCCACCGAGCGCGAGGAGATCGGCCGCGTCAGCGAGGCCGCCGACGGCATCGCCCGCGTCGAAGGCCTCCCCGACGTCATGGCCAACGAGCTGGTCCGCTTCGAGGACGGCACGCTCGGACTCGCACTGAACCTCGAACTGCGCGAGGTCGGCGTCGTCGTCCTCGGTGAGTTCACCGGCATCGAGGAGGGCCAGGAGGTCCGTCGCACGGGCCAGGTCCTCTCCGTCCCGGTGGGCGACGGCTACCTCGGCCGCGTCGTCGACCCGGTCGGCAACCCGATCGACGGGCTCGGCGAGATCGAGACCGTCGGCCGTCGCGCCCTCGAGCTGCAGGCGCCCGGCGTCATGCAGCGCAAGGAGGTCAAGCAGCCCCTGCAGACCGGGCTGAAGGCCATCGACGCCATGACCCCCATCGGCCGCGGCCAGCGTCAGCTGATCATCGGCGACCGCCAGACCGGCAAGACCGCGATCGGCATCGACACGATCCTGAACCAGAAGGCCAACTGGGCCTCGGGTGACCCCGAGAAGCAGGTGCGCTGCATCTACGTCGCCGTCGGCCAGAAGGGTTCGACCATCGCCTCGGTGCGCTCGACGCTCGAGGAGAACGGCGCGATGGAGTACACCACCATCGTGGCGGCCCCGGCCTCCGACCCGGCGGGCTTCAAGTACATCGCCCCCTACACCGGCTCGGCCATCGGCCAGCACTGGATGTACGAGGGCAAGCATGTCCTGATCGTCTTCGACGACCTGTCCAAGCAGGCGGAGGCCTACCGCGCCGTTTCGCTGCTGCTGCGCCGCCCGCCGGGCCGCGAGGCGTACCCCGGTGACGTCTTCTACCTCCACTCCCGTCTGCTCGAGCGCTGCGCGAAGCTCTCGGACGAGATGGGCGGTGGCTCGATGACCGGCCTGCCGATCATCGAGACCAAGGCCAACGACGTCTCGGCGTACATCCCGACCAACGTCATCTCGATCACCGATGGTCAGTGCTTCCTGCAGTCGGACCTGTTCAACGCGAACCAGCGCCCGGCGGTCGACGTCGGCGTCTCGGTCTCCCGCGTCGGCGGCTCCGCCCAGACCAAGGCCCTGCGCAAGGTCTCCGGCACGCTGAAGATCGCCCTGGCGCAGTACCGCGACCTGGAGTCCTTCGCGATGTTCGCCTCGGACCTGGACGCGGCCTCCAAGCAGCAGCTGAACCGCGGCGCGCGCCTGATGGAGCTGCTCAAGCAGTCCCAGTACTCGCCGTTCCCGGTCGAGGAGCAGGTGGTCTCGATCTGGGCCGGCACCAACGGCAAGTTCGACGAGATCGAGGTCGAGGACGTCCGCGACTTCGAGGCCCAGCTCCTGGAGCACCTGCGTCACAACGGGAGCGTGCTGGAGAACATCCGCAGCACGGGTCAGTTCGCTCCCGAGACGGAGGAGGAGCTCACGAAGATCCTCGAGGACGTCAAGCGGGACTACCTCGCCGGCAAGGGCGCGGAGGCCGGCCGCACCGACGAGACCGGCCGGCTCGACGCCGATCAGATCGAGCAGGAGCAGATCGTCCGCGGCTGATGCGTGAGGCCGCCGTCCGGCAGGACGGCGGCCGCCCGCCGAGGACGCATCCACCCCCGCACGAGGAGAGACATGGGAGCCCAGCAGAGGATCTACAAGCAGCGGATCAGGTCCGCCCAGGGCATGAAGAAGATCTTCAAGGCCCAGGAGATGATCGCGGCCTCGCGCATCGCCAAGGCCCACGCCCGGGTCACGGCGACCACTCCGTACGCCGAGGCGATCACCCGCGCCATCGGCTCGGTCGCCACGCACTCGAACGAGATCGCTCACCCCTTCCTGCAGGCGGAGCGCCAGGAGACCGGCCGCGTCGGCATCCTGCTGATCACCGCGGACCGCGGCATGGCCGGGGCCTACTCGCCCAATGCGATCCGTTCCGCGGAACAGCTGGCGAACCTCCTGCGGGACCAGGGCAAGGACCCGGTGATGTACGTCGTCGGCCGCAAGGGCGATTCGTACTACCGGTTCCGCAACCGTCCGCCGCACCGCTCGTGGACGCCGTACAAGGAGGAGGAGCTGCCGGACCTGGGGCGCGACATCGCCCAGACGGTCACGGCCGATCTGCTCTCCCTCGACCCGGCCGAGCACCTCGATGAGCTCTACGTGGTCGGCACCCGGTTCGAGACCCGCTTCATCCAGAAGACGGCTCAGATCCGTCTGGTGCCGATGGGGCTGGTCGAGGCGGAGACGGGGGAGCACAAGCCCACGTACCCCCTGTACGACTTCGCCCCGGACGCCGACACCGTCGTCTCGGAGCTGATCCCGCGCTACGTCGAGTCGCGGATCATCAACATCCTGCTGCAGTCGATGGCGTCCGAGCACGCCTCGCGCCAGCGGGCGATGAAGACCGCCACCGACAACGCCGAGACCCAGATCGACAAGTTCACCCGGCTGGCGAACACCGCTCGCCAGGCGGAGATCACCCAGGAGATCACCGAGATCGTCGGCGGCGCCGACGCGCTCTCGGGATCCGGCCGCACCGAACGCTGAGGCGCTGCAGCACCGCGCCGGCGTCGCACCCAGTGGAGAGAATGGACATGACCACCCTTACCGATACCCAGGCCCCCGCCGCCGAGGCGCAGGGCGCCACCGGGCGCGTCGCCCGCGTCACCGGCGCCGTCGTCGACATCGAGTTCCCCCCGGGCAGCATCCCGGACATCTACAACGCCCTGACCATCGAGATCTCCGGTGAGGGCTCCGGCCTGGAGGCCTCGACGCTCACGCTCGAGACCGCCCAGCACCTCGGCGACGGCATGGTCCGCGCGATCGCGCTGAAGCCGACCGACGGCCTCGTCCGCGGCCAGGCTGTCCTCGACACCGGCGCGGCGATCTCCGTGCCGGTGGGCGATGCGACCCTCGGCACCGTGTTCGACGTGGTGGGCAACCCGCTGAACAAGCCTGCCGACCAGCTCCAGGTCCAGGACCGCTGGCCCATCCACCGCAAGGCCCCGAACTTCGACCAGCTCGAGTCGAAGACGCAGATGTTCGAGACCGGCATCAAGTCGATCGACCTGCTGACCCCGTACGTCCAGGGCGGCAAGATCGGCCTGTTCGGCGGCGCCGGTGTGGGCAAGACGGTGCTGATCCAGGAGATGATCTACCGCGTGGCCAACAACCACGACGGCGTCTCCGTGTTCGCCGGCGTCGGCGAGCGCACCCGTGAGGGCTGGGACCTGATCGAGGAGATGACCGAGTCCGGCGTCATCGACAAGACCGCTCTGGTCTTCGGCCAGATGGACGAGCCGCCGGGCACCCGCCTCCGCGTCGCCCTGTCCGCACTGACGATGGCGGAGTACTTCCGCGATGTCCAGAGCCAGGACGTGCTGCTGTTCATCGACAACATCTTCCGCTTCACCCAGGCCGGCATGGAGGTCTCCACGCTGCTGGGCCGCATGCCCTCGGCGGTGGGCTACCAGCCCAACCTGGCGGACGAGATGGGCGTGCTGCAGGAGCGGATCACCTCGACCCGCGGCCACTCCATCACCTCGATGCAGGCCATCTACGTGCCGGCCGACGACTACACCGACCCGGCCCCGGCGACCACGTTCGCCCACCTGGATGCGACCACCGAGCTCTCCCGTGAGATCGCCTCGCGCGGCCTGTACCCGGCGATCGACCCCCTGAGCTCCACCTCGCGCATCCTCGACCCGCGGTACGTGGGTCAGGAGCACTACGACACCGCGGTGCGCGTGCGACAGATCCTGCAGCGCAACAAGGAGCTCCAGGACATCATCGCGATGCTGGGCGTGGACGAGCTCTCCGAAGAGGACAAGGTGATCGTCTCGCGCGCCCGCCGCATCCAGCAGTTCCTCTCTCAGAACACCCACCTCGCCAAGCAGTTCACCGGCGTCGAGGGCTCGGACGTGTCGCTGCGCGACACCATCGAGGGCTTCAAGGGCATCTGCGACGGCGAGTTCGACCACATCACCGAGCAGGCGTTCTACAACGTCGGCGGCATCGACATGGTGCTCGAGAACCATCACCGGATCCAGAAGGAGCTCGGTCAGTGAGCTCCCTCGAGGTCACGTTCGTCACCGCGGATCGCACCGTCTGGTCGGGGCAGGCCGCGCAGGTCGTCGTGCCCGCGGTCGACGGCTCCATGGGCATCCTGCCGCAGATGCAGCCCACGCTCGCGATTCTCGACCGCGGCGCCGTGCGCATCATCGACCAGGACGGCTCCGTCACCGAGCGTGCGGTCCACGGCGGGTTCGTCTCGGTCGATGCCGACGTCGTCACCATCGGCGTGGATGACGCCGAGGTCCGCGACACGGATCGCTGACCGGAGCCCTCCCCGCCCATGATCGATCTGAGCATCCCGGTCCTCCTCCTGGGGACCGGGATGCTCATTCTCGTGGCGGTGGTGGTGCTGGCGGTGGGACTGGTGTGCCGCCAGCTGGCGCTGTCCCGCCAGCGCGGCGCCTTCGAGTGCAGCCTGCAGCGTCGCGGGCTGGTCGGCGGTGAGAGCTGGCAGCACGGCATGATGCGGTTCGGCACCGACCGTCTGCGCTGGTTCCGCGCCTTCTCCCTGCGGCTTCGTCCCGAGGTCGTCATCCGCCGGGCGGATGTCCTGGACGTCTCCCGCCGTCGGCTGCCGGCCCAGATCGAGGGCGGCCACGACACCTATCTGGTCGAGTTCACGATGCGCGGGGATCGGGAGATCCGCGCGATCGTCGACCTCACCTCCGGGGCGGCCCTGAACTCGTGGCTCGAAGCCGCACCGACGGGCCTGGTCCTCGGCGACGCCGACTGACCGGGAACGGGCCGCCGCCCCGTTCAGTCGCTGCCCCGCTCAGTCGCCGACCGGGACGCCGCCGCGCAGCACCGTGACCGGTCGCAGCCCGGCGTCGGTCAGCACCACGTCGGCCCGTCGGCCGGGCTCGAGGGAGCCGATCCGGTCCTGCATGCCCAGCACACCGGCCGGGACCGCGCTGGCCGCGTGCACCGCGCGGGCCAGGTCGACGCCCGCCTCGGTCACCGCAAGACGGACCACATCCAGCAGATGGGCGGTGCCGCCGGCGATCGACGTGCCGCCGGTCAGGGTCGCCACCCCGGCATCGACGGTGACGTCCAGGGCCCCGAGGCGGTACTGACCGTCGGGCATGCCCGCTGCGGCCATCGCGTCGGTCACCAGCACCACGGCATCCTCCGCGGCGACGGCGAAGACGTGCGCGACGGTGCGGGCATCGAGGTGGACGCCATCGGCGATCAGCTCTGCCACCAGGTCTCCGCGCGCCGCCGCGTCCAGGGCCGCGAGCACGGGGCCGGGGTCACGGTGATGGATCGGGCGCATCCCGTTGAACAGGTGGGTGGCCGTCGGTCTCGGTGAGCGGCCGTGCTCACGGCGCAGCTGCTCGCGGGAGAGTGCCACGGCGCGAGTCATCGCAGCGCTGGAGCCGTCGGTGTGCCCGAGCGAGGGCACGGCCCCGACCTCGGCGAGGGCCTCGATGACCGCATCGGCGTCCTCCGCCTCGGGGGCCACGGTCATGGTCGCCAGCGCGCCGCCGGCGATCTCGGCGAGCTCCCGCACCAGATCCGGGTCTCCGGCCACGATGTGCTCGGGGTTCTGCGCGCCGCGGCGGTCGGCGGAGATGAACGGACCCTCGAGATGGATCGCGGCGATCTCCCCGTCGGCCGCGAGCCCTGCGAGGTCGCGGACCCGGTCGCGCAGGACCGCCGCCGGAGCGGTCACCAGCGAGGCCACCAGCGAGGTGGTGCCGTGGCGACGGTGCTCGCGGACCGCGGTGAGCATGTCACGAGGTCCGGAGGCGTCGGGGAAGGAGGCTCCGCCGCCGCCGTGGCAGTGCAGGTCCACCAGGCCCGGGAGGATGAGCCCGGGATGTTCGAGCGTCTCGGTGGCGCTGTGCTCCGGGGCGTGGGCGGCCGGCCCGGACCAGACGATGTCGCCTCCGGCGATCAGCACCAGCGCACCGGGGAGGACGCCGCGGTCGAGCACAGCGGTGCCGCTCAGGGCGAGGTCGACGGGAACGTTCATGCGGTCTCCTCGGTCGGGGGATCAGAACAGCCGCGAGTCGACGTCGTCGATTCCGCGCAGGGCGTCGTAGTCCAGCGTCACGCAGTCGATGCCGCGGTCCTCGGCGAGCACGCGGGCCTGCGGTTTGATGGCCTGGGCGGCGAAGATGCCGCGCACCGGGGCGAGCAGCGGGTCGCGGTTGAGCAGCTCGAGATACCGGGTGAGCTGCTCGACGCCGTCGATCTCACCGCGGCGCTTGATCTCGATCGCCACGGAGGTCCCGTCGCCGTCGCGGGCGAGGATGTCGACCGGTCCGATGGCGGTGCCGTACTCGCGCCGCACCAGGGACCATCCGGTGCCCAGGGTCTCGATGTTCTGGGCCAGGAGGGCCTGCAGATGGGCCTCGATCCCGTCCTTCTGCAGCCCCGGATCCACACCCAGCTCATGGGCGGTGTCCTGGAAGGTCTCGTGCAGGCGCACCCGGAGCCGGTCCCCGGACTTGTCGTGGACGACGTCCCACTGCTCGAGCCACTCGCCCTCGGGATCGCCGGCCGCCTCCTCCGGGTCGCGCGTGCTCACGCGCAGGGTGCACGGCGGGCTCATCCAGTTCAGCGGTTTGTAGCTGCCCCCATCGGAATGGATCAGGACGCTGCCGTCGGCCTTGACGATCAGCAGCCGGGGAGCCGCGGGCAGATGGGCGGTGAGTTGACCGGTGTAGTCGACGGAACAACGAGCAACGACGAGACGCACTCCGACAGGGTACGGCACCGATGGGGTGGGCCGGGGGCTCGCATGGGGCGCGGATGAGCAGGCCATGAGGCGATCTTTACGCAGGTGCAGATGCTCACGTGGGGCTGTCGCCGAGCGCGTCCCGGCCCTATCGTGGGCAGGTCCCCCGCCTGGGCCCGCTGCCGGGCCGCCCCGAAGGAGCTTCCTACCGTGCAACGCCTGCTCGCCGTCCTCCTGGTACTGGTCGGCCTGATCGGACTGGTGCTGGGCCGCCTCGGCGAGACGACGTGGGCGCCGGCCACCGAGACCACCGCCACGGTGGAGCTCGAGGACCCGGGCCCGGCCGTGGTGATCGATCCGGGCGTGCTCTACGTCGGCGGGACGGAGGGCGAGGTCAGCATCGAAGGAGCCTCCGACGTCTCCGTGATCACCGCGGCCAACAGCGACATCGAGGCCTACCTGGCTGATACCCGCTACACCCGCATCACCGGGGCGAGCGACTGGACCACGCTGAGCACGCAGGAGGTCAACCCCGATGGGGCCGGCGAGCTGAGCGACCCGACCGGCTCGGACCTCTGGCGCAGCGTGGAGACGTCGCCGAGCCCGTTCACGATGCCGGTCGAGGACTTCGCCGAAGGGGAGACGGGGGAGAACAAGCAGGTCTACCGCGCGATCCTCGTGGTCACCGACGGCAGCGATCCCGGCGCGCAGTCCGTCTCGATCACCTGGCCGGTGGACGACGAGAACGAGTGGGTTCCCTATGCCTACGCGGGCGGTGCCGCGATCGCCGTGATCGGCCTGGTCCTGCTCGTCGTCTCGCTCGGCGGTCGCCGTCGCGAGGATGAGCTCGAGGGCGAAGCCGCGGACACGAGCGCCCACGGCACCGTCGCTGCCGGCGCTGCCGGCGCGCACCGCCCATCCTCGGAGGCCGACGGCACCGCGCCCGCCGAGACGGGCAGCGCCGACAGCGCCCCGGAGGAGCCCGCCACGACGGAGCCGTCCCGGCAGCGTCCGGGGCCGCACGAAGCCGACACGGCCCCCGTGGTGATCCCCGGCGGGCGGCCCGCGGCCGGCTCCGGCTCCGACGAGCCGGCCGTCGGTGAGGAGACCGAGACCCTCGGCGTCGTCCCGGACGACGAGCCCGCATCGGGCGACGAGTGGGCCCCGGTCCGCCTGTTCCAGGATCGCGACCCCGGGGACGACGGCGATGAGCCGGTCCGGCGCCTCGACGAGGACACGCTGGACGAGAACGGACCGAGCAGCGAGGAGCGCCGATGAGCCCCCAGCGCCGATCCGCCTGGAAGGATGAACGGATGACGAGCCGACCCATCGCCCGCCGTGGCCTGTTCCTCGGTGCGGGGTCCCTGCTCGCCTCGGGAGTGCTCGCGGCATGCGGCTCCGAGCCCGAGGCCCCGCCCGCCCCGCCCGAGGGCCCTTCGCTCGCCGAGCCCACACCGGCCCAGACCGCCGAGCAGTTCGACCGCTTCGTCGAGGAGATCAACGCGGCGGTGGCCGAGGCCGACGAGGCCCGCGACGCCGAGAAGCTCGCCCCGCGGGTTTCCGGCTCCGCGGCGGAGTTCCGCGGCGCCACGTACGCGCTGATCGCGAAGGCCGAGGCGTGGGCCGAGGAGCTCACCGTGCCCGCTCCGAAGATCATCGTGCCGATGACCACCGTGAGCACGGAGTTCCCCCGCGTCGCGATCGCCATGGTCGAGAACTCCGCGGAGGACGGCGCACCGTTCTTCATGGCCCTGCAGCAGGCCGATGCGAAGTCCCCGTACACGACCTGGGGATGGGCGGAGCAGGCCGTGGACGTCGAGATGCCCAGCGTGGCCGACCAGCGCGTCGGCTCCGAGCCGGTCGCGACCGACGCCGACGGTCTGATCATGACCCCCGCCGAGGCCCTGAGCCTGTACGCCGCCACCCTCACCGATGGTGACAAGGCGGATCCCGACGACCGGCTCGCCACCGATCCCTACCTCACCGATCTGCACGAGGGGATCCAGGCCGAACGGGCCGCGCTGAACGAGGGAGTGGAGAAGGACGAGGCCGCGACCATCCGCGAGACCTACGAGGTCGACGACGCGGAGTTCGCCGGGCTGCGCACCGATGACGGCGGCGCCATCGTGATGGGGACCCTGCGGTCCACGCGCACGATGACCGTCAGGAACGACGCGACCGTGAACTATCCCGAGAGCAGGTTCACGGCGGCGGCGGGCACCCAGGAGTTCACCGAGCAGTACGTCCGCGAGTACGGCAATCACGTCGCCCTCTACGTTCCGCCCGAGGGATCGGACGCCCAGGTCCAGCCGATCGGTGGGACCCGGACCACCTTGAGCGTCACGGGCGAGTGAGATCCCGCCGGATTTCCTGGACTGCCGGATTCCCTAGACTGTCTGCATCAGACCACGTCGAAGGAGCACTCCCGTGACCGATCCGTACGGAATCATCGACCTCGCAGCCCTGAAGCAGCCGGCAGGCTCCGGCCAGGGCGGCAACGGCGGGGGAGCGGCCGGGACCGCCGGCACTCCCGCGAAGCACGAGGTGGCCGTGACCGAGCAGGGCCTGGAGCAGCTGGTCGCCGATTCGCAGCAGATCCCGACCCTGCTGCTGGTGACCAGTTCGCGGGTCACGAACGGAGCACAGTTCCTGGGCTCCCTGCGGCGCGCCGTCGACGCCCAGGGCGGAGCGATCCGCCTGGCCACCGTCGACGCGGATACCCAGCAGCGGGTCGCCGCCGCCCTGCGCGTCGAGCAGCTGCCCACCCTGATGCTGCTCATCCTCGGCCAGGTCCAGCCGATCGTCCAGGCGGTCCTGCCGGACGCGGAGATCGACAACCTCATCACCCAGGTGCTCGAGGTCGCTCGTCAGCAGGGCATGGACACCAGCGGCGCCGGCCAGGGCGAGGACCAGGAGCCGCAGGAGGAACCGCTGCCCCCGCTGATCGCGGAGGCGTACGAGGCGATCGAGAAGGGCGACCTCGATGCGGCCGTCGCGGCCTACGAGAAGCAGCTCAGTGACTCACCGGCCGATGCCGAGGCGAAGGCAGGGCTGGCCACCGTCTCGCTGATGCGTCGCACGCAGGACGCCGAGCCCACCAAGGTCCGCGAGGACGCCGCCCAGCGCCCCGGAGACCTGGACGCGCAGCTGCTGGCCGCCGATCTCGACATGCTCGGCGGCCACGTCGACGACGCGTTCGGCCGGCTGCTCGATCAGCTCCGCGGCGCCGACCAGGAGACCAAGGACGTCGTGCGCGCCCGCCTGCTGGAGCTGTTCGAGGTGGCCGGCCCCGCCGATCCTCGCGTCGCCCCCGCCCGCAAGCGCCTGGCGAACCTGCTGTTCTGACGGGCCGGGCGCCCCGGGGCGGCTCTCAGGTCTCCCGCAGCCGCTGCGGCGCCAGGATCACGGCGCCCAGCGGCGGCACGGCCAGGCGCACCGAGTGCTCGCGGCCGTGGACCGGCAGGGACTCGGCGTCGACCCGTCCGAGGTTCCCGATCCCGCTGCCGCCGTAGACCGGCGCATCGGTGTTCAGCAGCTCGAGCCACGTCCCGCCCTCGGGCAGCGGCACCCGGTACTGGTGCCACGGCTCGGGGGAGAAGTTCAGGACCACCACCACCGGCTCGCCGGCGTCGTTGCGCCGCACGAACGCGATCGTGTTGTGGCCGGCGTCGTCCCCGATCAGCCACTCGAAGCCGCCCGGGTCCTGGTCGCGCTCGTACAGCGAGGACAGCTCGGCCTGGAGCGCGTTGAGGTCGGTGACCAGCTGCTGGGCCCCACGGTGGAGCGGGTACTCCAGCAGCCACCACGGCAGGCCGTCCTGCTCGGACCACTCGGTGCCCTGGGCGAACTCGCTGCCCATGAACAGCAGCTGCTTGCCGGGGTGGGTCCACTGCAGCGCCAGGTACGCGCGCAGCGAGGCCGCCTGCTGCCACTCGTCGCCCGGTGCCTTGCGCAGCAGGGAGCCCTTGCCGTGGACCACCTCGTCGTGGCTGATGGGCAGGACGAAGTTCTCGGAGTACTGGTAGACCATCGAGAACGTCAGCTCGCCGTGATGGTACTGACGGTTGATGGGGTCCTCGCCGAGGTAGACGAGGGTGTCGTGCATCCACCCCATGTTCCACTTGAAGTCGAAGCCGAGCCCGCCGGTGTCCGTGGAGGCGGTGACTCCGGGGAACGACGTGGACTCCTCGGCGATCATCACGATCCCGGGAGCACGCTTGGACGCGGTGGCGGTGGCCTCCTGCAGGAATGCGATGGACTCCAGGTCCTCGCGCCCCCCGTACTGGTTCGGCACCCACTGGCCGTCCTCGCGGGAGTAGTCGAGGTAGAGCATGGAGGCGACGGCGTCGACCCGCAGGCCGTCCACGTGGAACTCCTCGAGCCAGTAGCAGGCGTTGGAGACCAGGAAGTTGCGCACCTCGTGCCGTCCGGTGTCGAAGACGTAGGTGCCCCAGTCGGGATGCTCCCCCCGGCGGGGATCGGCGTGCTCGTACAGCGGGGTGCCGTCGAAGCGGGCCAGGGCCCATTCGTCCTTGGGGAAGTGGGCGGGGACCCAGTCCACGATCACCCCGATGCCGGCCCGATGCAGCGCATCGATCAGGTGGCGCAGCTCGTCCGGCGATCCCAGGCGCGAGGTGGGCGCGTAGTAGCCGGTGACCTGGTACCCCCAGGAGCCGCCGAAGGGATGCTCGGCCAGCGGCATCAGCTCGACGTGGGTGAAGCCGAGCTCGGTGACGTAGTCGACGAGCTCGGTGGCGAGCTCCCGGTAGCCCAGGCCCGGCCTCCAGCTGCCCAGGTGCAGCTCGTAGATCGACATCCGCGAGGAGACCGGGTCGTGGGAGGCGCGCTCGGCGAGCCAGGCGTCATCGCTCCACTCGAAGTCGCTGTCGGTGACGACGGAGCCGGTCGCGGGAGGCACCTCGGCCCGTCGGGCCATCGGGTCGGCCTTGTCCTTCCAGACCCCGTCGGCCCCCAGGATGCGGAACTTGTAGGTCTCGCCGACGCCGACCCCCGGCACGAAGATCTCCCAGATCCCGGAGGAGCCCAGGGAGCGCAGGGCGTGGCCGCGTCCGTCCCAGCCGTTGAAGCCGCCGACGACCTGCACGGCCCGGGCGTTGGGCGCCCAGACGGCGAAGGAGGTCCCCGCGACCTCGTCGATCGTGCGCACGTGCGCCCCCAGGGCCCGCCACAGCTCCTCGTGACGGCCCTCTCCGATCAGGTGCCGGTCGAGTTCGCCGACCGTCGGCCAGAAGCGGTACGGCTCCTCGTACTCGACGGGGGACTCCCCGCCGGCCCAGGTGACGCGCACCCGGTAGGAGGGGAGCTCGGCCATCGGCAGCGAGGCCACCCAGATGCCCTCGAACTCGTGCTCCATCGCGGCCGAGCTGCCGTCGGGCAGGAGCACCTCCACGGCCCGGGCGAAGGGCTTCAGGGTCCGCACCGTGACGCCGCCGTCGTACTCGTGGGCGCCGAGCACCGAATGGGGATCGTGATAGCTGCCGGCCGCGGTGGCGCCGCGCTCGTGGTCGCTCAGGGGCATCACCTGCGGGGCGGGGGGATGCGGCGCGGTGGGAGACGGTGAGGGGACGGGGTCTGTCGGGCCGGTCATGTCAGGCCTCCTCGGGGTGGATGATCCGCAGGATGTGCGCGGGCCGGTCGCTCGCGCTGAGGATGACGTAGGGATCCCGGGTCCAGGTGAAGCGCTCCGAGGTCATCAGGTCCTCGACCTCGAACGGGCGGTCGGGATCCTCGAGGCCGAGCTCGGCGGGATCCAGGTGCAGGGTGGTCCAGGCATCGCGGTCGTGCTCGGTGAGGGAGACGACGAGGATCGTGTCCGGTGCGCCGGTGCCGCTGGCGTGGGCGTCGAGATGCTTGGAGAAGACCAGCACCTGGGCATCGTCGGCCTCGTGGAAGCGGATCGCGGTCAGCGACTGCAGGGCGGGATGCTCGCGACGGATGCGGTTGAGATCCCTCAGCAGCGGCTGCAGGCTCGTGCCCGCGGCGAGGGCACCGGCGTAATCGCGCGGCTTGTACTCGTACTTCTCGTTGTCGATCTGCTCCTGCGCGCCCGGGCGCGGCACGTCCTCGACCAGCTCGTAGCCGCTGTAGATGCCCCACGTCGGCACCAGGGTCGCCGCGAGGATCGCGCGCCGCACGAAGGCGTTGCGCCCGCCGGAGGACATGAACGGGGTGAGGATGTCATGCGTGGTGGGCCAGAAGCTGGGACGCATGTACGGCGCCGCCGCGACCAGCTCCTCGAGGTATTCGCGCAGCTCCTCGGCCGTGTGCCGCCACGTGAAGTAGGTGTAGCTCTGGTGATAGCCGACCTTGCCCAGGGTGTGCATCATCGTGGGCCGGGTGAAGGCCTCGGCGAGGAAGATGACCTCGGGGTGCTTCTCGTCGAACTCCGCCAGCAGCTCCTCCCAGAACCGCACCGGCTTGGTGTGGGGATTGTCGACCCGGAACAGCGTCACGCCGCGGGAGACCCACAGCTCCAGCACGTCCCGGATCGCCGCGTACAGACCCTCGTAGTCGGTGTCGAAGCTGAGCGGGTAGATGTCCTGGTACTTCTTCGGCGGGTTCTCCGCGTAGGCGATGGTGCCGTCGGCCCGGACCGTGAACCACTCCGGGTGCTCGCTCACCCACGGATGGTCGGGGGAGCACTGCAGGGCGAGGTCCATGGCGACCTCGAGCCCCAACTCCTGCGCGCGGCCGACGAAGGCCTCGAAGTCCTCTTCGGTGCCCAGATCGGGGTGGATCGCGTCGTGGCCCCCGTCGGCCGACCCGATCGCGTACGGGGAGCCGGGATCGCCGGGCCGCGGATCCAGGGTGTTGTTGCGGCCCTTGCGGAACGTGGTGCCGATGGGGTGGATCGGGGTCAGGTAGGCGACGTCGAAGCCCATGTCCGCGATTCGCTCCAGCGACTTCGCGGCCGTGGCCAGGGTGCCTGAGACCCATCCGCGCTCGGGCTCGAAGCGGGCCCCCTCGGAGCGGGGGAAGAGCTCGTACCAGGAGCCGTACAGCGCGCGCCGGCGGTGGACGACCAGACGGTACGGGCCGGAGACGGTCACTCCCTCGCGCAGGGGCCGCTCGGCGAGCAGCCCGCGCAGATCCGCCGCCAGGGCGGGGGCCACGCGGGCCGATGCGGGCAGGCCCGGGGAGCGCAGGCTCTCCAGCGCCGCGCGGACCACCGGTCCGTCACCGGCGGGACGCTCGCCCGCCTCGACCTCGGCGAGCACCCGGGACAGGACCAGGGCGCCCTCGGCGCAGACCAGGTCGGGATCGATGCCCGCGGGGATCTTGACCTCCGCGGTGTGCGCCCAGGTGTCGTACGGCGCCGAGAACGCTTCGATGCGGAAGGACCAGTGCCCCGTGCGATCCGTGCGCACGGTCGTCTCCCACAGGTCGAGGCCGGGGTTGACCGACTCCATCCGCAGGCGCTGCTCCGCCCCGTCGGGGTCGGTCAGCACGGCCTGGACCCCCATCGCGTCGTGGCCCTCGCGGAAGGCGTTCGCGGAGATCGTCACCGTCTCGCCCTCGGCGCAGGAGGCCGGGAACCGCCCACCGTCGACGACGGGGCGGACGTCCATGATCGGGATCCGGCCGATGCCCGCGTCGAGGCCCGCCGGGCGCCGGTGACGAGGGATGGACTCGGTGGTCTCGGACATGGCCTCTCCTGCCTGACACCTCGGTGTCTGCGTCGGACGCGGTGACGGTCCTCACGATAGCTGTTCGCGGACCTCCCCCGGGTCGTCGGCGGTGATCCCGAGGACCACCACGCTGGCCGGCTCCACCACGACCGCGCGGTCGCGCACCGGAGCGGCGGGCAGATCGTCCTGGCGCTCGAGCGCGGTGTCCAGGAGCACGCGGGCCCGGCCCTGCGGCCACGGCGGGCCCGGCAGCTGCACGGTGGTGGCCTCCGCCTCGGCCGAGAGGATCACCAGCAGGTGCTGGGATCCCTCACGGCCGGGCACCGCAGGACGGAGCATGGCCAGCAGGTGCCGGGACGGGTCCATCCATGCCGCATGGTCCAGCTCCTGCCCGTCGGCCCCGAACCATGCCACCGCTCCCGCATCCAGGGCGGCGGGATCTGCCGGGCGCAGGAAGTGGGGCGAGCGCAGCTGGGGATGCTCACCGCGCAGCGCCAGGACGCGCTTGACCGTCTCACGCAGGGGACCGGGCCTCCACGGGACCCACGAGATCTCGTTGTCCTGGCAGTAGGCATTGTTGTTGCCCTGCTGGGTGCGGCCCATCTCGTCCCCGGCCGTCAGCATCGGGGTCCCGGACGCCAGCAGCAGGGTGGCGAGCATGCCGCGGGCGGTGCGACGGCGGGACGCCTCGAGCTGGTGATCCTCGGGCCCGGCCTCTCCCTCGTGGCCGTGGTTCCAGGAACGGTTGTCGGAGGTGCCGTCGCGGTTGTCCTCGCCGTTGGCCTGGTTGCGCTTGGTCTCGTACACGGTGAGATCGCGCAGGGTGAAGCCGTCGTGGGCGGTGACGTAGTTGATCGATGCCCACGGCGAACGGAGGCTGCGGCCGGGCGGCAGCTGCTCGGGGTCCTGCCCGGTCAGCAGATCGCTGGAACCGGCGAGACGGGTCGCGAGGTCGCGCACGCCGCCGATGCCGTCCTCGCCGGTGCGTGCGCGCTGGGCGCGGTCGGAGAGCCAGAAGGCCCGCACGTCATCGCGGAAGGCGCCGTTCCATTCGGCGAACGGCACCGGGAAGCCGCCGGTCTGCCAGCCGCCGGTGCCGACGTCCCACGGCTCGGCGATCAGCTTGACCCCGCGCAGCACGGGGTCGGTGACGATCGCGCGCAGCAGGGGATGGTCGGGCCGGAAACCGCGGTCCTCGCGACCCAGCGTCGCGGCCAGGTCGAAGCGGAACCCGTCGACGTGGACCTCGCTGACCCAGTAGCGCAGCGAGGCCAGGATCAGGTCCATCACGTGCACCGAGCGCGGATCCAGGGTGCCCCCGGTGCCGGTGACGTCGACGAAGGTGCCCTGGTCCATCCAGTAGTACTCACGGTTGTCCAGCCCGCGCAGGGACAGGGCCGGCCCGTCGGCCCCGCCCTCGGCGGTGTGGTTGTAGACCACGTCGAGGATCACCTCGAGGCCCGCGGCGTGCAGGCTGCGCACCATGGTCTTGACCTCGTCGAGCACGGCCTGCGCGCCGGCGTTCTGGGCGGCGGCCGTGGCCAGCGACGGCTCCGGGGCGAAGAACGACAGCGTGGAGTAGCCCCAGTAGTTCGGCAGTCCCAGCCGGGTCAGGTGCGGCTCGTCCATCGCGGCATGGATCGGCAGCAGCTCGACGCTGGTCACGCCCAGGTCGCGCAGGTGGCCGGTGACCGCGGGGTGGCCGAGTCCGGCGTAGGTGCCGCGCTGCTCGGCCGGGACGTCGGGGTGCAGCCGGGTCAGTCCCTTCACGTGCGCCTCGTACAGCACGGTGGCGTCCCAGTCGACCAGCGGACGCAGGTCGTCCTGCCAGTCGAAGGCGTCGGAGACGACGACGGACCACACCGCGTCCTCGCCGTCGTCGATGTCGCTGGCCACCGGCGGGTCGCCGACGCGATCCAGCATCGCGTCCACCTCGAACGGGAAGAAGTAGCTCAGCAGCGGCGAGGAGTGCGACACGCCGCGGGCCCACGGGTCCAGCAGCAGCTTGCGCGGGTTGGACAGCAGGCCCGCCGCGGGATCCCACGGGCCATGGACCCGCAGCCCGTACCGCGTGCCCGGGAGCATGCCGGTGACGTGGTCCCAGCGCAGGCCGCCGTCGAAGTGCCGCAGACGCACCCGGCGCTCGGCGGTGCCCTGGCGGATGCACAGATCCACCGCACCGGCGCGCGGGGCCGCTACGGCGAAGGTGCCGCGTCCCTGGTCGTCCACGGAGAGTCCGGGGGCGGTGGGTGCGACCGGGGGCGTGGCGCGGTCGAAACGATCTGCTAGCACCTGCGCATTCTGCCACTGCACCTTCTCCCACCGCTGCCCGCGGACGCGGCGACACCGCCGGAGCCCACTGCCGTTAGGATCGACGCGGACCAGCAGGCACAACAGGTACGCACGACGGGGGAGCCGCAGCGCATGAGCAATCCACCGAGCCAGCAGGCAGCACCAGCTGGACCTCCCGGCGCAGCCCCGGGCCCCGGCCGGCCCGGTCAGGGCGGGTCCGCTCAGGGCGGGCCGCAGCGACGGCCCGGTGACTTCGCCCCCTCCTCGTCGGCGATCCCGCCCGCCGATCTCGAGCGCAGCTCCTCGATCGTCTCCACCATCGCGAAGGTCTTCCAGTCCCGCGTGGTCGGCCAGGAGAACCTGCGGCTGACCCTGCTGACCGCCCTGGCCGCCGGCGGCCACGTGCTGCTCGAGTCCGTGCCCGGCCTGGCCAAGACGACCGCCGCCAGTGCACTGGCCTCATCGATCACCGGGTCGTTCGCGCGCATCCAGTGCACCCCGGACCTGATGCCGAACGACATCATCGGCACGCAGATCTTCAACTACGGCTCCGGCACCTTCACCACCCAGCTGGGTCCGGTCCACGCCAACGTCGTGCTGCTGGACGAGATCAACCGCTCCAGCGCCAAGACGCAGTCGGCCATGCTCGAGGCGATGCAGGAGCGCCAGACCTCCATCGGCGGCGAGGTGTACCACCTGCCCGAACCGTTCATGGTGCTGGCCACCCAGAACCCGATCGAGGAGGAGGGCACCTACGTCCTGCCCGAGGCGCAGATGGATCGCTTCCTCATGAAGGAGATCCTGACCTACCCGCGGCCGGGCGAGGAGCACGAGATCCTCGACCGCTCGACCTCGGGCAGCCTGACCGGGCCCCGGGAGGCCCTGGGCAACGTCTCGCTGGAGGACGTGCAGTTCCTGCAGTCGATGGTCGACGCCGTCTATGTCGATCCGGCCGTGAAGCGGTACATCATCGACCTGGTCTTCACCACCCGCGGCTCCGGTCCGCGCCCGGTGCCGAACCTGACGCAGTCCGTGCGCGTCGGCGCCAGCCCCCGCGGCTCCCTCGCGCTGATGCGCGTGGGGCAGGCGCACGCGCTGCTGCAGGGGCGCGACTACGTCACCCCCGACGATGTGCGGGCCATGCGCTACGGGGTTCTGCGCCACCGGCTCGTGCTCACGTTCGACGCCCTGGCCAGCGGGGTCAAGCCCGAGCAGATCATCGACGCGGTGTTCCACGCCGTGCCGATGCCCTGAAGCCGACCCTTCCCCGACCCCTTCCCACGACACGGACGGAGCGCGCGAGAACTCGATGGCCACCTCGTTGCTGACCCGGGTCAAGGCCCGGGTCGACCTGCACACCTCGAACCGGGCGCGCGGGCTCATCCAGGGCCGCGGACGCTCCCTGTTCAAGGGCAGCGGCGAGGACTTCGACGACCTGAAGTACTACCAGCCCGGGGACAAGATCTCCGACATCGACTGGAAGGCCACCGCCCGCTCCGGTGAGCCCCTGATCCGGCAGTTCAACGAGGAGCGGGTCCGCCACCTCTCGATCGTGGCCGACACCTCTTCCGCGATGGCCGCCACCGCGGCCGACGGCACCTCCAAGCGGGAGGCGATGGTCCTCGCCGCGGGAATGATCTGCTTCCTCGCGCAGAAGAACGGGGACCTGACGGGACTGGTCGCGGGCGACGAGCGCCGCCCGATCCAGCTGCCCTCCCGGTCCAGCGACGGCCACCTCGAGCTGCTGCTGCGCAGCATCCAGCAGGGCACCACCACCGCCTCGTCGGCCCCGGACAGCGCCTGGCTGCTGGAGCGGGCCTTCCGCGTCACCAAGCATTCGACGCTGATGACGATCATCACCGACGAGGCCCGACCCTCGGTGGAGGACTTCACCTTGCTGCGGCGCCTGACCACGCGGCACGACGTGATGGTCATCCGCGTCGCCGACGCCGACCCGTTGCAGCGCACCGACCTGGACCACGACGTGGTCGACGTCGACAATCCCCGTGAGGTGGCGTCCCTGGTGCGGACCTCCAAGCGGGTCGCGCGGGACGTCGAGGCGTACCGGCGGGCGCGGCGGGACGGGATCACGGAGATGCTGGACCGGCTGCACGTCAGCCACATCCTCACCCAGGGCGAGACCACCGTGGTCGAGGACATGATCGCCATGCTCCGGGCGAGGGAGTACCGCCATGCCCGTGCCTGACCTGCTGCTGGCCTCGCCGATGCTGGCCGAGCCCGCCCCGCCGGAGATCATCGACCCGCCCCAGTACTCCGTCGCCTGGATCATCCTGGCCGTGCTGTGCCTGCTGGTGATCACGGCGCTGGTCCTGGGCACCCTGAAGATCACCCGTGCCATCGAGAAGCGCATCGCCTTCCGTCGGCGCCCCAGCGACGTGGAGAACCTCAAGGCCGAGTTCCTGCGCGCCGTCAACGACATCGCGGATCGGCACGACGCCGGCGACGTGGGCGCTCGCGAAGGCCATCATGAGCTGACCGGGGTGATGCGACGCTTCGTGCGCCGCACCACGGGCCACGACGTGACCAGCCAGGACATCACCACGCTGAGAGCGGACCCGCGCACCCGCGAGGTGGGAACCCTGATCGCGGACCTGTACGAACCCGATTTCGCGATGGCCTCGGACGCCGACCTGCGTGAGTCCGTGCGCCGCGCGAGGGAGGTGATCCGGCAATGGTCATGATCTTCTGGTGGGTCACCGCCCTGCTGCTGCTGGCCGCGCTGGCGGTCTGGGCGATCACGTTCTGGAACCGACGCGCGATGCGCAAGTCTCCCGTCCTGGTCGCCAACTCGCGGTACATGGACCGCATCCCCAGCTTCGTGCGCGCCCAGCGCATGGCCCGCGCGGTGCGGGTGCTGCAGGTGAGCATCGCCGTGATCGGCGTGCTCGCCGCCTCGCTGCTGTCGGGGCGGATCGCCACCGAGCGCATCGAGACGCCCGAGTTCTCCTCGCGCGACATCGTGCTGTGCCTCGACGTCTCCGGCTCGATGTACGAGTACGACACCGAGATCCTGCAGACCTTCGCCGAGATGGTGGACAACTTCCAGGGCGAGCGGGTGGCGCTGACGATCTTCAACTCGACCAGCCGCACCGTCTTCCCGCTGACCAACGACTACGACCTGATCAAGCGCGAGCTCGAGGAGGGCGCCGAGGCGATCGACTTCGACGAGTTCGGCTATCGCCTGGGTACCCGTGACTACTCCGATGAGAAGGTCCGCCAGTACGTGGAGTTCGTCGAGGGCACCCGCGGCATCGCCGATCAGGCGTCGATCGTGCCGGACGGCCTCGCCTCCTGCGGCATGGAGTTCGACCAGGCCGAGGAGGATCGCTCGCGCTCGATCATCTTCGCGACCGACAACGAGGTCAACGGCGAGCCGATCTACACTCTCCAGGAGGCCACCGAGGCCGTCGCCGGGCGCGATATCGACCTCTACACGTTCTACCCCGGGGCGTACGAGTGCGGCCCCGAATGCTTCGAGGAGCTCAAGACGGCCACCGAGGATCAGGACGGGGAGCTGTACGAATCCTCCGATCCGGAGGCGATCCCCTCGATCATCAACGAGATCCAGAAGACGCAGGCCGAGACGATGGGGGCCTCGCCGACAGTCGTGCGCACGGACCACCCGGGCCTCGGGTTCGTGCTGACCTTCCTCTCCCTGATCGGCATCCTGGTGCTGGGCTGGAGGGCTCGCTGATGCGCCTGGAGCACCTGATCCCGCTGTGGGCGAGCATCCCGCTGTTCGGCGCGATGACGATCTTCTGCGTCGTGCTGCTGATCCGGCGCCCGCGGCAGCGCGTGGCGTGGATGCGCCGGCTGCTGATGGTCCTGCTGCTGCTGGTGGTGGCGCTGCGACCGGTGACCCCGCTGGAGAGCGAGCAGACCGAGCGGATGAACGCCAACGTGTTCTTCGTCGTCGACCGCACCGGCTCCATGAACGCCGAGGACTACAACGGGGACCAGCCGCGCCTCGAGGGCGTCAAGGCCGACATGAACCGCATCATGGGCATGACCGAGGGATCGCGGTACTCGATCATGTCCTTCGACTCGACGGCCACCCAGCAGCTGCCGCTGACCACCGACGCCGGTGCGGCTCGGGCCTGGGTGGACACGCTGACGACGGAGCCCACCGCGTACTCCAAGGGCTCCAATGTGGACCGTCCTCTCGAGCAGCTGCAGGTCGAGCTGTCCGAGACCGCGCGCGAGGACCCGGAGTCGCAGATCCTGGTGTACTTCCTCTCCGACGGGGAGAACACCGACGAGCGGGAGTCGGAGTCGTTCAGTCCGCTCGCCCAGTTCGTCGACGGCGGGGGAGTGCTCGGGTACGGCACTGCCGAGGGTGGCCCGATGAAGGCCGAGGGCGGCCCCGAGGACGGCGAGTACATCACCGATGACAGCGGTCAGAGGGGGATCTCGAAGATCGACGAGGAGCAGCTCCAGACCATCGCCGGCGAGATGGGGGTGCCGTATCTGCACCGGGATGATCCGGAGGCGCCGATCGAGGGCACAATGGACGATGTCACGCTGCGGCCGATCCCCATGGAGTCCTCCCGCGACGTGGCGAGCTTCGATGACTGGTACTGGATCGCCTCGATCC
The DNA here is from genome assembly GCF_042666875.1 of Brachybacterium sp. GCM10030267. Lineage (NCBI taxonomy): Bacteria > Bacillati > Actinomycetota > Actinomycetes > Micrococcales > Dermabacteraceae > Brachybacterium > Brachybacterium sp. GCM10030267. The sequence continues at coordinate 678,557 of NZ_JBHTCX010000012.1, read as the reverse complement.
CGCTCGCAGCCCTGCTGATCTGGGAGCTGGGGGAGATGACCTACAGACTTCCGCGCAAGCTGGATCGTCACGACATCTCAGGAGCGCAGAGATGAGCACACCGATCGCGGAGAGGCCGCGCACGGAGCAGTCCGCGCCCGCGGGCCCGCCGCCTGCGCTGGCGCAGGACACCAGCGGCAGGCCGAAGGACTTCGGGCTGAACGTGCGCCGTCTCCGGCGGACGCGGATGATCGTGTTCGCGATCCTGGCGCTGCCGATCCTGCTGCTGGCGCTGTTGGCCGCGAAGTTCATCTCCATGCCGATCACGCAGGCCACCCATCTCTCCGCGTACGGGGACGAGGAGTACCCGGTGGCCATCGAGCGGCTGGCGCCGGTCGAGTTCCTGAACTGGTTCGAGCCGTATCTGCCGCACCTGTCCAAGGGGACCGTGCTGCTGCAGCAGGGCGAGGACGCCGCTGCCGAGGAGGAGCTGCGCACCGCGCTGGAGGAATGGGAGAGCTCGAGCGACCTCAACGCGCCCATGCACGCCCAGTGCAAGATCATCAACAACCTCTCGATCGCCATCGAGCGCCAGGCAGACCAGATCGAGGATCCCCAGGCCCGCGCCGATCGCCTGTACGAGGCCGAGGAGATGCTCGCCGCCTGCGGTGGTGGCGGCGGTGGCGGCGACGGCGAGGGCCAGGGCGGCCAGGGCGGCGGCTCCGGGAACGAGGAGTCCGAGACCACCGAGGAGAACGGCGAACGGGTCGAGGAGAAGCGCCGCGAGGCCGACGAGGAGGCCGGCAACGACCCCGACGAGCGCGGCTCCGAAGGAGGCAGCGAGGGCGAGGGCGAGGAGCCCGGCGGTGGCGAACCGCCGCCCCCGGGCGACCCGAGCCGGGAGGATCCCGAAGGGGACGGCCCTGAGGAGGAGGCTCCCACCGAGGGCGACGGGGAGCAGCAGGAGAAGGACGACGAGCTCGAGGAGCGCAACAAGGACGCCCAGGGCGGCGAGGGCGAGGACGAGCCCAGCGGATCGGAGCAGGATCCGGCGAAGCCATGGTGAGCGACCCCGACGAGCGCGCATACCTCGACCATGCGGCGACCACCGTGCTGCGGCCGGTCGCGCGCGACGCCTTCCTGGAGGCTTCGACGGTGCGTGGCAATCCGTCCTCGGTGCACTCCTCGGGACGCCGCGCCCGCGCTGTGCTGGACGAGGCCCTCGAGACCATCGCGGGGCTGCTCGGGGTTCCCCGCAGCTGGCTGATCATGACCTCGGGAGGCACCGAGGCCGACAACCTGGCGATCCGCTCGGTACCGCTCGGCGTGATGGCGAAGGAACCGGCTCGCACGGCCGTGGCCGTGGCTGCGACCGACCATCCCGCGGTGGTCGCCACGGCGAGATCGCTGGCGTCGCTGACGCCGCCGGTCCAGGCGCGTGTGCTCGATGTCGATGCGCGGGGCCTGCTGCGTCCGGGGTCGGTGAGCGAGACTCTGGCCGACGGCGCTGTGAGCGTGGTCAGCGCGGCGCTGGTGAACAACGAGACCGGGGCACGTCAGGACATCGCTGCGCTCGCCGCAGCGGCGCGACCCCACGGGACCCTGGTCCATACCGACGCGGTCCAGGGCGCGGGCCACGTCCAGCTGCCGTCTTTCGAGGACGTCGACCTGATGTCGCTGTCCGGTCACAAGATCGGGGCGCCCGTGGGCGTAGGGGTGCTGGTGGCGAAGCCGGAGGTGCCGTTCGGCGTCGCCAGCACCGGCGGCGGCCAGCAGCGCGGGGTGCGCTCGGGAACGCTGGACGCGGCGCAGGCCTCGGCATTCGCGGCAGCCCTGCGCGAGACCCTGGCGGAACGGGACCGAGAGGGCCGGCGCGTGCAGGCGCTGGCCGACAGGCTCCGAGCCGGCATCCGCGAGATCGATCCCAGCGCGCGGTTCACCCTGCCGGAGGACTCCCCGACGTCGCCCCATATCCTTCATGTCGTGTTCCCGGGGGCCGATTCGGATTCGCTGCTCTTCCTGCTGGATGAGCGCGGGGTGGACTCCTCGGCCGGATCGGCCTGCTCGGCGGGGGTCACTCAGGCGAGCCCCGTCCTCGCGGCGATGGGCTTCACGGGCCCCCAGACCCGCGGCGCGCTGCGGTTGTCGCTGGGATGGACCAGCACGGATCATGACATCGACGTGCTTCTCAGTGCGCTGCCGGAATCACTGGAGAAGGCCCGCGCGGTGGGAGCGCTGCTCGGCTGAGCTCTCTCGGTCGGGTCGTGAGTTCCCCCGGCTCGGCACGTCAGAACTGCGGGGACTGTCCCGGATTGCGGAGCGGGACGCGGTCCCACGTCTCGTGGCGGCGGTGGTCCCGTGTGCTGTGCCGGAGCCGAAGCTGCACGTTGTGCAGGTGGACGGCCGTGATCTCGGTGGGCGTCCCGGTGCCGCGGTGTTCCGGGCATCGGTGCGGACACCGAGACGCTCGGTCAGGACGTTCCGGCGACGCTGGCCCGTCGGCCTGCCCGGTCTGCCCGGTCTGCCCGGCCTCGGTAGCGTCGGCAGCAACGCCGGGGTCCTCGGTGCCACGGGTACCACCGCTGCTCAGCGGGCCGGGGCGGTGGGGGAGCAGCGCCGCCAGCTCGCTCGGAGTGGGGGTGACGTCGACGGTCGAACCGTACCGGGTCCGCCACCGCACGCGATGGCGACCGTCGCCGACGGCCGAGCCCGTCGGCCGAGCGGTGAGCTGCTGGTTCTCCTTGTCGTTGCACCGCGCGCACAGTCCATTGCCGTTATCGAGGCTGGTCGCGCCGTCTCTGCTGTGCGGCTGGATGTGGTCATCGTGGCGGATCTCGGCGTTGCAGAACGGACCCGAACAGGTCATCGACCGCCATCGCAGGAAGCGCGAGAGGCCGTGGGGAAACGCTCGCGCACGCGACTCGACGGCGACCAGCTCGCCACTGGTGGGATGGGTGTAGAGGCGGCGCAGCGTGGCGCGGAGCGCCGCGTCTTTCGCGCGCTGCGCACCGTCCACGTGCGCGCCGCCCGCATCCGGACCGTCGACGTCTGGATCGCCCGCGTCGCTATCCGACTCTTGGGTCGCCCGGCGTAGGGACGCGCTGACCTGTGAGACCGGTACGGCGCCGTAGCCCTCGATGAGAGCCGGCTCGGAATTCTGCGGGCAGAACAGGGCGCGATCGGTGATGATCACGCCGATGTCGAGCTTCACCGGATCGACCCCGTCGCTGCGGCCGACCAGTGCGTCCGCCGCGGTATCCGCCATGATCGCGCTGTGGCCCCGGGTGTCCCCGGCGGCGCGGAGCTTCTCGCCCTCGAGGCTGAGACGGGCACGGGCGGCGGAGGCATCGAGCGCAGTGGTCGTGATGGCCAGCGTGGCCATCCCGTTCTCGCGAGCGCGCAGGGTGACATTCCGGTGGCGCCGCGCGACCTCGTGTCGCCGCTCCTCGCCGTCGGCGTCCACGAGCTGGGTGATCGCCTCGATCTCGCGACGCCACTGCCGCTGCCCCGCGCCGGCGAGCTCGCCGAGCCGTGCCGTGAGCGCCTGATCGACCTCACCCCTCTGCGTCGGATCCAGGGGCGCGACAGCCTGCCCGGCGGCATAGGCCTTCTCGGCGTCGATATCGCCCTCGGCCAGAGCAGACAGCACGCCTGGCAGGTTCCGGACCAGGCGCCGAGAAGCCTTCATCCGACGAGATGCCGCGGACGGCGAGATGCGCGAGACCACGGAGACCTCGCGGGTCGAGACACGATCCGTCGACTCGGACTCCTCGCCCGAACCATGGGCGTCCCGGCTCACCGCTGCCGCCAGTGCATCAGTCGCACGGATCTCCACCGCGGCGACAGCTGTCGTCAGCGACCGGAGACGGTCCAGGAGATCGAGCAACGACTCGGCGTCGAGCGCCGAGTCGTTGCCGGGTGACAGGGAGTCGGAGCCCAGCGATCCGACCCGGCCGAGGGCATCGGTGACGCCCTCGAGGTCGTACGCTCCCACCGTCGTGGCGCCGGCGCCCGCGCGGATGACGGGCCGGCCGGCCGCATCGGCCGTCTGCTCGTGATCATCCGTGTGGTGGGTCATGGCTCCAGTATCGAACGCCAGAACGAAATAGTCAACGATTCTGGTTCCTCGGAGCAAAAATGTGGACGAAGATGCGGTGGGGAGGAAAGGTGGCGGTGTCCGGGTGTGCAACGACGGTGATTCCCGGGCGTCGGATCCCGCTGCGCTCTGCTGCCGCAGCCCGAGGTCGCTGGCGCGGAACCGTCCGCGAATGGCACTTGCGGAGGCGCGGCACCGTGTTCCGCTCACGGAAAAGACGTCCCTGCAACACCGCAAAGAAGATTGTGGATAAGGGGTCAATGTGGAGGGGTCGGTATTGGCGGTGGCGTGACGTCCACAGGGGCATTGCTGTGCTGGAGATATTGCTGTGCTGGAGCCATTGCTGCGCCGTGCCAGGGCCCCACAGGAACGCGAGCGGTGCGCAACAGGTCGATCCACGAAAGCGGCCATCCGAATCGGCGTGCGCCGCCGCCCGGCGCCGGGCACGGACCTCACCCGGCGTAGGGCACGGGCGCCGCCCGGCGCCGGAGTGCGGGGCGCCGGCCACGAAGGGAGCACGAGGGGAGAGCGATCGCACGCGCGAGGCGGCTGACATCACGCTCGCCGGCCGGTCCGGGGACCTTCACGATCCGTACACTCGACAGGGTGCACAGGCGGATGGTGGCCCAGTGGAGGCGGACGGTGACCCAGGAGGTGGAAGCGGCATGAAGGTGCTGGCAGCGATGAGCGGCGGCGTCGATTCGGCAGTGGCCGCGGCCCGAGCCGCGGACGCCGGGCACGAGGTCGTCGGCGTGCACATGGCGCTGTCGAAGAACCGCGACCAGAGCCGCACCGGCTCGCGCGGCTGCTGCACCGTCGAGGACGCCTCCGATGCCCGTCGTGCGGCCGACCGCATCGGCATCCCGTATTACGTCTGGGACCTCTCCGACGACTTCCACGATCTCGTGGTCGAGGACTTCCTGTCCGAGTACGCCGCCGGCCGCACCCCCAACCCCTGCGTGCGCTGCAACGAGCGCATCAAGTTCGCCTCCCTCATGGAGCGCGCGACGCTGCTCGGCTTCGACGCCGTCTGCACCGGTCACTACGCCTCCATCCGCGCCGACGGGCCCGATGGCGCCCCCTCGCTGCACCGTTCGCGGAACATGGACAAGGACCAGTCCTACGTCCTGGCGGTCATGGGGCCCGAGGCCGTCCGCCGCTCCGTCTTCCCGCTCGGCGAGTTCGAGACGAAGGAGGAGGTGCGCGCCGAAGCCAGGGCACGCGGCCTCGGCGTCTCGACCAAGCCCGACAGCTACGACATCTGCTTCGTCGCCGACGGGGACACCCGCGGTTTCCTCGAGCGCAATCTCGGCGAGGCCCCCGGGGAGATCCTCGACGAGGCCGGCGCCGTGGTCGGCTCCCACCGGGGCACCCACGGATTCACCATCGGCCAGCGCAAGGGCCTGGGCATCGAACATCCCGCGCCCGACGGTGCGCCGCGCTACGTCGTCGACATCGACCCCACCTCGCGCCAGGTCGTGGTCGGTGCCGCCGAGCTGCTCTCCACCCGCGAACTGATCGCCGGTGACGTGGTCTCCTTCGAGCCGCTGGAGGTGGGCCGCCGGGTCACCGCACAGATCCGCGCCCACGGCGAGGCCACCCCGGCGACGATCCTCGAGGCGCCGGCGGGCGGTCAGGACTCCAGCCTGCGCGTGCAGCTCGAGACCCCGATCCGCGGCGTGGCCCCCGGCCAGACCCTGGTGCTGTACGACGAGGATCGCGTCCTCGCCGCCGCCACCCTCGAGCGCCGCGCATGAGCCACCTGGTCACCCTCACCGGGGACGGCACCTTCCGGGCACCTGCGGCCGCCGACGCCGCCCGGTACGACGTGCCCGAGGACCCTCATCTCGCGGCGCTGATGCGGATCCGGGCCCTGCTCGGTGACGATCTCGAGGAGCAGATCGCCGCCCGGCCCTACCTCCCCTCAGCGCTCGGCACCGATGACACGGATCATCTGCTGCCCGCGACCCTCGCGCTGCTCGCCGAGACCACGGGAGACCTGGTCAGCTACGGATGGCGGCTCGGTCCGGGCGTGGGCCGAGCCTGGCAGCACGCCCGGGAGCTGCGCGAGCGCACCCTCGATGCCGCCCGCGTCGCGCTGCTGGGGTACGAGGGGCCGCTGTCGACGACGGCGCTGGGCCCGGCCACCCTGGCCGGCGCCACCTTCCTGCCGTCGGGGGAGCGCACCCTCGCCGACCCCGGCGCCGTGCGCGACCTGCCGATGCTGCTCGCCGAGGGCGTCACCGACCACCTCGATCTGCTCCGCGAGCGGGTGCCGGGCGCGCAGCCGCACCTGCTGCTGCGGGAGGACGCCGTGGCGGCCGTCTCCGCCGGGCTCATCAGCACCCCGTCGGGCCGCAGCCGGTACCCCGCCGTCCCAGCGCCCGAGATCGGTGTGCTGTGGCGCTGCCTCCTCACCGCCCTCGAGGAGGGCGGGCTGGACGCGGAGTCGGTCACGATCGGCGTCGGCGCGGACCATGGTCTCCTGCGCGCCGCTCGCGAGGCCGGCGCACGCCGGATGGCCTTCGCGCCTCGCCAGCTGCCGTCCCTGGACACGGCCTCGGGGCGCAGGCTGTGGGAGGGCCTGGCCGAGGCGCACGATGCCGGGTGCCGCTTCGAGCTCGTCGTCGACCCGCGCGCCGGCGGGAGCATGGCGCGTGAGCTCGACCAGCTGCTGGAGATCTGGCACCGGCTGGGCCATACCGACGCCGACGCCGCCGGCTTCACCCTGATCGCGCACACCGGCGCCTCGCACGACGTGCAGGCGGGGCGCGTCGATCCCTCGAGCCAGCCGGAGCGGTCCACGCTGCTCGACGAACCCTCGCTCGAGGCCCTGCTGCGCGCCGCTCCCGCATGGGCGGCACGCGTCAGCTCCTGAGCGCCCCGCGCACGCAGCACGATCGGTCAAATTCGGGCCGGTCATGATCACGATCCGTGGAGAACGGGGTGATCTCCCCGCCTAGGCTGGCGTCGGACGCCATAGCCGCGCGCATCGATCTGCACTGACGCACCCGCAACGACGTGGACAGCATCGACGACGCGGCCCGGCACTGCCCGACGATTCCGATGGAGGACGAGCCATGCGCACGAGCACCCAGGTGCAGCGGGTCGAGCTGGACGGGAACGGTGTGCTCCGTGTGGTCACCGAAGGCGTCGAGATCCGGCTGCTCATGATGACCCCGGACATCGTGCGGATCCGCGCGGGCTTCGACGGGGACTTCGCCGAGCAGTCCTACAGCCTCACCACCACCGCCTGGCAGGACCGCCTCGATCCGGTGCTGGGGGAGGAGCGCACGCGCATCGCCCCGGTCCCCGTGCAGCTGGAGGAGACGGACGGGACGGCCGTGCTCATCGGCCCCCGGCTGCGCGTCGAGGTGCGCCGCTCCCCGCTGGAGATCCGCGTGCTGGACGCCGACGGCAGCGTGCTGCACGCCGATGTGCCCTACATCGGCTACCGCGAGGACACCAACCACCGCCGGATCCACACCAGCCGGCTCGAACCGGGCGACGCCTTCGTCGGCTTCGGCGAGACCACGGGCGAGCTCGACAAGGCCAAGCAGCTGGTCTCCCTCAGCCCGCGCGACAGTCTCGGCTACGACGCCCGACGCAGCGCACCGCTGTACAAGCACATCCCGTTCTACCTCAAGGTCAATCGCGATTCCCGCCAGGCGGTCGGGTACTTCTACCACGGCGCCCGCGACGTCTCCTTCGACCTGGGCCGCTCGCACAGCAACTACTTCCCCCACCACACCCAGATGATCGCCGACGGCGGCGACGTCGATCTGTTCCTCATCGCCGGCCCGCAGATCCGCGATGTCGTGGCCCGGTACACCGAGCTCACCGGACGTCCGCCCGTGCTGCCCCGCCAGGCACTGGGCTATCTCGCCTCTTCCATGTACTACGCCGAGCTGACCTCCGGCAGCGACCGGGCCATCACCCGGTTCGTCGATCTCGCCGGTGAGCACGGGATCCCGGTGGACGGCTTCCAGCTCTCCAGCGGCTACACCACCCAGCAGACGGCCGACGGCGCCAAGCGCTGCGTGTTCACCTGGAACCAGGAGCGCTTCCCCGATCCCGCCGGCTTCTTCTCCGCCATGGACGAGCGCGGCGTCGTCGTCTCCCCGAACGTGAAGCCCGGCGTGCTCACGGTCCACCCGCGGCGCGCCGAGTTCGCCGAGCGCGACGTGTTCGTCGGGGCCAGCGACGACGCCCTGGGCCAGGCCGCGACCACCGCCCCCGCGCTGTCCGTGACCGGCGGGGGAGAGGCGGACCCCGACGCCCCGCGCCCGCCCGCGGTCGGCGCCTGGTGGGGCGGACCGGGACACTTCGTCGACTTCACCTCCCCGCGAGCCCGGGACGCCTGGAAGCAGTGGCTGACGGACTCCGTGCTCGCCCAGGGCACCGCCTCGGTCTGGAACGACAATTGCGAGTACGAAGGCGTGCTCGACATGGACTCCGAGGTCGACGGGGACGGCGCCCCGAGCACACTCGCCGAGGTGCGCAACGTGATGGCCAACCTCATGTGCCGCGTCACCCAGGACGCCATCACCGAGGCCCACCCCGACCAGCGCCCCTACATCGTCTGTCGCGCCGGGCACGCCGGGATCCAGCGCTACGCCCAGACCTGGGCCGGGGACAACTCGACCTCCTGGGAGACCCTGCGCGCCAATATCGCCACCATCCTGGGCATGAGCCTGTCCGGCGTCGCCAACCAGGGGTGCGACATCGGTGGTTTCCACGGGCCCCGGCCCGAGCCGGAGCTGCTGCTGCGCTGGGTCCAGCACGGCATCTTCCAGCCCCGCTTCTCCATCCACTCCGTGAACTCCGACAACACCGTCACCGAGCCGTGGATGTACCCCGAGACCACCGGGCCGATCCGCGAGGCGATCAACCTGCGCTACCGGCTGATGCCCTACCTGTACTCGCTGATGGTCCGCGCCTCCCGCGAGGGCGCCCCGATCATGGAGCCGCTGATCAGTGCGTTCCAGCACGACGTCGAGGGCTACGACACCACCGACACCTTCATGCTGGGCGACTCCCTCCTGGTGGCCACGGTGCTCGAGAAGGGCGCCACCACCCGCACGGTCCGCTTCCCGGCCGACGAGGCGTTCTACGACCTCGCCACCCGGACGCGGCACGAGGGAGGCACGACGGTCACGGAGCCGGTGGGCTGGGACTCGATCCCGCTGTACATCCGCGCCGGCGGCATCATCCCGATCGCTGTCGAGCAGCCGACCTCGCTGGTGCGCGACGAGATCCGGACCCTGCGGCTGATCTGCGCCCCCGAGCGGGACGGACGGTTCGTCCTGCACGAGGACGACGGCCGCACCCGAGCGCACGAACGCGGCCAGCGCCGCGAGAGCGTCGTGACCATGACCTCCGGCTCCACCGTGCGCATCACCCTCGAGCGCTCCGGCCCCTACCGCAGCGCCGTGCAGGCGTTCCGGTTCGACGTCATCCATCCCGAGCGCGCCCCGCTGCACGTCCGGGCGAACGGACGGAGCCTCGAGCACCGTCCGGAGGCCGCCGACTTCGAGGGCCACGACAGCGGCTGGTACTACGACGCCGCGCTCGGATCGGTCCAGATCGCACTGCCCGACGACGGGGACGATCTCGACCTCGAGATCTCCTTCGAGACCTTCGACATGATCGGAATGTGAGGCCATGACGACCCTCCGCCACGATCCCGCGACGCCGCGCCTCGGACGGCGCGCCCTGCTGCTGGGGGCGCCGCTGGCCCTGGCGAGCTGCAGCGCTCGCAGCACGCAGCTGACCAGCGCGGCCGCGAGCAGCAGCCGGCCGCTGGTGCTGCGCCTGGCCCACAACCTCAATGACCAGCACCCCACCTCGGTGGCGATCGCCGCGTTCGCCGATGCCGTGGCCGAGCGCAGCCAGGGCCGCATCCGGGTCGACATCTACGCCAACGGTCAGCTGGGCTCCGAGACCGCCGTGCTCGGCCAGCTCACCCAGGGCATCGTCGACATCACCCGCGTCGCGAGCCCCGGCCTGGCCGGCTACCACGCCGGCTACCACGCCTTCGGCCTGCCCTACGTGTTCGACTCCGAGGAGCAGATGCACGCCGTGATGGATTCCGAGCAGATGGCGGAGTTCTACCGCTCCACCCTGGACCGCGGATTCGTGGGCCTGACCCACTACTCCTCCGGAGCGCGCTCCTTCTACACCCGCGCGAGCCCGGTGCGCAGCCCCCAGGACGTGGTGGGGCTGAAGATCCGGGTCCAGGACATGCGCTCCCAGACCGATCTCATGGAGCAGCTGGACGCCGCACCGGTGGTGATGGCCTTCGGTGACACCTACACCGCGCTGCAGACGGGCCTGATCGACGGGGCCGAGAGCAACGAGACGGTTCTGACCGACAGCGCCCACGGCGAGGTCGCCAAGGTCTTCTCGCGCACCGAGCACACGCGCATCCCCGACCTGATGCTCATCAGCTCCGACGCCTGGGAACGGCTCGAGAGCGGGGATCAGGACCTCATCGTCGAGGCGGCCCGACAGTCCTCGCAGGACCACCGGATCGCCTGGGCCGAGGCCATCGAAACCGCGGAGGCCGACGCGCGGGACATGGGCGTCGAGTTCGTCGACGACGTCGAGACCGACGCGTTCCGCGAGGCCACCCGGCCTGTGGTCGACCGGTTCGCCGAGGAGCATCCCGAGGTCGCGGAGCTGCTGGAGACCATCGAACAGGTCAGTGAGGAGTCACGCGCATGAACGCCTCCGCCGACACCGTCCATCGCCTCCGCCGGGTGCTCGCCGGCACTCTGCTGTGGTTCGCCGTCGCCCTGCTGGTGCTGATGACGGCCCTGGTGCTGTACCAGGTCTTCACCCGGTACGTGCTCGGCAGCCCCGTCGCCTTCACCGAGGAACTGGTCCGCTACGCGCTGATCTGGGTCTCCTTCGTCGGCGCGACCTATGCCTTCCTCCAGCGCGAGCACATGGCGCTGACCATCGTGCGCGACCGGCTCCCCGTCCGCGCCCGGCGCGGACTCGTCCTGGCCATCGACCTGCTGATCCTCGCGCTCGCCGTGCTCGTCCTCGGCATCGGCGGCGCGATGCTCGCCTGGGATTCGCGGGAGAACATCTCCGCCCTGCTGGGCATCTCCCGCGGCCTCGTCTACCTCATCGGCCCGATCACCGGGGCGGCCATCGCCCTGGCACAGGTGCTGAACATCCTCGACCTCGTCCGCACCCCGCTCGAGGCGACCGCCCCGAAGGAGGCCGAGTGATGGACCCGCTGCTCGCAGCCCTCGCCCTGTTCGGCACCTTCGTGGTGCTGCTCGCCCTCGGTGTGCCGATCTCCGTCGGCATCATCGTCTCCGCCTTCGTCACCGCCCTGCTGATGCTGCCCTGGGCGGACACCACCTTCGTCGTCGGCCAGCAGATGAGCATGGGCGTGGAGAGCTTCTCGCTGCTCGCCGTGCCCCTGTTCATCCTCGCCGGCAACATCATGAACAACGGCGGCATCGCCCAGCGGCTGGTGGACCTGGCCCTGGTGATCTCCGGCCGCGTCCCCGGGTCCCTGGCCCACACCAACGTGCTGGCCAACATGCTGTTCGGCTCCCTGTCGGGATCCGCCGTGGCCTCGGCCGCCGCGATCGGCGGGACCCTGCACGAGCGCCAGCGGAAGGAGGGGTACGACCCCGCCTACTCGGCGTCGGTGAACATCGCCTCGGCCTCCGTGGGCCTGCTGATCCCGCCGACGACGGCCGCGATCGTCTACTCCACGGTCGCCGGCGGGGTGAGCGTCTCGGCGCTGTTCATGGCCGGCTACGTGCCGGGCATCCTGATGGGCCTGGTGGTCATGCTGATCGCGTTCGTCGTCGCCCGCCGCCGCGGCTACCGCAGCAGCGAGCGCGTGGGCCTGCGCCAGGGGCTGACCGTGCTCGGTCGCGCCATTCCTTCGCTGCTGCTGGTGGTCGTGGTCGTCGGCGGCATCGTCGCCGGCATCTTCACCGCGACCGAGGGCGCGGCGGTCGCGGTCGTGTACTGCCTGGTGCTCTCGCTGATCTACCGCTCCCTGGACAGCACGTCGCTGACGCAGATCGCGGTGCGGACGGTGAGCTCGACCGGCGCGGTGATGCTGCTGATCGCCGCGTCCTCCGCGATGGCATGGGTGATGGCCTTCACCGGCATCCCCTCGGCGATCACCGACGCGCTGGTGGCGACCACCGACTCGCGCGTGGCGATCCTCGCCCTGATGCTCGTGATCATGCTGGTCGTGGGAACGTTCTTGGACATCACGCCCGCGATCCTGATCTTCACCCCCATCTTCCTGCCCATCGCCACCGAGCTGGGGATGGATCCTGTCCACTTCGGCATGGTGCTGATCCTGGCCATGTGCATCGGCACCATGACCCCGCCGGTGGGCTCGGTGCTGTTCGTGGCCACCGGTGTCGCGGGCGTGCGGATCGAGGACGTCGTCCCGCGGCTGCTGCCCTACTTCGCCGGATTGGTGGTGCTCCTGCTGCTGATCACCTACGTCCCCGCGCTCTCGCTCGGGATCCCGGGCATGCTGGGGCTGCTGGAGTAGGCACCCCGGGGAAGGGATCGATCGATGCAGGACGTGGCCGGTGAGCTCATGGCGGGCGGGAGAGCGGTCGCCGTCGCCCGCGTCCACGGGGTCGACGACAACATGGCGCGTCCGCACCGCCATGACTTCCTGGAGGTCTACGTCCTGGAGGAGGGCCGGCGCGAGCACGTCTCCGGCGGCCACGTGCACCGGATCTCCGCGCCCGAGGCGATCACCTTCCCACCCGGTGACGAGCACTTCTCCTACAGTCCACCGGGAGTGCCCTTCCGGCGCGTGGTGGTCTATGCGCGCCCGGACGCAGTGCTGTACGGGCACGTGCGCGAGGCCCTCGGCTGCGATGCCCGGGTGTTCCGGCCGACGGCGTCGGGCCTGGCCTCGGTGCGCGGGATCGTCGACCAGATGCTGCACACGCAGGAGACGCTGGGGGAGAGCTCGCAGGACGAGCTGAGACTGCTGCTGACCCAGCTGCTGCTGGTGCTGCTGCGGCAGGAGGAGGTCGATGCCGCCACCGCCGCCCGCGAGACCCGCGTCGCGCGAGTCATCCGGCACCTGCACGGGCACTACACCGAGCACATCGAGCTCGGGGAGCTCGCCGAGAGGTTCTTCGTCAGCCGCCATCACCTCTCACGGGAGTTCCGGCGGCACACCGGCACCACGGTCATCTCCTACGTCAACGATCTGCGCGTCGACCAGGCGCGCCGACTCCTGCAGGAGACCGAGCTGCCCGTCGGGCGGATCGCCGCCGACGTCGGCTTCGCCACCGTCACCCACTTCAACCGCGTCTTCCGGGAGCGGACCGGCTCGACCCCGCGGGCGGTGCGGAGCACGCGGCCGGCGCCGTGAGGTCGCGGGCCATGAGCACGCGGGTCCCCAGCCGCGTCAGCCCCAGCTCCTCCTCCGTGCGGACCAGGCCGCGATGGAAGGCGGAGTCGATCGGCCCGACCACTCGGAAGCCGCACGCCTCGTAGAACGGCCGATTCCACGGCACCTCCGCGAATGTGCGCAGGGTGAGCCGCGTGCCTCCGCGGGACGCGGCCTCGGCTGCCGCGGCCTCCACCAGTGCCCTGCCGTGCCCGCGACGCAGATGCTCGGGCAGCACGGCGAGCTGCTCGAGGTGGACGAGCCCTGCCGGCCCGGTCGGCTCGAGGACATGGACGAAGCCGACCGCCGGGGAGCCCTCGGACTCGGCCGCTACCAGGAGGAACCCGGGCTCGGCAGCCCGCGCGTCGCCGGCGGTCGCTGACTCCGCGCCGAACGGCTCGGGACCCAGCAGCGGCTCGAAGAGCCCGTCGGCCGCGGATTCGATGCCCTCCACAGCGGCGAGGTCCTCCTCCGTGGCCGGGCGGATGCTGCGCGCGATGCTCATGGCACGGATCCTATTGGCGGGCGCGGGGCTCGCACCTGCGGATGTCATGGCGATGAGCAAGAATGGTGGGGTGAGCCAGCCACAGGACCCGCAGGACAGCCAGGATCGGGACGCCCCGCCCCAGGAGCGCAGGTCGGCCGAGGGCGCGCAGGCGCGCATCGCCGAGCTGACCGCCCAGGTCGAGCAGGCGATCGAGGACTACTACGTCCACGACGCACCGACCATGGCCGACGCCGAGTACGACCGGCTCGAGCAGGAGCTGCGTGATCTCGAGGCGGAGAACCCGCAGCTGGTCAAGGCCGACTCGCCCACCCAGACCGTCCACGGGGCGGTCGCTCCCGGCTTCGCGCCCGTCGAGCACATCGAGCGGATGATGAGCCTGGACAATGCGTTCACCCTCGAGGAGATCGACACCTGGGCCCACCGCGCGGCCGAGGGCCTGGGCGCAGGAGCTGCCGAGGTCCGCTACCTCACCGAGCTCAAGATCGACGGTCTGGCCATCTCGCTGGTCTACGAGGACGGCGAGCTCGTGCGTGCCGTGACCCGTGGCGACGGGCGCGTGGGGGAGGACGTCACCGCCAACGTGCGCACCATCGACTCGATCCCCGAACGGCTGGAGACCGACGCGCCGCCGGCGGTGCTCGAGGTGCGCGGTGAGGTCTTCTATCCCACCTCGGAGTTCGAGGCGCTGAACGATCAGCGGCGCGAGGCCGGACTGGCGGAGTTCGCCAACCCTCGCAACACCGCGGCCGGTTCCCTGCGCCAGAAGGACGTCGCGGTGACCGCCTCCCGCGCCCTGGCGGTGTACGTCCACGGGATCGGCGCCCACGAGGGGATGACGCTGACCTCGCAGTCCGAGGTGTACGAGACGCTGCAAGCATGGGGCCTTCCCACGTCCCCGCACACCCGGGTGCTGGAGAGCCTTCCGGAGGTGCGCGAGTTCATCGCCCACCACGGCGAGCACCGCCACGACGTCGAGCACGAGATCGACGGCATCGTGGTCAAGATCGATTCCTTCGCCCAGCAGCGCGCGCTCGGATCGACCTCGCGTGCCCCGCGCTGGGCGATCGCGTTCAAGTATCCGCCCGAGGAGGTCACCACCAAGCTCCTGGACATCCAGGTCAACGTGGGGCGCACCGGCCGCGTGACCCCCTTCGGCGTCATGGAGCCGGTCAAGGTCGCCGGCTCCACCGTGGAGATGGCCACGCTGCACAACCAGTTCGAGGTCGAGCGCAAGGGCGTCCTCATCGGGGACACCGTCGTGCTGCGCAAGGCCGGTGACGTGATCCCCGAGATCCTCGGACCGGTGGAGAAGCTGCGCGACGGCAGCGAACGGCCGTTCGAGATGCCGTCCCGGTGCCCGTCGTGCGGCACCGCGATCGGCCCGGATCGCGAGGGGGAGAAGGACTGGCGCTGCCCCAATGCGAAGGACTGTCCCGCGCAGGTGACCGGCAGGGTCGAGCATGCCGCCTCCCGCGGCGCCTTCGACATCGAGTCGCTGGGTGAGGAGAGCGCGATCGCCCTGACCGATCCCGACAAGCGTCGTCCCGAGGCTCTCGCCGCTCTGCGCGCCGGCCACCGCATCCATCTGCCGATCCGGGAACCCTCCGACGCGGAGCAGGAGAACTTCGCCGTCCTCAAGAACGGCGTGATCACCGACGGGACCGACGGGGTGCCGGTGCTCGCCGTCACGGACCCCGAGGACCCGTTGCTGCCCGGCCTGCAGGAACCGGCGGTGACCATCGGTGACAACCTCTTCGACCTCACCGCGGAGTCCCTGCGCGAGGTCTTCGTCTGGCAGCCGGAGCGGCGCGACGGGGAGCCCACGGGCGACTGGCGCATCCAGCCCGTCTTCTGGTCGCGGCCGGCGCTGAAGTACTACAAGCGCGAGGGCGCCTGGAAGCTGCAGAAGGCTCCGACGGTGCTGAAGAACACCGAATTGCTGGTCAGCGAGCTGGAGAAGGCGAAGGAGCAGCCGCTGTGGCGGGTGCTGGTGGCCCTGTCGATCCGGCACGTGGGGCCGACGGCCGCGCGATCGCTGGCCACCGCGTACGGGTCGATGTCGGCGATCCGTGAGGCGAGCGTCGAGCAGCTCTCGGACACCGACGGCGTCGGCCCGATCATCGCCGAGGCCGTGACCGACTGGTTCTCGGTGCCGTGGCACTGCCAGCTGGTCGACGGCTGGGCCGCGTCCGGCGTGCGGATGGTCGACGAGGTCGAGGAAGGCTTCGTCAGGACCCTGGAAGGGGTGACCGTGGTGGTCACCGGCGGGCTCGAGGGGTTCACCCGGGACGGCGCCAAGGAGGCGATCATCGCCCGGGGCGGCAAGGCCTCCGGCTCGGTCTCGAAGAAGACGGACTTCGTCGTGGTCGGGGAGAACGCCGGGTCCAAGGCGGACAAGGCGGAGGAGCTCGGCCTGCGGATCCTGGACGAGGACGGATTCGTCGCCCTGCTCGAGGGCGGCCCCGACGCTCTCGACTGACTGTGAGACTGGTTTTGTCCCGGGGCTCCGGTGATCCGGGGCTCAGCTGACCTGCGCCAGGGCCAGCGGGAGGACCGGGCCCGACCCGGCCCGGCGCAGTGCCCGTCCCGCGATGGTCATCGTCCATCGCGTGTCGATCTCATCGTCGACCAGCAGGATCGGTGCGCCATCCATCGCCGCGATCGCCTCGGTCAGCTGCGGTGGGACGGTGAACCGGCCCCACAGGGCGGCGACCCGGAACGCGCTGTTGCGCGCCCCGTGCAGCGGGGCGGCGCCGGGCGCGAGGCCGAGCTCGCCCAGATCCTGCATGCGCCCGGTGCGGGCGATGCCCGAGGCGAGCCGGCGCACCAGGGTGGGCCGCGTCGTGGAGGGCACCGAGACCACCGCGGCGGGCCGCTGCGCCCAATCCCAGTCCTTGAGCACCTCGACCACGCGCTGGGCGATCGCGGGGGTCAGCTCGGCGTCGACCCGGCGGCCGTCCTCGTCGACCGCGAGCAGGTGCCTCAGCGGCACCGCCCAGCCGAGGTCGGACATGCGCGCCAGCACGCGGCCCTCCTCGACGCGTTCGCCCGGCGGGATGTTGCCGCGCAGCGGTTCCCCCGCCTCGGAGGTCACCTCCAGCCTGTCCAGTCCCTGCGGCCACTGCTTGCGGGGGTCGACGGGCACACCGACCCGGTCCAGCAGGCGCGAGACCGCCTCGCGGGAGGAGCCCGGTCCGCCCGATGGCGACGCCGACGCCGGTGCGGACGCCGATGCCGGTGCGGACGCCGTCTGCGATCCTGACTCCGGCAACGGGTACCACGGCCCGGCGCACACGTCGCAGCGACCACAGGGAGCCGCTGTGTCATCGTCCAGCTGGCGGGCGAGAAACATCATCCGGCACTGCTGCGGATCTCCCGGCTGGAGCCGCTCGTACTCGAGCATCGCCTGCTGTTCGGCGCGGCGTGCCCGGGCGACGTTCTCGTAGCGCTCGGCGTCATAGGTCCACGACGCTCCGGTGGCGACCCAGCCGCCGCGCACGGCCTCGACGGCGCCCTCGACCGCGAGCACCTTCAGCAGCAGCTCGAGGGAGCTGCGCTTGACGTCGACGCGCGCCTCCAGCGCCGGCGTCGACAGCGGCGCCCCGGACCTCGCCAGCTCGGCCAGGACCGCGTCGGCGTCGGCCTGAGCGGGCATCGAGGCGGTCGCGAAGTACTCCCAGATCGCCCGGTCCTCCCGGCCGGGAAGCAGCAGCACCTCGGCCGTATCGGTGGCGCGGCCGGCGCGGCCCACCTGCTGGTAGTAGGCGACCGGAGAGCTGGGCGCCCCGAGATGGACGACGAACCCCAGGTCGGGCTTGTCGAACCCCATGCCGAGCGCGCTCGTGGCCGCCAGCGCCTTGACCTCGTTGTCCTTGAGCGCCTGCTCGAGCTCGGCCCGCTCCTCGGAGTCCGTGCGCCCGGTATAGGTGCGCACTCGTCGGCCCGGCCGATCCAGCAGATCGGCGAGGTCCTCCGCCGCGGAGACGGTCAGGGTGTAGATGATCCCCGAGCCGGGCAGCTCGTCGAGATGCTGTGCCAGATACTCCAGCCGGGAGCGGTCGTCAGGCAGGGTGAGGCAGCCCAGTCGCAGCGAATCCCGGGTCAGCGCCCCGCGCAGGGTCAGCACCGCACTCGCGCCCTCCCCGCGGGAGCCGAGCTGCTCGGCCACATCCGCCACCACGCGGGAGTTCGCCGTGGCGGTCGTCGCCAGCACGGGAACCTGGTCGCCGAGCTCGGCCACGAGATCGCGCAGACGCCGGTAGTCGGGCCGGAAATCGTGCCCCCAGTCCGAGATGCAGTGCGCCTCGTCGATCACCAGCAGACCGCAGCGCTGAACCAGCCGGGGCAGCTGCTCGGCCCGGAAGCGGGGGTTGACGAGGCGCTCGGGGGAGACCAGCAGCACGTCCAGCTCGTCGGCCTCCAGCGCCTGCTCGATGTCCTCCCACTGCGTCGGATTCGCCGAGCTCATCGCCTCCGCCCGCACCCCGGCCCGGCGTGCGGCGGCCACCTGGTCCCGCATCAGGGCGATCAGCGGGGAGATGATCAGTGCCGGCCCGGCTCCCCGGCGGCGCTGCAGCAGGGCCGCGAGGAAGTACACGGCCGATTTGCCCCAGCCCGTGCGCTGGACGACCAGCACCCGCCGGCGCTCCTCGACCAGGGCGGAGATGGCCTCGAACTGGCCGTCGCGGAATCCGACGTCCGCTCGGCCCGTCAGGGCCGCGAGCGCCTCCTGGGCCTCGGTGCGCAGAGCGGAGTCGGCCGGGGCGAGGGGCGGGCCGGGGGCGGAGCCGATGGATTCCATGGCCCCAGTCTCCCAACCGGGACCGACGGGCGGGGGCGCCGTGGCCCGATGTGGACGCCCGGGCGGTGGGGAGGAGCCTGGGATCGAGAGGAACCTGAGAGGACTCTCATCGTTCTCTCATACCGGAGGGCACGGCTCTCATCGCCCCCTCCTAGCGTGAGCGCATGAGCACAGCTCCCCGGCCCCGGATCTCATCGACCCCGCACCAGTGCGCGTCGCGACCGGACACTGTGGCCGTCCGCCTCGCGGCCGCGGTGCTGACAGCAGCGCTGCTGAGCGCCGTGGCACTGCCCGCGCGCCGGTTCGCCCGACCCGAGGAGGCACGCGACTCGTTCCCCTTCAGCCACTATCCGATGTTCTCGGCCCCACGGAAGGCGCACTACTGGGTGACCCATCTGCTCGGCGTGCACGAGGACGGATCCGTCAGCCCGCTGCACCACGGATATCTGGGCACCGGAGGACTCAACGCGGTGCGCCGGCAGGTGCGCCGACGCGTGCGGGACGGCGACGGCCAGCAGATCGCCGAGCGGGTCGCGGCGCTGATCGCCGCCCGCGACAGGCCGGCGGACCGCGACGTGCACCGCGTGCACGTGGTGCGCGGCCGGTACCTCGTCGAACCGTTCATGCTCGGCCGCAGCAGGGACGTGTTCACCACGGCGCTGGACGTGCGCGGCAGCGCTGACGTGCCGGGACGCACCGGCGCACAGAAGGCCCTGTCATGAGCGCGCGCCGAGCGGCCGGCACCCTCCTGCGCGCCGTCGCGGCCAGCGCCGGGCGGCGGCTCGCCCCGCACGCCGGACCAGCCGGGCCGGGCCTGCTGCGCCTGGCCGTCGGCGGTTACCACCTGTGGCACGTCGGCCGGAAGCGCAGGCTCTACCAGGGGGTCCACCGCACCGATCCGGCGAGCTTCGACCCCGTCGGCCCCGCCCGCATCCTCCGCCGGCCGCTGCCGCCGGTGATCGCCGACCGGCTCGTGGACGCCTCGCTCGTCACCGGCGCACTCTTCGCCGCCGGCGTCGGCCACGGGGTGCTCGCTCCCGTGCACTCCGCCCTGCAGACCTGGAACTTCGCCTACCGCAACTCGTGGTCCATGGTCTTCCACCACGAGAACACACTCGTCCTGCACACGATGGTCCTCGCAGCCGCTCCCGCTGGCGATGCGCTCAGCATCGATGCGCTCCTGCGCGACCGGTCGCTGCTGCCGGGCCGGCGATCCTGGATGTACGGAGCGACCCCGACGGTGATGAACGCCGCCGTCGCGGGAACCTACGTGCTCGCCGGCCTGGCGAAGCTCACCGGTGGGGACGGGCTGGGCTGGGTCCGGGGCGGTCACATGCGCGATCAGGTCGCCTTCGATGCGCTGCGCAAGGAGATGCTGGGCGAGCGATCCTCGGCGCTGGGACAGCGGCTCTATCCCTACCCGGCCCTGTTCACCGCGATGGCCGCGGCCTCGCTGGCCGTCGAGTTCGGGGCGCCGCTGGCGGTGCTGGACCGGAGGGCGGGATGGGTGTTCGCCGCCGCGGCGTTCGCGATGCACTGGGGGATCAGGGCGATAATGCGGATCACCTTCCCGTACAACCTCTCCGGGGTGCTCTACCTGCCTCTGCTCCTGATGCCGCCGCCCGATCCGCGCGGCTGAAGCAGGGCAGGGGTCACTCCTGGGAGCCGGAGGCCTCCTGCTCGGCGAGACGACGCAGACGCTCCGGCGTCGACTCTCCCTCACGCAGGGGATCGTCCTTCGTGGCCAGGGCGCGGCGCATGCGCGCCTCGAGCTCCTCGGCCTCACGAATCGCCTTGTCGTTCGAGCTCTCCTCGCGATCCTCGGGATCGTGGGAATCGTGATCGATGTTGGGGTCGACAGACATGGCTGGGTCCCTTCTGGCTCGTGCGGACGGGCGAAGTCTACCGGCGCGGGGAGGGGGCATCGATCGCTACGATCTCTGCGATGAGCTCCCGTCGATCCCGCACCTCCCGCCCGCTCGGCGGGTACCACCTCAGCGAAGCGCTGATCGCCGGCTGGCGGCCCCTGACCCGCCTCGACGTCGACGGCTTCGCCCTCCTGCGCTCCCGCGGCGTGACCCGTCGCGCCAACAGCGCCGTCGCCGTGGATGCGCCGTCGTCCACCGCAGCGCTGACCTCCGCGATCGAGCGCATCGAGATGCTGTGCGAGACCGCGGGGGAGGCCGCCACCTTCCGGGTGCTCGACGTGCACGGGCCGCCCGGGCTCGACGACCTCCTCGCCGCTCGCGGCTACGGCACCGCCGGGCCCAGCGAGCTGCTGGAACTGGACCTGACCGCTGCCAGCCGGCTCGAGCCGTCCCCGTCGGCCGTGATCCGCACCGGGGCCCTGGACCAGGAGTGGTTCGACGCCTTCTGGCGACTGGCGCCCCGCGAGGGTGACCAGGCCCGCGAGACCCTGCACGCCATCACGGCCGGCACGCCGGCGGTCCAGGTGCTGCTGCCTGACGGAGCCGACGGAGCCGGCGGGACCGACGGCAGCGAGGGGAGCGCGGCGGGCCGCCCCGCCGCCGTCGGCCGTGCCGCCCTGGTCGAGGCCGGCCGGGAGCAGGTCGCCGTGCTCAACGCGATCGCGGTCGACCCGGGCCGCAGGCGCAGAGGCCTCGGGCGGGCCGTGTCGCAGACGCTGCTGTCGATCGCCGCGGTCCAGGGAGCCTCCCGCGCCCTGCTCGAGGTCGAGACCGACAACCCCGGCGCCCTGGCGCTGTACCGCACGCTCGGCTTCCGCCGCCTCGGCGGCTACCACTACCGCGTGCGACCGCCGGGCTGAGTCCACCTAGAATGCGGGTATGCCTTCGATCGGACGAGAAGACGTCGCACGCCTCGCCGACCTCGCACGGATCCAGCTCAGCGATGAGGAGATCGACCGCTTCGCCGGCGAGTTCGACTCCATCATGGACGCTGTCGCCTCCGTCTCCGAGGTCGCCACCGAGGACGTTCCCGCGACTTCCCACCCCATTGCCATGACCAACGTGCTGCGCGAAGACGTCGTCGCGGACACCCTGACCCAGGAGCAGGCGCTCGCCGGCGCTCCCGAGGCCCAGGACGGGCGCTTCGCCGTCCCGCAGATCCTGGGCGAAGAATGATGAGTGTGATCGAGCCCGTGAGTACCAGCGACATCATCCGCCGCAGTGCCGCCGCCCAGGCCGCCGCGCTGCAGGCCGGAGAGCTCTCCTCGGAGGAGCTCACCCGCGCCCACCTGGACCGGATCGCCGCCGTCGACGGCGATCTGCACGCCTACCTCCACGTCAGCGAGGAGCAGGCGCTGGCCGCCGCGCGCGACGTCGACGCCCGCCGCGCCGCCGGTGAGGAGCTCCACGAGCTCGCCGGCGTGCCGGTCGCCGTCAAGGACGTCATGGTCACCGAGGGCACGCCCACGACCGCGGGCTCCAAGATCCTCGAGGGCTGGGTCCCGCCCTACGACGCGACCCTGGTCGAGAAGCTCCGCGCGGCCGGCCTGCCGATGCTCGGCAAGACCAACATGGACGAGTTCGCCATGGGCTCCTCCACCGAGACCAGCGCCTACGGCCCCACCCGCAACCCCTGGGACCGCGAGCGGATCCCCGGCGGCTCCGGCGGCGGCAGTGCCGCGGCCGTGGGCGCCTACGAGGCCCCGCTGGCCATCGGCACCGACACGGGCGGCTCGATCCGTCAGCCCGGCGCGGTCACCGGCACCGTGGGCGTCAAGCCCACCTACGGCTCCGTCTCCCGCTACGGGCTGATCGCCATGGCCAGCTCCCTGGACCAGGCCGGGCCCGTCACCCGCACCGTCGAGGACGCCGCGCTGCTGCACCAGCTCATCGCCGGCCACGATCCGCGGGACTCGACCTCGCTGCCCGACCCCGTCGGCGACTTCGCCGCCGCGGCCCGCCACCAGGATGTCAGCGGCCTGCGCATCGGTGTCATCGAGCAGCTCGAGGGCGAGGGCTTCGCTCCCGAGGTCCAGGCGCGGTTCACCGAGTCGCTCGAGCAGCTCGAGCGCGCCGGCGCGGAGATCGTGCGCGTCTCCTGCCCGAACTTCGAGTACGCCCTGGGCGCCTACTACCTGATCATGCCCTCGGAGGCCTCCAGCAACCTCGCGAAGTTCGACGGCATGCGCTACGGCCTGCGCGTGGTGCCCGAGGACCATCCCACCGCGGAGAACGTCATGAAGGCGACTCGCGGCGCCGGCTTCGGCGACGAGGTCAAGCGCCGCATCCTGCTGGGCACCTACGCGCTCTCGGCCGGCTACTACGACGCCTACTACGGCAGCGCCCAGAAGGTGCGCACGCTGGTCCAGCGCGACTTCGCCGCCGCCTTCGACCAGGTCGACGTGCTCGCCTCGCCGACCTCCCCGACCGTCGCCTTCCGCCTCGGCGAGAAGGTCGACGACCCGCTGGCGATGTACATGAACGACATCGCCACCATCCCCGCCAATCTCGCCGGCACCCCGGGCATCTCGGTGCCCAGCGGTCTGGCCGAGGACGGCTTGCCGGCCGGCGTCCAGTTCCTCGCCCCGGCCCGGGCCGACGAGCGCCTCTACCAGGTCGGCGGAGCCCTCGAGGCCCTGCTCGAGGACTCCTGGGGCGGCCCCCTGCTGGCACAGGCCCCCGAGCTGACCGCCAACGCAGGAGGAGCGCAGTGAACATGACCGCTGAGAACGCCGCCGTCGTCGACTACGACGACGCCATCGCCCGCTTCGATCCCGTCCTGGGCATCGAGGTCCACGTCGAGCTCGGCACCGAGACCAAGATGTTCGACGGGGCCCCCAACATCTTCGCGGCCGAGCCCAACACGGCGATCACCCCGACCTCGCTCGGACTGCCCGGCTCCCTGCCGGTGGTCAACCGCAAGGCCGTCGAGTACGCGATCAAGATCGGTCTGGCACTGAACTGCTCCATCGCCGAGACCTGCCGGTTCGCGCGCAAGCAGTACTTCTACCCGGACCTCACCAAGAACTTCCAGACCTCGCAGTACGACGAACCCATCGCCTTCGACGGCTGGGTCGACGTCGAGCTCGAGGACGGGGAGATCGTGCGCGTCGAGATCGAGCGCGCCCACATGGAGGAGGACGCCGGCAAGAACACCCACGTCGGCGGCGCCACGGGACGCATCCACGGCGCGACCCACTCCGAGGTCGACTACAACCGTGCGGGGGTGCCGCTGGTCGAGATCGTCACCAAGCCGATCCCGGACACCGGTGTCCGCGCCCCTGAGGTCGCCGCCGCCTACGTGCGCACCCTGCGGGACATCTTCCGCACCCTCGAGGTCTCCGAGGCGCGGATGGAGCGCGGAAACGTCCGCGCCGACGTGAACATCTCACTGCGGGCCGACAGGAACGCGCCGCTGGGCACCCGCACCGAGACCAAGAACGTCAACTCCTTCCGCTCCATCGAGCGCACGGTGCGCTTCGAGATCTCCCGCCAGGCCGGGATCCTCGACGCCGGGGGCTCGATCACCCAGGAGACCCGCCACTTCCACGAGGACACCGGCGAGACCTCCTCGGGCCGCGTGAAGACCGATGCCGAGGACTACCGCTACTTCCCCGAGCCGGATCTGGTCCCCCTCGCCCCGAGCCGTGAGTGGATCGAGGAGATCCGGGCCGGGCTGCCGGAGCTGCCGGCCGCACGTCGCCGCCGCCTGCTCGAGGAGTGGGGCTTCAGCGACCTGGAGATGCGCGACGCCATCAACGCCGGCGCGCTGGACCTGATCGAGGCCACGGTGGCCGCCGGGGCGAGCGCCCAGAGCGCCCGCAAGTGGTGGATGGGCGAGCTGGCCCGCACCGCCGGGGAGCGTGGTGCCGACCTGGACGAGCTGCCGGTGACGCCCGCGCAGGTCGCCGAGCTCCAGGGACTGGTCGAGGCGAAGAAGATCAACGACAAGATCGCCAAGCAGGTTCTGACGAAGGTGCTCGAGGGTCAGGGCCACCCGGCCGAGATCGTCGAGAAGGAGGGCCTGGCCGTCGTCTCCGACGACTCCGTGCTCACCGACGCCGTCGATCAGGCCATCGCCGACAATCCCGACGTGGTCGCCAAGATCCAGGGCGGCAAGGTTCAGGCCATCGGCGCCCTCATCGGCCCGATCATGAAGGCCACCCGCGGTCAGGCCGACGCCGGCCGCGTGCGCGAGATCATCATGGACAAGCTCGGCGTCGAGGGCTGAGCCAGCCCGAGCACGGTCCAGTTCCCGGCTGCGGCGCCGCGTCCCCGGAGGGCGCGGCGCCGCGTCGTCGTCGCGTACCCAGCTCAGCTCTCGCGGCCGGTGAGGACGGACAGGTTCTGCTCGAGCGCAGCGAGCTCGTCGGGTCCGATCGTCTCGGACCACTGAGACCGGATGTCCTCGAAAGCTCGCTCGCTGCGCCGCAGCATGTCGCGGCCACGCTCGGTGTGCCGGAGGATTCGCGCTCGAGCGTCCCGGGGGTCGGCACGGGATTCGAGGTACCCCAGGTCGACCAGACGCTCCACCGTCTTCGCCGCCGCCTGTTTCGAGACGCCCAGCGCCGCGGCGACCTCCGTCGTCGTCGCACCGGACCCGACGGCCTGCATGGCGAAACCGTGGGACGTGGTCACGCCCGGGTGTCCCTGCTGCGCGAGTCGCTCATGAACTTCGCTGGTCAGACGATCGAACGCTCCCATGAGGAGAAGCGCCAGCTCGTATGCCGGTCGCTGCGATCGGTTATGCGTACCCATGATAGTCAACCTCCTTGACCATGATCGCGGCGTGACATACCGTCGGGATATAGACAACCGGATTGTCTGCCTCTCCGGGTCTCCGCCGATATCCCGACACTCAGGACTGGAGTCATCATGCCACCGTTCGTCCCGCACACCATGGACACCGCACCCTCCGCGTCCGTACCGGCGATGGAGCAGGCAGCAGCCAAGTTCGGCGGCATTCCCCGTGCCGTAGCACTGCTCGCCGAATCTCCGACGCTCCTGGCCGGGTTCCTCGCCGGTTCGGCAGCTGTCGACCGATCGACCTTGCCGGCGCCGGCGCGCGAAGTCGTCATCCTCACCGTCGCCGCTCGGAATGGATGTGACACGTGTCTTGCCATCCATGGCGCCACTCTGAGGTCGCTCGGCGAAGGGGTGCACCTCGAAGCACTGAGAGCGCGGGCCCCGCTGACCGATCCAGCACTCGAGGAAGTGCGTCGCTTCACCGAGAGCCTGCTGGAGACCTCGGGTGCCGTTGCGGAAGACGAGGTGGAGCAGCTCCTCGAGGCCGGTTTCACCCGCGAGCATGCGCTCGACATCGTCTTCACGGTCGGCATCTACACGATGTCCACCCTGGCCAACAGGCTGGTGGGTGCATGAGTGGGATGGGTTCACGGGGGTTGCCGTGAACAGCGCTCTCGGGGCGACAGCATCGCCGGGCCTGGTCAGCTCTGATCTCGTCGGCGCTGCGCGGAGGCACCGATCTCCCAGACGCCCCACAGCAGCAGTGTGTGGACGACGACTCGGAGCAGGAACTGCGGAAGGTGGAAGCCGGGTCCGAATCCTGCAGCCCCCAAGAAGACGAGCGACGTCACCCAGGTGCTCACGCCGAGGATGGCGGTGGCCACGACGAGGCTGACGGCGAGGCGCATGATGTGGGTCATCGATCCCACGCTACAGGGCGCTCTCGTCCGAGAGGATCGGGAGCGCCGATCGGATCCCACCGGAACCGAGAGCCGTCCACCGTCCGGATGCTGGGCCCGCGTCTCGCATGCCGGAGCGTAGTATCTCGCTCATGCCTCAGCTCCGTTCCCGCACCACCACCCACGGCCGCAACATGGCCGGTGCCCGCGCCCTCTGGCGCGCGACCGGCATGGACAGCTCCGACTTCGGCAAACCGATCGTCGCGATCGCGAACTCGTACACCCAGTTCGTCCCCGGCCACGTCCACCTCAAGAACATGGGCGACCTGGTGGCGGGGGCGATCAAGGAGGCCGGCGGTGTCGCCAAGGAGTTCAACACCATCGCCGTCGACGACGGGATCGCGATGGGCCACGGGGGCATGCTGTACTCCCTGCCCAGCCGCGACATCATCGCCGACTCGGTCGAGTACATGGTCGAGGCCCACTGCGCCGACGCGCTGGTGTGCATCTCCAACTGCGACAAGATCACCCCGGGGATGCTGATGGCCGCGATGCGGCTGAACATCCCCGTCGTCTTCGTCTCGGGCGGCCCGATGGAATCCGGCGAGCCCGTCGAGGGCGTGACCGAGAACCGCCTGGACCTGGTCGATGCGATGTCGCTGTCGGCCGACGACTCCGTCAGCGACGCCCAGCTCGCCGAGATCGAGGACAACGCCTGCCCCACCTGCGGGTCCTGCTCGGGAATGTTCACCGCCAACTCCATGAACTGCCTGACCGAGGCGCTGGGGCTGTCCCTGCCCGGCAACGGCACCACGCTGGCCACGCACGCCTTCCGCAAGGAGCTCTTCCTCGGCGCCGGCCGGACCGTCGTCGATCTCGCCAGGCGCTACTACGAGCAGGACGAGGAGACCGTGCTGCCGCGCAGCATCGCCACCAAGGCGGCCTTCGCCAACGCGATGAGCCTGGACGTGGCCATGGGCGGCTCGACCAACACCGTGCTGCACATCCTCGCCGCCGCCATCGAGGGCGAGATCGATTTCGGTCTCGAGGACATCGACCGGCTCTCGCGCTCCGTGCCGTGCCTGTCCAAGGTCGCCCCCAACGGCACCGCCCACGTCGAGGACGTCCACCGCGCCGGCGGGATCCCCGCCATCCTCGGTGAGCTCGACCGGGCCGATCTGCTCGACCACACCGTCCACTCCGTCCACTCGCCGGACCTGGACTCCTGGCTGCGCGACTGGGATATCCGCGGCGGCAGCGCCACGGCCGAGGCCGACGCGCTGTTCCACGCGGCACCCGGGGGAGTGCGCACCACCCAGGCCTTCTCCTCGACGAACATGTGGAAGGAGCTGGACACCGACGCCGAGTCCGGCGTGATCCGTGCCGTGCCGCACGCGTTCACGAAGGACGGCGGGCTGTGCATGCTCACGGGCAACCTCGCCGCCGACGGCGCCGTGATCAAGACCGCCGGCATCAGCGAGGACCTCTTCCACTTCGAGGGCACGGCCGTGGTCTGCGACTCGCAGGAGGAGGCGGTCCAGAAGATCCTCGACAAGACCGTCCAGGCCGGTCACGTCGTCGTCATCCGCTATGAGGGGCCGCAGGGAGGCCCCGGCATGCAGGAGATGCTCTACCCGACCTCGTTCCTCAAGGGGCGGGGCCTGGGCAAGACCTGCGCGCTGATCACCGACGGCCGCTTCTCCGGCGGCACCAGCGGCGTCTCGATCGGCCACATCTCCCCGGAAGCTGCCGAGGGCGGGCTGATCGGACTGATCGAGGACGGTGACCGGATCGTCATGGACGTCGACAAGCGCCTGCTGCAGCTCGACGTGGACGAGGACGAGCTGGCTCGCCGCCGCGAAGCCAAGGGACCCCTGCCGTGGCGCCCCGACGGCCGCGAGCGCCAGGTCTCCCAGGCCCTGAAGGTCTACGCGCACCTGGTGCGGTCGGCGACCTACGGCGCGACCCGTCGGCCCCTGCCCTGAGGACTCCTCGGATCCTGAGCGGTCCCCAGGTTTGAGCGGTCCTCAGGTCCCGAGCATCCCCTGGTAGCGGTCCACCACGATGTCCGCCACCAGGGGATGGTCGCCGAGCGGCGCCGCGACCACGTCGGCTCCCGCGTCCGCGAGGAGGCCGTGGAAGTACCCGGGGGCCAGCAGATAGTTCGCCAGCACGACCCGCCGGTCCTGTCCATCGCTCTCCCGGCGCCGGGCGACCTCCTCGGCGACCGACGGGCGTGCGGCGGAGATGAATCCGACGGTGACCTCGCGCCCGAGGTGGTCGCTCAGCAGCTGCGCCATCTGTCGGGCCATCGCCTGGCCGTCGGGATCGCGAGTGCCGGCGACGGCCAGCACCACGGTGTCGTCCTCCTGGGCGCCCGCCTCCAGCAGTCGCTGTGCCAGTACCTCCGCCAGACGCGCGTCGGGGCCCAGGGGACCGCTCGCGACGCAGGCGCGGTCGCGGATCGCCTGGGCGATGTCGTGGGCGACATGGAATCCCGTCGAGAGCAGCAGCGGGACGACCACAGCGGCCGCAGGGGCATCGGACTCCCGGGTGCGTCGTTCGGGCAGCGCGGGCGCCGCTGCCCGGACGGCGTCGGTGATCTCCGGGGTCTGCACGTCGACGTAGGCCTCCCGCACCGCCACGTCGGGCAGCTGATCCTGGACCCGCCTCAGCAGTGACCGGATCACGTCGCGTCCCTGGCGGTCCCGGGTGCCGTGGGCGCAGCCGATGAGGGTCGGGCCCGCGGCGGGATCCGGGGTCGGGCGTGCGGGCTCACCACCCCCGGCGGGCTCGCTCCGCTGGGAAGGCGTCAGGAAGCCCTCGGCGGCGGTGCGTCCGACGGCGATCACCGCGGGCGAGCCGATCCCGGCCTCCCGCACCACGTCGGCGATGGTGGAGAGCGTCCCGTGGACGACCCGTTGCCCCGGCATCGTCGCCTCCTGCACGACGGCCACCGGCACCTGCGGGTCGACGCCGTTCAGCAGGGCCTGGGAGACCAGGCGCGGCAACCACCCCAGCCCCATCATGAGCACGGTCGTGGTCGCGGGATCCCGCAGCGCGGCGAGATCGGCGGGGGAGAGGTCCCCGTGCGCGCTGACGGTGTGGGTCGCGACAGCCGTGCCGCGGTGGGTGACGGGGACGTCGCCGGCCGCAGGCCCGGCGACCGCAGCGCTGACCCCGGGCACGACCTGGACCGGCACGCCGGCGGCGCGGCAGGCCAGGACCTCCTCGCCACCGCGGCCGAGCACGAAGGGATCGCCGCCCTTGAGCCGGACCACGCGCCGGCCCGCGCGGGCGTGCTGGACGAGCAGATCGTTGATCGCCTGCTGCGACGTCGAGCGCCCGCCCGGGATCTTGCCCACGTCGACGATCTCGACGTCGTCCTCGAGCAGTTCGGTCAGGCCCACCGGCCCCAGCCGGTCCACGACCACCACGTCAGCCTGGCGCAGCAGGTCCAGGGCCCTGACGGTGATCAGGTCCAGGGCGCCCGGGCCGCCGCCGACGAGGGCGACGGACCCGGGGTCGAGCACGGTGCTGGGAAGATCGCGCATCTCTCGCCCCGCCTCAGCCCGCGTCGACCGGGACGGCGACAATGTCGAGGGACATGAGGTCCCTCAGGCGCGCAGCTGCGCGCCGGCCATCCCCGCCGCCAGCGTGGTGGCGTCCTGCGGATCGATGACGATGAAGGACCCGCCGTCGCGGGAGCTGCGGTAGGACTCCAGCGGGAGCGGCTGGGCGAAGGCCAGGTCCACGAGCACGAGGTCGTTGAGCTCGGCGGTCTCCGCCGGGACCTTCTCCAAGCTCATGATGTCCAGGCGCTCGTGGATCCCGACCACGCGGGCCTGGACGGTGCGGGTGCCGTGCTTGACCAGCACGCGGGCCCCCGCACGCAGGGGGGACTCCGAGAGCCAGCACAGCACGGCAGAGGCCTGCTCGGCCGGGGTCGGGGGGTCTCCGGCCGCGATCAGGTCGCCGCGGGAGACGTCGAGGTCGTCGCTGAGGCGCAGCGTGACCGACAGCCCCGCCTCGGCCCGCTGAACCGGCTGATCGGCGCGGTCGATGCCGGCCACGGTGGTCCGTCGGCCGGAGTCGGCGACCACGATCTCGTCGCCGACCTCCACCGCGCCGGAGGTGATCAGGCCCGCGTACCCGCGGTACTCGACATGGGCCTCGTCCCGGGCGCCGTGCTGCGGCCGGATCACGAGCTGGACCGGCATCCGGAACGCCCCGTCCTGGAGGGCCCGCCCCGGGGGCAGCGTCTCCAGCAGCTCGAGCAGCGTGTGGCCCTCGTACCAGGGCGTGCGCTCGGACCGCTGGACGACGTTGTCGCCGTGCAGCGCGGAGAGCGGCACCACCTGCAGATCCCGCAGCGCCAGGGCCTCGCTGACGAGACCGAGCTGGGTGGTGACCTCCTCGTAGACGCGCTGGGGGTCATCGACCAGGTCGATCTTGTTCAGCGCGACGATCACGTGGGGCACGCGCAGCAGGGCGGCGACCGCCAGATGGCGCCGGGTCTGCTCGACCACGGCCTTGCGGGCGTCGACCAGCACGACCACCACGTCGGCCGTGGAGGCCCCGGTGACCGTGTTGCGGGTGTACTGCACGTGGCCGGGGGTGTCGGCCAGCACGTAGGAGCGGCCGGCCGTGGCGAAGTAGCGGTAGGCGACGTCGATGGTGATGCCCTGCTCACGCTCGGCGCGCAGGCCGTCGGTCAGCAGCGCCAGGTCGGCCAGCTCGCCCTTCCAGCCGCGCTGACGGCTGGCGGCCTCGACCGCGGCGAGCTGATCGGCCAGCACCGACTTGGTGTCGTGCAGGAGCCGCCCGATGAGGGTCGACTTGCCGTCGTCCACACTGCCGGCGGTGGCCAGACGCAGCAGGGTGGGCCCGGAGGCCTCGGAGCGACCGGTGAGGTCCGGGAGCACGTCGGTGCTGGTCATCAGAAGTAGCCCTCTTTCTTGCGGTCCTCCATGGCGGCCTCGGAGAGGCGGTCGTCGGCGCGGGTCGCGCCACGCTCGGTCACGGTGGTCGCGGCGACCTCCGCGATCACCGCCTCCACGTCGAAGGCGTCCGAGAGCACGGCGCCGGTGCAGGACATGTCGCCGACGGTGCGGTACCGGACGGTGCGCACGACAGGCTCCTCGCCCTCACGCAGCTCGCCCCAGTCGCCGGGGGAGAGCAGCATCCCCTCGCGCTCGATGACCGCGCGCTCGTGCGCGTAGTAGAGAGAGGGCAGCTCGATGTTCTCGCGGGCGATGTAGCGCCACACATCCAGCTCGGTCCAGTTCGACAGCGGGAAGACGCGCACGTGCTCCCCAGGGCGGCGCCGCGTGTTGTAGAGATGCCACAGCTCGGGGCGCTGGTTCTTGGGGTCCCAGTGGCCGAAGCCGTTGCGGAGGCTGAAGATGCGCTCCTTGGCGCGGGCCTTGTCCTCGTCGCGGCGACCACCGCCGAAGACGGCATCGAAACGATGCTCCTCGATCGCGTCCAGCAGGGGAATGGTCTGCAGGGGATTGCGGGTGCCGTCGGGCCGCTCCTGGAGTCGGCCGTCGTCGAGGTACTCCTGGACGGAGGCGACGTGGAGGTCGACGCCGAGACGCTCGACGGTGGCATCGCGGAAGGCGAGCACCTCGGGGAAGTTGTGCCCGGTGTCCACGTGCAGCACCGGGAACGGGATCGGCGCGGGCCACAGGGCCTTCGCCGCCAGGTGCAGCATGACCACGGAGTCCTTGCCGCCGGAGAACAGCATCACCGGCCGCTCGAGCTCGGCGACCACCTCGCGGATGATGTGGATGGCTTCGCTCTCGAGCACGTCCAGCAGGTCGGAGTCCTTCGAGGCGGCGGTCAGCGCGCTGACCGGGGCGGCGGTGGCGGACACGGCGGGGTCTGCAGGCGTGGCAGAGCCGGAGGAGCCGGCCTGGGCCAGAGTCGTCATCGGTTCTCCTGTTCGGGGTCCACGGAGATGAGGTTCCGGGTGGGCACGGGCAGGGTGACAGGCTGAGGTGACGGGCGGGTGTCGTCACCGGCGGGGTGGAGCCCGCACTCGGTCTTCGCGGAGCCCGCCCAGCGGCCCGCGCGCGGGTCCTCGCCGGGGGCCACGGCGCGGGTGCACGGGGCGCACCCGATGCTCGGGAAGCCCTGTTCCAGCAGCGGGTTCTCCGGCAGCTCCCGGTCCCGGGAGTAGGCGGTCAGCCGCTCGAAGGACCACGTCGCCAGCGGGTTGATCTTCACCAGATCGAAGTTCTCGTCGTAGGTGACCAGCGGGGTCCCGGCACGGGTGGGGCCCTCCTCGCGGCGCACGCCGGTGACCCAGGCGTCGTACCCGCCCAGCGCACGGCGCAGAGGATCGACCTTGCGCATCGCGCAGCAGGCGCCGGGATCGCGGTCGTGGAGCTTCGCCCCGAACTCCTGGTCCTGCTGCGGCACGGTCCGCTCCGGCAGCACGTCGACCACGGTCACGTCGAGCTCCTCGGCGACCCGGTCCCGGGTGGCGAGGGTCTCGGGGAAGTGGTAGCCGGTCTCCAGGAAGAGCACATCGACCCCGGGCTGATGCTGGGAGACCACGTGCGGCAGCACCGCGTCGGCCATGCTGCAGGCGACGGCCAGCGACTCCCCGAAGGTCTCGGCCGCCCAGGCCGAGACGGCTGCGGCGAGCTCCTCGGGCCCGAGGGTGTCCTCGAGGGCGGCGAAACGTTGCGAGGCGTCCTCCGCCAGCGCGCGCAGGCGGGTGGTCCGTGCGGTCGCGGTCGTGGTCATCGGAGCTCCTCGTCCTCGGTGCGATGGGCCCAGGCGGCGAAGGACTCACCCTGGGCGCGGGACCCCACGTAGCATCGCACGACTCGCTCGACGTAGTCGGGGAGCTCGCGCGCTGCCACCTTGTGGCGGCGCAGGGTGCGGCCCAGCTGAGGCTCATCGAGCCCGGGGGAGGCCAGGGAGCCGCCCAGATGGACCTGGAATCCCGGGACCTGCTCGCCTTCGTCGGTGGTGATGATCTGGCCCTTCAGACCGATGTCCGCGGTCTGGATCCGGGCGCAGGAGTTCGGGCAGCCGTTGATGTGCAGGCTGATGGGCTCATCCAGTTCCGGCTCGATATCGGCCAGGCGGCGCTCGAGCTCGGTGATCGCGTGCTCGGCGGTGTCCTTGGTGTCGACGATGGCGAGCTTGCAGAACTCGAGGCCGGTGCACGCCATGGTGGAGCGGCGGAACGGGCTGGGGCGAGTGGCAAGTCCCAGTTCCTCGAGCCCGGTGACCATCTGGTCGACGCCCTCGGCGGGCACTCCGAGCACGACGAGCTTCTGGAACGCGGTCAGGCGGACGGCGTCGGCGCCGACCCTCTCGACGAGGTCGCCCAGCCGGGTGAACAGATCGCCGCCGGCGCGGCCCACGATGGGGGCGGCGCCGATGTAGAACCGGCCATCCTTCTGCGGATGCACCCCGATGTGGTCCGAGGGGCCGGTGGGAGCCTCCGGGGCGGGCCCGTCGGCCAGCTGGTACCCGAGGTACTCGGTCTCGAGCACCTCCCGGAAGCGCTCCGTGCCCCATTCGGCCAGCAGGAACTTCAGCCGGGCCTTGTTGCGCAGGCGCC
This sequence comes from Brachybacterium sp. GCM10030267, assembly GCF_042666875.1. Classification (NCBI taxonomy): domain Bacteria; kingdom Bacillati; phylum Actinomycetota; class Actinomycetes; order Micrococcales; family Dermabacteraceae; genus Brachybacterium; species Brachybacterium sp. GCM10030267. The sequence goes on along the minus strand of NZ_JBHTCX010000012.1, from coordinate 644,609 downwards.
GGTAGCCGTAGTCGCGGAAGATCTGCACCACGCCGTGCCAGACGTCGGCGGCCTGGTCCTCGCGGACGAAGGCGCCGAGCCGCTCGGCGAGCCGCGGGGACGTGGACAGGGCGCCGCCGACCCAGAGGTCGTACCCGGGGCCGAGTTCGGGGTGGACCACACCGACCAGGGAGATGTCGTTGATCTCGTGGACCACGTCCTGGCTGGGGTGGCCGGTGATGGCCGTCTTGAACTTGCGGGGCAGGTTGGCCAGCTCCGGGTCACCGATGAAGCGGCGCTTGATCTCCGCGATCACGGGGGTGGGGTCGATGATCTCGTCGGCCGCGATGCCGGCCACCGGGCTGCCGAGGAAGCCGCGCGGGGTGTCGCCGCAGGCCGTCGTCGTCTCCAGGCCCACCGACGCCAGCCGGCTCCAGATCTCGGGGACGTTCTCGACCTCGATCCAGTGGTACTGGAGGTTCTCGCGGTCCGAGATGTCTGCTGAGCCCCGGGCGAACTCGGTCGAGATGCCGCCGAGCACCCGCAGGGCGCGCGGCGAGAGCGCCTCGCCGTCGGTGCGCACGCGCAGCATGAAGTACTCGTCCTCGAGCTCGTGGGGCTCGAGCTGGGCGGTGCGCCCGCCGTCGATGCCGGGCTTGCGCTGCGTGTACAGCCCCCACCAGCGGAAGCGACCGTGCAGATCGTCGTCGGGGATCGAGTCGAAGCCCTCGTGGGCGTAGATCGTCTCGATCCGCTCGCGGACGTTGAGCCCGTTGTCCTCCGCCTTGAACTCCTCGTTGTGGTTCAGTGGCTCCGGTCCGTCGACCTTCCACTGCCCCTGCGGCTTCCCGGACCGGGAGGGTCGGGCCATGCCGGAGGGTGCCGGGGAGGCCTGGGACGGCGAGGTGTCGGCTGGCGAGCTCGTCGCAGTATCGGTTCGGCTCATGGCGCCCATAATGCAAATTTATGTGCCCGAACACAAGCGCTAAGGGGTTTGTGTCCGTATGAGTCACGGGGAGTTCACCGGTGCCCCGGGTGTGGCGCGGGCTGGACGGGCTCCGACGGTGATCCGTGTCTCGCGATGCGGACCTCTGGTGCGACGCGAGCCCGACGCCCTAGTCTGTGGACATGCAGACGATCCTTCTCGTAGTCATCGAGCGCGGCTGACGCCCGTTCGTTTCTTCGAGACGTCCTCCGCGCGCCCCTCGTCAGCCAGTCGGCTGGAGGGGTTTTTTCGTGTCCGGCCCCTTGTGAGGGGGGCGGCAGGCGCGGGGGACAGGGATCGCCCGGCGCCGCTACCGTCCGAGCCGACGAAGGAGTATCGATGACCCCGCAGCAGATGACCGGCGCACAGGCGCTGGTCGAGTCCCTCGAGCACGCCGGGGCCGAGGTCGTCTTCGGTCTTCCCGGCGGCGCGATCCTGCCGACCTACGACCCGTTGATGGACGCCAAGACCCTGCGCCACGTGCTGGTGCGCCACGAGCAGGGTGCCGGACACGCCGCCAGCGGCTACGCCCACGCCACCGGCAAGGTCGGCGTGTGCCTGGCCACCTCGGGCCCGGGCGCCACCAACCTCATCACCGCCATCGCCGACGCGCAGATGGACTCGATTCCGATGGTCGCGATCACCGGCCAGGTCGCCTCGTCCCTGATCGGTACCGACGGCTTCCAGGAGGCGGACATCGTCGGCATGACGATGCCCGTGACCAAGCACAACTTCCTGGTCAAGAACGCCGATGACATCCCCAAGGTCATCAAGCAGGCCTTCCACATCGCCTCGACGGGCCGCCCCGGCGTGGTGCTCGTGGACGTCACCAAGGACGCCCAGCAGGCCACCACCGACTTCGTGTGGCCCGAGACCCTCGACCTGCCCGGGTACCGGCCCGAGCCGCGGCCGCACAGCAAGCAGATCCGCGAGGCCGTCTCGCTGCTGATGGAGGCCGAGCGCCCCGTGTTCCTGCTCGGCGGCGGCGTGCTGCGCGGAGGCGCCTCGCGCGAGGTCGGCGAGCTGATCGAGGTCTCCGGGGTGCCCTTCACCACCACCCTGATGGCCCGCGGCGCCCTGCCCGATTCCCACCCCAGCCATCTGGGCATGCCGGGCATGCACGGCACCGTGGCCGCCGTCTCCGCGCTGCAGCGGGCGGATCTCATCGTGGCCATCGGTGCCCGTTTCGACGACCGTGTCACGGGCCGCCTGGACACCTTCGCGCCGGGCGCGAAGATCGTCCATGCCGATGTCGATCCGGCCGAAATCTCCAAGAACCGTGAGGCCGACGTGCCGATCGTCGGCCAGGCGGGCGACGTCGCCACGCTGCTGACGACGGAGCTGCGCTCGCGCATCGCCGAGTACGACACGCGCGACCACGAGGCCTGGTGGAACACGCTGAACATGCTGCGGGAGAACTACCCGCTGGGATGGACCGCGACCGAGGACGGCTTCACCGCGCCGCAGAAGGTGATCTCGCGGATCGGTGCGATCTCCGGGCCGGAGTCGGTCTTCGTCGCCGGCGTGGGCCAGCACCAGATGTGGTCGAGCCAGTTCGTCGGCTACGAGCGGCCGTGCTCCTGGATCAACTCCGGGGGCCTGGGCACGATGGGCTACGCGGTGCCGGCCGCGATGGGCGCGAAGGTCGGCCAGCCCGAGCGGACCGTGTGGGCCATCGACGGTGACGGCTGCTTCCAGATGACCAATCAGGAGCTGGCGACCTGCGTCATCAACGGCATCCCGATCAAGGTGGCCGTCATCAACAACTCCAGCCTGGGCATGGTGCGCCAGTGGCAGAACCTGTTCTACGACCAGCGCTACTCGCACACCGACCTCAACACCGGTCACGGCACCCGCCGGATCCCGGACTTCGTCAAGCTCGCCGAGGCCTACGGAGCCGCCGGCCTGCGCTGCGAGCGCGACGAGGACATCGATGCGACGATCGAGGAGGCCATGGGGATCAACGACCGCCCCGTGGTCGTCGACTTCACCGTCAGCGCCGATGCGATGGTGTGGCCGATGGTGCCCACCGGCGTCTCCAACGACCAGATCCAGATCGCGCAGGGCATGAGCCCCGAGTGGGAGAGGGACATCTGACCATGAACGACATCGATTCCGTGACCCGCCCCAATACCCAGACCCTCTCGGTGCTGGTCGAGAACAAGCCCGGCGTCCTCACCCGCGTGGCGGCCCTGTTCGCCCGCCGCGGGTTCAACATCGCCTCGCTGGCCGTCGGCCCCACCGAGCACCCCGAGATCTCCCGGATCACCGTCGTCGTCGACGTCGATCAGCATCCGCTGGAGCAGATCACCAAGCAGCTGAACAAGCTCGTCAACGTGCTCAAGATCGTCCAGCTCGATGCGAAGGCGACCGTGCAGCGCGAGCTGATCCTGATCAAGGTCGGCGCCGACGCCACCACCCGCACCTCGGTGCTGGAGATCGTGCAGATGTTCCGCGCGAAGGTGGTCGACGCCGCACCCGACGCGGTGACCATCGAGGCCACCGGCACCCAGGACAAGCTCGACGCCCTGCTGGGCATGCTCGAGCCGTACGGGGTGCGGGAGATCGTCAAGTCCGGCGAGGTGGCCATCGGCCGCGGCGGTCGCGCGATCACCGACCGCAGCCTCCTGGGCTGACCCGAGCGCGGCGAGGGGATGCTGAGACCCAGGACCCCCACCTGACCCGCGCGGTCGCGTCCCACATCTGAAGACGCCCTCTCACTACGTAAGACACCCGGCGATAGGATCGACCCGTCGCCCGGCTCGCCGGAACCTCGCACCGGCTCACCGGAACCTCACACTGACAAAGGAGCACATCGTGGCTGAGATCTACTACGACGACAACGCCGACCTCTCGATCATCCAGGGCAAGAAGGTCGCCGTCGTCGGCTTCGGCTCACAGGGCCACGCCCATGCGCTGAACCTGCGCGACAGCGGCGTCGAGGTCCGCGTCGGCCTGCGCGAGGGATCCTCCTCCCGCGCCAAGGTCGAGGAGGAGGGCCTGGGCGTCGGCACCGTCGCCGAGGTCTCCGAGTGGGCCGACGTGATCATGATCCTCACCCCGGATCAGGACCAGCGGAAGGTCTACGCGGAGTCCATCCAGCCGCACCTGAGCGAGGGCAAGGCGCTCGCCTTCGCCCACGGCTTCAACATCCGCTTCGGCTACATCGAGGTGCCCGAGGGCGTCGACGTGCTCCTGATCGCCCCGAAGGCCCCCGGCCACACCGTGCGCCGCGAGTTCGTCGCCGGCCGCGGCATCCCGGACATCGTCGCCGTCGAGCAGGACGCCTCCGGCTCCGCCTGGGACCTCGCCCTGGCCTACGCCAAGGGCATCGGCGGCACCCGCGCCGGCGTCATCAAGACCACCTTCACCGAGGAGACCGAGACCGACCTGTTCGGTGAGCAGGCCGTGCTGTGCGGCGGCGTGAGCCACCTGATACAGGCCGGGTTCGAGACCCTCACCGAGGCCGGGTACCAGCCGCAGATCGCCTACTTCGAGGTCCTCCACGAGCTGAAGCTGATCGTCGACCTCATCAACGAGGGCGGCATCACCAAGCAGCGCTGGTCCTGCTCGGACACCGCGGAGTTCGGCGACTACGTCTCCGGCCCGCGCCTGGTGACCGACGAGACCAAGGCCACCATGAAGGACATCCTCTCGGACATCCAGGACGGCTCCTTCGCCCAGCGCTTCATCGATGATCAGGACGCCGGCGCCCCGGAGTTCACCAAGCTCCGCGAGCAGGAGGCGGCCCACCCGATCGAGGCGGTCGGCAAGGATCTGCGCAAGATGTTCTCGTGGAACAAGGAGAGCGTGGACGGATACACCGAGGGCAGCGCCGCGCGCTGATCACCGCCCGCTGAGACGGGGCGGGCGCGCCCTCACGGTGCGCCCGCCGCCGGCATCTCGCATGATGACTTGCGTGATCGCATGGCGGACACCGACGTATTCTTTTCCTGGCCCCGGAGACGGCATCCCCGGGTGCTGCCACCCGACCCGGAGGTACATCCCGTGACGCGTCCCGTCGTGCTCCTCGCCGAAGAACTCTCGCCCGCCACCATCGAGGTCTTCGGCAACGACGCCGATGTCCGCCATGTCGACGGCACCGACCGTCCCGCCCTGCTCGAGGCCGTCGCCGAGGCCGACGCCCTGCTCGTGCGCTCGGCCACCGCCGTGGACGCCGAACTGTTCGCCGCCGCCCCCGGCCTGAAGGTCGTCGCCCGCGCGGGCGTGGGCTTGGACAACGTCGACGTCAAGGCCGCCACCACCGCAGGCGTCATGGTCATCAACGCCCCCACCTCCAACATCGTCTCCGCCGCGGAGCTCGCGGTGTCCCTCGTGCTCGCGTCGCTGCGCAACCTCGCCCGCGCCGACGCGTCGGTCAAGGCGGGACGCTGGGAGCGCAAGCAGCTCAGCGGCGTCGAGCTCCTCGGCAAGACGGTCGGCATCGTCGGCTTCGGCCGCATCGGTCAGCTGGTCGCCGAGCGGCTGACGCCCTTCGGCGTGGACCTGCTCGCCTATGACCCCTACGTCAACCACACCCGCGCCGCCGAGCTCGGCGCCCGCGTGGTCGAGCTGGATGAGCTGATGAGCGCCTCGGACATCGTCACGGTGCACATGCCCAAGACGCCCGAGACCACGGGCCTGATCGGTGCCGAGCAGTTCGCCCTGGCGAAGCCGAACCTGCACATCGTCAACGCCGCCCGCGGCGGGCTGATCGACGAGGAGGCCCTCTACGAGGCACTGTCGGCCGGGCGGATCGCCGGTGCGGCGCTGGACGTGTACACCTCCGAGCCCCCGTCCACCTCCGAGACCGCGGCGCGGCTGCTCGAGCTCGACAGCGTCACGCTCACTCCGCACCTGGGCGCCTCCACCGCCGAGGCGCAGGAGAAGGCCGGCGTGGCCGTCGCCAAGTCCGTGCGGCTGGCACTTGCCGGTGAGCTGGTGCCCGACGCGGTCAACGTCGCCGGCGGTGCCCTGGATGACGAGGTGCGCCCCGGTGTGGCCCTCGCCGACCGCCTCGGCCAGCTGTTCACGGCTCTGGCCGCCGAGGCGCCGGACCTGCTGGACATCGAGGTCCACGGCGAGATCGCCTCCCGCGACGTCACCGCCCTGAAGCTCTCCGCGCTGCGCGGCATCTTCCGCAGCGTGGTCACCGAGCAGGTCAGCTACGTCAACGCCCCGGTGATGGCGGAGGAGCGCGGCATCACGGTCCAGCTCGTGACCGACGAGACCTCGGAGCGGTTCCGCAACGTCATCACCATCCGCGGCACGCTCCGTGACGGCCAGGTGGTCTCCGTCTCGGGCACCCTCAGCGGCGTCGAGCAGGCCCACAAGCTGATCGAGGTCGGCGGCCACGAGCTCGACGTGCCGCTGAGCGATCACCTGCTGATGATCCGCTACGACGACGGCCCCGGCCTGATCGGCCAGTACGGCGCCCATCTGGGAGAGGCCGGCGTGAACATCGCCGGCATGCAGGTCTCCCGCGCCGGGAACGGCCCCGGCGCCGAGGCCCTGGTGGTCCTCGACCTGGACGTCTCCGTGGATCGCGAGCTCGCCGAATCGATCGGCGCGTCGATCGGCGCCCATTCCATCCACGCCGTCGACCTCGTCTACTGACCCCGTTCCCTGACCGATCCGGTCACCTGACCGAGCCGGCCCCTGACTGATCCCACCTCCTGACGCATCCCGCAGAACCGGAGTCCCCATGAGCACCGCCAGCCCGAGCAGCACCCTCCGCCTCGCCGTCATCGAGGGGGACGGCATCGGCCACGAGGTCGTCCCGCAGGGTGTGCGGGCCCTTCGGGCGGCCCTCGAACCGGCCGGGGTCAGCGTCGAGACCACGGACTTCGACCTCGGCGCGGGGCGCTGGCACCGCACGGGCGAGACCCTGACCGATGAGGACATGGCGCGCCTGGCCGAGCACGACGCGATCCTGCTCGGCGCCGTCGGCGACCCCGACGTCCCCTCGGGCGTCCTCGAGCGCGGGCTGCTGCTGACGCTCCGCTTCGGCTTCGACCAGTACGTGAATCTGCGTCCGACACGGCTGTTCCCCGGCGTGGACTCGCCCCTGGCAGATCCCAGCGAGGTGGACTTCCTGGTGGTGCGTGAGGGCACCGAGGGGCCGTACGTCGGCAACGGCGGCTCGATGCGCACCGGGACGCCGCTCGAGGTCGCCACCGAGGTCTCCCTCAATACCGCCGTCGGCGTCGAGCGCGTGGTGCGCTACGCGTTCGAGCAGGCCGAGAAGCGCCGGGGGAAGCTGACCCTGGTGCACAAGCACAACGTGCTGGTCCACGCCGGTCACCTGTGGCGCCGCATCGTCGAGGAGGTCGGCGCGGAGCACCCGGGCGTCGAGGTCGACTACGCCCACGTCGACGCCACCATGATCTACCTGGTCACCGACCCCTCCCGCTTCGACGTGATCGTCACCGACAACCTCTTCGGCGACATCGTCACCGACCTCGCCGCGGCCGTCGGCGGCGGCATCGGCCTGGCCGCGAGCGCCAACATCAACCCCACCGGCGCCTTCCCCTCCATGTTCGAACCGGTCCACGGCTCCGCCCCCGACATCGCCGGGAAGGGCCTCGCCGACCCCACCGCGACGGTGCTCTCGGTCGCCCTGCTGCTGGACCACCTCGGTCACGGCGGACCGGCCGCCACGGTCCGCGCCGCCGTCGAGCAGGACCTCTCCGCCCGCGCCCAGCCCAGTGGTCCGGGCGACCGCGGGACCACCGCGATCGGGGACGCCCTGGTCGCCGCGATCTCCGGACGCTGACCCGCGACCCTGCAAGACTTGTGCCCTGACCGCCACCGACCCGAGGAGACTCCCGTGAGCGCGCTCGCCTTCCCCCACACCGAACAGGCCCGTCGCATCGGCGACGACGAGCGCGCCCGCATCCTCGCCGACTCGGGCTTCGGCACCTACTTCACCGACTTCATGGCCCATGCGACGTGGACCGCCGACGCCGGCTGGGACGAGGGCGAGGTGGTCCCGTACGGCCCGATCCAGCTCTCGCCCGCCTCCGCCGTGCTGCACTACGCCCAGGAGATCTTCGAGGGGCTGAAGGCGTTCCGCCATGCCGATGGGTCCGTGTGGACCTTCCGCCCCGAGCGCAATGCCGAGCGGATGCAGGCCTCCGCCCGCCGGCTCGCCCTGCCGGAGCTGGCGACCGACGCCTTCCTCACCTCCCTCACGGCGCTCGTCGCTGCCGACGAGCCCTGGGTGCCCGCACCCACCACCGAGGAGTCGCTGTACCTGCGCCCCTTCATGTTCGCCAGCGAGGAGTTCCTCGGGGTCCGGGCCTCCCGCCGCGTGGAGTACTACGTCATCGCCTCCCCGGCCGGCGCCTATTTCCCCCGGGGCGTGCAGCCGCTGGTGGTGTGGATCAGCGACGAGTACTCCCGCGCGGGCGCCGGCGGCACCGGCGCCGCCAAGTGCGGCGGCAACTACGCCTCCTCCCTGCTGGGCAAGGCCGAGGCCCTCGAGCACGGGGCCGACGAGGTGCTGTTCCTGGATTCCGAGACGCGCACGAACATCGACGAGCTCTCCGGGATGAACGTCTTCGCGATCACCGCCGACGGCCGTCTGCTCACCCCGAGCATCACCGGATCGATCCTCGAGGGCATCACCCGCGAATCCGTGCTGGCCCTGGCCGCTGACCGCGGGCTCGAGCGCGTCGAGCAGCGCCTGGCGATGAGCGACGTGCTCGAGCAGGTCAGCTCCGGCGAGATCACCGAGATGTTCGCCTGCGGCACCGCCGCGGTCATCAACCCGATCGGCGAGTTCCGCGCGCTCGGTGGGTCCTGGACCGTCGGCGACGGGGGCTCGGGGAAGACGACTCTGGCCCTGCGCCAGGAGATCACCGACATCCAGTACGGCCGGATCCCCGACCGGCACGGCTGGATGACGAGGCTGGTGTGAGTGCCATGACCCCCGTCGCACCGATCCCCGGCTTCCATCTCTACGACACCACTCTGCGTGACGGCTCGCAGCAGGAGGGGCTGAGCCTGTCGGTCGCCGACAAGCTCGCCGTCGCCCGCCACCTCGACGAGCTCGGGGTGACCTACATCGAGGGCGGGTGGCCCGGGGCCGTGCCCCGGGACACGGAGTTCTTCGCCCGCGCCGCCGGCGAGCTGGAGCTGCACACCGCCCGGCTCGCCGCATTCGGCTCCACCCGCAAGGCCGGCGTGGACGTCGCCGAGGACGCCCAGGTCCGGGCGCTGGTCGACTCCGCCGCTCCCACCATCACCCTGGTCGCGAAATCCGACCTGCGCCACGTCACCGGGGCGCTGCGGACCAGCGGCGAGGAGAACCTCGCGATGGTGCGCGAGACCGTGGCGCACCTGGTGGGCCTCGGCCGCGAGGTCTTCGTCGACGCCGAGCACTTCTTCGACGGCTTCGTCGACGATCCCGCCTACACCACCTCGGTGGTCCTCGCCGCCGTCGAGGCGGGCGCCGGGGTGGTCGTCCTGTGCGACACCAACGGCGGAATGCTCCCGCACCAGGTCGCCGAGATCATCGCGGATCTGCGCTCGCGTCTGGGGGCGGCGGGCTCGCCGCAGGCGCGCCTGGGGATCCACACCCACAACGACTCCGGCTGCGCGGTCGCCAACGCCCTCACCGCGGTGCGAGCCGGCATCGACCACATCCAGGGCTGTGTCAACGGCTACGGCGAGCGCACCGGCAACGCCGACCTCGTCACCATGCTCGCGGACCTGCAGCTGAAGATGGGCCTGGAGCTGGTGCCCGAGGAGACGCTGGCCGAGACCACCCGGGTCGCCCACGCCATCGGCGAGATCGTGAACATGCCGGTGACCACCCGGGCGCCGTACGTCGGGGCCAGCGCTTTCGCGCACAAGGCCGGGCTGCACGCCAGTGCGATCCGCGTGGACCCCGACCTCTATCAGCACACCGATCCGCGTGCCGTCGGCAACGACATGCGCATGATCATCTCCGACATGGCCGGGCGCGCATCGATCGAGCTCAAGGGCCGCGAGCTCGGCTTCGATCTGACCGACGAGCCCGATCTCCTGACCCGTCTGGCCACCACGGTCAAACAGCGCGAGGCGACCGGTTACTCCTACGAGGCCGCTGACGCGTCCTTCGAGCTGCTGCTCCTGGACGAGATGGGCCGGGTGCCGCGCTTCTTCGAGGTGGAGTCCTGGCGGGCGACCTCGTACCAGGCGCGCGACGGCTCCCTGGAATCCGAGGCGACCGTGAAGCTCGGGGACGACGGCCGCGGCACCCGCGTCGTCGAGATCGCCGAGGGCAACGGGCCCGTCAACGCCCTGGACACCGCACTGCGACAGGCCCTGCGCTCGAGGTTCCCGCTGATCGACCGGCTCGAGCTGCAGGACTTCAAGGTGCGCATCCTCGATGCCCACCACGGCACGGACGCCACCACCCGCGTCCTGGTGAGCACCGCCGGGGCAGGACTGGAGTTCCAGACCGTCGGCGTCGGCGCGAACATCATCGAGGCCTCCTGGGAGGCGATCGTGGACGCGTACACGTACGGGCTGCACAAGTCGGGACTGCACACCTCCGGCGTGTAACTCTCGCTGCGGACCTGCGGACCTGCGGACCTGCGGACCTGCGTGTCTGCGGAGTCGTCGGGCCCCCGTGCATAGCGTCCGCGCCGGCGCAGGACCCGCCCCGCGCGGGCGCGTGACCGGATCGTTACCCGAGGTCTTGCCGACGGCGGCTCACCACGGGCCCCCGGGGCCTCCGCGTGCATGCTGACCGGGACCACATCGCATCGTGCTGCGCGCGGGCCCCTGCAGGTCCCGATCGTGCCGGCGCACTCCTCGGAGCGGAGCGTCCCATGTCCGCAGAACCTCTCGTCGCCCGTCCCCATCCCGGCCCCGCATCCCCGTCCGACTCCGGCAACGACCCGCGATCGGCCCGGAACCCCGGGAGCACGGTCCCACCCGGCGCGACCCGGGCGCTGGTGCTGGCGACCTTGGGCTTCGCCCTCGCCTGCTGGGCCTGGACGCTGCTGAGCCCGCTCGGGCCGATCTACGTCGAGCGCGGGCTGGCCCCGGAGGCCTCGCTGCTGGTGGCCATTCCCGTGCTGGTCGGGTCCCTGGGCAGGATCCCCGTCGGCGCCCTCACCGACCGCTTCGGCGGGCGGGTCATGTTCCCGGCCATCACGCTGGCCACCGTGGTCCCCGTGCTCTTCATCGGCTTCATCGGCCAATACACCTATCCCGCCCTCCTGGTGGGCGGGTTCTTCCTGGGCATCGCCGGCACCGCGTTCGCGATCGGCATCCCGTACGTGAACTCCTGGTTCCCGGCGGGCAAGCGAGGCCTGGCCACGGGCCTCTTCGGCGCCAGCATGGGAGGCACCTCCCTCAGCGCCTTCACCACCGTGCCTCTGCTCAGCGCGAGCGGGGACAAGGCACCGTTCGTGGTCACTGCCGTGGTGCTGGTGGCCTACTCGCTGCTGGCCTGGCGGTTCATGCCCACCTCGCCCACCTGGTCCCCGTCCCGTCGCCACATCATCACGCAGACGGCCTCGGTGCTCCGTCTGCGGATCACCTGGCAGGCCTGCTACCTCTACGCGCTGTCCTTCGGCGGCTATGTCGCCTTCACGGTCTTCCTCCCGACCCTGCTGAGCACCTGGTACGGGCTCTCCAGTGCGGTCGCCGCCTACGGCATGGCCGGCTTCGTCGTGGCCGCTGTGCTCCTGCGGCCCCTCGGCGGGGTGCTGTCGGACCGGATCGGCGCGGGCCGAACGCTCCTGCTGTCCTATCTCGCCGTGCTCCTCGGGGCGCTCGTGGTGGCAGCGCATCCGCCGCTGATGCCGGTGGGCTCGTTCGCCTTCCTCGTCGTCGCAGCCGGTCTCGGGCTGGGCACCGGAGCGGTGTTCGCCCTCGTCGCCCAGGTGACCGAACCCTCCGTGGTCGGCTCGGTGACCGGCGTGGTCGGTGCGGCCGGCGGCCTGGGAGGGTTCTTCCCGCCCCTGGTGATGGCGGCGGTGCTGGCGCGGACGGGAACCTACTCACCGGCCATCCTGCTGCTGGCGGTGGCCACGCTGGGGGCGCTCGCGGTCACGTGGTCCATCGCCCGGGCCGGCGGGCGCTCCGAGCCGGAACCGGCGCCGGCACGCGCCTGACCGGGGCGTCCACCCCTGGTGCACGGTGCGGTGCGTCCGCGGGCAGGGCGCTAGTGTGGGCGTATGACGACGCCGACGCAGACGACGACCTATGTGCTCACCGCCATCGGCGATGACCGCCCCGGTCTGGTGGCCGCTCTCGCGGCCGCCGTCGACGAGCACGGAGGGAACTGGGTCGACAGCCAGCTGGCCCTGCTCGCCGGGAAGTTCGCCGGCATCGTGCAGGTCGAGCTCCCCGACCGCAGCGTCGAGGCCTTCCTCGCCCAGCTGCCGGCACTGGCCGCCGAGGTCGGCCTGGAGGTGGAGGCGACCGCCGCCGTCCCGGGGGCGAGCGGAGCTGCGACCGGGGACGTGCTGCGCCTGCATCTGCTGGGGCAGGATCGCACCGGCATGGTCCGTGAGGTCACCACGGCCCTCCACTCCCAAGGGGCCACGATCGACGGGCTGCGCAGCTGGACCCGGGAGGCACCGCAGGGCGGGGGACTGCTCTTCGAGGCCGAGGCCGAGGTGCGTCTGGCCGCCGGCACCGACGAGTCGCACATCCGCGAGGCGCTCGAGCAGATCGCCGCGGAGCTGATGGTCGATCTCGACCTCGACGCGGCCGGCTGATACGTCCGGGAGCGCACCATGACCGCCCGGCGATCCGAGGATCCTCGGCGTCGATCCCTGTCACGAGCAGGGGACGCCGAGAGGGGCACGGAGGGCGAGCACGCTGCGGAGTACTGGACGCCGCAGCGCCGGCGAGATGCGCGCCCCTTCCCGCTTGACCGGGAGCTGCCGCTGACGGACCAGGACGAGGATCGTGACGACCAGACCACTCAGGGCGGGGATGCGGGCGACGCAGCGGGGGAGCCGGAGCGCTGAGCATCGTCATCTGTCCGCGTGTCACGCTGCGGACATGGTTGGTGCGATGGGTCACACGACGTAGCGTGACGGAGCGGCGCCCTCACGCCGCTCCCGATCCCCTGCGAAAGGACCCCTCCTGTGACTGTCGACCCCACGCAGCACTGGACCAGCACATCTGCCGAGCCGTTCCCTCCTCAGCGGGGACGACGTCTCCGAGCGGCCAGGGTGGTGGTCCTTGCCGCGGCCCTGACCCTCGGCGGCGCCGGCCTCGCCACGGCCGGGCCATCCGGCGACGAGCCCGAGACCACCACGCTGAGCGAGAGCGCGCAGGACAGCGCCCAGGAGTACTGGAGCGCCGAGCGCATGGAAGCCGCGACCCCCGCCGGAGAACTGGTGGAGGACCTTGCCGCGACGGCGACGGAGGTGGTCGAGACCGCGGCCCCGGTGGAGGTGCCGTCGGTCGCCGGAGGGACCCCGCCGCAGACGGGCACCTCGCACCAGGAGGCGAGCGAGGCCGCCCAGCCCCAGGCCGCGCCCGGTGACGCGGCCCCGGCCGCGGTCGCCTCGAACACGGACCACATCGGCAAGGTGTTCTTCACCCAGGGCGGGGTCGACTACGTCTGCTCCGGCAACGCCGTGGCCTCCGGGAACCAGGCGACCGTCGCCACCGCCGGACACTGCGTGCACGAGGCAGGCAGCTGGGCCACCAACTGGGTCTTCGTGCCCGGCTACCACGAGGGCGAGACCCCGTACGGCCTGTGGAGCGGTGCGGAACTGTTCTCCACAGATCAGTGGGTCAGCTCGGAGGACATCAACTACGACGTCGCCTTCGCCGTGGTCGAGCCCGAGAGCGGGGACGCCACCCTGTCCGAGACCGTCGGCGCCTCCGGCATCGCCTTCAACCAGGAGCGCGGCGGCCTGTACACCTCGTACGGATACCCGGCGGCCGCACCGTTCGACGGCCAGACGCTGGAATCCTGCCAGGGGTACGGCATGGACGACACCCTGGGCAACACCGACGACCAGGGCATCGAGTGCGACATGACCGGCGGATCCTCCGGCGGGCCCTGGTTCTCCGGCGACGGACCGGACGGATACCAGACGTCCGTCAACAGCTTCGGCTACAGCGCCCAGCCGGGCGTGATGTACGGGCCCTACTTCGGGGACGCGGCCCAGGAGGTCTATGCGGAGGCCGGGGCCTCCTGAGGGCCTGACCGCTGGAACCCCCGGCACGGGGCCGGTGCCCGCACGGGCATCGGCCCCTTCCGCTGCGTGCTGTCGTGTGCAGCCTGCAGCCTGTTTCCTGAACCGTCAGCGGTCGGCGATGTCGCCGACGTGAGTGATCTCCAGGACCGGCTCCCCGGCCTCGTCGGTCGCCTCCAGGTCGAGCTCGGCCTCGATGCCCCAGTCGTGGTTGTGGTCGGGATCGTCGAGCACCTGGCGGATCCGCCACACCTTTGACTCTTCGGTGATCTGCAGCAGCTGTGGGGAGCGGGCCGGTCCGTCGATGCCGACGTGGTCGTAGGTGTCGTAGTACTCGTCCATGGCCTCCGCCCACCGCGGGCGGTCCCAGCCGGAGGCGCCGTCCAGCTCACCGAGCCGCTGCTCGCGCTCGAAGGCGAAGTGCTCGACGCGCTGCCACAAAGCGGCGCGCACCATGGTGCGCAGCACCTTGGTCTGGGCGGAGAGTCCGCGCGGCGTGGTGGGGCGGATCTCGGTCGCGCCGTCGGGGTCGGCGTCCTCCGGATGGGACAGGGCCTCCCATTCGTCCAGCAGCGAGGAGTCGATGCCGCGCACCAGCACCCCGAGCCACTCGATGAGGTCCTCGAGCTCCTCGGTGCGCAGGTCCTGCGGGAGGGTGCGGCGCATCGCCTGGTAGGCGTCCGAGAGGTAGCGCAGCACGATGCCCTCGGAGCGCTGCAGGCCGTAGCGCTGGACGAACTCGCTGAAGGTCTGCCCGGTCTCGTACATCTCGCGCACGACCGACTTGGGGGAGAGATCCTCGACGCGCACCCACGGCCGGGTCTTCGCGTAGATCTCCAGGGCGGATTCGAGGTCCTCCTCCAGCGGCTTGGGCCACGTGACCTCGTCCAGCCTGGCCATGCGCTCGGTGTACTCGACGCCCTCGGCCTTGAGCTCGGCGAGCAGCTCGCCCTTGGCGGCGTTCTGCTGGGCCATCAGGATCTGGCGAGGATCCTCGAGGATCGCCTCGATGATCGAGACGGTGTCCAGGGTGAGGGTCTCGGACTCCTCGTCGAGGGAGTCGATCATGGCGATCGCGAACGGTGCCAGCGGCTGGTTCATCGTGAAGTCCAGCTGCAGGTCCTCGACCAGGACGATGCGCCGGCCCAGGTGGTCCGGTTCGTCGAGCACCTCGATGATCTCCGCCTCCTTGAGGTTGCGGAAGATCTCGACGGCCTCGCGCACCAGCTTCAGTTTCTGGATCCGGGTCTGGTGGCTGGTCATGATCAGGTGACGACCGGCGGCGATCGCGTCACCGGGTCGGGAGATCAGGGCCAGGACCATGCCCGGGGTGATGCGCAGGTGCGGGCGCAGCGGCTCGGGCCCGTTCTCGACCAGCTTGGTCATGTTCTGCTCGGACCAGGAGACGGCGCCCTCGGGGATCCGGGGCTTGGGCTCCTTCTTGCGCTTCTTCGCGTTGTTGGGCGCGTTGCCGGCCTCCTCCCGAGCCCGCTGCTTGGCGCGCTCGCGCTCGAAGTCGATCGTCCACTGCGGCGCCTGCACCACGACGTGCCCGACGGTGTCGTATCCGGCGCGGCCTGCGCGCCCGGCGATCTGGTGGAACTCGCGGGCGTTGAGCAGACGCATCCGCTTGCCGTCGAACTTCGCCAGTCCTGTCAGCAGCACGGTGCGGATCGGGACGTTGATGCCCACGCCCAGGGTGTCGGTGCCGCAGATGACCTTGAGCAGTCCCGACTGGGCCAGCTTCTCCACGAGCCGGCGGTACTTGGGGAGCATGCCGGCGTGGTGGACGCCGATGCCCTCGCGCACGAGTTTCGAGAGCGACTGGCCGAAGCCCCTGGAGAACCGGAAGTCGCCGATGATCTCGCGGATCCGCTCCTTCTCGTCGGCCGCGAGGATCTTCTGGTTCAGCAGCGCCTGCGCCTGCTCGAGGGCGTCCTTCTGGGTGAAGTGGACGATGTAGACCGGGGCGTCCCGGTCCTGAAGGATCGTCGCGATCGTGTCCGGCAACGGCTCGAGCGACCAGCGGAAGTCCAGCGGCACCGGGCGCGGCGCGTCGTCAATGGTGGTCACGTCGCGGCCGGTGCGCTCTTCGAGGTCGTCCTCGAAGTTCGACACGTCGCCGAGGGTCGCGCTCATCAGCACGAACTGGCAGTCGGGGAGCTCGATCAGCGGCACCTGCCAGGCCCATCCGCGTTGAGGATCGCCATAGAAGTGGAACTCGTCCATCACTGCCAGTCCGACGTCGCTGCCGGGGCCGTCGCGCAGGGCGTGGTTGGCGAAGATCTCCGCGGTGCACACGATGATCGGGGCGTCGTGATTCACGGCGGAGTCCCCGGTCATCATCCCGACGTTCTCGGCGCCGAACTGTGCGGCGAGGTCGAAGAACTTCTCGCTGACCAGCGCCTTGATGGGGGCGGTGTAGTAGGAGCGCTGCCCGCGGGCCATGGCGGCGAAGATCGCGGCGTAGGCGATCGTGGTCTTGCCGGAGCCGGTGGGCGTGGCCGCGATGACATGGTCACCCGCGGCGACCGCGAGCAGCGCCTCCTCCTGATGCGGGTACAGGACCCGGCCGACGGATTCCTGGGCCGCGACGAACCCGTCGACGATGCCGTCCTGACCGGCGGAGGAGGAGCTCTCGGGCAGGAACGGCGTCAGGATCGGCATGGGTTCAGTCTGCCAGGCGGCGCCGGCGATCACTGCGCGGACCTCGGTCAGGGCGACGACGCGAACTCGCCCCGCAGCCAGCGTCGATGCGCCGCGACGGCCTGCCGCGTGGGCACCATGGGGACGTGCCCGTCGCGGGCGGCCTGCTCCCACGGCTCGCCGCGCAGTCTGAGGCTGGGATAGCTCGTGATCAGCGACGTGATGCGGGTGCCGTCGGTGAGGACGATGCGGGTCAAGCGGCGGTGATACCAGTGCGGCACCTCGTCGATGAGGCGCACCTGCTCCCAGGGGACCCGGCGAGTACGCAGCAGCCCGCGCACGGTGATGCCCTCGGTGGTCACGATCATGGCCAGCCGCGCCACGCGGAACACATAGACGATCAGTGCAGACCAGGGAACGAGCACTGCTGCCGCCACAGCGATGGCAACGGGGCGCTGGCCACCCTCGAAGGCGAGCACCGAGAGGACCGCGACGGCCGCCGCGGCGCCGGCGGCCAACACGGTCAGCACGGCGAATCCCACCCACTGCATGATTCGCCAGGCCGGCGCCAGCTGCGCAACATACAGCGTGTTCCCGCTGTCCACGGGATCACTCCCTGCTGATGCTGTGGAGTAGGGCATGGGCGTTCTCACAGCGTCCTAAGGCTGTCGAGTCCTTCGAGCCCGGCAAGAATCCGCCCCCGCAGCTCCTCCGCCCGCTCGGCGAGGGCCCGCTGCCGCCGCACGTACTCGGCCTTGCCCTGCGAGGTCTCGATCGGCACCACGCCGTAGCCCAGCGGCTGCACGTCGTAGGGGCTCGCCTCCATGTCCAGCACCCTCGTCTCCCGGGCGTGCTCGAAGCAGTCCAGCACCAGCGCCGAGGACAGCAGCGGGGTGAGCTTCATGGCCCACTTGTACAGATCCATCCCCACGTGCAGGCAGGCGGGATTGTCGTGGTCGCTCTGAGTGGCACGGGTGGGCTCGAGCTCATTGCGCGGGGCGGCCGACGGGGTGAAGAACCGGAAGGCATCGATGTGGGAGCACACCAGGTTCTCGCGTTCGACGACCGCGTCGGTCGCGTCCTGGGTCAGCCGCAGAGGCAGGTCCTCGTGACGCTGCTGACCCGGCCGCAGCCGGTGGACCATCGCCCATTCGTGCAGACCGAAGCAGCCGAACTGCGGGCGCCGGGCGGCCAGTGACGACGAGGACAGCAGCCTGGTCATGAAGGCGAGGGCGTCGGCGCGCTCGCAGAGGTAGCGGGCCACGTCGGCACGACGCCACGACGTTCCCGCGGGAACGTCGCCCGGCCCGTCACCTGCTCGACCGTCGGCGTCGACGTCGACGTACCAGGAGCGATGTCCCGCGTCGTCGACGTCGGGGATCAGGGTGTTCCCGTGCTCGTCGCGATCGGCGGCGGCGTCGTAGGCGACCTCCCACCCCGGATGCCACCGGCGCAGCCGGGCGGGGGAGAAGGGGTAATAGGTGAACAGGAAGTCCTCGACGGGGTGCTTCTCGCCCCGCCGTCTGCGCTCGCGGTGGCCTGCGGTGAGCGCATCGGCGCGCACTTCGTGGGCGCGGCGCGCGGCAGCGGCGTCCTCGGTGCTCAGGAGCCGGGTCGGGGCGGGGACGGTGGGCGCGGTCACCTCGTGCTCCTTCCACGGCGGGTTCCTCGGGCCGGCCCATCGTACGAGCCCGGGCCGGTACGAGCCTCGACGCCGAGGAGCGGCGGTCCGTCGGTGCGGTGACGGCCTAGACTGGCGCCCATGCGTATCGCCCGATTCACCACCGGCGAAGATCCCATGTACGGCATCGTCCAGGAGAAGGACGGCCAGGACATGGTCTACGGGATCACCGGTGACCCCCTGTACACCGAGATCCGACCCACCGGCACCATCGTGTCGCTCGAGGACGTCCGGCTGCTCGCGCCGGTCATCCCGCGCTCCAAGGTGGTGTGCGTCGGCCGCAACTATGCCGCGCACGCCGCGGAGTTCGGCGAGGAGGTCCCCGAGCAGGCCCTGTTCTTCCTCAAGCCCAACACGGCCGTCGTCGGCCCCGGGGATCCCGTGACGATCCCCGAGTACAGCCGGGAGCTCAGTCTGGAGGCCGAGCTCGCCGTGGTCATCAAGCGCATGACCAGGAACGTCGCCCCCGCGGACGTGGCCGATTCGATCCTCGGCTACACCTGCGCCAACGATCTCACCGCGCGCGACACCCAGCGCGAGGAGCAGCAGTGGTTCCGTGCCAAGGCCTTCGACACCTCCTGCCCGATCGGCCCCTGGGTCGAGACCGATCTCGATCCGTCGGCCCTCGCCATCGGCTCCAGCGTGGACGGGGAGAGGGCTCAGGACGGCACCACCGCCGACATGGTCCGCTCCGTCGCCGACCTGATCGCCGAGATCTCCACCGTGGTCACGCTCCTGCCCGGCGATGTGATCCTCACGGGCACCCCGGCCGGGGTGCGCACCGTCGAGGCCGGCTCGAGCATCGACATCACGATCGAGGGCATCGGCACGCTGACCAACCCCGTCGTCCGCCGCTGACCCGAGCCGCCCGCCGCGTCCCCTCCGGCCCATCAATCCTCATCGCCCGACCCCAGGAGCATCTCGCGTGACCACGTCCCCGGACCAGACCCCCGCCTCGACCACCGACGAGGTCAGGGTGCGCTTCTGTCCCAGCCCGACCGGTACGCCGCATGTGGGACTGGTGCGCACCGCGCTGTTCAACTGGGCCCACGCCCGTCATCACGGCGGCAAGCTCATCTTCCGGATCGAGGACACCGACGCCGCCCGTGACAGCGAGGAGTCCTACCAGCAGCTGCTGGAGGCGATGCGCTGGCTGGGGATCGACTGGGACGAGGGCGTCGAGGTGGGCGGGCCCCACGGCCCCTACCGCCAGTCCGAGCGCGGTGAGATCTACCAGGACGTGATCGCCAGGCTCAAGGACGCCGGGCACATCTACGAGTCCTACTCGACCGCCGAGGAGATCGTCGAGCGCCACCGCGCCGCCGGCCGGGATCCGCAGCTGGGCTACGACGGGTACGACCGCGACCTCACCGAGGAGCAGACGGCGGCCTACCGCGCCGAGGGCCGCGAGCCCACCTGGCGCCTGCGCATGCCCGAGGAGGACCTGTCCTTCACCGACCTCGTCCGCGGAGAGATCACCTTCAAGGCCGGCTCCACGCCGGACTTCGTCGTGGTCCGCGCCAACGGCAAGCCGCTGTACACGCTGGTCAACCCGATCGACGACGCGCTGATGCGCATCACCCACGTGCTGCGCGGCGAGGACATCCTCTCCTCGACGCCTCGCCAGATCGCGCTGTACCGCGCCCTGGTGGACATCGGCGTCGCCGAGCGCGTGCCCGAGTTCGGCCACCTGCCCTACGTGATGGGGGAGGGGAACAAGAAGCTCTCCAAGCGTGACCCGCAGTCGAACCTGTTCCTCTACCGCGACCAGGGCTTCCTGCCCGAGGGCATGGTCAACTACCTCGCCCTGCTCGGATGGGGCTACAGCGCCGACGAGGACATCTTCGGCCGCGAGCAGCTCATCGAGCGCTTCACGGTCGAGAACGTCAATCCCAATCCCGCGCGCGTGGACCTCAAGAAGGCCACCGCCATCAACGCCGACCACATCCGCCTGCTGCCCGAGGCGGAGCTGACCGAGCGGATGATCCCCTACCTCCAGGCCGCCGGTGTGCTGGGGGAGATCATCACGGCCGAGCAGCGCGCCCTGTTGGTCGCGGCCACGCCGCTGGTCCAGACCCGTATGAACCTGCTCAGCGAGGCCCCCGACCTGCTGCGCTTCCTGTTCGTGGCCGACGAGGATCTCGTGATCGAGGACGACGCGCTGAAGAAGCTGGGCGAGGATCCCGTCGGCGTGCTCGAGCGGGCCATCACCGAGGTGGAGGCGGTGCCCGGGGACTCCTTCACCGCCGCGCTGCTGGAGGCCGCCCTGCGCGAGGCCATCGTCGAGGAGATGGGCATCAAGCCGCGACTGGCGTTCGGGCCCCTGCGCAGCGCCCTCTCCGGCCGGCGCATCTCGCCGCCGCTGTTCGAGTCGATGGAGCTGCTCGGCAAGCCCTCGACCCTGGTCCGTCTGCGGGCGCTGCGCGATCGGCTCGCCGAGGGCCAATGAGGGCGCACGGCCGCGCCTGAGAACGCGCGCCGCGGAGCGGGTGCTCAGCCTCACAGCCTGAAGAGGCCTTCTGGCTTTGTCTTGTCCGCGCCGACCCGCTAGAGTTTTACTCCGGCACGCCACGGCGGCTCGGCCCGGAAAGCCCTCGGAATCCACCGGGGATCTTCGCCGGGAAGAGCGCAAAAACGTGTTCTCACCATGGGGTATGGTGTAATTGGCAACACAGCGGTTTCTGGTACCGTCGTTCTAGGTTCGAGTCCTGGTACCCCAGCGCTACACGGCTTCATGAAGTCGTGCAGTCCGCGCCCCGTTCGTCTAGCGGCCTAGGACGTCGCCCTCTCACGGCGGTAACACCGGTTCAAATCCGGTACGGGGTACGACGCGAGATCCACGGATCACGCGGTTCCGGGTTCCTCGGATCCCGGGCAGGCCCCGTTCGTCTAGCGGCCTAGGACGTCGCCCTCTCACGGCGGTAACACCGGTTCAAATCCGGTACGGGGTACGGACAGGAGTCGATGCCAGCAGGCATCGGCTCCTTCGTCGTTCGCGGGCCGGCCCTGCCTCGGGCCCGGCACGCCCGCTCTGGGCTTCGGCCCTCGCAGCGAGTATCGTTGTGACATGAAGCACGCCACGAAGCCACGTATCACGGTCGGGGTCTACGACGCCGACGAATCCGATCGTGCCGTTCGCTGGGCCGCGCGGCACGCCGACCATGTCGGCGGCACGCTCCACCTGCTGCACGCGTTCGTGTGGACCGAGCTGGACGTCAACACCGATCCGATCCCGGGCATGACCGGGTCCGGAATCCGCAATGCGGCCCACAGCCTGCTCAAGGACGCCGTGGCCGTCGCCCGCGAAGGGCACCCCGACCTTCCGATCACCTCCGAGATCGTGGACGGCAGCGCCGTGCCGGTCCTGGTCGAGGCGAGCGGCGAGTCCGATCTCATCGTCGTCGGCGGCCGGGGCATGGGGCGCGTGCTGACGCTGATCGTGGGATCGAAGAGCCTGGCTCTGGCCGCTCGGTCGCACTGCCCCGTGGTGGTCGTGCGGGGCCAGATCGACAGCGACGGGCCGATCGGGCTGGTCCATCACGACAGCGCGAGCGAGGCTCTCATCCGCGCCGCTGATCTGGCGATGGCCTATGGGCGGGACATCCACCTCATCGTGCGCGCCGAGACCAGTCCCGAGCAGGCGCAGGAGATCCTGGCACGCACCAGCGAGCGCATCGCCATCTCCCATCCTCACGTCTTCGTGCGCGACGTGAGCATCGCCGCCTCGGACAGCGCCAAGGAGCTGGTCCACGCCAGCGAGGGCGCGAGCATGATCGTGGTCGCGGGGGAGCGGGCCAAGGGGCCGGACAAACCCGTCTCCGCACCCCGTCAGCTGGTCACCGTGCTGCGCTTCGCCAACACCCCGGTGTGGATCGAACGAGAGTGAGCCCGCCCGGTGGGCGCCGGACGCTCGGAGTCCGGACCGGCGCGACTCCGCCCGGGTGCCCGAGCGGACCGACCGTGCTCAGGCGCCCGCGCGACGCTCAGGCGCCCGCGCGACGCAGCAGTTCGGTGAGGTGGTTCGCCGAGCTCATCACCGAGGCGGCGTGCAGCCGTCCCGGCTGGCGGGTGATCCGCTCGATCGGTCCGGAGATGCTCAGCGCCGCGACCACGCGACCGTTCGGGCCGCGGACCGGCGCGGAGACCGAGCCCACGCCCGGTTCGCGTTCCCCGATGGACTGCGCCCAGCCGCGACGACGCACGGCGGAGAGCTGGGTGGCGGTGAAGCGCGCACCGAGCAGGCCGCGGTGGAGCCGGTCGGGCTCCTCCCAGGCCAGGAGGATCTGGGCGGCGGAGCCCGCCTTCATCGTCAGCGCCGAGCCCAGCGGGACGGAGTCGCGCAGCCCGATGGGACGCTCGGCAGCGGCGACGCAGATGCGATGGTCGCCCTGGCGGCGGTAGAGCTGAGCGGACTCGCTGGTGTGGTCGCGCAGGGCGGCCAGCACCGGGCCGGCCGCCGCCAGCAGCCGGTCCTCGCCCGCGGCGGCGGCCAGCTCGCCCAGGCGCGGGCCCAGGATGAACCGGCCCTGCATGTCGCGCGTGACCAGATGGTGATACTCGAGCGCCACTGCCAGGCGGTGGGCCGTGGGCCGTGCCAGTCCGGTGGACTGGACGAGCTGAGCCAGGGTGGCCGGGCCCGCCTCGAGCGCACCCAGCACGATGGCCGCCTTGTCGAGCACGCCGACGCCGCTGCCGTTCTCCTCCGAGATCTTGTCCATGCTCCGATACTGCCGTCTTAATTTGTGAGACGCAAGTGCGTCGGATGATGGACCGGCCGACGATGGAGCAGTGCTCAACACCCCTGAGCGCGCATCGGCATGGAAGAACACGCGCCCGCATCCCGGACGCAGGGAAGGATCGACATGGCGGGGACCCTCGCGGAGAAGGTCTGGTCGGATCACGTGGTCCGGCTCGGAGAGAACGGCGAACCGGACCTGCTCTACATCGACCTCCAGCTTCTGCACGAGGTGACCAGCCCACAGGCATTCGACGGCCTGCGCCAGGAGGGCCGGACCCCGCGCCGGATCGACCAGACCCTGGCTACCGAGGACCACAACACCCCGACGATCGACATCGACAAGCCGATCGCGGACATCACCTCGCGCACGCAGATCGACACGCTGCGCCGCAACGCCGAGGAGTTCGGGATCCGCATCCACTCCCTCGGGGACGCGGACCAGGGGATCGTCCACGTCGTCGGCCCCCAGCTGGGCCTGACGATGCCGGGCATCACGGTCGTCTGCGGTGACTCCCACACCTCCACCCACGGGGCCTTCGGCGCCCTCGCCTTCGGCATCGGCACCAGCGAGGTGGAGCACGTCCTCGCCACCCAGACCCTGCCGCTGAATCCCTTCAAGACCATGGCGATCACGATCAACGGCGATCTGAAGCCCGGCGTCACCGCGAAGGACATCATCCTCGCGGTGATCGCGAAGATCGGGACCGGCGGCGGTGCCGGCTATGTGCTCGAGTACCGCGGTGAGGCCATCCGCCAGCTCTCCATGGAGGGCCGGATGACGATCTGCAACATGTCCATCGAGGCCGGTGCCCGGGCCGGCATGATCGCGCCGGACGAGACCACCTTCGAGTACGTCAAGGGCCGCCCCCACGCACCCACCGGAGCGGACTGGGACGAGGCCGTCGAGTACTGGAAGACGCTGCGCAGCGACGACGACGCCAGCTTCGACGCCGAGGTGGTCATCGAGGCCGATGAGCTCGAGCCCTTCGTCACCTGGGGAACCAACCCCGGTCAGGGCCTGCCGCTGTCGGCGTCCGTGCCTGCTCCGGATGATTTCACCGACGACACCGCCAAGGTCGCTGCCGAACGGGCGCTGGAGTACATGGACCTCGTCCCCGGCACCCCGCTGAAGGAGATCCCGGTCGACACCGTCTTCATGGGCTCGTGCACCAACGGTCGCATCGAGGACCTGCGCGCCTTCGCCGAGGTGCTGCGGGGCCGCACCAAGCATCCCGACGTGCGCGTCCTGGTGGTTCCCGGCTCGGCGCGGGTCCGGCTGCAGGCGGAGCAGGAGGGCCTGGATCAGGTCGTGCTCGACTTCGGCGCCGAGTGGCGTCAGGCCGGCTGCTCCATGTGCCTGGGCATGAACCCCGACCAGCTGCAGCCCGGGGAGCGCGCCGCCTCCACCTCGAACCGCAACTTCGAGGGCCGCCAGGGCAAGGGCGGCCGCACCCACCTGGTCTCGCCGGTCGTGGCCGCCGCCACGGCCGTGCGCGGAACCCTGTCCTCCCCGTCGGACCTCGGCGCGCCGGTGGCGCCCTCCGATCTCCAGCCCGTCGCCTGAGGAGCACTGACATGGAAGCCTTCACCACCCACACCGGCATCGGCGTGCCGCTGCGCCGCAGCAACGTCGACACCGACCAGATCATCCCCGCCGTCTACCTCAAGCGCGTCACCAAGACGGGCTTCGACGACGGGCTGTTCCACGCCTGGCGCACGAACGACCCCGATTTCGTGCTGAACCGGCCCGCGTATCAGCACGGCTCCGTCCTCGTCGCCGGACCCGACTTCGGCACCGGCTCCTCCCGCGAGCACGCCGTGTGGGCGCTGCGCGACTACGGCTTCAAGGCCGTGCTCTCGAACCGGTTCGCGGACATCTTCCGCGGCAACGCCGGCAAGCAGGGGCTGGTCGCCGGCACCCTCGCCCAGGACGACATCGAGCAGCTGTGGAAGCTTCTCGAGGAGACCCCCGGCACCGAGGTCACCATCGACCTCGAAGCCCGCCAGGTCCATGCGGCCGACGCCACCTTCCGGTTCGACGTCGACGACTACACCCGCTGGCGCCTGATGGAGGGGCTGGACGACGTGGGCCTGACGCTGCGTCACGAGGCCGAGATCACGGCCTTCGAGGCGAAGCGCCCCGCCTGGCTGCCCAAGACGCTGCCCGCGCGCACCGCCGAGAGCGCCTGAGCGGACCGGGTGGTCCGTCCCCGCCCCGGAGCGCACCCGGATCGCCTGACCAGGAGGTTCCACGGGCGCCATCCACGGGGAGCCACCGCGCACGATGGTGGTCTCGCGCGATGATAAGGACTCGTGAGCGGCTTCCGGGGTGAGACGAGCGTCGCGGCGTCGGCGCAGTGTGCTCCGGTATGGTGTGCCGGTCAGACACCGGGCGTCCCCGACGCCTGTCCCGAACAGCTAGGACGCTATGAGCTCGACATTCCACGTACGTGGAGGACGCCCCCTCGATGGTGAGATCACCGTCCGCGGAGCGAAGAACCTGGTCTCCAAGGCGATGGTGGCCGCTCTGCTGGGCAACGGACCGAGCATTCTGCGCTCGGTCCCGGACATCCGGGATGTCCAGATCGTCTCGCGACTGCTGTCGATCCACGGCGTCAAGATCGAGCGCGACATCGACTCGGGAACCATCCACCTGGACCCGTCGAACGTCGAGAAGGCGCACGTGGCCGACATCGACGCCCACGCCGGCAGCTCGCGCATCCCGATCCTGTTCTGCGGCCCGCTGCTGCACCGCCTGGGCGAGGCGATCATCCCCGACCTCGGCGGCTGCCGCATCGGGGACCGCCCCATCAACTACCACCTCGACGTGCTGCGCCAGTTCGGCGCCGTCGTGGACAAGCGCGAGTTCGGCATCTACATCACGGCGCCGAACGGGCTGCAGGGGACCAAGATCCACCTGGAGTACCCCAGCGTGGGAACCACCGAACAGGTGCTGCTGACCGCCGTGCGCGCCAAGGGCGTCACCGAGCTGACCAACGCCGCTGTCGAACCCGAGATCGAGGACCTGATCTCGGTGCTGCAGAAGATGGGCGCGATCATCTCCCTGCAGACCGACCGCACCATCACCATCGAGGGCGTCGACGAGCTGGGCGGGTACGAGCACGTCGCCCTGCCGGACCGCATCGAGGCCGCCTCGTGGGCCTGCGCCGCTCTGGTCACCAAGGGGTCCGTGTTCGTGCGCGGGGCCCAGCAGAAGCCCATGGCCACCTTCCTGAACACGTTCCGCAAGGTCGGCGGCGGCATGGACATCACCGAGGCCGGCATCCGCTTCTACCACCCCGGCACCCCGCTGCGGGCCATCGCGGTCGAGACCGACGTCCACCCCGGCCTGATGACCGACTGGCAGCAGCCTCTGGTCGTGGCGCTGACCCAGGCCGACGGGATCTCCATCGTCCACGAGACGGTGTACGAGAACCGGCTCGGATTCACGTGCGCCCTGAACGACATGGGCGCCCACATCCAGGTCTACCGCGAATGCCTGGGCGGCTCCAGCTGCCGCTTCGGCCGCAGCAACTACAACCACTCCGCGGTGATCTCCGGGCCCAAGACGCTGCAGGGCAGTGACATCACCGTCCCCGACCTGCGCGGCGGCTTCTCCTACCTGATCGCCGCTCTCGGGGCCGAGGGAGTCTCCACCATCCGCGGGATCGACCTCATCGACCGTGGCTACGAGTCCTTCCGGGAGAAGCTCACCGCGCTGGGCGCCGACTTCTGGGAGAACGGGCGCCAGGAGCACGATCTCGCCGCCCAGGGGGCCGCGGCGCGCTGACCCCGCCCGCTCGCCTCTGCATCCCGCGCCGTCCCGGCTCCGCGCACACCACCGACCACGATCCGAGGGAGCACAGCTGATGACGAGTGATGACGTCCGTGCCCACGCCGATCCCGGCGAGGGCGGTGACCCCCGCAGCGGCAGCGATCCCCGGAGCGGACACGCCATGACGGCGGGCAGCTCGCTGGCGCTGCGCGACATCCCGATCCCGGACTACTGCGATGTGGTCATCGTTCCCACCGGCGGGATCGACGAGCCCGATCCGAGGGTGTGGGCCGAGGCGATCTTCTCGCACGAGAACACCCCGCTGTCCTCGCGCGGGATGCGGGCGCTGCGGGACGAGGCGATCCGGTTGCTGGACATGGTCCCGCCACCGGAGAAGGAGTTCGTGGCCGACGAGGTCGTGGGCTCGGAAGCCCTGATCAAGGACGACGACGAGAAGCTGCGGGTGCGCATCGGCGTGGCTCTGCTGCCGGGAGGCGAGCTGCTGCAGGTCACCACGGCCGTGAAGTACCGCTCCGTGCGCGGCCGGCTCGCCTTCGCCCCGCGCCGGCTGATGCACGCCGCCGCGGTCAACACGCTCGCTCGCCGGGCACCGACCACCCTGCGCCGCCGCAGCCTGTCCGGCGGCTCACGGATGCGCAGCATCACCGGGCAGGCCACGCGCAAGGCGCTGGGCCGCGCGCCTTCCTCGGGCCGCACCTCGTCCTCGGGCCGTACCTCGTCCTCGGGCCGCGCATCCTCGTCGGGCCGCACCCCGCCCCCGACGCCCTCGCCGCGCTGATGGCCCCGGCCCCGGCTCCGGCCCGCACCCCGGCTCCGGCCTCGCGGCGCCGCGTCGCCTGGTCGCGCAGCTGGGACGTCGGGTCCGCTCGGGCTCCGTCGCGGCGGGCCGGCATCGTGATCGGCATCGCCCAGATCGCGGTGCGTCCCCTGGCGACGCTGCTGTCCAGGCCGGTCTGGATCGGAGTGGAGAACCTCCCGGCCGACGGCGCCGTGATCGCGTGCGGGAACCACCTCAGCCCCTTCGACCCGTTCGGCTACGGCCACCTGCTGCAGGCGAACGGGATCGCTCCACGGTTCATGGCCAAGGACGCGATGTTCCGCGTCCCCGTGCTCGGCGCGCTGCTGCGAGGGGCGCGGCAGATCCCCGTCAGCCGCGGCACCTCCCGCAGCAGCGATGCGCTCTCGGCCGCCCGTGAGGCGCTGGGGCGCGGGGAGCTGCTGATGGTCTTCCCCGAGGGCACCTACACCCGAGATCCGCAGCTGTGGCCGATGCGAGCCCGCCTCGGACCGGCCCGGCTCGCCCTGGAGACCGGGGCACCGTTGCTGCCGATCGCGAGCTGGGGAGCTCGTGCCCTGTGGCCCGTCGGCTCCCCGATCCCGCATCCGGGCCCGGGCCGCCGGGTCGTCATGCGCGTCGGCGAGCCGTACACGGTCTCCCGGGCCGAGGGGGAGACCACCCACGCGGCCGCGGTACGGATCACCGAGGACCTCATGGCCAGGATCACCGCACTGCTCGCCGAGATCCGGGACGAGGACCCGCCGCCCGTCGTGCACGATGGGCGTCTGGACGCCCATCGTCCCGAAGCGGGCAGGCCCCAGCGCGGCTACCGGGCCGTGAGGCAGTCATGAGGGCGATCGAGGCCGTCCGCGCCGGCGGCCAGGTCACCGTGGAGGCGGTGAGGCAGCCGTGACCCGTCTGGCAGTCCTCGGTGCCGGGAGCTGGGGCACCACATTCGCGCAGGTCCTCGCCGACGGCGGCGCCGAGGTGACGCTCTGGGCGCGCCGCGAGGAAGTCGCCCGCGAGATCCGCGAGGAGCACCGCAACAGCACCTACCTCGGTGACCGGGAGCTCCCGCAGGCCCTCTCCGCCACCTCATCCGTCACCGCCGCGCTCGAGGGCGCCGACGGGATCGTGGTGGCTGTGCCCGCACAGTCGATGCGGGCGACGCTCGCGGGGTGGCGCGAGGAGGCCGGGCTGTCCGCCGGCCTGCCTCCCGTGCCGGTTCTGTCCCTGACCAAGGGCATCGAGCGCGGGACCGACGCCCGCATCAGCGAGATCCTCGTCGGCGCCGGAGGTGTCGACCCGGAGCGGGTCGGCGTGCTGTCGGGCCCGAACCTGTCGGGGGAGATCGCCGAGCGCCGTCCCTGCGCGAGCGTCGTGGCCGCCCCGTCCGAGGAGCTCGCGGGGGTTCTGGCGGGCTGGTGCGAGGCGCCCTACCTGCGCGCCTATACCTCGACCGACGTGACCGGGGTGGAGATCGCGGGCGCCGTCAAGAACGTGGTGGCGATCGCGGTCGGGGCCGCGGCGGGACTGGGGCACGGGCACAACACGACCGCGAGCCTGATCACCCGCGGGCTCGCGGAGATCACCCGCCTCGGCGTGGCGCTCGGCGGGCGCCGGGAGACCTTCGCGGGACTGGCCGGGATGGGAGACCTCGTGGCCACCTGCTCCTCGCCGCTCAGCCGCAATCATCGCCTCGGACTGGCTCTCGGTCGCGGACTCGACGTGCACGCGGCCGTCGCCGAGGTGGGTCAGACCGCCGAGGGCGTCGCCACCGCCCGCGCTGTGGCGGACCTCGCGACGCGCCTGGACGTGGATATGCCGATCGCTGCGGCGGTCGTGGATGTCGTCGATCACGGAGCCCGGATAGACCAGGTCACCACGGCCCTGCTGTCGCGATCCGTCCGGCCGGAATGACTACCCTGCGCATATGAGAACCACCGTCGCCCTCCTGTTCGGCGGCCGCAGCGGCGAGCACGGCATCTCGTGCGTCACCGCGGGCGGCATCATGTCCGCGATCGATCGCGATCGCTACGACGTGGTGGCCGTCGGCATCACCCGTGAGGGTCACTGGGTGCGCGCCTCCGACGACCCTGCCCACTGGACCATGGTCGACGGGCGTGCGCCCGAGGTCGACCCCGACGGGCCGCAGGTACTGCTTCCCGCCGCACGGCACCGCCCGGGCGAGCGCAGCCTGCTGCGGCAGGTCGACGGCGACGTGGTGACGCCGCTGGCGGAGATCGACGTGGTCCTGCCGCTGCTGCACGGGCTGTACGGGGAGGACGGGACGGTCCAGGGCATGCTCGAGCTGCTGGACATCCCCTACGTGGGAAGCGGCGTGCTCGCCTCGGCCACGTGCATGGACAAGGCCGCCACCAAGACCGTGCTGCGTTCGGCGGGCATCGCCTGCGCCCCGGGGCTCGTCCTCCACGAGGACCGCTGGGCGGCGGACCCGGACGGCGTGCTCGCCCAGCTGCAGCGCGAGCACCCGCTGCCGTGGTTCGTGAAGCCCTCCCGCGCCGGCTCCAGCCTCGGGGTGACGCGCGTCGGAGAGGTCGCCGAACTGGAGGTGGCGCTGAAGACGGCGTTCGCCGAGGACCCCAAGGTGCTCATCGAGGAGACCCTCGTCGGCCGGGAGGTCGAGTGCGGCGTGCTGCAGGCGGCCGACGGTCGCCGGCCGCGCACCACCGTGCCCGGCGAGGTGCGGATCGGCGAGGATCTGGAGTTCTACGACTACGAGTCGAAGTACTTCGGCAAGGGCACGGTGGACATCGATGTGCCCGCCGCGCTGCCGGAGAGGACGCTCGAGGAGGTCCGCGACGTCGCGGCACGGGCATTCACCGTGCTGGGGCTGGAGGGTCTCGCCCGGGTCGACGTGTTCGTCACCGAGGAGGGTGGCGTGATCGTCAATGAGGTCAACACGATGCCCGGCTTCACGCCGTACTCGATGTTCCCTGTGCTGTGGGAGAACATGGGGCTCAGCTACACGGATCTGATCGCGGACCTCATCGAGCAGGCGCGCACCCGGCGGCTGGGACCGCGCTGACGCGACCGGGACTGCGCTGACGCGACCCGGACTGCGCTGACGCGACCCGGTCAGCGCTGCTCGCTCACGCCTCCTCGCCGGGGCCGACGCAGTAGTCGGTGGCTTCGATGTTGCGGCTGATGACCTGTGCCAGGTCAAGCGCCGCGGCAGAGGGCTGGTCCCCGGCCGCCGAGCGCGGCACCGAGATGTCGATCGCGGGTTCGCGCCCGTAGGTCGTGTACAGGAACATGTCGCCCTCGAGTTCGCGGACGATCCAGTCGATCTGCACGCCGGATCCGTCCTCGAGGGTGGTGCAGATATCGGTGGTGGGGCCGGGCGGGGTGACGCCGCAGCGCATCACCACGGTGTCCTCGCCGCTGCCCCAGGCCGCGGTGCCCTGACTCGAGGTCTCGGTGCGGTCCATGCCCAGAACCTGCGGGGGTGCGCCGACGATGATGTCTGCGCAGACCGGGTCCGTGGCGGCAGGCCCCGGGGGTACCTGCACGGTGCCGCAGGACGCGGCGCCCAGCGTCAGCAGACCCGCAGCGGCAAGGGCGGGCAGTCGGGTTCGAAGCACCCCACGAGGGTACCTTCGTCGTCTGCGGACGAGTCGTGCGGGGCCCGTCGGCAGCAGGGTCACTCCCGGTTCTCGGGCAGACTGGGCACATGAGCGGCGACAACGGCGATGACACCACCCTGGGCGAGGCCGGGCTGCTGGCGCGGATGCTTCCGCATCTCTCCGCCGACCCCCGCGCCGAGGTGGGCCCGGGCGACGATGCCGCCGTGGTGCGCCTGCCATCGCCACGCCTGGTCGTGACCACCGACACCCTGGTGGAGGGTCATGACTTCCTCTCGAGGACGACCACGCCGCGCTGGATCGGCCACAAGGCCGCTGTCCAGAACCTCGCCGACATCGCCGCCATGGGCGCCCAGCCCGTCTCGGTCGTGGTCGCGATCTCCGCTCCCGGTGATACGCCCGCCCGCGTCTTCGAGCAGATCACCATGGGTCTCGCCCAGCGGGCCGAGGCAGATGGCGTCTCCGTCGTCGGCGGAGACCTCGGGCGCGCGGACCGGTTGACCGTGACCGTGACCGCCCTTGGCGCGCTCGAGGAGAACGAGCCTCCGGTGCTGCGCTCCGGCGCGCGACCCGGCGACGAGATCGCCGTGGGCTCCCCGCGCCTGGGACGCTCCGCTGCCGGTCTGGCCCTGGTTCTCTCCGGACGCATCCGGGTCGAGGACGAGGACGAGGACGAGGGCGAGGAGGGAGACGGGAGGGCGAAGGCGACGATCCACGGCGGCGGCGAGGACGCGGGGGAGACGCCCGGAGGTTCTGCCACCGACCGGCCGACGGCCGGGTGGCGCCTCGACGATGCCTCCCGTGACCTGGTCAGGTGGCACGACGCACCTGACCCCGATCTGTCCCTGGGGTGGACCGTCGGGCGCAGGGCGAGCGCGATGATGGACCTCTCCGACGGACTGGTCCAGGACGGTACCCGGATCGCGCTCGCCTCGGGCGTGGTGCTCGACCTGGACCCCGAGGCCCTCGCCCCCGATGTGGCCCTGCTCGAGGACCTGGCGCGCGATCTGGACACCGATCCCTGGCAGTGGGTGCTGCACGGGGGAGAGGAGCATGCCATGCTCGCGACCTTCCCGGCCGGATCGGTCCCGGACGGCTTCCGTCCCATCGGGACGGTCCGCGCCGCGGAGGGCGATGTGTCCGCGCAGGCGGGCAGTGCCGGCGGCGGCGCGGGCGCCGGCGGCGCGGATCGTGTGCTGCTGGCCGGGGCCGCGATCACCGGGACCGGCTTCGACCACTTCGACGGTCACACCTGAGGGAGACTCGCCATAAGCAGCGGTTCGGTCGGTCCTTCGATTCGGCATAGGCTGGAGGGCGCCCTTACCAACGGGCGACCCCCAGCATCGAAGGAGACCCCATGTCGATCACGGTCAAGGCTCTGCAGAAGACCGGCCCCGACCAGCCGTTCCGCGTCGCCACCATCGAACGTCGCAACCCGCGACCGGACGACGTGGTCATCGACATCAAGTCCGCCGGGATCTGCCACTCCGACATCCACACGATCCGCAACGAGTGGGGCGAGGCACACTTCCCGCTCACCGTCGGCCACGAGATCGCAGGCGTCGTCGAATCGGTCGGCGAGAACGTGACGGACTGGACGGTCGGCGACCGCGTGGGCGTGGGATGCATGGTCGATTCCTGTGGCCAGTGCGAGGAGTGCCGGGCCGGCGAGGAGCAGAACTGCCTGCAGGGCGCGGTCGGCACCTACAACGCGACCGACGTCGACGGGACCGTCACCCAGGGCGGCTACTCGGAGAAGGTCGTGGTCGACCAGCGATTCGTATGCCGCATCCCCGACGGACTCGAGTTCGACGTCGCGGCGCCGCTGCTGTGCGCCGGCATCACCTCGTACTCGCCGCTGGCCCGCTGGGGCGCGGCCGAGACGAAGGACGGAGCTGCCAAGAAGGTCGCCGTGCTGGGTCTCGGTGGACTGGGGCACATGGGCGTCCAGATTGCTGCGGCCATGGGCGCCGACGTCACCGTGCTGTCGCGTTCGCGCAAGAAGGAGCAGCTGGCGATCGATCTCGGGGCGAGCCAGATGCTGGCCACCTCCGAGGACGGCTTCTTCGAGGATCACCGCGGCGAGTTCGACCTCATCCTGAATACGATCAGTGCGGACATTCCGGTCGATGCGTACCTCGGCCTGCTGAAGCCGCGCGGTGTGATGGCTGTGGTCGGACTTCCCCCGAATCGCCAGTCGCTGAGCTTCGGCTCGGTGATCGGTGGCCGGAAGACCCTGGCCGGTTCCAATATCGGTGGCATCGCCGAGACCCAGGAGATGCTCGACTTCTGCGCCGAGCACGGCATTGCCGCGCAGATCGAGACCGTCGGCGTCGAGGAGGTCGATGCGACCTACGAGCGCGTCGTCGCCGGTGAGGTGTACTTCCGGGCGGTCATCGATACCGCGACCTTCGCGGACGTCGAGCCCGCCGCGGTCTGAGCACTGTCTGAGTCGCGCGGGGCCCGGAGCCCGGGCCCCGCGCTGTCGGCGGTGACACGAGCAGGCTCTCGCTGGCGCTGGCAGTTGCTCTCGCTGGCTGCTGCTCTCGCTGGCTCTGGCTGCGCCGCCTCTCGCTGGCACCGGGACCTGCTCGAGTTGGCCCCTTGCTGACCGGTTTCCGCTAGTCGACCGCTTCAGGCTCATCGCCCGGTTTCCGCACGTCGGCCGATTGCGCCGTGTCGGCCGGACCGGGTGCGCCTCGAGACTCCAAGAGACCGGCAAGTGCTTCCGAGCTCACGGTGGCCGCGGGGTCGAGAATGTAGTTCGTGTGGGCTCGGAAATGCCAGTGTCGGCAGTGCGGCTGCGTGAAGAGTTGCGAGCGGGGGTTCCTGGTCGACAGAGCGTGTCTCGCGGCACGGTCGAGGCTGCGGTGGAAGATCCCGTGCAGTTCCGGCTCCTCGTCCTCGCCGGTCTGGTCGGCCGGCGGGGGAGACCGTCGCCGTCGGTGAGCAGCGGTGCCCACCGGGTCGAGATTCGTCGCACCGCGACGCGCCTTCTGGCCGTAGCGAGTCGTCCATTCGACCGTTCTCCGGCTGCCGTCGGAGTCGGTGATCACGCGGACGGTCTCCCCGGCCTTCTCCTTCTGGTTGTCCCCGGCGCAGAGCCCGTTGGCGTTCGCCAGTGACGTCGGCCCACCCTCCGCGTGCGGAATGATGTGGTCGTTCTGACGGATATCGGCATTGCAGTGCGGAGCACGGCACGTCTGGTGGCTCCACCTGATGAAGCGCGAGAGCGCCGGTGGGAAGGCCCGGGACCGGGACTCGACGGCGACGAGCTCACCGGAGTCGGGATCGGTATAGAGCCGGCGCAGCGTCAGTGCAAGCTCGGCGTCGTCCTCGCCGGTCATGGCATTTCGCATCTCGTCCCGGATGTGCTCGAACGGCACGGGCCCATAGCCCTCGATGGTGGCGGCATCGGCGTGTCCGGGTGCGAAGAGCGAGCGGTCGGTGATGATGACGCCGATATCGAGCGTGGTGGGATCGACGCCGTCGCCCCGCCCCAGGAGCGTATCGGCCATCAGATCGGCCATGATCTGCTGGTGTCCGCGCCGGTCACCCTCGGCCCGGGCCTTCTCCGCGGCGAGGGAGAGGCCCTTGCGTATGCGGGCGCCCTCGAGCGCGGGCAGCTTGGCGCTCAGGCGGCACATCCCGTCATCGTCATTGCGCACGGTGAGGCTGCGATTCTTCGATGCGCGGATGTGGCGCTTCTCGGCGCCGTCCGGGTCGAGCGTATGCATCACGCGCTGGGTCTCCTCGGCCCATTCCCGCTGCCCACAATCCTCGAGGTTGCCCACGTGCTCGGTCAGGACGGCGTCCACCTGGGTGCGCAGCTCCGGTTCCGCCGTGGCGGTGGCCTTGCTGACCCGGTGTGCGACCTCCGCATTGACCCTGCCCTGTGAGAGCGACGTGAGGATGCCCGGCATGGATCTGACCAGCCGGCGGCATGTCGCCATCGTCTGGCCTGCCGTCGAGGGCGCTCTCCTCAGGGCGCGGGATGCCTCGCTGCGAGCGATGCGTGCCGCCTTCGCCGGTGATTCCTCGCGAGCTGTGCAGTCGTCCTTGATGGCTGATTCCAGGTGCACCACGGTGCGGGCCTGGACTGCGGCCAGTGCACTCGAGAGGTTCTGGATTCCGAGCAGCAGGCTGATCGTGTCCGGAGCGGACAGAGCATCGAGAGCGACTGAACCGTGGGTACCGATCTCGGTGAGCGCGCGGTTCACGGAGAGCAGGTCGATGTCACCGATCTGGAGCTGCTCCTCGCCGGCCGTGAGGGGAAGAGAGCTGCGGGCGTCCGGAGCGGGCTGCGCCGGCGAGTCGGCACTGGGCGCACTGGAGCAGTCGTCCGGACCTCCAGGACCTGCACCTCCAGGATCTGCGGCCACGCCATCTCGCTCATCTGTCATGGTCCAAGTATCGCAGGCTTGTGCGATAAAAGACAGGTCATTTCCAAAATTACCGCAAGGTAGCGAGGCAATGTGGACGAATGGCCCCTGTGGAGGAACGGTCGATATCTCACTGCTCGACTACTCGTGCTGGTCAGGCAGTGTTGGAGCAGAGGTTCGGGTGGGATGTGAACGGCGGCATCTGGAAATGTGTGCAGTACTGGCGAGAAGCGCAATAATCCGCTAGGTTGCCCGGCCGCTGAGGTGCGTCTCATGGATTGGGGGGCATTTCACGTGCGGTGCGAAATTGTGGACGAGCGGCCGTTGTGGAGGAATAGAGCTCGTCGCGAAGGCGCCAGCCAGTGGGCACTCCTGCTGCGGTCGGAGGTCGTGAGAAAGTGTGCTGGCGTCACAAGGGCCGGGGCCGGCACCGCCGCAGGTGGGCGCTGCCCCACAGGAGCGCCGCCCCCAGACGCACGTGAGCCCCTCCCCGAATCGGGGAGGGGCTCACGGGTGAGTCCGAGTCGGTCTCGCTCAGGCGCCGAGCGTGCTGACCTTGCCTGCCTTGAGGCAGGAGGTGCACACGTTCACGCGCTTGCTGGTGCCGTTGATCACAGTGCGCACGGACTGGATGTTCGGGTTCCAGCGACGCGAGGTGCGGCGATGCGAGTGAGACACGTTCTTGCCGAAGCTCGGGCCCTTGGCGCAGATGTCACACGTGGAAGCCACTGTCGTCTCCTGAAAAGTCGAATTCTGATCGGGTGCCCGCCCATCCCTGCGACTGCTCACCGGCCACGAGGGCGGGAACCTTCTCAGGAGTTGGTGACCAGGGATCGCGCAGGGGCGCTGGCCCCCGGAGGTCAGGGCAACCACGGAAGCATACCCCAGGCGGCGCCTTCTCCAGAAGGGTGCGGGCGAGTCGACCCGCTGTGGATTCCGACACAGCGTCGTACCGCAGTGGCACGATGGTCCCCGCGTGCGCACGATCATCGTCGCACGTCGCAGAGCCGGACTACTGCGCCCACGGGACGCTGACCCGTACCGGCGAGCGCGCACGAGGACCATCACGAGGAGGCACCGCATGGCGAGGAGACGGGAGTCCGCTCGCGGGTCCATGCCGCTGTCCGAGCTGCTCGAGAGCAAGGAGTCCCGCGCCATGGCCTCCTTCGGTGTCAGAGACCTCGACACGATGATGCGGTTCGCTCCCCGCCGCTACACGACCCCGGCCCCGCTGCGCTCCCTCCACGAGGTCCAGGAGGGGGAGGAGGTCAGCGCGATCGTCTCGGTCGTCGACGTCAAGGAGCGGCGCATGCGCAGCCGGCAGGGTTCGATTCTCGAGGTGGTCGTCTCCGACGGCATCGAGAGTCTCACCCTCACGTTCTTCCTCGCCAAGCAGCACCTCGTCCAGTGGCACCGCAATCAGCTGCCGGTCGGCAAGCACATCGTGGTGCGGGGGACCGTCGGCCTCCACAAACAGACGCACGAACCCCAGATCACCCATCCGCTGTACGAGGACTACGAGGACACGCCGGAGGGGCGCATGCGGGCGCAGCGGCCCCTTCCGGTCTATCCGCTGAAGAAGACCATCGCCCAGCGCACCATGCGCTCGGCCACGGAGAAGGGCGTCGAATTCGGGGACCGGCTCAGTCGGCCGGTCCCGGCGGAGGTGGTCGCCCGGCGCGGACTGCTGCCGCTGGCCGAGGCGGTCCGCAAGGTGCATGTCCCGTGGACCCTGGCGGAGACCCGCGCGGGCCTCGCCCACCTGGTGTTCGAAGAGGCGTTCGTGCT
Source organism: Brachybacterium sp. GCM10030267 (assembly GCF_042666875.1). Classification (NCBI taxonomy): domain Bacteria; kingdom Bacillati; phylum Actinomycetota; class Actinomycetes; order Micrococcales; family Dermabacteraceae; genus Brachybacterium; species Brachybacterium sp. GCM10030267. Next base: position 607,068 of record NZ_JBHTCX010000012.1, on the reverse strand, counting down.
GCAGGCGATCTTCGCCCAGCGCCGCGCCCAGGATGCGCGGACCCCAGCCCCGGCGCTGCGGGCCGATGGGCCGCTCCAGCCGGCCTTCGACGAGCGCCTCCCCTTCGAGCTGACAGCCGGGCAGCGGGAGGTCGGCGGGCAGATCATCGACCGCATCCGCCAGGACCATCCCACCAGTGTGCTGCTGCAGGGCGACGTCGGCTCCGGCAAGACCGTCATCGCACTGCGCGCCATGCTCCGGGCCGTCGACTCGGGCCACCAGGCGGCGCTGCTGGCCCCCACCGAGGTGCTGGCCGAGCAGCACTACCGGACGCTGACTGCCCTGCTCGGCGATCTGGCGCGGGCCGGGCAGCTGGACGGCCACCCCGACGCCACCCGGGTGCGGCTGCTGACCGGGTCGCAGCGGACCGCGGCCCGCCGCGAGACGCTGCTGGATGTCACGTCCGGGCAGGCCGGGATCGTGGTCGGAACCCACGCCCTGCTCACCGAGAGCGTCGAGTTCGCTTCGCTCGCGCTCGTGGTCATCGACGAGCAGCACCGCTTCGGCGTGGACCACCGGCGCCGGCTGCGCACCAAGGGCCCGGCGGGGACGAGTCCCCACGTGGTGGTGATGACCGCGACCCCGATCCCGCGCACCGCGGCCCTCGCCACCGTGGGCGACCTCGACGTGCTCACCCTGCACGAGAGCCCGGGGATGCGCGCGGGCGTCGAGGCGTTCGTGGTCCACGAGTCCAACCCGAAGTGGGAACAGCGGATGTGGCAGCGCGCCGGTGAGGAGATCGCCGCCGGACGCCAGGTCTTCGTCGTCTGCGCGCGGATCGACGAGGCGGGCGACGACGCTCCGGCGCCGCCCCCGATGGACCCCGAGAGCGGTGCCACGCCCCTGCCCGTCGCCCGCGGCGTCACCGAGACCGCCGAACTCCTCGCGAGTCGTCCCGAACTGGCCGGGGCTCGCATCGGGATACTGCACGGGCGGCTGAGCACCGAGGAGAAGCAGCAGGTCATGGACCGCGTCGTGGACGGCGAGATCGACGTGCTGGTCGCGACCACGGTCATCGAGGTCGGCGTCGACGTTCCCAACGCCTCGGTGATGATCGTGCTGGATGCGGAGCGTTTCGGCGTCTCCCAGCTGCACCAGCTGCGAGGCCGGGTGGGCCGTGGCCGGCACGCCGGCATCGCCTTCCTCGACACCCGGGCCGTCGAGGGCTCCGAGACCTCCCAGCATCTGCAGCGGGTCGCTTCCGCGGCCGACGGATTCGCGCTGGCCGAGCTCGACCTGCGGCGACGCGGCGCTGGAGACCTGGTGGGGGACGAGCAGTCAGGCCTGCAGCGCACCCTGAAGCATCTCGACGTCATCCGTGATGCCGAGGTCATCGAACAGGCACGCGAGGACGCCTTCGCCGTCGTCGAGGCCGACCCGGCCCTGAGCTCGCATCCTGACCTCGCCGGGTCGATCGAGGACCGCCTGCGCGACGCCGACCCCGACGTGGAGAGGAGCTGACATGCCGCGGATCATCGCCGGCAGTCTCGGAGGCCGCACGATCCCCGGGCCGCCCGGGAAGGGCACCCGGCCGACGTCCGACCGCGTGCGCGAGGCGCTGTTCTCGCGTCTGGACGGGTGGGACGCGATCGAGGGAGCCCGCGTACTGGATCTGTACGCCGGCACCGGTGCTCTGGCGTTCGAGGCCCTCTCCCGCGGCGCCCGGGCCGCCCTGCTGGTCGAATCCCACGCCCCGACCGCCCGGCAGCTGCGCCGCACCGCCGCCGAGCTGGGCCTCGAGGGCCGCTGCGAGGTGCGGCCCGGGAAGGCGGAGAGCATCGCCGCCCACCTGGAACCGTCCGGTGCCGGGTACTCGCTGATCTTCCTCGACCCGCCCTACGCAGTCACCACCGAGACCCTCGAGGCGCTGCTGGTCACGCTGCGTCCCGCGCTCAGCGACGACGCGCTCGTGGTCGTCGAACGCTCCCGCCGCTCACGAGAGCTGGCCTGGCCGGACGGCTGGGCGGACGACGGCACCAAGGCCTACGGCGAGACCGTGCTCCAGTTCGGCGGGCCGTCGTCGGAGCCGGGCGAGACCTCCTGAGTGCCGAGCACGGCGAGCAGGTCGAGCTTGCCGGCGGCCTCGCTGTGCGGGGGAGCGGTCAGCACCAGCAGCACCTGTGACCGGTCCTCCGTGAACAGGGCCTGGCAGTCCACCTCGATCTCGCCGAGCTGCGGGTGCAGCAGCACCTTGTGGTCCGCGAAACGCTGCGCCACGATCTGTTCCTCCCACAACCGGGCGAACTCATCGCTGCGCTCGCGCAGCAGCGCGGCCAGCTCGGCGGCCCGGGACCGTGGACCCCATGCCCCGTAGGCGGCACGGAGCGAGGCGACCTGTGCCCGGCTCTGACGCTCGTGATCGGACGCCGGGTACATCGCCCGCCCGTGCGAGGGGTCGGCGAACCACCGGTAGATCGCGCTGCGCTCCCAGCCCGTGCGGTGACCGGTGCTGCCGAACAGGGCGGTGGCCGGCCCGTTCTGGATCAGTGCCTCCTCGAGTGCGGACAAGATCAGCGCCGGCGTGTCCTGCAGCCGGTCCAGAACCCGCATCAGCTGCGGGGCGACGTAGTCCTCCTGCGGCATCCGCTCCGGGGCGGGGTGCCCGGCCACCCGGTAGAGATAGTCCCGCTCATCGGCGCTGAGCCGCAGCGCCCGGGCGAGGGAGGAGAGCATCTGGGTGCTCGGCTGCGGACCGCGACGCTGCTCGAGGCGCGTGTAGTAGTCGGTGGACATCATCGCCAGCTGCGCGACCTCCTCGCGGCGCAGACCGGGGATCCGACGCCGCGCGCCCGGGCCGAGGCCGACATCTGCGGGGAGCAGGGAGGCGCGTCGGCGCGAGAGGAACTCGGCGAGGGCGGCTCGGTCCACACCAGCCCTGTCCATCGCAGTTCCCTCCATCGCAGCCTCTTCCGTCGGCGCCCTGCCTGTCTCCGCAGTATCGCCCCCTCGAGCCCGCCGCAACCAGGGATCGCTGATCCCCCGATGAGCGCGGCCTGGTGCGGGCCGGCACGACCGCACAGACTCGTGACCATGAACATCACCGGACACACCATCTTCATCCCCGGCGCGACCAGCGGCATCGGCCTCGCCCTCGCCGTGCGACTGCACGCGAAGGGCAACCGCGTCATCGTCGGCGGGCGGCGCACCGAGCTGCTCGAGTCGATCGCCGCCGAGCATCCCGGGATCGACACGGTCGAGATCGACACCTCCGATACAGCCAGCATCAGCGCTGCGGCGCAGCAGGTCCTCGCCACGCATCCGGACCTCGACATGCTGGTGGCGATGGCCGGGATCATGCGGGTGGAGGACTGGCAGGACCCGTCGGACTTCCTCCCTACGGCGGAAGCGACGGTCACCACGAACATTCTCGGCCCCATCCGGCTGATCGCCGCGTTCATGGAGCATCTGCGAGCCCAGGAATCGGCGACGATCATGACCGTCTCCTCCGGTCTGGCCTTCGTGCCCCTGCGTGCCACCCCCACCTACAACGCCAGCAAGGCCGCGATCCACATGCTCTCGGAGTCGCTGCGGCTCCAGCTCGCCGGCACCGGCATCGACGTGCTCGAGCTGCAGCCGCCGGCCGTGCGCACCGCCCTGATGCCCGGCCACGAGGACAACGAGGCCGCGATGGGACTGGACGAGTTCGCCGACGAGGTCATGGAGATCCTCGAGACCCAGCCGGAGGCGACGGAGATCCAGGTCGAGACGGTGAAGTTCCTGCGCTATGGCGAGGCGCGCGGTGACTATCCCCAGGTGGTCGCGGCCGTGAACGCCACCGACCCGCACAACCGCTGACCGGCACCAGCCGCCACAAGCGACGACCCCCGCTGAGCGCGGGACCGCCCGGAACCCATCGGTCGCTACCCTCTGAGCGTGACCACTACTCTCGACGACCTCGACTGGCCCGTCCGCACCGACCGCCTCGAGCTCCGGCCGGCCCGACCCGAGGACGCAGACGAGATCTGGCCCTGGTACCGGCGGCCCGAGGTCCAGGAGTGGACGACCACGCTGAGCACCACCCTCGAGGACCACCGGCAGCGGTGGGAGAGCCGTCTGGACATCAGCCTCGTGGGCCGGCGCGACGGTGGCATCGTCGCCGTCGGCAAGATCGACCGTCAGGACCCGTGGTCCCAGACCGACATGGTCGAGCAGGCCCGCGGCCGGCAGGCCGAGGTCGGCTGGGTGCTCGACCCCGCCATCCAGGGACAGGGCCTCGGGACGGAGTTCGCCGCGGCCCTGCTGGACCTCGCTTTCGAAGGGCTCGGCGTCCGCCGGGTCGAGGCGGGCTGCTTCGCCGCCAACCTCGCCTCGCGCCGCGTCATGGAGAAGATCGGCATGCGCTGCGAGGGCGTGTTCATCGAGGAATCCCTGCACCGCAGCGGACGCTGGCTGGACGGGATGAGCTGGGCGATGCTCTCGCGCGAGCACCACGCGCGAGGAGTCAGCCCCAGGCAGCCGCGTCGGTGAGACAGAAGGCGTGGCCAGCGGGGTCACGCAGCACGATCCACGTCTCGCCCGGCTGCTGGGAGGGACGCTCCGCACCGAGTTCCACGCAGCGCGCCGCTGCGGCGTCGAGGTCCTCGACGGCGAGATCGAGATGGAACTGCTTGCGGCCGTCGTCCGGCCACGAGGGCCGTTGATAGTCGGGGATCGCGCCGATGCCGAGGGCGTGGCTCGGCCCGGTGAGCATCGCGTACTGCTCGCTCAGGTGCACGATCGGCCAGCCGAGGACGGCGGACCAGAACTGCGCGATCGGCTCGGTCTCGGCGGCGTCGAGCGTGATCATCGCCAGGGAGGCGACGGGCGCGGCGGCCGTGGAGGGCGTGTCAGTCGTCGTCATAGCTGCCACACTGCCGCCATGGAGCATGCAGGCGATTGCATGAACGCGACACCGCCGCACATGGTGGGCCATGTCCTGCGACCGGAGGAGTTCCTCGCCCGTGCCTCGTACGACAGTGCCGCGCCCGACGAACGGCTGAGCCGGTGGGTCGAGCGGTACTGGTCGGTCACGTGGTCGCTCGAGGACGGCACATCCCATCACGTGGCGACGCTCGACGAACCGGCGGTCAATCTGACCGTCGAACGTGGCGGAGTCCAGCGCAGCGGCATGGACGGTGACGGCGCATGGATCACCGGCCCGGTCGCCGCGGGACGTTTCGATGTGACGCTGACCAGTACGGGCAGTGTCATCGGGGTCAAATTCCGACTGGGAGGCACCACCGCCTTTCGCGCCGCTGATCTGGCGGCCCTGCGTGACCGCACCGTTCCCGCTGCGGAGTGGTTCGACGTCGATCCCGCCGCCGTGGTCCTCGAGCCCACGGCGACCGAGGCCGCGGAGGTGCTTGATGACTACCTCCTCGCCCGGGAGCCGCGTGAGGACCCCGGGTTCGACGGGTTTCTCGCCGTTCTCGAAATGCTCGCCGACCCGGAGGTCACCGGCACCGGACAGCTGGAGCGACGAGCGGGGATGGGAACGCGGTCGCTGCAGCGGCTGTTCGAGCGGTTCGTCGGTCTCGGCCCCAAACGCATGCTGGTGCGTGCGCGAGTGATGGACGCCGTGGCAGCGTTCGACAGCGGTGACCCGCGGGACGTCGTCGATCTCGCCCATGATCTCGGTTGGTTCGACCAGCCACACTTCATTCGCGACTTCCGCGCCGTCACAGGCGAGACGCCGGCCCGTTACGCGCGCCGAAGGGGGTGACCGCGAGGGGAGCGCTGCGCGATACTGCGAGCATGACGACGCTCAGCGCGACCTTCACGATCGATCTGCGCCCCGGCGAGCCGATCCCGACCGCCGCCGGCCGCTTCGAGTTCACCAAGACCTGGAGCGGCGCACTCGAGGGCACCAGCCACGGCACCATGCTCACCGCCGGCGATCCGGGCACAGGCAACGCCGGCTACGTCGCCATCGAGATCTTCGAGGGCACCCTCGACGGCGTGCCGGGCGGCGTGACCCTCCAGCAGCTCGGGACCATGGCCGGCGGCGACCCCGTCCTCGAGTACGTCATCGCCCCCGGCTCGGGCACCGGCGAGCTCGCCGAGACCTACGGGAGACTGACCATCGACGCGATCGACGACGACGGTGTCCACCTGGTGAGTCTCGAGCAGGCCTGAACCGCGCCGGCGTCCCGAGCCGCACCGGGCCCGGCCGCACCGGGCCCGGCCGCACCGCAGCCGGCCGCACTAGAGTGGCGCCATGAGCACCGTCGTCCTGCCCGGCTCGTTCGATCCCTTCACGCTGGGGCATCTCGACCTCACGCGTCGGGCAGTCGCCCTCGGCCACCGTGTGGTCATCGCCGTCTCCCACAATCCCAGCAAGGCCGGGACCCTCGGTCTCGAGGCGCGGAAGACCGCGATCGCCGAGACGGTGGAGGTCGACGGGATGAGCGGCAGCGTCGAGATCCGCACCCTGCCCAAAGGGCTCCTGGTCGACTTCTGCCGGGAGCTGGGGGCCGATGCGGTGGTGCGCGGCCTGCGCTCCCAGCTGGATCTGGCGTACGAGGAGCCGATGGCGCGGATGAACCACCACCTCGCCGGTGTCGACACCGTCTTCCTGCTGACCGGCTCGGCCTACTCCCACATCTCCTCGTCCCTGGTGCGGGAGGTCAACGCCCTCGGGGGTGACGTCTCCGACATGCTCCCGGGCCCGTCCCTGGACGCGCTGCGAGCCGCCACGGACGTATCCTGAGTGGTCCTCCCGGCCACGCTCATCTTCGTCGACACGAACAGGACTGCCACGCCATGTCTTCCGACACCGTCCCCGTCTCGCCGCTCGATGAGGATCTGCGCTTCGACGCGGTCGACCTCATCGGCCGCCCCGGCGCGCACCGCCGTATCGAGCGCACCATCGCCGCCCCCGCCCGCGAGGCCGGCGGCGCCGCGATGCAGGTCCCCGAGGGCAACGCCCTCGCTGTCGAGGCCGAGCTCGAATCCGTCGTCGAGGGCATCTACGCCCACGGCTCCGTCCGCGCCCACCTCGAGGGCGAGTGCTCACGCTGTCTCGACCCCGTCGACCAGGACGTCGAGGCGCGCCTGGACGAGATGTTCATGTACCCCGAGAAGGTCAAGGCCGACGAGCTCGAGGACTCGGTCCTGCTCGAAGACGACAAGGTCAACCTCGGCCCGCTGGTGCGCGACGCGCTCGCCATGGAGGCCGACGAGCGCCCGCTGTGCCGCGAGGACTGCCCCGGTCTGTGCCCCCAGTGCGGTTTCCGCATGGAGGACGACCCGGAGCACGGCCACGAGATCATCGATGACCGGTGGGCCGCGCTGAAGACCCTTCTCGATGAGGACTCCGACGGCTCCGACGGTTCGGCTCGCTCCGACAGCTCCGACAGCTCCGACGCCACTGGCGGCACGGCCGGCAGCGAGGGCCGCTGATGGCGCGGAGGCGCCGGGCCACCGAGCACGCCGACGCCGATCGGCTGCTCGACGCCCTCTCGCTGGACGCCGCTCAAGCTGCTGAGCTGCGCGAATCGGGACTGTTCGAGCTGGCCCTGACCCATCGCTCCTATTCCTATGAGCACGACGGGCTCCCGCACAACGAGCGACTCGAGTTCCTCGGCGACGCCGTGCTGCAGCTCGCGGTGACGGAGCAGCTGTACGCGACCCATCCGACGCTGCCCGAGGGTGACCTCGCCCGCCGCCGCGCCGCCACCGTCAGCGCCCGGGCGCTCGCGGTGATCGCCTCGAAGCTCGACCTCGGCGCCTACGTGAGGCTGGGTCGAGGGGAGGATCTCACCGGCGGGCGCGCGAAGATCTCCATCCTCGCCGACACCACGGAGGCCGTGATCGGTGCGGTCCACCTGGCGCTGGGCCAGAACGTCTCCCGCCGGTTCGTCCTGGAGCTCATGCAGCCTCTGCTGGAGTCCGACGAGTTCCTCGAGACCAGCTACGACTTCAAGTCCCGGCTGCAGGAGATCGCCGCCGCCACCGGCGTGACCCCGTCCTACCGGATCACCGAGACGGGCCTGGAGCACGAGAAGGTGTTCACGGCCACGGTCAGCGTGGAGGGCATCGTCTCCGCGAGCGGGGAGGGCGCGTCCAAGAAGGACGCCGAGCTGGCCGCGGCCCAGAACGCGGTGCGCGCGGTACTCGCCGAGCGCGGCGAGTCGCTGATACCTCGCGGCTGACCCGCCCCCGCGGCTGACCACATTCCCAGCGGCTGAGAGGAGCTGAGCGGCGTGCCGGAACTTCCCGAGGTCGAAGTGGTGCGTCGCGGCCTCGAGCCCCGCACCGTCGGCCGCGTCGTCGACGAGGTCGGGGTGGTCGATCCGCGGATCATCCGCCGTCAGAGCGGGGGAGCGGACCGCCTGGCCGCGGCCCTGGTGGGCTCTCGCCTGACCGCCGTGGTGCGTCGCGGGAAGTTCCTGTGGTGGCGCCTGGCCGACCCGGACGGCCAGGACACCGGGGAGGCGCTCATGGGCCACCTGGGCATGAGCGGCCAGCTGCGCGTGCGCACCCCCGACCCGGCACCGACCGCCCTCCTGCCGCCGTCCGAGGGTCCTGCCCCCGACCCGCTCCGCCACCGCCGGGCGAGCCTGCATCTGGACGACGGCACCGTGATCGACATGGTCGACCAGCGCATCTTCGGCGGCCTGTGGACCAGCCCTCTCCAGCCGGCGGCCGACGGCGCCGTCGCCGGCCTCGGCAGCCCCGACGAGCTGCTCCCCGACGACGCGGCCGGCATCGCCCGCGACCTGCTGGACCCGGCGGCAGACCTGCCCGCCATCGCCCGCACTCTGCGCTCCCGGCGCGCCCCCGTGAAGTCCCTGCTGCTGGCGCAGGACGTCGTCAGCGGCATCGGGAACATCTACGCCGACGAGGCGCTGTGGGCGGCCCGCACCCGCTACGACACCCCCGGCAACGCCCTCACGCAGCGTCGCGCGCTGTCGATCCTGCGGGAAGCCGGCGCCGTCATGGAACAGGCACTGGGTGCCGGTGGGACCAGCTTCGACGCGCTCTACGTCAACGTCGACGGTCGCAGCGGGTACTTCGCGAGGTCGCTCGCCGCGTACGGCAAGGACGGGGAGCCCTGCCCGCGATGCGGGACGCTCATCCGTCGCGCCGTCCATCAGGCCCGCAGCAGCTTCTACTGCCCCCGCTGCCAGCGTCCCCTGCCCCGGGCGAGGAAGGACCAGGTCAGATGACATCGGACGACGAGAGTGCCGGCGGTGAGCACCTGGAGGACGAGCCGCCGGAGGACATCATCCGGGTGATGCTGGTCGACGATCACGAGGTCGTCCGCCGCGGCATCGCCACCGTCATCGACGCCGGTCACGGCCTCGGCGTGGTCGGTGAGGCCGCCTCCGTGGCGGAGGCGGCCCGTCGGCTGCCCGCGATTCGGCCCGATGTGCTGGTGGTGGACCTCCAGCTTCCTGACGGCACCGGCATCGACGTCATGCGCGCTGCGCGCCGGGCCGACCCCGCCCAGCGCATGCTCGTGCTGACCAGCTTCGACGACGACGCCGCGGTGCGCGAGTCCCGCGCGGTCGGTGCCGACGGGCTGATCCTGAAGTCCGCCCGATCCCACGAGATCATCGAGGCGATCCGCACCATCTGTTCGGGGAAGCCGGCCTGGCCGGCCGATCGCGCCGAGGAGACGCCGCAGCTGTCCGATTCCGACCGCCGGATCGTCGACCTGATCGGCGACGGTCACTCCAACCGGGAGATCGCTGACGAACTGGGCATCGCCGAGAAGACGGTCAAGAACCGCATCACGGTCATCCTCGCGACCTTGGGCATGCAGCGCCGCACGCAGGTCGCGGCGATGGTCGCCGCCCGTCGGCGCGCCGGCTGGAAGCAGTGACGGTTGGAAGCAGTGACGGCTGCTGGCGACGGAATCACACCGCTGGCGACGTCACCGCACCCGCTGGAGACATGGTCGCCGCACCCGTTGGAGACATGGACGCGGCTGCTGGGACCGATCACGCCGGCGGCAGCGTCACCCGCCAGGAGATCATCGTGCCGGGCTCGAGGTTGATGGCGTCCACCCATCCGGAGTGCCGACGCGCGCGGCTGGACATGTTCGCCAGCCCGCTGCGCCGCTGCACCGAGGGGTCGATCCCGCGCCCGTTGTCCGAGATGTTGACCTGGACGACTCGGTCCACACCCTCGGAGGTGAGGCTGACCGAGACCGCCACGGCGCTGGCATGCGCGTGGCGGGCGGCATTGGCGAGGCCCTCGCGGACCACCGCGACCACGTCCTCGGCGATCTCGGCGGGCAGCTCGGCCTCCATCTTGGCCGGGTGCGGTGGCAGGCGCAGCGCGGGGACGAAGCCGAGACCGGCGGTGGCCAGGCCGACCTCGTGGCGCAGCTGTTCGGTCAGCGTCGCCTCCGGGCGCTCGCGGCGCAGTGACTGCACGATCTGTCGGATCTGAGCGACCGCGTTCTCGACCCCGTGCACCGAGGCGGCGACCGAGGAACGGATCCGCGTGTTCGAGGGCGGCTCCCCGGGAGCGGCCAGGGCGTCGGTCAGGCTCTCCAGTTCCATCCCCACGGCGAACAGTTCCTGGATCGCGAGATCATGCAGATCGCGGGCGATCCGGCTGCGCTCGTCGTCGATCTCCACCGTGGAGCGCAGTGAGGGCCAGCGCAGCGTCAGGGCGAGCAGGCCGGCCAGGGCGTCCAGCCGTTCCCGATCGGCGAGGGTGAACTCGTCCGGCACGTCCTGCGACGCGGCGGTGGTGGCCCCGCGCAGTACGGCGAGGTAGCCCATGCCGTGCTCGGCGGCGTCGACGGCGGCCAGCAGCGCGGGGCGCTCCTGGTCACCGATGCGCAGCGTGGCGATGCTCTCGAGCGCCTCGACGTCCGCACTCTCGAGGCCGCGCTGTTCCGGGGAGTCGGGCTCCAGCGGCCGGCCGAGCAGCTCCGCGCCATCCGGGCCGTCGACGATCTCGTAGGCCCACGCTCCCGGCCGCCACGGGAGGGCCAGCGCGGCACTGCGCGCGCCGAGGTCGGTACGGGCGGTATGGACGAGCAGATCCAGCAGATCCTCGGTGTCGCCGCCGGCGAGCACGGCCTCCGCCAAAGCTTGCATACGGGGCCGGTCGGGCCGGGATGGCGGGGTCGGCGATGTCATCGGTGCTCCTCGAAGCAGGCCCGGGCGTGGTCACCGATCCGGAGCACCGGCGTGGCGGCGGGGACCGCCTCGATCCGGTGGGTGACCACGACGACGGTACTGCTTGCGGGGACGAGGGTCTCGTCGGCCGGGTCGAGGAGGGCGCGCAGCAGGGCGTCGCCGCGGGCGGTCTCGAGGTGCTCGGTCGGTTCGTCCAGGAGCAGCACCGGGCCGCGACGGACCACCGCGCGGGCGAGCAGCAGCCGGCGCCGCTCGCCGCCGGAGACGGTGGTCCCGTCCGGCCCGATGGGAGTGTCCAGGCCGCGGGGGAGGGTCGCGAGCCAGTCGTCGAGGCCGACGGCGTCCAGTGCGGCCAGAGCCGTCCCGTCGTCCAGGTCGCCGCGCACCACGCGGAGGTTCTCCCGCACCGTGGTGGCGAAGACGTGCGCGTCCTCGGCGAACATGGTGACCGCGGAGCGCACCTCGGGGGCGGGCAGCGCCGCGAGGTCGCGGCCGTCGAGTTCGACGCGGCCCGCCAGTGGATCGAGCAGACCGGCGAGAGTCGCCAGCAGGGTCGACTTGCCGCTGCCGGAGGCGCCGACCACCGCCAGACGCGACCCCGGCGGCAGATCCAGGTCGAGATCAGCGACTCTGGGAGCGTCAGCGGTCCATCCGGCAGTGAGGCCGACAGCCTGCAGGTGTCCGGACCCACCGGCAGGCGCGGCCTGTAGGGACGGCGCAGACGAGGTGGCCTGTGCGGACGGTGCAGACGAGGCGGACTGTGCGGAGGGAGCGGACTGCGCGGACCGCGCGGGCGTGGCGGCGGGCGCTCGCTCGCCGTCGGAGTCGGAATCGGAGCCGGACCCGCGGCGGTCGTCGCGGGGCGGCGTCCCTGCAGGCGTCGCCGGGCCGTCGGTCAGTTCGGCGAGTCGCGCCGCGGCGGCTCGCGAGCGGGCGTACTGCGAGGCTGCGGCCGGCAGGGCGGTGGCCGCCTCGAAGGAGGACAGCGGCAGCAGCAGGAGCACACCGACCTGACCGGCGGAGGCCCCGCCGTCGGTCCACGCGGCTCCGGCGGCGAGCAGCGAGCCCGTCACCGCGAGGATCATGGCCAGCGGTACCGCGGCCGAGGCGACGGCCGAGGGCAGAGCGGCCCGGTCGATCGCAGCATCGTGCTCCTCCTGCCGGGACCGCAGCTCCTCGAGAGCGGCCCCGAGGCGGCCGTCCAGGCGGAGCGAGGTGGCATCGTCGAGGATCTCCACCGCACCGGCGGTGACACCGGAGCGAGTGGTGACAACGGCCTGCTCGGTCAGCAGCGCGGCCCGATAGGCCATCAGCGGTGCCAGCACGCTGGCCAGTGCCAGGGCCAGCAGCATCGCGATCCCCGCGAGAGGGGACAGCGGCGTGATCGTCGCCAGCACCACGACGGCCATGACCGCCGCCACGAGAGAGGGCACGATCGCGGTGATGACGTGATCGCCGAGCTCCTGGGCGTCGTCCCCCAGGCGTGCGAGCAGGTCCCCGCGGCGGAGGCGGGTGAGAGCGTCGTCGGTGCGGGCGGCGAGCGCGGTGAACAGGTTCGTGCGCAGGGAGACGACGCCGCGCAGGGCGACGTCGTGGGTGAGCATCCGCTCCAGCCAGCGGAACACACCGCGTGCCACCCCGAGCGCTCTGACCATCACCACGGCGACGGTCAGATCGAGCACCGGCGGCATGGTCCACGCCCGCGTGACCAGATAGGCGGAGACGGCGGCGAGGGCGAAGGCCGACCCCAGGGTGGCGCAGGCGGCGGCAAGTGCGGCCAGCAGGCGGCCGGTGGGGATCTCGAGCATGCGCTCGGCGCGGCGGAGGGGCGTGGCGCTCATCGGGCTGCCTCCCCGCCAGGGTCTGCTGCTCCGACGGTGTCCGCGGGGAGAGGCTCCGTCCGCAGGGCCGACACACTGACCGCATCGTCCGCGAGCTCGACGAGACGTGAACGATGAGCGATCACGACGACGGTGCGGCCCTGCTCGCGCAGGGCGCGGATCAGATCGAGGACCACGTGCTCGGTGGCGCCGTCGAGGTGGGCCGTCGGCTCATCCAGGATCACCAGCGGGGCGGGGGAGAGCATCGCCCGGGCCAGAGCGAGCCGCTGGCGCTCGCCGAGGGAGATCCCCCGGCCCGCGCGGCCCAGGTCCGCCTCCCAGCCGCGCTCGGCGGCCACGGCGTCCAGGCCGGTGGCCGTGGCCGTCCGGTCCAGGTCATCATCGGCCGCGTCCGGCCGGGCAGAGGCCAGCACCGAGCGGAGCGTCCCGGCCGGCAGCACAGGACGCTGGGGGAGGAGAGCCACCTGGTCCCAGAGGCTCCGCCGGTCCAGGTCCGCCACGTCGGTGGCCGTCCCGTCGGCAGCGATCACCACGGCCCGGCCCTCATCGGGAGCCAGCAGCCCCAGCAGGACGTGGACGGCCGTGGTCTTGCCCGACCCCGAGCCGCCCGTGATCGCGAGGACCCGCCCGGGAGGCACCTCGACGTCGGCGCGGTGCGGGGCGTACCCGTCGCGCGATCGCACCGAGACCCCGCGCAGCGCGAGCGTCGCGGTGCGCAGATCCGGGGCCGGGACGTCCCCGGCGGGCGGAGACTGCTCGTCGAGGACCTCGAAGGCGGCGGAGACCGCGGCGAGCCCGTCGGTGGAGGCGTGGTACTGGGCGCCGACGTTGCGCAGCGGCAGGTAGATCTCCGGGGCGAGGACCAGCACCGCCAGGGCCGGGGCGAGGTCCATGTCGCCGGCGACCAGCCTCATGCCGATGCTCACGGCGATCAGGGCGACGCACAGGGTGGCCAGCAGCTCGAGCACCATCGAGGACAGGAACGCGTATCGCAGCGCCCCCATCGCCGAGGCGCGGTGGCGCTCGCCCAGCTCACGGACCACTTTCTCCGGGCCGCGCTCCCGGCCGAGCGCCCGCAGGGTGGGCAGCCCGTCCACGAGATCGAGCAGCTGGCTCCACAGCGAGCGCATGTCCGCCAGCAGCTTCTCGGACCGGCCGACGGTGAGCTTGCCGACCAGGATCATGAAGATCGGCACCAACGGCAGCGTCACCGCGGCGATGACGGCGCTGAGCGGATCGAGCACGGCCACCGTGACCAGGCACAGCGGCGTGACGGTCGCCGTGAGCATCAGCTGCGGCACGTATCCGACGAGGTAGGGGCGCAGCTTCTCGACGCCGGTCGTGGCCAGCGCTGTGACGTCGGCGCCGCGGCCGGCCACGCCGCGAGGGCCCAGGCGCGCGGCGTGGGCGAGGATCCGGCCGCGCAGCTCGCTGATCGCGCCGGTGGCGGCCCGGTGGGCGGTGCGCTGCTGGGAGAGCACGGCCCCGGCGCGTATCGCCAGCGCCGCCACCAGAACGCAAAGCAGGTCCGGCGCCTGCTGGGGGACTCTGCCCTCGCTCAGCAGCTGCGCGCCCAGCCGGGCGATCACCAGCGCCGTGACGATGACGCAGGCGGACTGGACCAGGCCCAGCGCCACCGTGCGGACCACATGGCGGCGCGCCGAGGCGACCTCTCGCAGCAGTCGCGGGTCCAGGGGAGCGCGCGAGCGGAGGCGGGGTCGAGCCGGTGCGGGCCCGGCCGGCGCCGACTCGCTCGACGTCGCTTCCGTCGCTCCCGCCGCAGTCAAGTCTGCCCTCGCCGTCTCAGCCGACATCCTGGTCGAAGGCTTCCCGGTAGCGCCTGGCGGCCTTCTCGAGCAGCTCCGTGCCGGGCGCGGGACCGTCCTCATCGCTGAGGCGATGACGGAAGACCCGATAGGTCCAGATCGTGTAGGCGATGACGACGGGCAGGAGCACCGCCAGCGCCACCAGCATCACGGTGAGGCTGTGGGCGGAGGAGGAGGCGTTCGCCACGGTCAGGGCGTTGGCCGGGTCCCCGGTGGAGGGCAGGACATACGGGAACAGGCCCGCGAACAGAGAGATCGTGGCCAGCGCGATAGCGGTGGTCGTGGCGGCGAAGGCCAGACGCTCCCGGCGGGCACGGTTCAGGGGGACCACCGCGAGCAGGGCCGCGGCCGCGAGCGCCAGCGAGATCCAGGTGACCGCGGTGTTCGAGTGGGCCAGCTGGAACCACAGCAGGAACACCGCCGCGGCGAGGATCGTCGGCCACACCAGGAGCCCGGCGAGGTGGTTGGCATCCTCCCGCAGCCGGCCCTCGACCTTCAGGGCGAGGTACAGGGTCCCGTGCAACCAGAACAGGAGCACGAACACCAGCCCGCCGAGCAGGGCGAAGGGGTTCAGCAGGCCCAGCAGGCTGGTGGTCATCCACGAGTTCTCGTCGATCGCCACGCCTGCGACGATGTTGCCGAAGGCGATGCCCCACAGCAGCGCGGGCGCGAAACCGCCGATGACGTGGACGAGGTCCCACGAACGCTTCCACGCGGCACCGTCGGCCTTATCGCGCCATTTGAAAGCGCACACGCGGGCGATGAGCACCAGCAGCAGGGCCAGCAGCGCCAGGTAGAAGCCGGAGAAGAGGGTGGCGTACCACTCGGGGAAGGCGGCGAAGATCAGCGCGCCGCCGGTGATCAGCCAGACCTCGTTGCCGTCCCACACGGGGCCGACGGTCTTCAGGATCGTGCCCCGGGTTCCGGCACCGCGCCGCCAGAACGTGGCGACGTTCATCTGGACCCCGAAGTCGAAGCCCTCCAGCACGAAGTATCCGAGGAAGAAAAAGGCGATCAGGCAGAACCAGAGGGTCTGCAGAGCTGTGGGCGCGAGCGTGACGTCCATGAGTCTCGTCCCTTCTCAGTAGTCGAAGGAGAGGGCGGGTGTGTCGAGCTCGTCGGTCTCGGCATCACGCTGGGGCAGGGCCGCGCCCTTGAGGGCGACCTTGCGCATCAGCTGGAACCAGACCACGGCGAGCACGCCGTAGATGAGGGTGAAGGCGACCAGCGAGGTGAGCACCATCCACGAGGGATGGCTGGAGACACCCTGCATGGTCATCAGCCGCACCGTCGGATCATCGGGGTTGGGGTGGACCACCCACGGCTGGCGGCCCATCTCGGTGAACACCCAGCCCGCCGCGTTGGCGAAGAAGGGCATCGGGATCGACAGCACGCCGAACCACTGGAACAGCCGCGAGCCGGAGGTGCGGGCCGTCGCGCCCCGACCCCGCGTGATCCACAGCGCCCACAGCGCCATCACCGCGCTGAACACGGCCAGGCCGATCATCAGGCGGAAGGACCAGTAGGTCACGAACAGGTTCGGTCGGTAGTCGGCCTGCTGCACGTTGCCCTGGATGTCGGTGACGGATTCGCCGAACTCCTCCTGGTACTGGGCGTTGAGGTCGTCCACGCCCTGCAGCTCGGCGTCGAAGGTGTGGGTGGCCAGGAAGGAGGTGAGGTAGGGGATCTCGATCAGGTGGGTGACGCTGGAGCAGTCCTGGTCGAAGGCGTCGGGGCCGCCGATGGTGAGGATGGAGAAGGGCGCGCCCTCCTGGGTCTCGCACAGCGCCTCGGCGGAGGCCATCTTCATCGGCTGCTGCTTGAACATGATCTGCGCCTGCAGATCGCCGGTGATCGCGAGCGCCACCCCGGCGATCACCATCGCCACCACGCCCAGGCGCAGGGTCGGCCGGTAGAGGTCTCGGGCCACCGTGTCGTGGTCGCGGCCCTCGACGGTCTCCAGGCCGGCCTCGCGGGCCGCGCGGTGGTGACGGACCATGTGCCAGGAGGCCACACCGGTCACGAACGCGGCCGCGACCAGCCATGCGCCGGCGATGACGTGGGGGAACGCGGCCAGCGTGGTGATGTTTGTCAGCACCGCGAAGATCGAGCCCTGGGACGGGTCGAGCTCGGCGCGTCCGGTCTCGGGGTTCACCGCGGCTCCCACCGGGTGCTGCATGAACGAGTTCGCGGCGATGATGAAGTAGGCCGAGGCCATGGAGCCCATGGCCACCGCCCAGATCGTCAGCAGGTGGATCTTCTCGGGCAGCTTGCCCCAGCCGAAGATCCACAGGCCCAGGAACACCGACTCCAGGAAGAAGGCCGCGAGCCCCTCGAGGGCGAGCGGCGCCCCGAATACGTCCCCGACGTAGCGCGCGTACTCCGACCAGTTCATGCCGAACTGGAACTCCTGGACGATGCCCGTGGCGATGCCGATGCCGAAGTTCACGATCAGCATCGAGCCGAAGAACTTCGTCATGCGGGTCCAGGCATCGGTGCGCACCGGGTCCTTCGCGCGCATCGCCAGCGTCTGCATGATGGCGACCAGGAGCGAGAGGCCGATCGACAGCGGCACGAAGATGAAGTGGTACACGGTGGTGATGCCGAACTGCCACCGCGCAAGATCGAGGGCTTCCATGAATCCTCCCGGGAGTCCGGCACGCCATGGAGGTGGCGCGCTGGCTCGAATCTACGGCCGCGCGAGGCCCTGATCCGGGGACCATGGTCCCCTCGGGGGAGCGACGCCGGAGCCGGGTCAGGCGCGGTGCGCCGAGATCGCGGCGCGGGCCAGCCGACGCCCCACGTCGATCGCCGAGGCGGGCCGTCCCCGGAGGAAGGCGGCCAGCGTGCCGTCGTAGGCGAGAGCCACCTCATCGGCGAGCTCCTGCGCATGGTCGCCGGCGAGCGGACGGGACAGATGCAGCAGGCGCCGGTCGAGCAGCTCGCTGTCCGCGGCGAGGACCTCACCGACCGGGCCGTCCGGGTCCGGGAACTCGGTCGCGGTGGTCAGGAAGGCGCACCAGCGCGCCGGGGGATGCGTGCCGACACGGTAGGCCTCCAGCGCGTCGAACAGGGCGAGCAGCCGCGCGGTGTCGTCTCCGGCCTCGACCACGTGGCGGTCCCAGATCGTCTGCCAGTCCGCCAGGCGGCGGCGGAGGGCTTCGGCCAGGAGCCCGTCCTTGCTCCCGAACTGCGCGTACAGGGTGGCAGCGGAGACGTCCGCCTCCCGCAGCAGATCGTCGACCGGCGTGGCGCGGATGCCGCGGGAGAACAGCACGCTCTCGGCCGCCCGGAGCAACCGGTCGCGTGCGGAGGGGCGCTGGGAGGGGGCCATCACTCCACTGTAACGACCGTTTCAGTGAACCACTATTCTGGTGTACTGTAACGAGCGTTCTAGTTGCGGCCGTGCCCGAGCCCGGGTGGACGAGCCCGGGCGTCCCAGCCCGACGGCCGGTTCGGCCGCCCAGCCCGTCGGAAAGAAGGAGAGCGCCGATGCGAGATCTGGTCCTCAGCGGGATGGCACTGATCGCGGCGACCTACGGCCTCGCCCGGTTCGGGTACGGGCTGTTCCTGCCACAGTTCACCGAGGAGTTCGCGATGGTCCCGGCCGTCTCGGGTGCGATCCAGGCCGGCAGCTTCCTGTCCTACTGCCTCGCAGCGGCGATCGCGGCGCGCGTCGACGCCGGCCCGCGAGCATTCGTGGCGCTGGCAGGAGGCACGGCCGCGGCGGGCTCGCTCGGCGTGGCGCTCGCGCCCCATGCCGCGGTCCTCGCCCCGGGCGTCGTCCTCGCCGGGGCCGGCGCCGGGTTCGCGACGCCTGGCCTGGTCACCCTCATCGAGCGCCACCTCGTCGGCGCCCGACGTGAGAGCGCGCAGACGGTCGTCAACTCCGGCACCGGCGCCGGCCTGGTCGCCGCGGCGGCGCTGAGCCTGCTCGCCATCGGGCACTGGCGGATCGCCTGGGCGGTGATCGCGGTGACAGCGGCAGTGGCCGCGCTGGCCACCTTGAGGGCCGATGCCGTCGCCGCCGGTGCCGGCTCGTCCGCCGGCGGCGGATCGCTCATCCGGTCCGGGCCGCCCGCCAGCTCCGGATCGCCTGTCAGCTCCGGACCGCCCGCCGGTCCAGGGGCTGCCTCGGGGCCTGGGCGGTCCGCGGGCGACGCCGCGCCGAGCAGTCGCGCAGGGCTCCGTGCCCTCATGGCGCCGCTGGTCATCCCCGTGGTGGCTGCTCTGCTGGCCGGCGCGTCGAGCGCCGCCATCTGGACCTTCGGGCGTTCGGTGATGGCCGATGCCCGCCCGGATCAGCCGCTCTACTCGCTGCTGGCCTGGATGGTGCTGGGTGTGCTCGGCATGGTCGGTGCGATCGCCGCCAAGCTCGTCCAGGCCTGGAGCCTGCGGACCGCCTGGACCCTCACCGCTGCTGCCATGGCCGGCGCCACCGTTCTGCTGGGCGTCGCTCCCGGAGCGTCGTGGGCCGCTCACCTGTCGATGTGCCTGTTCGGCGCGGGCTATACGGCGCTGAGCGGCGTCCTCATCGTCTGGGCCGGGAGGGCCCGTCCAGAATTCGCCGCGGAGGGAACGGTCGTGCTCTTCATCGCGCTCGCCCTGGGCCAGGCGGCAGGCTCCCTGCTGCTGGGGGCCCTGCTCGGAGTCACGTCGGAGATGACGACGTTCCTGGTCGCCGGAGGGCTCGGCCTGGCGGCGATCGTGCCCACGCTGCACCGCCGGATCCGGCATGACGACGGGGTGAGCACGAGCATGTCGGGATCGGTCGCGTGAAAGGCCTGTGCCATACTGACGCAGGCACTCTCCTGCTCCGCACCGGGTGGGGGAACCTCCCGGCGTCGTCACGTCGGAGCACCGGTTACGCGTTGTACCGCGACCGCCGTGCTCCCGCGATCGGCATCGCAGCGCTTCCATCGGGAAGCTGCGCGACGGCGAGGGCTAGAGACTTCCGTCCTCAGGGACGATGACCACGGGGAGCCAGGGTGCGCTGGTTCCTTCAGAAGGAGACGGCCGTATGGCTGACAGCACCCATAATCCAGAATCCGACTCGTCGGAGGAGACGACCACGCCTCCCACGTCGCGGCGTCGCCGCCGGGCCGGAGCCCCCGCGGGTGCTCCCGAGCCCGTCTCGGGACCGGAGGTCTCCGAGGAGACGGGGCCTGCCGCGCCGCGCACGGTCGTCGCACAGCAGAGCGAGTCCCCGATCGAGACCGCCCCGGCCCCCACGAAGCGCCCCCGCCGCCGAGCGGGCGCCCCTGCCGGCGCCCCCGTGATCCCGCCCGCCCCGGAGCCCGTCGTCGAGGAGCTGGTGGGGGAGGAGCCCCTCGTCGAGCCCGAGACCGAGGACATCGTCACGGAGGACGTCGAGACCGAGGACGTGACGGGCTCGAACAGCACGGCCGAGCCTGGCTCGACCGCAGCACCGGCCGCTGCCGGCTCCAGCGACGCGGGGTCCCACGACAGGGACGGCGGGTCCGGCGACGAGGACGACAACCCTGTCGTCGATGACCTGCGAGCCCTCGCCGACGCTCGCGGCGGCTCCGGCGACGAGACCGAGGACGCCGGCGACGACCGGTCCCGCCGGCGCGAACAGGTCCAGATGGACTTCGCCTCGCTCCTGTTCCAGGCGCCGACGCCGCCGCGCACGACGGTCGGCCCGCACGACGCCCCCGTCGGCGGTGCGGACGTCTCCTTCGACGCCGGAGCGGACGAGGACGAGAGCGACGAGACGGAGGGGACGGACGAGACCCGCCGCCGCGACGAACGGCCCGCGACCTCCGACGACGAGCAGGGCGGGCGCTCGCGCTCGCGCCGCGGCCGGTCGCGCCGCTCCTCCCGCCGCGACAGCGGATCCGACGACTCCGCCTCCGCCGAGGACAGCACCGAGGACACGGCCTCCGAGGACGACTCCGATGAGGACTCCGAGCGCAGCACCGGCGGCTCGAACGGCTCCCGTCGCCGTCGCCGCCGCGGCGGTCGTGGCCGGCGGGGCCGTGGCCGCGGGGACGAGGAGAACGGCTCGGACGAGCAGGACGACCGGGACGACCAGGACGACGACTCCTCGCAGGACGAGCGCGGCGAGCCGTCCGAGGGCAAGGACGCCAAGAGCGACGAGAGCGCCGAGGGCGGTTCCTCGGGATCCTCCAGCTCGCGCCGCCGGCGTCGTCGTCGCCGCTCGGGAAGCAACGGGGACGAGTCCACGTCGACCGATGATCCGCCCAACACGGTCGTCAAGGTCCGCGAGGCCCGCGACGAGGTCAAGGCCGTCAAGGGCTCGACCCGGCTCGAGGCCAAGCGCCAGCGGCGCCGCGAGGGCCGCGACAACGGCCGCAAGCGCAACGTCATCACCGAAGCCGAGTTCCTCGCACGCCGTGAGTCCGTCAAGCGGTCCATGGTCGTGCGCGAGCGCGGCGGACGCACGCAGATCGCCGTCCTCGAGGATGACGTCCTCGTCGAGCACTACGTCGCCCAGAAGGCGCAGACCTCGATGGTCGGCAACGTGTACCTGGGCAAGGTCCAGAACGTGCTGCCCTCGATGGAGGCCGCCTTCGTCGACATCGGCAAGGGCCGCAACGCCGTGCTGTACGCCGGCGAGGTCAACTGGGACGCCGTCGGCCTCGAGGGCCAACCGCGCCGGATCGAGCTCGCCCTCAAGAGCGGCGACCCCGTGCTGGTCCAGGTCACCAAAGACCCCATCGGGCACAAGGGTGCTCGCCTGACCAGCCAGATCTCGCTGCCCGGCCGCTACCTCGTGTTCGTGCCCGGCGGGTCGATGACCGGCATCTCCCGCAAGCTGCCCGACACCGAGCGCTCGCGACTGAAGAAGCTCATGCGCCAGCTCATCCCCGAGGACGCGGGCGTCATCGTGCGCACCGCCGCCGAGGGCGCGAGCGAGGAGGAGCTGACCAACGACGTCGCGCGGCTGCGTGCCCAGTGGGAGAAGATCCAGAAGGCGCAGAAGTCGAAGTCCGCGCCGGTGGCCCTCTCGCAGGAGCCCGATATCGCCATCAAGGTGGTCCGCGACGTCTTCAACGAGGACTTCACCTCGCTGATCGTCGAGGGCGGCAAGGTCTACGACGAGGTCCACCAGTACGTCTCGGACGTCGCTCCGGATCTGCTCGAGCGCCTGACCAAGCACGTCGGCGACAAGGACGTCTTCGCCAAGCACCGGATCGACGAGCAGCTGCTGAAGGCCATGGACCGCAAGGTCTACCTGCCCTCCGGCGGCTCGCTGGTCATCGACCGCACCGAGGCGATGACGGTGGTCGACGTCAACACCGGCAAGTTCACCGGTTCCGGCGGCACCCTCGAGGAGACCGTCACCAAGAACAACCTGGAGGCGGCCGAGGAGATCGTGCGCCAGCTGCGGCTGCGCGACATCGGCGGCATCATCGTCATCGACTTCATCGACATGGTGCTCGAGTCCAACCGCGACCTGGTGCTGCGCCGCCTCGTGGAATGCCTCGGCCGGGACCGGACCAAGCACCAGGTCGCCGAGGTCACCTCGCTGGGCCTGGTCCAGATGACGCGCAAGCGGGTGGGCCAGGGACTGGTCGAGACCTTCTCCGCGACCTGCGAGCACTGCAACGGCCGCGGCATCGTCGTCGACCTCGACGGTCAGCCTCACCAGCACGCCGGCAACGGCAACGGGAACGGCGGCAACGGGAACGGCAAGAACGGCAACGGCGGCTCCGGCGGGGACGAGTCCTCGAAGTCCGCCAAGCGCCGCAGCCGTCGCTCGCGAGGCGGCGGCAAGGACGACTCCGCCGCCGAGGAGGCGCCCGCGGAGGAGCCGCAGCCCGACGTCCACCGGCTCGAGGACGACGCGGACAGCCGCGCCCTCGCCCGCGCCACGATCGCCTCGATCGCCGCGGCCTCCGGTGCCCACTCGCACCCGGAGGTCACCGTCGACGGTCAGGTCATCGCGGTGGACGACACCCGGGATCCGCAGGCCGCGGAACCGGCGACCCTCCCGGAGCTGCGGCACGCGGACGCCCAGGCGGACCCATCGGCCGGCGACGCCGCGGCACAGCCGTCGGCCGGCGAGCCGGCGGACCCGTCGGCCGAGGAATCGACGGAGCAGCCTGCAGAGCAGACACCTGAGCGGTCGGCGGAGCCTGAGGCTCATGAGCCGGCCGCACACGACGCGGGCCCGGCGGCCGAACAGCCGGCGGGCGAGCAGTCCGCTGACGAGCAGCCGGCGGGCGAGCAGTCCGCTGACGAGCAGCCGGTGGCCGAGCAGTCCGCTGACGAGCAGCCGGTGGCCGAGCAGCCCGCGGTCGATCAGCAGTCGGAAGCTGCAGCCGGGGAGACCGGCGACGCGTGGGAGCAGGACGCCCCGCCGCAGTCCTGAACCGGAGAGGGCGGGCGCGACCGGCGTGACGAGTTGCACACGGTGTGACGGCGTTCTCGCAGGTCGGACCGCCTCCGATGGTTGACCCGGGGTTCCGGGGATCGTAAGCTGTTCTTCGGCGCAAAACGCGTCCAGTCGTTTTCCCGGTGGACACCGCGCGACCGCATCTCCCGCCTGCACCTCTCCCCAGGGCGTGCAGGGCCGGTTGACGGTCGCAGGTCCGCGGCCCCGCCGAGCAGGAGCACGACCCGTAGACATATCCGAATCACAAGATGGAGCAGTGACGTGGTGTACGCAATCGTCCGCGCAGGCGGTCGTCAGGAGAAGGTGTCGGTCGGTGACACCATCGTGATCAACCGCGTGGCAGGCGAGGCGGGCGACAACGTCGATCTCGCCCCCGTGCTGCTGGTCGACGGTGACAAGGTGACCTCCGCCCAGGCCGAGCTGGCCGACGTGAAGGTCTCCGCCGAGAAGGTCGAGGACCTCCGTGGTCCGAAGATCCGCATCCTCCGCTACAAGAACAAGACCGGGTACAAGAAGCGCCAGGGCCACCGCCAGGAGCTGACCCGGCTGAAGATCACGGGCATCGCCTGAGCGATCCCTTCGAACACGGAAGAAGGATTGATTCCAGATGGCATCAAAGAAGGGCGTCAGCTCCTCCAAGAACGGGCGCGACTCCAACGCCCAGCGCCTCGGCGTCAAGCGCTTCGGCGGCCAGGTCGTCGGCGCGGGTGAGATCCTCGTGCGTCAGCGCGGCACCCGCATCCACCCCGGTGACGGCGTGGGCCGCGGCAACGACGACACGCTGTTCGCGCTGAACGCGGGCACCGTCGAGTTCGGCCGCAAGCGTGATCGCCGCGTGGTCAACGTCGTCGAGACGGTCTGATCTGCCGCCCCGGAATCCGGGGCACACAACTGCCTTCGAGGGGCGGAGCCGACTGCTCCGCCCCTCGACGCGTATCTGCACCCAGCTGCTCGGGACGCTCCCGCCACCGACCGCTCGGGGCTCGTCGGCACCGACCCGCCGACGCGCCCCAGCGACCTGCTCACTCCACCCCCTCCATCCGCTCCACCATCGGAGGTCACCCATGGCCACGTTCGTCGACCGCGTCAGGCTGCAGGTCGCCGGAGGGTCAGGCGGCCACGGCGCCGCCTCCATCCGCCGCGAGAAGTTCAAGCCGCTGGCCGGGCCCGACGGCGCCAACGGCGGCCGCGGCGGTGACGTGATCCTCGAGGTCGACGCCTCGACGACCACGTTGCTCGCCTACCACCACAAGCCCCACCAGAGCGCCACCAACGGTGGCTTCGGCAAGGGCGACCTGCGCCATGGCGCGCGCGGTGAGGACCTCGTCCTGCCTGTGCCCGACGGCACGGTCGTCGCCACCGAGGACGGCACCGTTCTGGCCGACATGATCGGCATCGGCACCCGATTCGTCGCCGCCCGCGGCGGCTCCGGCGGACTCGGCAACGCGGCCCTGGCCACGACCAAGCGCAAGGCCCCGGGCTTCGCGCTGCTCGGCGAGCCCGGCCAGGAGCGCAGCCTCATCTTGGAGCTGAAGTCCGTGGCCGACGTGGCCCTGGTCGGCTTCCCCAGCGCCGGGAAGTCCTCGCTGATCGCGTCGATGAGCGCTGCGCGGCCCAAGATCGCCGACTACCCGTTCACCACCCTGGTGCCCAATCTCGGGGTCGTCGAGGCCGGCCAGTTCCGCTACACGATCGCCGACGTGCCGGGTCTGATCCCCGGCGCCAGCCAGGGCAAGGGCCTGGGCCTGGACTTCCTGCGCCACATCGAGCGCTGCCACGTGATCGTCCACGTCCTCGACGCCGCGGCCCTCGAATCGGAGCGCGACCCCGTCACTGATCTCGAGACGATCGAGAACGAGCTGGCCACCTATGCCAGCAGTCTGGATGAGCAGGCGGAGACCCGTGTGCCGCTGATGGAGCGGCCCACCGTGATCGTGCTGAACAAGACTGATCTGCCCGACGGGGCCGATATGGCGGACATGGTCCGGGAACGCCTCGGAGAGCGGGACGTGCCGATCCTCGACGTCTCCGCCCTGAACCGCAAGGGCCTGCGCGAGCTGTCCTTCGTCCTCGGCGAGCTGGTCGAGCAGGCACGCGCCGCGCTGCCCGCCCCGGAGGCCGCTCCCATCGTGATCACTCCCAGGGCAGTGGACGCGGAGGAGTTCCGCGTGGTCACCGAGCAGTACGACGGCGGCACCGCCTACCGCGTCGTCGGCGACAAGCCCGAGCGGTGGGTGCGCCAGACCGACTTCACCAATGACGAGGCCGTCGGATACCTCGCCGATCGCCTCGCCCGTCTGGGCGTGGAGGACAAGCTGTTCTCCGCCGGCGCCGTCGCCGGGTCCACCGTGCTGATCGGACCCGGGGACGACGCCGTCGTCTTCGACTGGGAGCCGACCATGGTCGGGGGCGCCGAGCTGCTCGGCGTGCGCGGGTCCGATCGGCGGCTCGAGGACCATCACCGCCCCACCCGTGACGAGAAGCGCGAGGAGCAGCGCGCCCGCACCCAGGCCCGCATGAACCGCATCGCCGCGATGGACGAGGAGCGCCGTGCCGGGCACTGGGCCGAGCCGTCCGCCGCGTCCGAGCCACCAGCGCCATCAGCGCCTGAGGAGTCCGACGAGCAGGAGCGCTGAGGATGGCGGGGACGGCGAACGGCACCGGTGCGCGCCTGCGCCAGCCGGCCCGGCTCACCGAGCGCGGGATGCTGGGCGAGGCCGCACGCATCGTGGTCAAGATCGGTTCTTCGAGCCTGACCGATGACCGTGGTCGGCTCGATCAGGACCGGGTCGATGCGATCGCGACCACCGCCGCGGCGCTGGCCGAGCGAGGCACCGAGGTCGTCATCGTCTCCTCGGGCGCGATCGCGGCGGCTCTGGGTCCGCTGGGCCTGCCCGAGCGGCCCGGCTCCGTCGAGCTCCAGCAGGCCGCGGCGAGCGTGGGCCAGGCACTGCTGGCCACCTCGTGGTCGAGCGCCTTCGGCGGGCACGGACGGATCACCGGACAGGTGCTGCTGACCGAATCCGACGTGATCCGCCCGCAGACCTACCGCAACGTGCGCAGCGCGCTGGAGTCCCTGCTCGAGCTGAATGTGGTCCCGGTGGTCAACGAGAACGACACCACCGCCACCCACGAGATCCGCTTCGGTGACAACGACCGGCTCGCCGCCCTCGTGGCGCAGCTGCTCGGGGCCGACGCGCTGTTCCTGCTGACCGATGTCGACGCGCTGTACACCGCGCCGCCGCGCGAGCCCGGCGCCCAGCGCATCGCCGTGGTCGAGGACGCCGCCCGGCTGAGCGATGTGAGCATCGGCAGCGTCGGCTCGAAGATCGGCACCGGCGGCATGGTCACCAAGCTCTCCGCCGCTCAGCTCGCCTCCACGACCGGCACTGCTGCCGTGCTGACCTCGGCGCCGCGGTTCGCTGCGGCCGCTGCCGGGGAAGATGTCGGTACCTTCTTCCCCGGTCACCACGGCCGGCGCCGGTCGCGGCTGGTGTGGCTGCGCTTCGCGACCCGGGGCGCAGGCACCCTCACGCTCGACGAAGGAGCCGCGCAGGCCGTGCGGACCCGGCGGCGATCCTTGCTCGCCGTGGGCGTCACGGGCGTGGAGGGAACCTTCCCCTCGGGCGTACCGGTGGACATCGCCGGGCCCGAGGGGGAGATCTTCGCCCGCGGGCTGACGTCCTTCAGCAGCGACGAGCTGCGCGCCATGAGCGGGCGTGGCTCCGGGGAGCTGCACGAAGAGCTGGGGGAGCGGTATCGCCGCCCCGCTGTCCACCGCGACCAGCTGGTGGTGCTCTGAGACCGCTCAGCCCGGGGCCCGTGCCGCCGGCCGGCGACATGGACGGTCTCAGTCGCCGGCGTAGATCCGCTCCTGCTCGGCGGTGTCATCGGGCTCGCGCGGCTCGGTGCCCTGCGCTCGACGCCCGGCGACCTCGTCGTGCTCGGACTGCGTGCGCGCAGCCGGCGTGGGTGCACCGTCCGCGGACGCAGCGGCCCCCGGCGCAGCCGCTGCGGCCGTGCCGGAGGCACGGCCCTGTCGTCGTTCCCGGGCGATCCGCACGCGCTCGATGATCAGACCCACCACGAGGGCCAGCCCCACGCCGATGGCGACACCCAGCAGCGGCTGCTCGCGGAAGGCGAAGCCTCCCAGCATGCCGATCGCGACGTTGTACGTGGCCCACGCTGTTCCGGCGAGGAGCGAGTAACCGATGAACCGCGGGCGCGGATAGCCGATCATGCCCGAGGCGATGGAGGTGGCGGTGCGTCCGCCGGGAATGAAGCGCGCGGCGATGATGATCATGCCGCCGCGAGTCATCAGTCCGTTCTCGGCCCAGCCGAACAGCTTCTCGCCCACCCGATTGCGCCGCAGACGGCGGGTGAGGGGACCGGCGCCGCGTCCGACATGGTGGGAGGTGATGTCCCCGGCGACCGCTCCGGCGATGGCCACCAGCAGCAGCCACTGGGCCTCGGGAGAGGACTGGACCACGGCGTAGGCACCGGCGGTGATGACGACGGTCTCCCCGGGAACCACCGGGAGCACCGAATCGATCGCGACGACGAGGAACACCACGAGGTAGAGCCAGGGTGAGGCCATGACCGTCTCGACCAACTGCATCACGGAATCCATCGGCGGTCGCGTCTCCTCGGGGGCCGGGTCGTTCGGGGGTGAAGAAGCACAGTCTTCCGGCACCGGTCTCGTGATGCTATGGGGATAACCGCAAGGTTCCCTGGGCGGAACCGCCGAAGCCCGGGACCGCGCCGGGGCGCACGGCCGCTGTCCCGACGCCTGGGCTCGAGCGGAATCGGGCGGCATCGGCGGCTAAGCTCGTTCCATGACTGCTGCACCCGAGGTCACCGACGTCGAGCAGGCGGTGCGCGAGGCCGCCCGAGCCGCCAAGGACGCCCAGCCCGCCCTGGCCCGCCTGCACCGCGAGACCAAGGACGCCGTGCTGTACGCAATGGCAGACGCCCTCGTCGCTCGCGCCGATGAGATCGTCTCGGCCAATGCCCGCGACCTCGAGGCGGCCGATGCCGCCGGCATGGCACCGGGGCTGCGCGACCGGCTGGCCCTGGACCCTCAGCGCGTCGAGAAGATCGCCCACCAGCTTCGCGACGCGGCGGCGCTGCCGGACCCCGTCGGCGAGGTCATCCGCGGTTCCGTGCTGCCCAACGGCCTCGAGCTGCGTGAGCTCCGCGTGCCCCTCGGCGTGATCGGCATAGTCTACGAGGCCCGGCCCAACGTCACGGTCGATGCCGCCGGCCTCGCCCTGAAGTCGGGCAACGCGGTCGTCCTGCGTGGAGGCTCCGCGGCCCTGCACTCCAACACCGCTCTCATCGCCGTGCTCCGCTCCGTGCTGGCCGAGCACGATCTGCCCGAGGATCTCGTGGTGGGCATCGACGAGCACGGACGCGACGGTGCCGACGTCCTGATGCGCGCCCGCGGCCTGATCGACGTGCTGATCCCGCGCGGCGGCGCCGGGCTGATCCGGCGCGTCGTCGAGAACTCGCTGGTCCCGGTCATCGAGACCGGCACCGGCAACACCCACATCCTCATCGACGCCAGCGCGGACCTCGATCAGGCCGCCGCAATCGTCACCAACGCCAAGACCCAGCGCATCGGGGTGTGCAATGCGCTGGAGACCCTGCTGGTCCACCGCGACATCGCCGGCGCCGCCCTTCCCCGCCTGGCCGGGCCGCTCGCCGAGGCAGGGGTGCGCCTGCACGCCCACGAGACGGCCGCCGGCATCCTCGCCGAAGCGGACACGGACATCGAGGTCCTCCCGGCGACCGCGGAGGACTGGGACACCGAGTACCTCGCCCTGGACCTGGCGGTGAAGGTGGTCGAGGATCTCGACGAGGCGCTCACGCACATCCGCGAGCATTCCACCGGCCACACCGAATCGATCCTGACCCGGGACCTGCTCAGCCAGCAGCGGTTCCTGGCCGAGGTCGATTCCGCCGTGGTGATGGCCAACGCCTCCACCCGGTTCTCCGACGGCGGCGAATTCGGATTCGGTGCGGAGATCGGCATCTCCACCCAGAAGCTCCACGCGCGCGGCCCGATGGGCCTGAGGGAGATGACCACCGGCAAGTGGCTCGTGATCGGGCAGGGGCACGTGCGCCCGTGACGCCACTCCCATCACGCGCGTCGAGGCCTGAGCGTGCGCGCCCCTGTGGGATGATGGGCCGGTCACCCGTGGAAAGGCCCTGAAGAACATGATCGACCAGCTCATGATCCTCGCCGAGTCCGGCGAACACGCGACCGGCGGGGTGCCGGCTCCCATGGTGGGCATCGGCGTCTTCGTCATCATGATGATCCTGCTCGGAGTCACCTACCTCACCGGAGGGGCGAACCAGCGAAAGCGGCGCAAGTCCGACAAGCCCGGCGACCACTGATCGGGATGGAGCAGCAGCGACGACGGATCGGCGTGATGGGTGGGACGTTCGATCCCATCCACCACGGCCACCTCGTCGCCGCCAGCGAGGTCCAGAGCGTCTTCGGGCTGGACGAGGTCGTCTTCGTCCCGACCGGCCGGCCCTGGCAGAAGGGCGACCGCAGCATCTCGGACCCGGAGCACCGGTACCTGATGACCGTGGTCGCCACCGCCGCGAACCCGGTGTTCACCGTCTCCCGAGTCGACATCGACCGCCCGGGGGCCACATACACCATCGATACCCTGCGCGACCTGCGGACGATCCACCCCGACGCGGATCTGTTCTTCATCACCGGCGCCGACGCCCTGCAGTCCATCCTGACGTGGAAGGACTCGGAGGAGATCTTCTCCCTCGCCCACTTCGTCGGCGTCACCCGGCCGGGTCATGAGCTGGACACCTCCGGCCTGCCGGCCGATGGCGTCTCCCTGATCGAGGTGCCGGCGATGTCGATAAGCTCCACGGACTGTCGCACCCGAGTCGCCGCCGGCGGTCCTGTCTGGTACCTCGTGCCCGACGGGGTCGTCCAATACATCAACAAGTACGCCCTCTACACAGGAGGTGACGGCGATGACTGAGTCCGATACGAGCCCGCGTCGCGGGCGCCGCGCTCGCGCGCTGAGCCCCGAGGAGAGCGCCGCTCTGGAGACTCGCACCGCAGCTGCCATCACCGGCGAGCAGCCACCGGTCCCCAGCGTGCGCGGCCCCGTCGCGCCGCCCTCGGCCGACGCCCCCGTCCCGACGCTGCGCAAGTTCGGCCGACGGGCGCGGATCATCGAGCTCAGCGACGCCCCCGAGGCAGAGGTCGCGGGGACCGTCGAGTCCTCGGAGCCCACCGAGGCCCCCGATTCCTCTGCTGCCGACGTCACGGCCTCGTCGCCGGCGTCCGGTGCGGAGGGTGCGGAGGGTGCCACGGAGGGTCAGGACGTTTCTGCCTCCGACGACACCGCAGGCACGTCGGCGTCCGAGCAGGCGCCCGGGGCCGAGGTGACGTCCGGGGCCGCCCGCGGGGGCGAACCCGGGGACGAGCCGAGCACCGGGGGCGACCCGGACGCCGTGGACGCCGCGGGCGCGGCGACGTCCCGGCAGACCGGACAGTCCACGGACACTCCGGACGCGAGCCACCAGGCCGGCCAGGGCCGACAGTCCGGCGCGTCCGCGCCGCTGCCCGGCGCCGCAGCGCAGGTTGCCCGACGGTCCCAGCCGGCGCGCCGCACGGCCGTGATCGACCGCGACCGTGACGGTGTGGAGCTGGGGGAGCTGTCGATCACCGACGCCCCTGATCCCCGACCCGCCCCGCGCTTCGACGGCAAGGTGCTGCACCGCCCCGAGCGCTCCGGCGGCCGCCCGCTGCTGTGGCTGGTGTGGGCCCTCATCGCGCTCGCACTGATCGTGCTGGTCGCACTGCTGCTGAGCGGAGTGATCGGCCCCGGCGAGGCGTCCGCCCTGGACCTCACCGTGCACGACCTGTTCAACAACCATCCCCATGTGGAGGAATCGACCGCGTGAGCGCCCCCGAAGAATCCCTCGACCTCGCCCGGGTGGCCGGCCAGGCCGCCTCCGACAAGCTCGCCGAAGAGGTGATCGGCCTCGACGTCTCCGAGCAGGTCGTGATCACCGACCTGTTCCTCGTGTGCAGCGGCGACTCGGAGCGCCAGGTCTCCGCCATCGTCGACGGCGTGGAGGAGGCCCTGCTCAAGGAGCGGCGCCGCAAGCCCCTGCGCCGGGAGGGCCAGCGCGACGCCCGCTGGGTGCTCCTGGACTACGGGGACATCGTCGTGCATGTCCAGCACGCCGAGGACCGGGCGTTCTACGCGCTCGAGCGCCTGTGGCGCGACGCCCCGCTGGTGGATCTGCAGATCGACGAGGGCCGCCCGGCGTGAGCTCCTCGCTGTCCATGGGCGGTCTCGCGAGCACCCGCCTCGTCCTCGTGCGCCACGGCCAGACCGATTTCAACCGCGATGGTCGCCTCCAGGGCCAGGTCGACATCCCGCTGAACGCCGCCGGAGCCAAGCAGGCCGCGCTGCTGGCGGCCGCGGTCGCGGAGAACCCGCCGGATCTCATCGTCTCCTCCCCGCTGCAGCGCGCTCACGAGACGGCGCGCGCGATCGGCCAGGCGTGCGGTCTCGAGGTCTCCACGGACGAGGCCTTCCTCGAGCGTGGCTTCGGGCAGTGGGAAGGCCTGACCGGTGACGAGATCCGTCGGCGCTGGCCCACGGAGCACGCCGCCTGGCGGGACCACCGTGAGGTGACGGGGCTGGACGTCGAAGACCGGCCCGCCGTCGGCTCCCGCGTGGCGGCGGCCTGCCGGCAGCTGGTCGCCGATAACCGCGGAGGCACCGTCATGGTCGTCACCCACGGCGCGGCGATCACGCTCGCGATCACCGCTCTGCTGGGACTGGACGCGAACGAGTTCCGTGGTCTGGCGGGGCTGGAGAACTGCCATCGCTCGGTGCTGGAACCGCTGCGATCGGACCCGGACGGGCGACTCATGAGGTTGCTGTCACACAACGTCGGTCCCGATTTCATCTGAGGTCAGCAGCGATGTACCATCGATGAGTCGCCTTCCGGGGCGGCACCCGATACGGGGCTATGGCGCAGTTGGTAGCGCGCTTCCATGGCATGGAAGAGGTCAGGGGTTCGAATCCCCTTAGCTCCACTCGAGAAACCGTGAGACAGTGACTCGTCAGAAGGGCCCCACCTGATGGTGGGGCCCTTCTGCTGTGTGTCGCGCGTATCTCCCGAGCTGCAGCTCTAGCTCATCCCAGCGCCGGCATCGGCCATACGCTGCAGAGCACCGGCGACCTCACGATGTTCACCTCCGCCCTCCGAGTCCGACCGCCGCCTGACGAGCATCTCCCAGCATGATCGTGCCGAGCTCGAACGCCTCCTGCTCGCGCTGCTGGGCCCTGCGGACAGCTGATCCTGCTCACCGATCCAGCTGCAGTCGGCTCCATGCACGGCAGGTCAGCGCGGCGAACACGAGCGGAACTCCGACGGCGGCGAACGGGGCTGCGGCAACGGCGGCGCCCGGTGCGGCGATCGCCGTGACCTGGACCGCGATGAGCACGCCGAGGACCACGGCGATGCCCGCCAGCTGACCCCGCCACACCGTCGCGGCCCAGGCCGCCGGGAGCCCGAGCAGTCCGACGCCGACCGTGAGAGCGGCCTGCAGCGTCAGCTGGCGCAGCACCTCGCCGTCGATGGGCCCGAGGCGGAGCAGCAGACCGGTCGCCAGGAGCAGCAGCGGCAGGACCAGGGCGATGCCGCTGACCCACGCCAGATGCACGATGAGTTTCGCCAGGGCGATCATGGCGCGGGGGACCGGAAGGGCGAACAGGCCCGTGATCGTGCCGTCGGCGAACTCCCGACCGAAGCTCCAGCTCAGCACGACGCCGAAGGCGAGAAGACCACCCACTGCGGTGATCTGGGCGGTCACGCCGGTCAGGAGCTCCCAGCCCTCGGCGTCGGCCAGCGGGCCGAGCTGCGTGAGGATCTGCTGGTTGCCGGCACGAGCCGCGGCGACCAGGGCGCCCACCAGCACCGCGATGCCGCCCACGACCAGCAGCGTCGCGGTGCGCACGACCCGGGATGACCAGGCCTTGTATCCCTCGACCCGGATCGCCGTGGCGAGCTCGCTCATGATCTCCGGCTTTCATCATCGGCACGGACCAGCTCGAAGAAGGCCCTTTCGAGCTCTTGCCCTGCGGGGTCCAGGCTCCCCACGATCCGCCCCCGGTTGAGCACGGAGATCCGGTCGGCGATCCGCGCGACCTCGTCGAGATGGTGGCTGGAGACAAGGATGCCGGCACCACCGTTGGCCCGGCGCTGCAGCACGCGGCGCAGCAGGAGTACCCCGGCGGGATCGAGGGCGTTGGTTGGCTCGTCGAGGATGATCAGCCCGGGTTCGTGCTGCAGCGCGACGGCCAGGCCGAGGCGCTGCCGGTTGCCCTGCGAGAGCTTGCGTGCCGGGACCGCGGCGTAGCGCTCGAGGTCGAGTTCCGCCAGCACTGCCTCAGCACAGTCGAGGTCGCGGCCGCGGAGTCGGGCGGCGAGCTGGAGGTTTGTGCGGGTAGCGAGCTCCGGGTACGCGAAAGGTTGTTCCACGAGATGGCCCACCCGTCGCCAGGCGGTCGCCGGAAGCTCATCAAGGAGCCGGTTGTCGATCCGGACCTCACCGCTGTCGAGTCGGAGCATGCCCAGGGCCGCCCGCATCAGGGTCGTCTTGCCGGCGCCGTTCAGGCCGGCCAGAGCGTGGATCTCTCCGGCGGCGACGTGCAGGTCGAGGCCGAGCAGACCGGCCTGTGGCCCGAACGTTCGCCTCGCACCCCGCAGGCTCAGCCGCTCAGACAAGGCGGCCCTCAAGGGTGCACAGGGACGCCTCGACGGCGTCGGCCATGGGGAGGGAGTCATCGTGCGCCCATTCGAACAGCGCTGCCGTCAGTGCCGCCATCACGGCGGCCGCGGCCGCCCGTGCGGCCAGGCGTGAGCAGGCGGCGGGGAGCTGCTCGGCGATGGCTTTCTCCGTGGCAGAGGTGGCGGCCGCCATGTCGGCACGGAGTGCATCAGAACCGGCGATGATCCGAACTCGCCGACGGACCGTGTCCAGCTCGCGCTCGTCCAGTGCGCTCAGGGCATTCCGAAGACCGCGCGTCGCTCGCAGCAGGGGAGGCAGTTCCGGTGCCTGCGCACCGACCGCGGCGGCGATCGCCGGGTCGTAGGGGTCGACGGTGACCACGGCGGCCTTGCTCGGAAAGTGGCGGAAGAACGTCATCTGGGTGACTCCGGCCGCGTCGGCGATCTGGGCCACCGTCGTCCGCTCGAAGCCCTGGGTCTCGAAGAGCTTCAGCGCGGTCTCGATGAGCCGGGTATGGGTGTGCTCGTGACGGGCCATACCGAGATGTTAGTGACTAACATTCCGCGGTGTCCACAGTCAGTGCGGGATCGACATGACACCTCGGTTGTCGCCGTGTGGGAACTGTGACAGGTTTGATGTCATGGATCGACGCACTGCGGGGCCGGATGAACCAGAGGCGCAGGGTCCCGACCCGGGCCGTGCACCCGCGCCCGCGGTCCGGTTGTCGGGGCTGACCAAACGCTTCGGTGACCATGTCGCGGTCGACGCGATCGATCTGACCGTGCCGCGCGGCATGTTCTATGGGATCGTCGGACCCAATGGCGCCGGCAAGTCCACCACTCTGTCGATGATCGCCGGGCTGCTCGCCCCGGATTCCGGAACCGTCGAGGTGGCCGGATTCGATGCGGCGCGGCAGCGGGAGCAGGTCCTCGACGCGCTGGGCATCATGATGGAAGGGCTCTCCTTGCCGGAGCGGCTCACCGGTGCGGAGCTCCTCGAATACACGGCCCGGCTGCGGGGAGTGGGACCGCAGTGGCGCGAGCGCGCCCACGACCTGCTCGAGGTCCTCGAGCTCGACCGTGCGCCGACGACCCTGATCGTCGACTACTCCACCGGCATGCGCAAGAAGATCGGCCTGGCCGTGGCCCTGATGCACCGTCCCCGGGTGCTCGTTCTCGATGAGCCCTTCGAAGCCATCGACCCGGTCTCGGCCCGCGCCATCGAGGGTCTGCTCGGCCAGTACGTCGCCGGGGGCGGGACGGTGCTGCTGTCCAGCCACATGATGGAGGTCGTCGAGCGCACCTGCGAGCGTGTCGCCCTGATCCAGGGCGGGCGGATCCTCACCGAGGGCACGCTCGCCGAGGTCAGGGGCGAGGGAACGCTCAACCAGAGATTCCTGGACCTCGTCGGCACCGCCCCGCAGCGAGACATCGCATGGCTGGGATGAGCACGACCGTCACCTTCGCCGCCATGCGATGGCGGATCATCCGCACGGGCCCGAACGACGAACGTGCCTTCGGGCTGGTCGCCGGGCTCCTCGCCGCGGTCGCCGTGATCGTCCTGGCCGTCCTGGCCCAGGGCGGGGACGTGCATCCCAGTTGGGTGACCGCCGCGATCTCGCTGGTCGGGCTGACCTGGCTGATCGGTCCGGTCCTGCTGCCGGGGTCCGCCCCGGTGCTCGATCCGCAGTGGTTCCGCACCCTGCCCCGACGGCCCGTGCAGATCGCCCGCGAGATGGCGCCGAGCGAAGCGATCAGCGTCGGCACCGTGATCACTGCCGTGACTCTGGTCAGCATGGTGATCCTCGTGGCGCCGCTCGGCCCTCTCACCATGCTCCACGCAGCCGTGGCCGCGATGGCACAGCTGTTCTTCCTGCTCTGGCTGGGTCGATGCGCCGCGGCGCTGGTCTCACGCCTGCTGCGCTCGAGGGTCGGCATGTGGGTGGCGGCGGTCCAGATGTCGGTGCTGCTGGCGATCTCCTTCGCCGGGTGGGTTCCGGTGGTCGCCCTCTTCCTCCCCCGGCTGGGGGAGGGGGACTCGGAGATCGTGACTCCGGCGGCGCCCGGGGCGATGCCCGCACCGCTCGAGAATACGCTGCTGGCCCTGCCGACCGGGTGGGGGCTGGCTGCGGTCCGGGCCGTGACCTCGGGCGACGGGACGGTCCCGGTCCCCGGTGCCGTACTCCCGCTGATCGGCCTCGTCATCATCGGCCTGGTCCTGTGTCGCACATGGATCGCCCTGACGGCGTACACCATCTCCCGTCCTCCGGCGCGGATCCAGAATGCGGTGCGAGCACCGGATTCGGCAGCGCGGACCGGCCTTCGTGCCGGTGGGCCCGTCCGGGGCGTGGCCGATCGGGAACTGGCGACCTGGTTCCGCGATCCCCACCGCAAGCTCGGGCTCGGGCACGCCTGGATCACTCCCGTGTTGATGATCGCGCTGGTGGCACCCACCAGCTGGTCCTGGGCGCTGCCGTTCATCGGGGTGATGGCGGCGGTCTTCGGCGCGATGGTCGCGGTGAACACCTACGCTCTGGACGGCACCGCGCTGTGGCAGCTGCTGACCACGCCTGGGGCCGTGCGGGCCGACGTGCTCGGCCGCCAGGCGGCCTGGATGGTCCTGTTCGGGCTGCCGATCGTGGCCCTGACGATCGTGCTCTGCCTGATCAGCCAGTCGCCGCTGTGGGCGCCCGCGCTGGGGATGACGCTCGCGGCCACCGGAGCTGCCTGCGCGGGCGCGCCCCTGTTCGCCGCCCTGATGCCGGCAGTCGGCGCCGACGCACGGGACCGGGTCTCGACCTCCGACGACTCCGGCAATGCCGCCGGGGGTGAGTGGACCGTCTTCGTCGCCGTGGTCGCAGCGGCGATCATCCCAGTGGTCATCGGGGGCCTCGCCGGCGCGGGATGGCTGGTCCATCTGTTGCTCGGCGCGGGGGTGGGAGCGGCTGCGGTCGCGGGGCTGACGCGCATCACCCGGGCCCTGCTGGACCGTTCCGGCCCGGCCATGCTGTCGGCCTTCTCCTCGGGCGACGCGACGCGGTTGAGGAAGTCGTGACGAGGATCAGGGTGCCGTGAGGCAGCCACCGAACTCGGCGGACCCGTCGGACCCGTCGGACCCGTCGGAACTGACGGACCCGTCGGACCCGTCGGACCCGTCGGAACTGACGGGCTGGCGCAGGATAGTGCGCAGCCGCTCGGGGGCGGTGCGGCGCGGATCGCCCAGGTAGATCTCGCGATGCCGGCCCCGCATGCTCGGGCCTGCGCGGGGATCACCTCGCGGTGCCTCTGCTGGAGCACGGGCCCTTCCGTGTCGCATGCCGCGCCGGCGTGCTCGGTGGCATGGTCATCCCTCGTTCTCGATCTCGGCGAGCGCGGCGTCCATGTGGTGCAGCACGCGCAGCGTCGCATCGAGCTCGGCCGCCGTCAGATCGCCGCCGACCCGGCCCATCAGTTCGTGCTCGCGCCGGCTGACGGAGTCGATGGCTGCTCGGCCCGCGGGGGTGAGCCGCACCAGGGCCGAGCGGCGGTGGGCCGGATTCTCGGCCAGCTCCACGTATCCGGCCGCGCGGGCATCGTGGACCATGCGTTGAACGAACTGGCGACTGAGATCCTGCGCGCGCGCCATCTGGGGAACCGTGAGTTCACCCTCGCGGTGCAGCTGGTCCAGCACGTTCCGGACTCCGACGGACATGCCGTTGATCGGCTCGTGACGCTCGACGATCCGTGATGCCCGGCGGTACACGGGCCCGAGCGCGACGTACACCTCGGCCAGGCGGGACGCGAGCGTGTCGCGGTCGAGGGGTTCGTGCGGTGATGGGTGGCGGGGTGCGGACATGCCCCGAGTATGGCACCCGGGTTGTCAACACGGCGGGCGTATGACACCTTGGTTGTCATGACGCACGAGACGCAGTTCCTCGATCTTCCGGACCAGCGCATCGCCTACTACGACCTCATCCCTCGGCCCGTTGAGACGGCCCCGCCATCCGGTGGTTCCGCGGGACATGCGTCCGAGGCCGTCCCACTCGTCCTGCTCCACGGCGGGGTCGTCGACAAGCGCATGTGGCACCCGCAGCTGAAGGCCTTCCCGGACCGCCGCGTCATCGTCCCCGACGCGCGGGGGCACGGGGAGTCCTCGGATGCCGAGGCCCCGTACCGTCTGGCCGACGACGTCGTGGCTCTGCTCGACGCGCTCGAGATCGACCGCGCGGTACTGATCGGGCTGTCCATGGGCGGCAGCACCGCCGTCGACGTCGCTCTCGAGCACCCGGGTCGCGCGGCTGCGCTCGTCGCCAGCGGCACCGGCACCAGCGAGCCCGAGTTCACCGATCCCTGGACCCTGCAGGTTCTCGCCGACTGGCAGCGGGCGCAGGAGGCGGGAGATCTCGAGGAGTGGCTCGGGGTCACGGAGCGCTTCGTCGCCGGGCCGGCGCGGTCGATCGACGAGGTCGACCCGGCGGTTCGTGAGCTCTGCGCGAGGATGGCCCGCGAGACGGTCACCGATCACCTGCGCGTGGGGGAGGACGGCGTTCCGATCCCTCCGCAGCCGCCGACGCCCGTGACCAGGACCTGGGAGCGACTCGAGCAGGTCACGGTCCCGGTCCTCGCGCTGTGCGGAGCGCTGGACAGTGAGGATCATCGGGCGCTCGGGCGGAGGCTGGCCGAGACGGTCGCCGACGGGAGCTACCGCGAGGTGGCCGGGGCCGCCCACTACCCGAATCTCGAGAACCCCGAGGACTTCAACGACGCGCTGCAGCGGTTCCTTCACGGGGAGGATCGCTCGGCAGGGTGAGGACCTCTGCGCCCTGCCCGGTGATCGCGATCGTGTGCTCGCTATGCGCCGCACGGGCGCCCGTGGCACTGCGCAGCGTCCATCCGTCCGCGCCGGTGATCAGCTCCGCCGTATCAGCCATGACCCAGGGCTCCAGGGCGAGCATCAGGCCCGGGCGCAGCCGGAACCCGCGACCGGGCCGGCCCGTATTGGGCACGTGCGGATCCTGGTGCATCGTCGAACCGATGCCGTGCCCGCCGAACTCGGTATTGATGGCGTAGCCCGCCTCGTGCAGCACCGTGCCGATGGCATGGGAGACATCGCCGAGCCGGGCCCCGGGGACGGCAGCGGCGATCCCGGCATCCAGTGCGCGCCGGGTCGCCTCGATCATCGCCACACTCTCCGGGGGAGCGGAGGTGCCTACGACAACACTGAGGGCGGCATCCGCGGCGATCCCGTCCCGGACGACCGCGAGATCGAGCGAGAGCAGGTCCCCATCGGCGAGCGCCTGGTCCCGGGGCATGCCGTGGAGCACCGCATCGTTGACGGCCGTGCACACGTAGTGCCCGAACGGTCCGCGCCCGAACGACGGCTCGTAGTCGACGTAGCAGGAGGTGGCTCCGGCCTCCTCGATCAGCTCCTGCGCCCACTGATCGATCTCGAGCAGATTGGTGCCGACGGTAGTTCTCTCCCGGAGCGTGTCCAGGACGTGGCCGACGAGGGCGCCCGTCGCGCGAGCGCGGACCAGTTCGTCGGGAGTGAGGATCTCGATCATGGGGCCTCCCAGGGAGCCGATAAGTATCCCGGTAAGACTATCCCGGTATTAGTATCGGGACATGGTCAGACTTCCCCTCACCCCCGCAGAGGTCGCCCGTGGAGAGCGCCTGGGGTCGCTCCTGCGCCGTGCGCGCGGCAATCGGCCGCTCCTCGAGACGGCACTGGAAGCCGGTCTCTCCCCGGAGACCCTGCGGAAGATCGAGTCGGGACGTGTCGCCACGCCGGCCTTCTCGACGATCGCCTCCATCGCGCATGTCCTGAGTCTGTCTCTCGATGAGATCTGGGCAGAGATCAGCGCATCCGATCAGGAGACTGCGGACGATGGGAGCG
The DNA here is from genome assembly GCF_042666875.1 of Brachybacterium sp. GCM10030267. Taxonomy (NCBI): domain Bacteria; kingdom Bacillati; phylum Actinomycetota; class Actinomycetes; order Micrococcales; family Dermabacteraceae; genus Brachybacterium; species Brachybacterium sp. GCM10030267. Next base: position 567,231 of record NZ_JBHTCX010000012.1, on the reverse strand, counting down.
CGCGGGCCGACTCTGATCACCGGATGGCCTCCTAGGCGGACGCGCCTGCCTGCACTCCGCGCCGGGCGGGAGAGGCCTTGCCCTCCTCGACGATGAGCCCGTGCAGCTCGGCGAGCTCGGGAACGCTGAATCGCGCGCGGTCGAGAGCCGGGGCGAGCCGGCGGCGGAAGGCCCGGTACGAGCCGGGCACCGCATGGCCGCGCAGAGTGAGGAGCCGTCTGGCGTACTCATCGCAGATGAACGCCGGCCGGCTGAAGCAGTACAGGGCGATCGCGTCGGCCGTCTCCTCGCCGATGCCCTCGACCGCGAGCAGCTCGGTGCGCAGGTCGCCATCGCTGAGCTCGGACGCCGTGGGGCCTCGCTCGAGCGTCCACCGCGCGAGCGCCAGCAGCCGCCCCGGTTTGGTGCTGGCGAACCCCGAGCCGCGCACGAGGTCCCGGATACGATCCTCGTCGGCCGCGGCGAGCCGGCCGGGCTCCAGCAGGCCGGCACCGCGCAGGTTCGCGATCGACGCGGCCGCCTGCTCCCATCGGCTGCGTTGGACCAGGACCGCGCCGACGGCGATCTCGAAGGGCTCCTCTCCCGGCCACCATGCTCCGAGCGGCCCGTGCGCCTCCAGCAGGTCGCGCTGGAGCGCCCGCAGATCCGCCTCGGCCAGCGGGAGCAGCGCTCCGGGCGAGGCGGCGGCCGGCGCGCGGCTCACCGCGCCGTGTACCAGTCCGGCAGAGGTTCGGGGGCCAGCCGCTGCGTGTCACCGGGCCGGGTGAGGGTGAGCACGGCCCGCATCACCACCGGATGACTCTCCAGCTCTTCCTCGATCGCCTGGATCCGTCGCTGCAGCTCCGATTCGCGCACGTCGCCGACGACGTCGACCGAGGCGACGACGAAGAGCTTGTTCGCCCCCACCCACTCGGTGTGCAGGAAGCTGACGGACTGGATGTCGCGGTGGTGGACGAGATGGTCGAGCACCTCGTGGCGGGCCAGCGGTGAGCCGCCCTCGCCGGAGAGGAAGTCGCTGTTGCGCATGATCAGCAGGACCGCCACGACGCCCAGCAGCAGGCCCACCAGGATCGACCCGATCGCATCCCACACCGCCTGCCCGGTGATCTGGTGCAGGGCGATGCCCGCAGCGGCGATCACCAGCCCCAGCAGCGCGCACGAGTCCTCCGAGAACACGGCTCGCAGCATCGGGTCCGAGGTGGTGCGGATGTAGCGCAGCGGCTTGATGCCGCGCTCCCTGGCCCCGCGGACGGCCTGGCGCGTCGCCTGGAGGAACGAGACCCCCTCGAAGACGAACGAGACCGCGAGCACGACGTAGGCCCACGTGTACGTGGCCTCCTCGCTCGGGGCGCCGAGCTCCTGGATGCCGTGCCATACGGACACGCCGGCACCGACCGCGAACAGCCCGATCGCCGCGAACATCGACCACACGTATCCGGCGCGGCCGTAGCCCAGCGGATGCGAGCGGTCGGGGGCGCGGCGGGAGCGGCGCTCGCCGATCATGAGGAACACCTGGTTGCCGGTGTCCGCCCACGAGTGCGCCGCCTCGGCGAGCATCGAGGCGGAGCCGGTGAGGATCGAGACCACCGTCTTGGCGATCGCGATGAGGAAGTTCGCGCAGAACGCGATCAGAACGGTCAGGCCGCTCTCGCCGCCGCCACCGGACGGCTCGGCCGGGCTGCCGTCGCCGGCGGCTTCGATCCCGCCACCGTTGCCGGTGCTCCGGTCAGTCCGACCCTGTGCGTCGTCCCGCTCCTGTGCGTCGTCCCGACCCGGCGAGCTGCCGGGGCGCTGTCCGGAGCCGGTTCCCGTGGTGCCCGTCGCCGTCGTGTTCTCGTCGCTCACGGCCCCATTGTGCGCCGCGCGGGGTAGATGGTCACATCCTCGGGCGCGACCCGCGGGTGGACCCGACTGCCCGGGCGGATTGCCGATTCGGCCACGACCTGCGGTGACAGGTCCGCGGCGAGGTCCTCGGTGCGCACTCGCACGAGATCGCCGTGCGGTTCGAGGGCGACGACCGAGCGTTCGGCCATGGCCGCCGCGCCCGCGCTCGCGGGGGCCGAGCCGAGCTCGACCGCACTGGGGCGGAAGACGGCGTGGACCGCGTCGCCCGGCCTCGCCCCACCGCGCAGACCGCCGGCGAGCCTGTCGTGCCCCGGCAGTGCCACGGCCGTGCCGTCCCAGGTGCCGTGCAGCAGATTGAGCCCGGCGAAGCGGGCCGCGAAGGCGCTGCGCGGCAGCGTGAGGACCTCCATCGTCGGCCCCTGCTCGCGGACATGGCCGTCCACGATGACGGCGGTGGTATCGGCCAGAGTCATCGCGTCGAGCGCGTCATGGCTGACCACGAGCGCGCTGCGATCGGCGAGAAATCTGCGCAGCAGTTCGCGCAGGCCGGGGGAGACATCCACGTCGAGGGCGGAGAGCGGCTCGTCCAGCAGCAGCAGACGCGGCCGCGCGGCCAGCGCCCGGGCGATCGCCGCGCGCTGCGCCTGCCCGCCGGAGAGCTGGTGGGGCCGCCGCTGCGCGAGCTCCTGAAGACCCACGTCCTCCAGCCGACGCCGAGTCTCGGCCCGCGCTGCCGCGCGGGGCACACCGAGGCTGCGGAGGGCGAACAGGATGTTCCCGGCCACGGTGAGATGCGGGAACAGGACCGGATCCTGCGTGAGGGTCGTGACGTGGCGGGAGTGCGGAGGCACCCAGGCGCGTGCGCGCCCGTCGGTCACATCGGCGAGCACGCGGCCGTCGAGCTCGACCCGTCCGGTGCGGGGTCGCAGCGTCCCGGCGATCACGCCCAGCACACTGGACTTGCCGGCACCGTTGGGACCGACCAGCGCGGAGGTCTCCCCGGCCGGCAGCTCCAGGGCGAGATCGAGCCCGCGCTCGGGCATGGTCACCCGTACCGACAGACTCATGCGGCGGCCCGCCGCCGGGCGATGGCGATGACCATCACGGCGACGATCATCAGCACGAAGGACAGCGCCACAGCGGCATCCGGATCGCTCTCGCGCTGGAGGTAGATCTCCAGCGGCAGCGTGCGCGTGGTGCCCTGCAGGCTGCCGGCGACGGTGATCGTGGCGCCGAACTCGCCGAGCGCCCGCGCGAAGGACAGCACCGTGCCCGAGGCCAGGCTCGGCAGCATCAGCGGCAGCGTCACCCGCAGCAGCACTCTGCTGGGCCGGGCGCCGAGCGAGGCGGCGGCCGCCTCGTACCGCGTACCTGCGGTGCGCAGCGCCCCCTCGAGGCTGATGACGAGGAAGGGCAGCGCGACGAAGGTCTGCGCGAGCACCACGGCGGCGGTGGAGAAGGCGACCTGGATGCCCAGGACCTCGAGGTGCCGCCCGATCAGTCCCTGGCGACCGACGGTGTACAGCAGGGCGATGCCGCTGACCACCGGCGGCAGGACCAGGGGGATCAGCACGAGGGAGCGCAGCAGCGAGATGCCGGGAGCACGGGCACGGGCGAGAAGCAGAGCCATCGGCACCCCGAGCACCACGCACGCGGCGGCGCTGGTGGCCGCGGTCTGCAGGCTGAGGCGCAGCGCAGCCAGGGAGGACTCGCTGGTGATCAGCGCCCAGAAGCTGGACCACTCGACCCGGGTCGACATCGCGACCAGGGGCAGCAGCACGAACAGGGCACCGATCAGAGCAGGGACCAGCACCCAACGGGGCAGTGCGGAGCCGGGAGCGGGCGTGGCCGAGACCGTGCCGGTCCTAGGGCGTGAGGGCGCAGGGCGTGAGGACATCGCAGCTCACGCACCGGCGAAGCCATAGCTGCTCAGGACCGTCCGGCCGTCCTCGCCGAGCACCAGATCGATGAACTCCTCGCCGAGATCGGGATGGGCCGTACCGGGGACAGCCGTGATCGGATATGTGTTCACCGCGCTCGCCGCCTCGGGGAAGGTGATCCCCTCCACGGCGTCTCCTGCCTTCTGCACGTCGGTGACATAGACCAGGCCGGCGCCGGCCTCGCCGCTGGTGACCTTGCCCAGCACGTCGGTGACGCTCTGCTCCTCGCTGACCGGGGAGAAGTCCAGACCCGCCGCGTCCTGGACCTTCTCGGCCGCGGCGCCGCAGGGTACTTCCGGCGCGCACACGACCAGGCGCACCCCGTCGCCGGTGAGTGAGGAGAGGTCCGTGATCCCCGCGGGATTGCCGGGCGGGACGGCGATCATCAGCGTGTTCGTCGCGAAATCGGTGGGTTCGGCGTCCTCGAGCTTGTCCATGTTCGCGGTGTCGGCCGAGGCGAACACGTCGGCAGGGGCGCCTTCGCGGATCTGGGCGGCCAGCGTGGAGGATCCGGCGACGCTGAGCGCGACGTCGACGTCCTCATGGGCGGCTTCGAACTGTGCTGCGAGCTCCTCGAACGGCTCCTGGAGCGAGGCGGCCGCATACACGGTGAGGGTGGTGGGGTCCTCGGAGCTCGCGCAGCCCGTCGCACCGAGGCCCAGAGCCAGGCCGGCGATGGCGGCGAGCAGACCTCGCCACGCCGGAGCACTGATCGCGGGCGAGATCATGCCGACGTGCCCGCGTCGGTCGTCTCGATGATCACCTGCGTGGCCTTCACCGACGCGGTGGCGACCTTTCCCGGTTCCAGCCCGAGATCACGGGCGGCCTCGCTGCTCATCAGCGAGACCACGCGGAAGGGGCCGCACTGCAGTTCGACCTGTGCCATGACGGTGTCCATGACGACGTCGGTCACGAGGCCGACGAATCGGTTGCGCGCCGAGGAGCGCACGCCGTCGTCCATCTCGGGACCGACCGCGAGCTCGCGCGCCAGGCGAGCGACGTCCACGCCCTCGAGCACCTTGCGCCCGGCAGCGTCCGTGGTCGCGGTGAGGGTGCCCCGCTCGATCCGGCGCCGGACGGTGTCCTCGCTGACTCCCAGGAACATGGCAGCCTCTCGAACCCGCATCTGCGTCATGAACGCCAGTATAGGGGCGCAGATGCGGCCCTTGCTGGCAGGCCGGTTCCGGAGGTCAGGCCACGATCAGGACTCCGGCCAGCGCGATCGACGCGACGACGAGGGTGGACAGCGCCGCCAGTGCGAACGGGCGCAGGCCGACCCGGACGAGCCGACGCACCGACACCCCGCACCCGAGGGCGAACATCGCCGCGGCCAGCAGGATCGTCTGCAGCACGGACCCTGCCTCGAGAACGACCACCGGAAGGGGCACGAACGAGCCCAGCAGCACCATCGCCAGGAATCCGAGCACGAACACCGGCACCAGCGGCGGGCGCTTCGCAGTGGGCGGGACACCTCCGGGGCCGGCTGCGGGGCCGCCTCCGGGATCCGCGGCGTCGCGTGCATCGAGCCCGGCGGTCGCTCGGGCGGCCGCGCCGACGCGCCGCCGCTGCCGCATACCGAGCACCGCCATCACCGGTGCGAGCATCAGGACGCGGGCCAGCTTGACCACGACGGCGACCGCGAGCGCGCCTCCGCCGAGCACTCCGCCGGCCGCCACCACCTGAGCGATCTCATGGATCGAGCCGCCGGCCCACAGGCCGGAGGTCATGGGCCCGAGCCCCAGCACCGCCGAGGCCGCAGGGACCAGGCCGATCATCAGCGTGCCGAACAGCACCACCAGGGCGATCGCGGTGACCGTGCGTTCCTCGTGCTCGTCCTCCGGATCGGTGACACCCGCCGCGGCAGCGACCGCGGCGGCCCCGCAGATCGAGAAACCGCAGGCGATCAGGAGAGTCAGACACGGCTCGACCTTCAGCAGCCGTCCCAGTGCCAGCGTCCCGAGCATGCCGCCGCCCACGACGGACATCACCACGAGCAGCATCGGGGCGCCCAGGGCGAGGATGTCCCCGAGCACGAGCTGCAGGCCGAGCAGCACGATCCCCGCCCGGAGCAGCACCTTCGCGGAGAAGTCCAGACCCGGCTTGACGCTGGCGGGCAGGTTCGTCGTATTGGCGACGACGATCCCGGCGAGGATCGCCAGGATCAGGGCGCTCACGCCGGGCAGAGAAGCGGCCGCCACCGCGGCGGCGACCGCGACGAGCAGGCACAGCGCCACCCCCGGCATCAGCCCGCGAGGCACCGCGGCAACGGTGAGGGCAGGCGCGGACATGCCAGGACTCTTCCACGGTGCCGGCACGCTCGGTAGAGGGCGCATGACCAGCAGGGCATATCATGGAGATATGTCCGAGCCTCTGCCCAACCTGCAGGCCCTGGCTCTGTTCATCGCCGTCGTCGACGAGGGCGGGCTCGGCGCGGGCGCCCGGAAGCTGGGCATGTACCAGCCCAATGCGAGCCGGACCATCGTGACCCTGGAGAGACAGGCCGGCACAGCGCTGCTGGACCGGAATCCCCGCGGCTCCCGCCCGACCTCCGCCGGGCTGCTCTATGCCGCTCACGCTCGCGACCTCCTGGAGTCGGCCGAGGCGTTCAGCGCCTGGCTGCGCCACAGCCGGGACGAGAACACGCTCGACCTCCACGTCGGGGCGAGCATGACGATCGCGGAGAACCTGATGCCGGCCTGGCTGACCGACCTGCGCCGCTCCAGCCCTCGCGTCCGCGCGGAGCTGGAGGTTCTCAATTCCGCCCAGGTGCTCGAGGAGATCCGCGACGGCCGGCTGCAGCTGGGCTTCATCGAGACCCCGCACGTTCCCCGCTCGGTCCACGCCCTCGCCCTGCGGGAGGACGAGCTCGTCGTCGTGGTCGCTCCCGACCACCCATGGGCCCGCAGGGATGAGCCGCTGGGGCTCGATGAGCTCGCCGCGACCCCGCTCGTCGTGCGCGAAGGCGGCTCCGGCACCCGGGACGCCTTCGAGGAGCTGGTCCCGTCGGCCGCCGGCACACCACCCGTTCAGGAGCTCAGCAGCAATGCCGCCGTGCGGATCGCGGTGGCCTCGGGCGCTGGACCGGCGGTGATCAGCATGCTGGCCGTCCGCTCGCAGCTCGAGGCGGGGCAGCTGGCGCGGGTTCCGGTGCGGGGACAGAGCCTGCGGCGGCCGTTGACGGCGGTGTGGACGGGTCCGCGCCGGCTCAGCGGCCCGGCGGCGGAACTCGTCGCCGTGGCATCCCGCGAGGTGCGCGCGGGGGCAGGTCGCGCTGAGTCGGGGAGCGCGGACTCATGACGCCGACGATCGTGGACGCGGACCTCTCCGATCCGCGTCTGGTCCGCTTCCTCCAGCAGCACCTCGAGGACATGGCCGACACCGCCCCGGACGAGAGCCGGCACGCACTTAATCTCTCTGCCCTGACCGCGCCGACGGTGCGGCTGTGGGTCGCCGAGGTCGGGTCGGCGCCGGCCGGGACGGTCGCGCTGTCCCGACTCGAGCCCGACCATGTGGAGCTCAAGAGCATGCGTACCGACCCGGCCCTGCGCGGACGAGGCATCGCGACGGCACTGCTGGAGCACGTGATGGTCGAGGCCCGGCGATGGGGCGCGGCCCGTATCTCGCTGGAGACCGGTTCGGCGGAGTTCTTCGCCCCGGCCCGGGCGCTGTATGCCCGTCACGGGTTCCGCGAATGCCCGCCGTTCGGTGCCTATGTCGCCGATCCCCACAGCGTGTTCATGACCCGCGATCTTCCCGGACCGCGGAACTAGGCGGCGCGCGCCTCGATCCGCCACCGCTGCTCGAGGGCCTTCATCGCACTGAGCTGCGTGGAGTAGTGGATGGGGCCGTCCTCGCGCAGGGTCCAGTCGTTGCCGGCTCGCAGCAGCTCGTCCTCGCGCCGAGCCGAGGCGACCAGCGCATCGGTGCCGCGGCGCACGAAGTCCTCGAAGGCGCGCCGATCGTCGTCCGCCTCGGGCAGCGCCTCGATGAGCAGCCCCAGGTACCGGTAGAAGATTCCCTTGAACAGGCCCTCGTCGCCGCCATTGCCCTCGGCGCGGAACACGGAGCCGTCGCTGAGCTCAGCGATGGCCGTACGGGCCGTGCGCCGGGCCCGCACCAGGTAGTCGCCCTCGCCGGTGCGGCGGAACCACTCCACGCAGGCGCCGAGGTAGAGGCCCTGGTTGTAGGTGAAGCGCCACTGCACGTCGATCCGTCCGTCGCCCGCACGGTTGATGCCGTCCTCGACGAAGCCGTCCACCGCCACCAGGGTGCGCTCCCACCAGTCCATGGCAGTCCCGGCGTAGGCGGCCAGCTGGGCATCCTGGGCGGGGATCCGTGCGGCGAGCCGGAGCGCCAGGATGATCAGCGGGCCGTTGGCGGGGGAGTTCTTGTAGTCCAGCTGCTGCTTGCGCCAGGCCAGGCTCTCACCGAGGGTGTCGTTCCAGCCGTGCTCGATCACGTGGTCGACGAGGAACTCGGCGTCGGTCAGATCCTGCTGGTTCCCGGTGGCGTCGAACAACCGCACCAGTGCGAGCGCGAACCACAGCATGTCGTCGAAGTAGTCGTTGACCAGCGATCCCCCATTGCGGGCGACGATCTCGTCGCGCACCTCTCGGGCCGCCTCGGTCCAGCGGTGGTCCCCGGTGCGCTCGTACGCGTCCAGACGGCAGTCCATGACGTGGGCCAGCCACCAGTAGTTGAAGGTGTCCCCGCCGATGCTGCCGGCGGGATGAGCATTCTCAAGGTGGCCGGGACGATCAGTGCCGAAGAGCCGGTCGAGGCTGCTCTGCGCGAGCTGGGCGTGGTCGTTCCAGACTGCAGTGTCCGTGATCATGGGGCACGATCGTAGAGACATTCCGTCCCCCGCGCGCTGACGTTCCGCGAACGCGTCCCCGCGGGAACGCCCGATGGGGTCAGGGCCGTGGTGCTCGCCGGCAGGAGCCGCGTGCCGGCCGACCTCTTGAGCGTCCCGTGGCCGCTTCCTACGCTGTGGCGATGAGCAGCTTCGTCTCGCACACCTCCGTCGACTGCGCCGACGCCTATGCCCTCTCCGGATTCTGGAAGCAGGTCCTCGGCTACGAGGACGATCCCGAGGATCCCCGTGAGCCCGGAGACGAGGGGTGCGTGATCCGCGATCCCGAGTCCGGGCACACGGTGCTGTTCCTCGAGGTGCCGGAGTCCAAGACCGTCAAGAACAGAATGCACTTCGATCTGCGTCCACGGGAGGGGACCCGTGACGCGGAGCTCGAGCGCCTGCGCGGGATCGGAGCTGTCGAGATCGCCGACCACCGCGGGAAGTACGGACCGGGCAGCGGGTGGGTCGTTCTCGCGGACCCCGAGGGCAATGAGTTCTGCATCCTGCGATCCGAGGCGGAGGTCGCCGCGATGCAGGGCTCATCCTCGAACGGCGACGGGTGAGCGCCCCTACTCGCCTTCCTGCGGCGCCTCGTCGCTGAGCGGATGCAGCGGCGGCAGGGTGGGGATCGCGGGTTCGACGGGGCAGGCGTCATGGGATGCCGTCGCGGACGGCGGCCGGAAGTCGGCCTGCCCTTCCTCGTCACGCTGTTGCTCGCTCATGTCGTACGGACTCTTCTCCGTGGCGTGCTCCATTGCTCTATCCTCCCCGGAAATCCTGGAAACGCAATCAACGCGGCCGATGCGGGCGTGGCGAAGCGCCGCGCCGCGCCGCGCCCGGGCGTCATGGCGCGCCCGGGCGCCCCGCCGCGCCCGGGCGTCATCGAGCCGCAGGAGCCACACCATGCCGATCCTCCTCAACACGGGCGACCTCACCGTCCACCGTCGCCGGCAGGGGCTGCGGATTCACAGCGGCCCCAGCACCGTTGAGCGTTCCGCATCGAGCTCCAGTGCGGAGAGCACGGAGAGCAGCTGACGCTCCTCGTAGCGGAAGTGGCTCTCCATGATCGCCGCGATCCCTTCGAGATGCCGGTCCAGCTCGAGGGCGGGCGCCCCGCGGCCGACGGCGTCCTGGAGGCCGACGACCAGGTGCGCGATCATCGAGTGGTCCTGCTGCAGGTAGCGCAGGGTCTCGCCGAGCTCCGGATGTGCCTCCGCGATGGCGGGGAACAGCCGGCGGTCCTCACCCTCGTGATGCGCGGTCAGCGCCGTGCAGAATCCGTGGCAGAACAGCAGCAGATCGCGTGTGGCCGGCTCGGCGTCGGCCCCGTCGGCCAGAGCGTCCCGGGTGAGGCTCAGCGCCTCCCGCAGACGCGCATGCACGCGGCGCATTTCATGGTTCCAGGCGATGAGCCTGGCGTTCTCGCCCTCAGTCACAGAAGGGCGAAGGGTGCGACGTCATCATCGTCGAACTCCTTCGTGATCCGGCGCCTCCATGCCTGACACGGTCTGCCACCGGCACGCGACGCTCGCCCCAGCCTATCGGCGAACCCCGCAGGGCGGAACCGGGTCCGCAGATGCGAGGGACCGACCCCGCGACGTGGCGTCGGCCGCCGGAGGCATCACGCCGTGACGGCGAACGCGTCGATCTCGACCAGCATCTCCTCGCGCGGCAGACCGGTGAACACCGTCGTGCGCGCGGGCAGGACGCCCGAGGCGCAGCGGTTGCCGACGAACTCGCCGTAGGCCTCGTTCATCGCCGCGAAGTCCTCGCGCCGGGTGAGGTAGACGCGCAGCATCATGACGTCGTCGAACCCCGCGCCGCCGGCGGCCAGGATCGCCTCGATGTTGCTCAGAGTGCGAGTGGTCTGGGCGGCGACGTCCCCGGCATGGATGTAGTCACCGGTGGCCGGATCGACCGGGCCCTGACCGGAGACCTGCAGGAACGGGCCGCGCTGTACGCCCTGCGAGAAGGTGTGCGCGGGAGCGGAGGCGTCCGCGGTGGTGACGGCGCGACGGTCGGTCATGGAAGTCCTTCGATCGGTTGGCGTGGTCGCCTCGAGCGTAGCGTCACGGACGGATCTGCTCCGGCGCGGCCGCCCCGCGATACTGGAGCAGCACGCGACGGCGCGAGAGACCGGATGCGCAGCGCAGCACTGATGCGCACGCGCACGACCGGCGAGCAGCCCACGACTGACGAGCAGCTCAGGAACGATGAGCACGGAGGAGCACGGTATGGACGAGCTGAAAGCCGCACCGCTGGGGATGGACGCCGCCGGATTCGACCGGCTCCTGGCCGAGCACCCGACCCTGGAGGCGCTCCCCACCCCGCTGGTCACCCTCAGCGAGTCCGCGATCGAGCACAACCTCGCGACCATGGCCGAATGGTGCTCCGCGGCCGGCGTCGACCTGGCACCGCACGGCAAGACCACCATGAGCCGCACCCTGTGGCAGCGCCAGCTGGAGGCCGGGGCCTGGGGGATCACCGTCGCCACGCCCTGGCAGGCCGCGGTCGCCCTGGAGTGCGACATCCCCCGCGTGCTGCTGGCCAACGCACTGGTCCAGCCCGGGGCCCTGCGTGCCCTCGCCCCGCACGCCGCCCGCCTGAGCGTCTGGAGCGACTCGCGGCGCGGGATCGAGATCATGGACGAGGCGCTCACGACAGCGGGTGCGGCCGCGCCGCTGTCCGTCCTCATCGAACTCGGTGGCACCGGCGGCCGCACCGGCGTGCGCACCGTGGAGGAGGGCCTCGACCTCGCTCGCGCCGTGGCCGCTTCGCCGGTGCTGCGGCTGGCCGGCGTCGGCGGCTACGAAGGGGCGTTCGCGCACGCCGCGGACGATGCCTCACTGCACCGGGTCCGGGAGTACCTCGAGGATCTCGGGCGTCTGCACGACCGCATCGCCGAGGACGGCCTCTATCCGACCGACGGCGACCTGCTGCTGACCGCCGGGGGCAGCGCCTACTTCGACGACGTCGCCCGGGTGCTCGGCCCCCGCCACGACCCGCAGGGCTCCCGCGGCCCGGCGACCCGGGTGCTGCTGCGCTCGGGCGCCTACGTGATCCACGATGACGGCTTCTACCGCGGCATCAGTCCCCTCGCACGCGGCGGGGAGCTGCCGGACGCCGCCGATGCGACGAGCATGTCGACCCGTCGGCCGGGCCGGTTCCGCTCGGCCATGCACGGGTGGGCGAGCGTCGTCTCCCTCCCGGAGCCGGGCCTGGCCCTGGTCGACGCCGGCAAGCGGGACTTCTCCTTCGACGAAGGGCTGCCCGAGCCTCAGGCCGTTCGCCGTCTCGGGCGGGCCGACGTCGAGCGGCTCGAGGGCGCCCGGTGCACCGCGATGAACGATCAGCACACGTTCGTCGACCTGCCGGACGGCCACGACGTGCGGGTCGGCGACGTGATCCGGTTCGGCCTCTCCCATCCGTGCACCGTCCTGGACAAGTGGCGGGGACTGGTCCTCATCGATGACGACGGTGCCGAGGCGCCCCGGGCGACCGGACTGCTGGAGACCACCTTCGGATGACACCCCACGCCGCTCCCGAGATCCTCCTCCGCGGTGCCCTGATCCTCGACGGCAGCGGCGCCGCCCCGGGGACCGCCGACGTGCTGCTGCGCGACGGCGTGATCGCAGCCGTCAGCGGCCGCCTCGAGACGCCGGGCGCTCGCCGACTGGATTCCCCCGGGGCCCGTCGGATCGAGGCCGACGGTCTCGCTCTCGCGCCGGGCTTCATCGACATGCACGCCCACTCCGATCTCGCGGTGCTGGCCGACGGGGACCATCTCGCCAAGACCCTCCAAGGGGTGACCACCGAGGTCATCGGCCAGGACGGGCTCTCCTACGCGCCGGTGACCGACGAGACGACGACGATCATCCGCCAGCAGATCGCCGGTTGGAACGGGGAGCCGGCCGAGCTCGACTTCGCCTGGCGCAGCGTGGGCGAGTACCTCGCGGAGATCGACTCTCGCGGCGCCGCGACCCACGTCGCCTATCTGCTGCCCCAGGGAACCATCCGCATGAACGTGGTCGGCACCGAGAACCGTGCCGCCACCGCGGACGAACTCGCGCGGATGCGCGAGCAGGTCGCCCGCGGCATGGCCGAGGGCGCGTTCGGCCTCTCCTCGGGGCTGACCTACGTGCCCGGCATGTTCGCAGCCACCGATGAGCTGGTGGCCCTGTGCGAGGTGGTCGCCGGCCACGGCGGGTACTACAGCCCTCATCAGCGCTCCTACGGTGCGGGAGCGCTGGCCGCCTACCAGGAGATGGTCGAGATCGGGGCCCGATCCGGATGCCCTGTGCATCTGACCCACGCCACCATGAACTTCCCGGAGAACCGCGGCCGGGCCGGGGAGCTGCTGAGCCTGGTCGACGATGCCATCGCCCGCGGCGTCGACATCACCCTGGACTCGTATCCCTACCTGCCCGGATCGACGACGCTGTCGGCTCTGCTGCCCAGCCGCGCCGCCACGGGAGGGGTCGAGGCCACCCTGGAGCGGCTCACGGACGCGGACGAACGCGCCCGCATCACCCACCAGGTCGAAGTGCTCGGCAGCGACGGGTGCCACGGCGTCCCGGTCGACTGGACCGGCATCGAGATCGCCGGAGTGCGCCACGATCACCTCCGCGACCGCGTGGGCCGGACGATCGCCGACCTCGCCGCCACGGAGCACCGGCCCCCGGCGGACGTCTTCTTCGATCTGCTGATCCAGGATCGGCTGGGCACCAGCATCCTCCAGCACGTGGGCGACGAGGAGAATGTGCGCACCGTGATGCGCCACGCCCGTCACATGGGCGGCAGCGACGGCATCCTCGTCGGCGACAAACCGCATCCTCGGGGAGCCGGCACCTTCGCCCGGTACCTCGGCCACTACGTGCGTGAGCAGGGCGTGCTCTCGCTCGCCGAGGCCGTCGTCCACCTGTGCGCACGCCCCGCGCAGCGGCTCGGGCTGCGCGACCGCGGCACGATCGCCGAGGGAAAGGTCGCCGACCTGGTGCTGTTCGACCCCGAGACCATCGCCGACCGCGCCACCATCGACCAGCCCCGACTCGCCCCGACCGGGATCCACGAGGTCCTCAGCGAAGGGATGCCGGTGGTCACCGAGGGCGTGCGCACCGATGCCCGTCCCGGCCGCGCGCTGCGCGGGCCGGCGTGGCGTCGCTGAGCTGGCTCGGGTGGCGTCGCTGAGCGGGCCGACCAGGCAGACTGGGGGCATGGCAGAACCACAAGAGCCCCGCGTCGCCGTCTACCTCGACTTCGACAACATCGTCATGTCCTGGTACGACCGTGTCCACGGTCGCAATGCGTACAGCCGGGACCGCCAGCGGCTCGCCGAGGACCCCAGCGAGCCCGAGCTCGCCGAACGGCTGGGCAAGGCCACCGTCGACGTGGGCGCGATCATCGACTACGCCGCCTCGTTCGGCACCCTCATGCTCACCCGCGCCTATGCCGACTGGTCCGCCCCCGTCAACGCCGAGTACCGCTCCCAGCTGGTCTCCCGGGCCGTGGACCTCGTCCAGCTCTTCCCGGCGGCGGCGTACGCGAAGAACGGGGCCGACATCCGCCTGGCCGTCGACACCGTCGAGGACATGTTCCGCATCCCCGACCTCACCCACGTGGTCATCGTCGCCGGGGACTCGGACTACGTCCCCCTGGCCCAGCGCTGCCGTCGGCTGGGCCGCTACGTCATCGGCATGGGGGTGGCCGGATCGACCGCCAAGTCTCTCGCCGCGGCCTGCGACGAGTTCGAGTCCTACGACAACCTCCCCGGCATCGAGCGCCCGGAGCCGGCGCCCGCGTCCCGGTCGCGCCGCGGACAGGGAAGCGGCAAGGGCAAGGGCAGGTCCGGGGCCGGCTCCGGAGCGTCCACGGATCGTGACGCCGCGGCAGCCTCCGGTCAGGCACCGGCCCCGGCCGCCGAGGCGCCGGCGGCCGCATCCGGCACCGCCGATGCGGAGGACGAGGTCGTCGAACTCACCGAGGATCCGCAGGAGGCGGCGACCCGCCTGCTCCAGCGCGCCCTGCAGCTGGGGGACCGCGGGGACAGCGAGTGGCTGCACAGCTCCGCGGTCAAGACGCACATGCGCCGCATGGACCCCTCCTTCAGCGAGAAAGCCCTCGGCTTCCGCTCCTTCTCCGACTTTCTCAAGGCCAACTCGGACATCGCCGTGCTGGAGGAGACAGGCCACGAACGCCTGGTCCGGGCCAAGGACTGAGCCGGAGGAGCTCGGTCGGAACGGGCAGGGACTGAGCGACGCACAGCTCGATACCGCGACAGTTGTCGGAACGGGCGCTGGATGAGGTCACGTCCGGCGGTATCGACCGCGGGAGGTCTCATCGTGGCTCGCTCGGCGGGGCCGGACGGGAATGAGACCGGGGGTCACGGAAACGTAACGGGCGCTGACGGCTGCATGGGCTGACGCGCCCCCGTCTTACGTTGGCCGCATCGCCGGGCGCTGCTCGGCGGGCCCCAGCCCACTGCGCCCCTTGGAGGCAGCCATGGACTACGTCAAGCCGTCCGACCTGGTCACACGCCTGGTCGATGCCGGAGCCAGCAAGATCGGGATGTCTGCCCGGGAGACCCTCGTGCGCGCCGTCATGGGCGGTGCGATCCTCGGGCTCGCCGCGGCCTTCGCCGTGACCGTCTCGACCCAGACCGGCCAGCCCCTGCTCGGGGCGATCCTCTTCCCGGTCGGGTTCATCATGCTCTATCTGATGGGCTTCGACCTGCTGACGGGTGTGTTCACCCTGACCCCGCTGGCGCTGCTGGACCGCCGCCCCGGCGTCACCGTCGGCGGCGTGATGCGCACCTGGGGGCTGGTCTTCGTCGGCAACTTCATCGGTGCATTCGCCGTCGCCGTCCTGATGGCCATCTACTTCACGTACGGCTTCTCCTCCGCACCCAACGAGGTGGGGCTCGCCATCGGCGAGATCGGCCACGGCCGCACCGTCGGCTATGCCGATCACGGCGCCGCCGGCATGCTGACCCTGTTCGTGCGCGGCGTGCTGTGCAACTGGATGGTCTCCACGGGCGTCGTCGCAGCCTTCATGTCCGACAGCATGATCGCCAAGATCGCCGGCATGTGGATGCCCGTGATGCTCTTCTTCTACATGGGCTTCGAGCACTCCATCGTGAACATGTTCCTGTTCCCCTCGGGCCTGCTGCTGGGCGCGGACTTCACGCTCATGGACTACCTGCTGTGGAACGAGATCCCGACGGTCGTGGGCAACCTGGTCGGGGGCCTGGCCTTCGTCGGCCTCCCGCTGTACCTGGCCCACCGGCGCAAGGCCGCCGCCGCGGAACCGGTGATCCCCGTTGCCGCGGGCGAGACCGAGGGGACGACCGAGCCCGAGCTGGTCGGTGCGACCCGATGACCGCCCGCATCCTCGTCATCGGCGCGGGCATGGTGGCCCACCGCCTCGCGGACAGCCTCAGCGCCCGGGCCGACGCCGCGTACACCCTGACCATCCTCGGCGACGAAGGCCGCCACCCCTACGACCGTGTGGGCCTGACCCGCTTCTTCGACGGGGAGGACGCCGACGCTCTCTCCCTGGAACGCACCGTGCTCGAGGATCCTCGGATCACGCTGGTCGCGGGCGATCCGGCCGAGCACATCGATCGTGACCGGCGCAGCGTGCGCACCCGCTCCGGCGAGGAGTTCGGGTACGACCACCTGGTCCTGGCGACCGGCTCCTATGCCGCCCGCCCTCCGGTCGACGGCGCCGAGCAGCCCGGCTGCTTCGTCTACCGCACGCTCGACGACGTCGAGCAGCTGCGCGACCACGTCCGGCGCCGGGCCCGTGAACTCGGTCGTCCGGTGCGAGGCACCGTCATCGGCGGCGGCCTGCTCGGCCTCGAAGCCGCCGGAGCCCTGCAGGGGATGGACGCCGAGCCCACGGTGATCCAGTCCAGCGACCGGCTGATGTCCGCCCAGCTCGATCTGCCCGCCGGGGCCTCCCTGCGCCGGCTCATCGAGAAGCGCGGCATCGGCGTGCGCACCGGGGCTCGCACCACCCGGGTCCTGGCCGGGGACGACGGCGAGGTGCGCGGCGTGGA
This sequence comes from Brachybacterium sp. GCM10030267, assembly GCF_042666875.1. Lineage (NCBI taxonomy): Bacteria > Bacillati > Actinomycetota > Actinomycetes > Micrococcales > Dermabacteraceae > Brachybacterium > Brachybacterium sp. GCM10030267. Next base: position 550,535 of record NZ_JBHTCX010000012.1, on the reverse strand, counting down.
GTTCAAGGACGGCACCGCGATGGAGGCCGACGTCGTCATCTTCACCGTCGGCGTCCGCCCGCGCGACGAACTGGCCCGGTCCGCCGGCCTGACCTGCGCCGAGCGCGGCGGCGTCGAGATCGACGCCGCCTGCCGCACCAGCGATCCCGCCATCATGGCGATCGGTGAGGTCGCCTCCTACCAGGGCATGTGCGTGGGCCTGGTCGCCCCCGGGTATGCGATGGCCGAGGTCGCCGCCGACCGGATCCTGGGCGGGGACGCCACCTTCGGCGGGTACGACCTCTCGACCAAGCTCAAGCTCTCCGGCGTGGATGTCGCGAGCTTCGGTGACGCCTTCGCCACCACTCCCGGAGCACTCGATGTGGTCTATGCGGACCCGGTCAGCGGCGTTCACAAGAAGCTCGTCCTCTCCGACGACGCCAAGACGCTGCTGGGCGGCATGCTCGTCGGCGACGCCTCTGCCTACGGCTCGCTGCGGCCCCTGGTCGGCGGAGCCCTCGGCGGTGATCCCGCCGCCTACCTGATGCCCGAGGGCGGGGTCCCCACTCCCAAGGGCGAGATGCCCGATGAGGCCGTGGTCTGCTCCTGTGCGAATGTCAGCGCCGGCCGCATCCGGGAGGCCGTGCACGAGGAGGGCTGCACCGACGTGGCCGGCATCAAGGGCTGCACCCGTGCCGGTGCCACCTGCGGCTCCTGCGTGGTCATGATCAAGGGCCTCGTCGGCGGCGAGCTGACGAAGATGGGCAAGGCCGTCTCGAACGCCATGTGCGAGCACTTCGAGATGTCGCGTCGGCAGCTCTTCGACGCGGTGCACGTCTCGGGCCTGGACACCTTCAGCGCGATCATCGAGCGCTTCGGCACCGGGCGCGGCTGCGACACCTGCAAGCCGGCCATCGCCAGCATCCTCTCGGTCCTCACCGGCAAGCACGTCCTGGACGGAGAGAATGCCACCCTGCAGGACACCAACGACCACGTGATGGCGAACATGCAGAAGGACGGGAGCTACTCGGTCGTCCCGCGCATGCCCGGCGGCGAGGTCACCCCCGAGGGGCTCATCGTCATCGGGGAGATCGCCAAGGACTTCGGGCTGTACACGAAGCTCACCGGTGGACAGCGGATCGACATGTTCGGCGCCCGCCTCGACGAGCTGCCGCTGATCTGGCAGCGACTGGTCGACGCCGGGTTCGAATCCGGTCACGCCTACGGCAAGTCCCTGCGCACGGTGAAGTCCTGCGTCGGCTCGACGTGGTGCCGCTACGGCGTGCTCGACTCCGTCGGGATGGCCGTCCAGCTCGAGCTGCGCTATCGCGGGCTGCGCTCCCCGCACAAGCTGAAGGTGGGCGTCTCCGGGTGCGCCCGCGAGTGCGCGGAGGCGCGCGGGAAGGATGTCGGCGTCATCGCCACCGAGACCGGGTGGAACGTCTACGTCGGCGGCAACGGCGGGTTCACCCCGCGGCACGCGGAGCTGCTGGCGGAGGGCCTGGACGACGAGTCCCTGCTGCGCATCATCGACCGGTTCTTCATGTACTACATCCGCACGGCCGACAAGCTCCAGCGCACCGCGCGCTGGATCGAGGACCTCGACGGCGGCATCGAGGGCCTCAAGGAGGTCCTGCTCGAGGACAGCCTGGGCATCTGCGCCGATCTGGACGCGGCGATGGACAAGCACGTGGACGATTACGAGGACGAATGGGCGGCGACCCTGGCCGACCCGGACAAGCTGCGCCGGTTCGGCTCGTTCGTGAACGCGCCCACGACCCCGGACCCGTCCCTCGCCTACACTGCCGAGCGCGGCCAGGCCCGGCCCGCCAGCAGCGAGGAACGCGCATCGGGCGAGGTCCTGATCGCAGGAACAAGACTGGAGGTACGGCGATGACCGCACAGACCCTGGACCCCGCGACGACGCCCGGGCAGCCCGGGACGGCCGAGACGCCGGGAACCACCGGTACGCGCGGTGCCTCGGCACACTCCGCGCCGGCACCCGCCGCGCCGGGGGAGTCGGGGTGGCTGCGCATCTGCGCCGTTAGCGACCTCGAGGTGGAGCGGGGCCGCGCGGCGCTCCTGGGGACCACCCAGGTGGCACTGTTCCTGCTGTCGGACGGCACCGTCCGTGCCGTCTGCAACCGCGATCCGTACAGCAGCGCCTACGTGATGTCCCGTGGCATCGTCGGCTCCCGCGGGCAGACGCCCACCGTCGCCTCCCCGATGTTCAAGCAGGTCTTCGACCTGGACACGGGTGCCTGCCTCGACACGCAGGGCAAGGACCCTGCCGAGCTGCGCACCTGGCCCGCCGAGGTGCGCGACGGCGACGTCTACCTGCTCTGGGAACAGTCCTCATGAGCCCCGGGCACGTCTGGCTGGTGGGCGGCGGGCCGGGACCGGTCGATCTGATGACGGTCCGGGCCCACCGCCTGCTGCAGGAGTCGGACGTCGTCATCGCCGACCGACTCGGCCCCGATATCGGGGCCATCGCCGAGATCAGCTGGTGCGCCGACATCATCGACGTCGGCAAGCAGCCGGGCGCTCATCCCGTCCCGCAGGACGAGATCAACGCCCTGCTGATCGAGCACGCCCGCGAGGGCCGACGGGTGGTGCGACTCAAGGGCGGCGACCCGTTCGTCTTCGGCCGGGGCGGCGAGGAGTACGCCGCCTGTTCCGCCGCCGGTGTCCCGGTCGACATCGTCCCCGGCATCAGCAGCGCGATCGCGGTCCCTCAGGCCGCCGGCATCCCCGCGACCCACCGTGGGACGGCCGCCACGGTCCACGTGGTCACCGGCCACGGCCCGCCCAGCGCCTCCACGCTGGCGGCGCTGGCCGACGACACGGTGACCACGATGGTCCTGATGGGCGTGGCGGGCCTGCCCCGCCTGGTCGGGGCCGCGCTGGAGCACGGAGTGCCCGCCGCCCGCCCCGTCGCCATCGTGGAGAACGGCCACTGCGCGCGGCAGCGCACCACCCGCTCCACCCTCGGTGAGATCGTGGCGCTGGCCCGCAGCGTGGACGTGCAGAGCCCCGCGGTCATCGTGATCGGAGAGGTGGCGCGGGACGGCCTGCTGGATTCGCTGATCGACGAGAAGGGAAAGTCCGCAGTGACTTCCGCACCTGCGCAGGCGGTTCGATGAGCACCGCCCCTCTGCTCTCCCACGCCCTGACGGGGCGCCGGATCGTGATCGCTGTGGATCGCCGTTCGGAGGAGCTCGCCGCCGCCCTGGAGCGCCACGGCGCCTCGGTCGATGTCGCCCCGGCGATGTCGACCATTCCGCACATCGACGACGCCTCGCTGCTGGAGCGCACCCGCGAACTGATCGCCCGCCCGCCCCAGGTAGCCGTCGCCCTGACCGGCGTCGGCTTCCGCGGCTGGATCGAAGCCGCAGACGCCGCCGGTCTCGGGGAGGACCTGCGCACTGCGATGAGCGACTCTCTGATCCTGGCCCGCGGTCCGAAGGCACGCGGAGCGGTGCAGCAGGCGGGCCTGACGACCGGCTGGGCCGCCACCTCCGAGGTCAGCGCGGAGGTCGGGGAACGCCTGCTCGAGGAGGACCTCCACGGGAAGCGCGTCGCCGTCCAGCACCACGGCTCGGGCTCCGACGGACTGGACGAGCTGCTGGATCGGCACGGAGCGGACGTGGTGAGCCTGACGGTGTACCGCTGGGGGCCCTCGCGGGACCCGGAGGCCGTGGTCCGCTCCGTGATCGCCGCGAGCGCGGGCGAGGTCGACGCCGTGGTCTTCACCGCCGCCCCCGGGGCCTCCCGCTGGCTCGAGGAGGCCGAGCGCGCCGGCGCCCTGGCGGGCATCGCGGAGCAGGCCGCGGCGGGACATCTGACCTTCGCCGCCGTCGGCCCGGTCACCGCGGGGCCGCTCAGAGAACGGGGCCTGCCGGTGCTGATGGCGGAGCGCGGGCGCATGGGCTCTCTCGTGCGCGGCGTGGTCCAGCACTTCGACACCGGATCCGGGACCGCCGGGGAGGGGGACCGATGACCGCGCTGATCGCCTGCTCGCACGGCACCCGCTTCGCCGAGGGTCGCGCCACCGTCTCCGAGATCCTGGACCTGCTCTCGCTGGCCCTTCCCGGGGTGCGGATCGAACCAGCCTTCGTCGACGTGGAACAGCCCGAGGTCGACGACGTCGTGGCGCGCGTCGCCGCCGACGGCCCCGCCGTGGTCGTCCCGCTGCTGCTGTCCACCGGCCACCACACCAAGGTCGACATCGGCCGCGCCGTCGCCCCGTACCCCCATGTCGTCTCCGCCGGCACGATGGGGCCGCACGAGCTGCTGGCCCAGGCCCTGCTCCGCCGCCTGGGAGAGCTCCCGGGTGGCGACGCGGGCCGGCGTCCCGGCGACCACATCGTCCTCGCCGCAGCGGGGTCGAGCGATCCCGAGGCGGTGCTGGACGTCGAGCACATGCGCGACCTGCTGGCCGAGGAGCTGCCCGCTCCGGTGAGCATCGGCTACGGCGCCGGGGCGAAGCCCCGCATCCCCCGCGCGGTCGCCGCCGCCCGCGAGGGCGGGGCGGACCGCGTCATCGCCGCCAGCTACGTGCTGGCCCCGGGCCACTTCGCGAACCTCGTACTCGCAGCCGGGGCCGACCAGGTCAGCGCGCCCCTGGGCACGGATCCCGCGGTGATCTCCGTGATCGCTCAGCGGTACCGCGCCGCGGCCGCAGCCCTCCGCCACCCGGAGCCGGCGACCTCGGCCATCGGCGCCTGAGAGACGTGTGCGGTGGCCGGCAGTATCTGTCCGGACGGCCGCAGGCCCGGCCCGCTGAGCGGACCGGGCCTGCGAGGCGATCAGGGAGCACCGCGGCGCGGAACCGCAGCGGTGCTCCCGCGCACCGGATCGGGGATCAGTTGAGCTCGAGCGGGTGGGCGCCCACGCGGCCCGAGCCGTCACCGGCGTCGAGGGCGTCGATCGCGGCGATCTCGTCGGCCGTCAGCTCGAAGCCGAACACGTCGAAGTTCTGCTCCATGCGCTCGCGGTGCGTGGACTTCGGGAACACGATGAAGCCGCGATCGAGATGCCAGCGGATGACGGCCTGCGCCGGGGTGACGCCGTGCGCCTCGGCGGCTGCGACCACGGCGGGGTTCTCGAACAGCGGGTACTTGCCCTGGCCGAGCGGGCCCCAGGACTCGATGTGCATCCCGTTGGCCGCGCCCCACTCGAGCACGTCACGCTGCTGGAGGGCGGGGTGGAGCTCGATCTGGTCGACCGCGGGGACCTCGCCGGTGTCCTTGACGAGGCGATCGAGGTGCTCGGGCAGATGATTGGACACGCCGATCGAACGGGCCAGGCCCGCGTCGCGGATCTCGATGAGCTTCTGCCACGCGTTGGAGTAGGTGTCCTTCTCCGGGGTGGGCCAGTGGGTGAGGTAGAGATCGACGTAGTCGAGTCCGAGCTTCTCGAGGCTCTCGCGGATCGCGTCGTGCGGGGCCTCGCCGGCCTGACGGTCGTTCCACAGCTTGGTGGTGACGAACAGCTCGTCGCGCGGGATGCCGCTCTTGGCGATCGCGGCGCCGACGCCTTCCTCATTGCCGTAGATGGCGGCGGTGTCGATGTGGCGGTATCCGACCTCGAGAGAAGTGCTCACGGCCTCCTCGGCCTCGGCCGGCGGGACCAGGAAGACACCGAACCCCAGCTGGGGGATGGCGTGACCGGAGTTCAGGGTGATGGTGGGAACAGTAGTCATGAGGCTCAGCGTAAGGACCCGTAATCTACGCGTCCAACAGCTTGCGCAGATGGTATTGAGAAGCAGGAGCGGTCAATGGAGTTTCGTCAGATGGAGTACGTGCTCGCCCTCGCCGAGGAGCGGCACTTCACCCGCGCCGCGGATCTGGCGGGCATCTCCCAATCCGGGCTGTCCTCGGCGATCCGCAGCCTCGAGGACGAGCTCGGCACGTCCCTGTTCCGACGCACCACGCGTCGGGTCGAACCCACCGCCGCCGGGCTGGCACTGCTGCCGCATGCCCGGGCGATGCTCGATGAGGCGGCGCAGGCCCGCGACGCCGTGGTGCGGGTCAGCCGCACGGTGACCGGGTCGCTGCGCGTCGGCGCAGAGCAATGCCTCGGGCTGGTCGATGTCGCCGGACTGCTGGAGCGATTCCACCGCCGCTACCCGCTCGTGGAGACCGAGTTCGTCCAGTCCGGTTCGCATGAGCTGGTCGAATCCGTCCGCGCCGGCGGGCTCGACGTCGCCTTCGTGGCCACCACCCGGCATCTGGCCTCCGTGCGCCATGTGCCCCTGGGCCACGAGCCCGTCGTGCTGCTGACCTCGCCCGCGCATCCGCTGGCGCATACGGATCCCACCTGGGAACAGCTGGAGGGCCAGGACTTCGTCGACTTCGGCTCCTCCTGGGGAGTGCGCACCCTGAACGATGAGGCGTTCGCAGCCCACGGCGTCACTCGCCGCGTGCGCTGCAGCGTCAATGACGTGCACACCCTGCTCGATCTGGTGCGCCGCGGTCTGGGCATCGCCATCGTGCCGCAGCATGTGGCGGCGAAGCCGCAGGCAGCCGAGCTGATCCGGCACTCGCTGCACGGTGCCTCGGTCGCGGACTGGACCGTCAGCGCCATCAGCCCGCGCCAGGACCGGGCGGACCTGCCTGCCGGGATGCTGCTGGAGCTGCTGGGCGAGTCCCATGCGACTGCCGAGAGCGCGGTCACCGCCGGCTCGACCGGTGTGCAGGAACCGGTGACCGCGCCGGAGCCCAGCCCGGTTCCGGCACGGGCCGGCGACCTCGCTCAGTAGGGACGAGAATGCGGAATCGGTGACAGAGGAGGCCAGGAGGCGGATAATCGTCCACCCGGCATCGGTGCCATCGGTGCCGGACCGACGTCACGAGGAGACGCACCATGAACGTGTTCCTGTGGATCCTGTCCTTCGTCCTGGCCGCCGTCTTCATCGGTTCCGGTGCCGCGAAGCTCCTCACCTCTCGCGAACAGCAGATCGAGCGCACGCCCTATGCCGAGGATTTCCCCCACTCCGTGGTCCTGGGGATCGGCGTGCTCGAGATCCTCGGTGCGATCGGCCTGGTCGTGCCCGGGCTGACCGGTATCGCCACGGTGCTCGTCCCCTTCGCCGCCGCCGGGCTCGCGATCACCATGGTCTTCGCCGCCCTCGTCCACACCCGGCGCGGCGACGGCGTGATGGCCACGCTGCCCTCGGTGGTGCTGGCGGTCCTGTCGGTCGTCGTGGCGTGGTCCCGTTTCGGCCCGTACCAGCTCTGAGAGGCACCCGGGTCACGGCGTCATCGCGTCCCGTCGGACCGAAGCGGCGTCGCCGCAGAGGGAAGCGGCGCGTCTGCGGAGGGAACCGCCGCTTCTGCGGACAGTTTCTGTCCGCACGCTCCGCGACAGTGGACCCTGAGCGGCCGGACGGCCGTCTCGCCCCGCCTCAGCCCCCAGGAGCCTCGGATGCCTTTCCTCACCGCCGATATCACCACGGAGCACGACGGCCTGGCCACCTTCGCCCTCCAGCAGTACCGCCAGCTCGCCACGGCCCTGCACGGGCTGAACAGGGACCAGCTGACCGCCACACCGAGCGCGTCGGCGATGAGCCTGGGAGCTCTCGCCCGGCACGCGATCCTCATGGTCGAGAACGTCACCGCCGGAATCCTCGCCGCTCCGGGCAATGCCTCCGAACCCGAGCGCGAGCCCGCGCAGGCCTACGCCGAGGGCACCATCGATCCGTCGGCCGTGCGGGAAGGCGACACCGCCGAATCGCTCAGCGCCGAGCTCGATGCCGTGGCGAGCCGGCTCGCCGAGGCGATCCGCGCCGCGGATCTCGAGACGTCCGTACCGGTCCCGGATCGTCCGTGGTTCGTGGGCTGCGAGAACTGGACGGTGCGCTGGTGCGCCCTGCACGCGATCGAGGAGGGCGCGCGCCATGCCGGCCACGCGGACATCCTGCGCGAATCGATCGACGGCAAGGGAGCGTACGAGCTGAATGCTCTGGCCGAAGGGCAGCCCTGGCCGCCCCCGGGCTGGTGACCGCCGGCGATGCCCCGGGGTCGCGGTGTACGACGTCGCGGTCAGCGACAGCGCGGGCCCGCAGTGGCAGAGTGGGTCCATGTCACCCACCGACGTGATCGCCTGGCTGCTGGACTCCGACCCCGCGCTGCGCTGGCAGGTCGAGCGCGACCTGCTCGATCTCCCGGCCGAGCAGTGGGAAGCCACCCGCGCCCGCATCCCGCGAGAGGGCTTCGGCGCCGCGCTGTTGGACCGCCAGGATCCTGACGGGCAATGGGCCGGTGGTGCCTTCTTCCCGGCGGGGTTCTTCGACGATCCGGCCAACCGGAATCTGCCCGGCCAGCCCTGGACGGCGACCACCTGGACGCTGACCACCTTGCGCGAATGGGGCATGGACCCCGCCCCGCTCATCGATCGCGGCACACCTGAGCTCCTGGCCCGGAACTCCCACTGGGAGTACGACCGGACGCTCCCGTACTGGGGCGGTGAGGTCGATTGCTGCATCAACGCGATGACGCTGGCCAACGGGCTCTGGCTCGGAGTCGACGTCGAGCACCTCGCGACCTGGTTCGTCGAGCACCGCCTGCCCGACGGGGGCTGGAACTGCGAATGGGCCAACGGGTCGGTGCGCTCCAGCTTCCACTCGACCCTGAACGCCGTGCGGGCGCTGCTGGTCCACGAGCAGGCCACCGGCGGGACCGAGGCCACTCGCGCGGCCCGGGCATCGGGGCAGGAGTACCTGCTCGCCCGCACTCTCACGCGGCGACTGAGCACCGGCGAGCTCGTCGGCCCGTGGGTCGATACGTTCTTCTACCCCACGCGGCACATCTACACCGCTCTCGGCGCGCTGGAGCACTTCCGCCGCGCCGGCGTGCGCGACCCGCGGATGGCCGAGGCGGTCTCCATGGTCCGCGAGGCCCAGCAGCCCGACGGCACCTGGCTGCAGCAGATGGTGCTGCCGGGCCACGTGTGGTTCGAGATCGATGTGCCTGACGGCGAGCCGTCTCCATGGGTGACGCTGCAGGCTCTGCGGGTCCTCAGGTGGTGGGGGGAGGGCTGACGTCCGATCGGCGCCCGCGGGCTGCCCCGGCGGCATCCACCGTGGAGGTGCGTACCCGGTAGAGGCTGGTGGTGGCGACGATGTACAGGGTCCGCCCGTCGTCCCCGCCGAAGCACAGGTTGGCGACCTTCTCCGGCACGGGCAGATCCAGCAGGCGCTCACCCGCCGGCGTGAACACCTGCACGCCGGACCCGCTCGAGCTCCAGATCCGGCCCTCGACATCCACCCGGATGCCGTCGGGCAGGCCGGGGGAGACCTCGGTGAGGATCCGACCGTTCTTGGCGTGCCGGCCCTCGACGACGTCATAGACGTGGATCGCGTGCCCGCGGGGCCGCCGCGGGTTCGGGTTCTCCTGATCGGCGGGGGAGCGGGAGGAGTCCGCGACGTACAGCAGGCTCTCGTCGGGGGAGAAGGCGAGACCGTTGGGGGCCTCCACGTCGATCACCACGGGTGTGAGGGCTCCGGTGCCGGGGTCGAGCCGGAACACGTACCGGTCGCCGTACTCCTCCTCGCCGGGATGCCCCTCGACCTCTCGTTTGATGCCGTAGGAGGGATCGGTGAACCAGATCGCCCCGTCGGAGCTGACGACCACGTCGTTCGGGGAGTTCAGGCGGACCTCCCCGAAGCGGTCGGCGACGGTGACCGGCCGGTGCTCGTCGCCGGGGCCGACGGCAGTGTCGCGCTGGACGGCACGGCGACCGTGGGAGCATTCGATGACGTATCCCTCGAGGTCCAGAGTGCGGCCGTTGGTGAACTCGACACCCTCGGCGAAGACGCTCAGCTCGCCGGTGGTCTCCGAGTACTCCAGGATCCGGTTGTTCGGGATGTCGCTGAAGCGCAGGGCGCGGCGCAGCGGGACCCAGACGGGCCCTTCCGCCCAGATCGCCCCGGTGGCGACCTTCTCGAGCTGGGCGCCGTCGGCCAGGAGCGGCGGAGGTTCGGTGGTCATGTGGATCTCCTCGTTCGTGGGGTACCGGTGGTGCGAGTCGTCCTCGCAGACGTGCAGACGTGCGGGCGTCCCCGAGACGTCAGGACGTCCGCGGGGGAGGTCACGACGGTCGGGGTACGTCGCGACGGGCGATCGCCACGGTCTCCTCGATACGGGCGAGCGGGATCAGCCCCAGCAGGCAGATCGCCGCCAGCAGCACGTAGTGCCAGGCGAAGCCGAAGCTGTCGATCACGATGCCGGCGACCAGCGACGCGAAGATCCCCGAGACGCCGAGCGCCACACCGATCATGATGCCCATCGCGGTTCCTGCCGAGCGTGGCACGGAATCGACCAGCAGCGCGTAGACGACCGGGAACGGGGCATTGCGGAACAGCCCCCAGGCGAGCAGCACGACCCATGCGCTGGCCGGCCCGCTGATGAAGATCATGGCCAGCAGGGTGATCGCCCAGCCGACGATAAGGAAGGCGATGGAGAACTTGCGCCCGATACGGTCCGACGCCGTTCCCCACACGACCTGGCCGACCCAGCCGGTGATGCCGGAAGCGCCGGCGATCAGCGCGGCCTGGGCGAAGCTCATGCCGAGCCCCGTGAACTGCACGGTCAGAAACGTCACGGCGCCGGCCTCGCCCCAGAGGAACAGGAAGATCAACAGGACCGACCAGCGCACATTGGCATGACGCAGCGCGTCCTTGACCGGCTCCAGCAGGCTGCCGGCGCTGCGGGTTGTCAACTCCGGCAGGGGACGGGTCATCTGTCGCTGATCGATCCAGTCGTAGACCTTCTGCTGATTGCGGCGGGTGCCGACGAACGCCTGCATGATGATGATCGGCAGCCCCAGCAGCGGGATCACCAGGAATGCCTCCTTCCATCCCGCTGCGCCGAGAACCACGGCGATCAGAGCGCCGGTGAGGAACTGGCCGAGCGGGAAGCCCGTGTGATGCACGCCGACGGCGAAACCGCGGTGCTCCTTGGGCCACCACTCCGAGACCAGCGCGACGTTGACCGGTTCCGACCCGCCGCGGCTGATGCCCATGGGGATGCGCAGAAGCAGGAACGCGATGTAGCTGCCGGCGAGACCGAAGGTCATGGCGCCGCCGACGATCCCGATCAGCATTGCCACGTTCCACGTCCAGGTGCGGCGGTAGCCCGTCCCGACCCGGTCTGCGATGTACCCGAACAGAAGTCCGCCGGCGACGAGTCCTGCGAAGTACACCGAGTTGATCAGCCCCGCCTGGGCGTTGGAGATGCCGTACTCCTCCTGGATCGCCGGCAGCACCGCGGGCAATATCCCGTGGTCGACCGATGTCATGAGGATCGCGAGGGTCGTGATCAGCAGGGTCCACCACGACAGTGCGGGCGCCCGTGGGATCCAGCTGGAGGCACCGGGATTCAGCTCTGAATCGGCGCGGGATATGGCCCTGCCATCCGGGGACTGGTCCTGCGGGATCTCACCGTCGTCGCGTTCGGACATTCCAGCTCTCCTATGAACTCATCGTGGTCCGGCCACGGGATGAGCACAGCGTGAGGTGCCGATCGGGTCGTGTCAACACTGCGCTCAGCGACTAGCTCGCCCTCCTCACGCCAGAATCCGGGCCATTCCAATAACGGTTCGGCAAACGTGGACGCCGATCCGTGCCTGCGGGCGGGCCGGAGCATTTTGCAGTGCTAGGTTCCAGGGCACACCATGGGTGCGCCATGCCACACGAGGCCGCTGCGTGCACCACAGTGCCGTGACCACGCGGCCTGCTTCATTCCCTGGAGGAACCCATGTTCGATGCCGCTTTCACCCCCAAGCGACGGACGGTGCTGCTGACCGCGGCCGGAGCCCCGCTGCTGCTCTCGGCCTGCGCCCAGACCTCCGAGGACGGGGGCAGCGGGGGAGGCGGCGGCGGCGAGGGCGCTCTGACCGTCGGCACCACCGACAAGGTCACCGCCCTGGACCCCGCTGCGGCCTACGACAACGGCTCGTCGACCGTGTGGGCCCAGGTCTACGGCTACCTTCTGAACACCAGCATCGGCTCCGAGGACGGCGCGCCCGAGCCCGACCTGGCCGAGACGGCCGAGTTCACCAGCGAGAACGTCTTCACCGTGACGCTCCAGGAGGGCCTCACCTTCGCCAACGGCAATGAGCTCACCAGTGAGGACGTCAAGCACAGCTTCGATCGCCAGCTCGCGATCGCCGACCCCAACGGTCCCTCGAGCCTGCTGGCGAACCTCGACAGCGTGGAAGCCGTCGACGACCTGACCGTCGAGTTCCACCTCAAGGAGCCGAATGATCAGACGTTCCCGTACGTGCTGACCAGCCCCGCCGGTCCCATCGTCGACGCCGACGTGTTCCCCGCCGACGAGGTGCTGCCCGACAACGACATCGTCTCCGAGAAGGCCTTCTGCGGCCCGTACCAGATCACCAGGTGGAAGCTCAACGAGCTGGTCTCCTACGAGGCCTTCGAGGACTACAAGGGTCTGTTCGGCAAGCCCTCGAGCTCGAGCGTGTCGATGACGTACTACGCGGATCAGAACAACATGAAGCTGGACATCCAGCAGGGCAACATCGACTGCGTGTGGCGTTCGCTCTCGGCCACCGACATCGAGGATCTCGAGGGGGACGACGCCGTCGCCGTGCACGAGGGCCCCGGCGGCGAGATCCGCTATATCGTCTTCAACTTCAACACGATGCCGTACGGGGCGGAGACCGAGGACGCCGACCCGGCCAAGGCCAAGGCCGTCCGTCAGGCCGCGGCGGACCTCATCGACCGCCAGGCGATCGCCACCGAGGTCTACAAGGACACCTACACGCCGCTGTACTCGTACATCCCCGAGGGGCTGCCCGGCAACGGCACCCAGTTCCAGGACCTCTACGGCGACGGCAGCGGCGGCCCCGACCCCGCCAAGGCCCGCCAGCGGCTGGAGGACGCCGGGGTGGAGATCCCGGTGAACCTGAGCCTGCAGTACAACCCGGATCACTACGGCAACTCCTCCGGTGACGAGTACGCGGCGGTCAAGGCGCAGCTGGAGGCCGACGAGCTGTTCGTGGTGGATCTGCAGTCCACCGAGTGGGTGCAGTACTCGGAGGATCGCACCGCCGATGTGTACCCGGCGTACCAGCTGGGCTGGTTCCCGGACTACTCCGATGCCGACAACTACCTCTCGCCGTTCTTCCCCGAGGACAACTTCCTGGTCAACCATTACTCGAACCCCGAGGTGGACAAGCTCATCGCTCAGCAGCGCGGCACCCAGGACGAGGCCGAGCGCGAGGAGCTGTTCGTCCAGATCCAGGACATCGTGGCCGACGAGATCTCCACCCTGCCGCTGCTGCAGGGCGCGCAGATCGCCGTGTCCACGGCGGACCTCCAGGGCGTCACGCTCGATTCGTCCTTCAAGTTCCGCCTCGCTCCGCTCGCCAAGTGACCGCAGAGCTCGACAGCCCGGCAGCCCCCGGTGCCGCAGGACCCGGCACCGGGGGCTCCGGCCGTCCGGGGCGCGCACGTTCCTCGGGCGGGCTGGGCCGCTACATCCTCATCCGGTTCCTGCTCATCATCCCGACCGTGCTGATCCTCATGACCATGGTCTTCTTCCTCATGAGGATCACCGGGGACCCGATCACGGCCGCTCTCGGCGGCCGACTCACCCCGGACCAGCTCGCCGAGCGCCGCGCCGAGGCCGGCTACGACCGGCCACTGATCGTGCAGTACTTCGACTATCTCGGCGGGGTGCTGCGCGGGGACTTCGGCACCGCCTACACCGACAACACTCCGGTCACCCAGATCCTCACCACCTACGGCGGGGCGACCTTCGAACTGGTCGCCTACGCCGTGGTGGTCGCGCTGGTCGCCGGGGTTCCGCTGGGCATGATCGCCGCCCGCACCCGCGACCGCTGGCCCGACGCGGTGCTGCGGATCGTCGCGATCCTCGGCTATGCGACGCCGGTGTTCTTCGTCGGCCTGCTGCTCAAGCTCGTCTTCTCCGTGGGCCTGGGCTGGCTGCCGGTGGCCGGGCGCATCTCGACGCGGGGTGAGCTGACGATGGGCTCGATCCTGAACCCGACGCCGTTCTATCTGCTGGACGCGATCCGGCTGGGACGCATGGACGTGCTGGCCGACGTGCTCAGCCACGCCCTGCTGCCGGCGATCGCCCTCGGCGTGCTGACCGGCGGCATCTTCCTGCGCCTGGTGCGCACCAACATGATCGGCACCCTGGAGATGCAGTACATCGACTCGGCCCGCTCCCGCGGCGTCGCCGAGTCCCGCCTGACCACCCGGCACGCGCTGCGACCGGCGCTGATCCCCATCGTGACGGTGATGGGCATGCAGATCGCGATGATGCTCGGCGGTGCCGTGCTGACCGAGACCACGTTCGAATGGAACGGACTGGGCTACATGCTCGCCGAGTACATGAAGGCCCGCGACTACGTGGCCGTCCAGGGCATCGTGATGACCCTCGCCGTCATCGTCGCCGTCTCCAACTTCATCGTCGACGTCGTCGCCGCTCTGATCGACCCGCGAGTGAGGTACTGAGATGACGCTGTCGAACCCCGTGCCCCCGGGCGAGGGCGATCCCGCCGAGGCCGATCTCTCGACCGAGTCGACGATCGTGGCCGGCGCCGCCCGTGCCCCCTGGTATCTGCGCCTGCCTGTGGTCAGCCACTATCGCCGCAGCGTCGGCCTCCAGCGCGGCATGCTGGTGACGGGTCTGGTGCTCGTCGCGATCCTGCTGCTGACGGCGCTGGCGGCGCCGTTGATCGCCCCCTACGGCTTCGCGCAGACCGCGGCCGACGGGACGAACTTCGGCGGGCAGCAGCCCCCGTCGGCCGCCCATCCCCTCGGCACCACCGTGACCGGCTTCGACGTGCTCTCCCGCGTGATCTGGGGAACCCGCACCGCGGTCGCCGTGATGGCGTGCGCGGTGGTGGCCTCCCTGTTCCTCGGCGTGGCTCTCGGCCTGCTCTCCGGGTACGTCGGCGGCCTGCTGGACCGGGTGCTGGTGATGCTGGCCGATGCGATCTATGCCTTCCCCTCCCTGCTGCTGGCGATCGTCATGTCGATCGTGATCTCCGGCGGGCAGTCCAACGCGTGGGGCGGCATCCTCGCCGCAGCCATCTCGATCACCGTCGTCTTCGTGCCGCAGTACTTCCGCGTGATACGTGCGGAGGTCGTCCGATTGAAGGCGGAACCGTTCGTCGAGGCCGCGAAAGTGGTCGGCACCGGGCACCGCCGCATCATGGGAACCCACCTGCTGCGAAACTCCACCCGCACGCTGCCGCTGATCTTCACCCTGAACTCCTCCGAGGCCATCCTGACCCTCGCCGCGCTGGGCTTCCTGGGCTTCGGGATCGAACCCACCAGCGCCTCCGAATGGGGCTACGACCTCAACCGCGCGATGGCCGATGCGACCAGCGGCATCTGGTGGACGGGCCTGTTCCCCGGCCTGGCCATCGTGCTGGCAGTGCTCGGGGTGACCCTCGTCGGCGAATCCATCAACGACCTCAACGACCCACGGCTGCGGACCCGCAAGAAGCGATCCCGCAAGACCGTGACGGCCGCGACCACAGAGAAGCAGGCGAGCGCATGAGCGACACCGGCACCGCCACCGAGCCCGCGACGGACCGCACGGCGCGGCTCGAGATCCGCGATCTCGACGTCCACTTCGCGACCGACGCCGGTGACGTCCACGCCGTCGACGGCGTCAGCCTCGAGGTCGCGCCCGGCGAGATCCTCGCGATCGTGGGCGAATCCGGCTCCGGCAAGTCCGTCACCGCCCGCTCCATCCTGGGGCTGCTGCCCGAGACCGCCGAGGAGACCGGGGGCATCCTCATCTCCGGCACCGATGTCGTGGGCCTGACCGGGCCGCGGCTGCGCGCCCTGCGCGGCGAGGACGTCTCGATGATCTTCCAGGAGCCCTCCAGTGCGCTGAATCCGGTCTACCCGATCTGGTGGCAGATCGGCGAGGGTCTGCGTGCGCACCGGCCGAAACTGACGCGCAAGGAGATCCGCGCCGAAGCCATCAAGGCGCTCGAGTCGGTCGGTATCCCTGATCCGGCCGAGCGCATCGACCGCTACCCCCACGAGTTCTCCGGCGGCCAGAAGCAGCGCGTGATGATCGCGATGGCGCTGGCCCTGGGGGCCGAGCTGATCGTCGCCGACGAGCCCACCACTGCCTTGGACGTCACGGTGCAGGCCGAGATCCTGGAGCTGCTGCGCGATGTCCGCGACCGCTTCGGGACCTCCGTCATCGTCATCACCCACAACATGGGTGTGGTGGCCGACCTCGCCGATTCCGTGGCCGTGATGTTCCGCGGGAAGGTGATCGAGCGCGCCGGCGTCCAGGAGCTGTTCGCCGAGCCCCGCGAGCAATACACGCAGAAGCTGCTCGCGGCCGTGCCGCACCTGGGGCGCCGCTCCGCATGGACGGAGCTGAGCACCGCGCAGCGCCAGGTGATCGAGGACGCCGACCCCGTGGTCGAGGCGAAGGACCTGGTCATCGAGTACCCGGGCCGGCTGGGGCGGCCCCCGTTCCGGGCCGTGAAGGGCGTCGATTTCACGATCCGCGCCGGAGAGGTCTACGGCCTGGTCGGCGAGTCCGGCTCCGGCAAGACCACGATCGGCCGTGCCATGGTGGGGCTGGAGCGCACCACCGGCGGCAGTCTGCGCGTGCTCGGCCACGAGATGAACGGCGTCAGGGAACGAGCGTTCAAACCCGTGCGCCGCCGTATCGGTTTCGTCTTCCAGGATCCGGCGACCTCGTTCAACCCGCACCTGACGATCGAGCAGTGCATCGCCGAGCCGCTGATCGTGCACGAGCCCTCGCTCAGCGCGGCCGAGCGCACCCAGCGGGTCCGAGACCTGCTGGAGGCCGTGGAACTGCCCGGCGCCTACTCCGGCCGGTACCCCCACGAGCTCTCGGGCGGGCAGCGCCAGCGCGTCTCCCTGGCACGGGCACTGGTGCTCGGTCCCGAGCTGCTGATCGCCGATGAACCGACCAGCGCGCTGGATGTGTCGGTGCAGGCCACCGTGCTGGACCTGTTCCGGGAGCTGCAGTCCCGGCTGGGTTTCGCAGCCCTGTTCATCAGCCACGACCTCGCTGTGGTGGACACCCTCGCCCATCGGATCGGGGTGCTGTACCGCGGGGAGCTGGTCGAGGACGGCCACGGCCCCGAGGTGCTGCAACGGCCCCGCCACGACTACACGCGCAAACTGATCGCCTCCCTGCCCGTGCCGGACCCCATCGAGCAGGCGAAGCGACGCGAGGCCTTCATCCAGCAATGGGGGAGCGGGGCGGCGAGTTAGCCGATACGCCGAGATCTCTCGGCCGCCTCGGCGCGGACGAGGAGATCCAGCGCGACCGGGCACGGTCACCGTCCGCGGTTCACCGGGAATTCCGCGGGCCGACGGGCGATGCTCACGGTCGCGTCGTCGGCTGGTATGGACCCGTGGCTACGGTTCGGGAGTTCCTCACTCCTCCAGAACCAGGCACGGTGACACCATGGTCGACTCTCCGCAGAATCCCGCCCAGAACCCGTCGGCCCCGCATGCTCGGGCAGCCCGCACCCGTCGCGACGTGCTTCGCTTCTCGACCGCGGCCGCGACCGGCCTCGCCGCCGCAGGCACGATGGGAGCGGCCGCGGCGGCGCCGGTGGCGGGCACGCGCGGTGGAGCCCAGCCGAAGGACGGCGTCGTGCGCGGCGAGCTGAGCTTCCGTGAGGACGGCACGTTCACCGTCGTCCAGTTCAATGACACCCAGGACACGCACCAGACCGACGTGCGCACGATTCAGCTGCAGGAAGCGGTGCTCGACGACGTCCGTCCCGACTTCGCGCTGATCAACGGGGACGTCTTCAACGGCGGTCCGTCCACGGCGCTCGAGGCCAAGCAGGCCATCAACAACGTGGTCCGCCCGATGGAGGACCGCGGGATCGCGTGGGCCCTGACCTTCGGCAACCACGACGAGGACTCCAGCGAGAAGACCGGCCTCGACGAGAACGACTACATCGACTTCGTGCGCCAGTACCGCCACAACGTCAACACCGCCGGCGCGCGCGGCATCACCGGCACCGGCAACCAGGTGCTCACCGTGACCTCCGCAGCCGGGAAGGGCGACGCCTTCGCGCTGTGGCTACTGGACTCCGGCCGCTACGCCCCCGAGGAGATCGCCGGGCAGGACTTCGAGGGATACCCGGACTGGGACTGGCTGCGCCCGGACCAGATCCAGTGGTATCTCGAGGCCTCCCAGGAACTGGAGAAGAAGAACAAGACGCTCGTGCCGGGTCTCGTGTTCCAGCACATCGCCCTCTGGGAGCACCGGTTCATGTGGTACGCCAGCGTCGACTCCCGCACCGAGGCCGACCACGCCCGGGCACTCGAGAAGCACGGCATCACCGGCGAGCGCAACGAGGACGAGTGCCCGGGGCCCTTCAACTCGGGCATGTTCTCCGCGATGCTGCAGCGCGGCGACGTCAAGGGCCTGTTCGTCGGCCACGACCACGTCAACACCTACGTCGGCGACTACTACGGCATCAAGCTCGGCTACGCGCCCGGCACCGGTTTCGGCACCTACGGGCTGGGCGGCGGCGAGGACCACCGCCTGCGCGGCGCGCGCGTGTTCCACCTCGACGAAAGCACCGAGGATGTCCTCACCGGCACCGAGCTGCGCTTCGCCGCCGACTACGGCATCGACCTCACCGCGGGAGCTCAGCCGGGGGAGCCGGCGGACTTCCCCGAGGGGATCAGCTGACCGAGTCGGCTCCGAGTCGGGATCCTCTCGGTCCGAGCCAGCCAGCCGGCCTCGACGAGACGGGCGGCAGCTGGACGAAGCAACCGAGTGGTCTTCTCGGTGCTGGAGTACACGCTCCGGTGCGCATATCGTCGACAGGCACCGGTGCGCAGGACGTCGGTCGAGAACGTCGGGCGGGCCGGAGCAGAGGACGCCTTCTGTGCCGAGGACGAGACCGGCAGCGCATGATCCAGGAGTGAGCATGACGATCATCGGGTATCACGCATCCCACGAGCAGATCGCCCCCAGCACCCTGCTCGCCGACGTCCAGCGCGCCGAGGCGGTCGGGTTCGATGCCGCCCTGTGCTCGGACCACCTCGCACCCTGGGGAACGGCGCAGGGGGAGTCCGGCTTCGCGTGGAGCTGGCTCGGCGCCGCGATGGCGAGCACGACACTGCCCTTCGGCGTCGTCACAGCGCCCGGTCAGCGGTACCACCCCGTGGTCATCGCACAGGCCGTGGCCACTCTGGCCGAGATGTTCCCGGGCCGGTTCTGGGCGGCATACGGCAGCGGCGAGGCCGTCAACGAGCACGTCACCGCAGACCCCTGGCCCGACAAGGACACCCGGCGCCGGCGCGTGACGGCCTCGGTCGAGGCGATCCGTCGTCTGCTGGAGGGCGAGCAGGTCGACCTCGACGACGTCGTGCGGATCCACCAGGCACGGATCTGGAGCCGCCCGGCCACCCAGCCGCCCGCGATCGCCGCCTCCGCCAGCCCCGACAGCGCCCGCTGGGCAGCGAGGTGGGCCGACGGAATGATCACCGTCGGCATCGACCCGCAGAGCACCTCGCAGGTGCTCAGCGCCTACCGCGACGCCGGCGGCACGGGGGAGACCATGTTGCAGGCCCATGTCAGCCTGGCCCCGAGCGAGGACGAGGCACTGGCGATCGCCACCGACCAGTGGAAGCACGCCACCGCCTCGGCGACGATGTGGGACGTCGAGCAGCCCGAGGACTTCGACGCCCTCGCGGAGCCGACTCCCGAGGCGATGCGGTCCTCCGTGGCGATCGCCGGCTCGGTCGAGCAGCTCGCTGGGCAGCTGACCGCGGCGGGCCGAGGCTTCGACCACCTCTACATCCATCACGTCGGCCAGGACCAGAGCTACTTCCTGGATCGGGCCGACGACCTGATCAGCGTCCTGAAGGAGACCCTATGAGGCCGGCCGACCGCAGCGACCTGTGGTGGCGTTCCGCCGTCATCTACTGCCTGGACATCAAGAAGTACCAGGACTCCGATGGTGACGGGATCGGCGACATCGACGGTCTGCTCGACCGCATCGAGTATCTCGCCGATCTCGGCGTGACCTGCCTGTGGCTGATGCCGTTCCAACCCACGCCGGACCGGGACGACGGCTACGACGTCACCGACTACTTCGGCGTCGACAGCCGCCTGGGCGATCTCGGCCGGTTCGTCGAACTGATCCGCGTCGCCCACGACCGCGGCATCCGCGTGATCATCGACCTCGTCATCAACCACACCTCCGATCAGCACCCGTGGTTCGTCGATGCCCGCAGCAGCCGCGACGCCCGGCTCCGCGACTTCTACGTCTGGCAGGACGAGCCCACCGACGATGCCGGCAGCAACGTCTTCCCGACCGAGGAGGACGGTGTCTGGCAGTACGACGAACAGACAGGGCAGTACTACCTCCACCACTTCCATCACCACCAGCCGGATCTCAACCACTCCAATCCCGAGGTGCGTTCGGAGATCTCGCGCATTCTCGGATTCTGGCTCGAACTCGGGGCCGACGGCTTCCGCATCGACGCGGTGCCGTTCCTGATCCACCCGCCCGGAGCGGGGAACCAGAGCGACCCCCACGCCTTCCTGCGCGAGCTGCGGCGGTTCGTCGCCCGGCGCTACGGCGGCGCGGCGCTGCTGGGCGAGGTGGGACTGAACCACCAGGACCAGCTGGACTACTTCGGCAACCCGGGTGTGGAGCTGGACCTGCAGTTCGACTTCGAGACCGCCGAAGCCGCCTTCCTCTCCTTCGTCCGCCACGATCCCGCGCCGCTGGCGACAGTGCTGCGAGAGCTGCCTGCGGTCGACGTCAGTCAGGGCTGGGCCAGTTTCCTGCGCACCCATGACGAACTCAATCTCGAACTGCTCGGCGATGCCAAGGAGGAGGTCTTCGAGGCGCTCTCACCGGACCCGCGTCAGCGGGTGTACGGGCGGGGCATCGTGCGGCGACTGGCCCCGATGCTCGGCGGGGACCAGCGCAGGCTCCGCCTGGCCTACAGCCTCCTGTTCTCCCTGCCCGGGGCACCGGTGCTCTACTACGGCGAGGAGATCGGCATGGGGGAGCCGGCCGGCACCGAGGATCGCTCCGGCGTACGGACCCCGATGCAGTGGCACTCCGGGCGCAATGGCGGGTTCTCCACCGCGCGCCGCGACGACCTCGTGGAGCAGCTGCCCGAGGGCGACTACGGCCCCGAGCGTGTCAACGTCTACGACCAGCTGCACGATCCCGACTCCCTGCTGTCCTTCCTCAAGACGCTGATCGGTGAATACCGTGCGACCCCGGAGATCGCCTTCGGTGACCTCGCGGTCCTGGAGACAGGAGAAGGGAGCGCCCTCGCCCATGCCGCGGTCTCCGATGGGGCCGTTTTCGTCGCCCTGCACAACTTCGCCGACCACGACTGCACGGCCACGGTCGATGTCGGTTCTCTGTCCGCGCAGATCGCATCGGCCGATTTCCATGACCTCCTGCAGCCGGAGAGCGTGACCCGCCCGGAGAACGGTCAGCTCCAGGTGGAGCTGGGGCCATATGGATTCCGCTGGCTGCGAGCGACCCGAGTATGATGCGACCGGCCGGGCACGCCGGGATGGCGGCCCGGCGGGCGGAGAACCCGGTTCCTCGACGCTCGGAGGAGCACCATGGCGATGAGCCAGGCGAGCGCCATGGCGCTCTTGAGCATCCCGCCGGTGCGGGGACTCGTCTCGGTGGTGGCACTCCTGGTCACTGTCACGTTGCCGTTCCAGCCGGACCTGGGGATCGCCAGCCGGATCGGGTTGGCGCTGGTCCTCCTCCTGCTCAGCGCGGTGCCCTGGGCTGTCACTCTCAGAGGGTTCCTTCAGGACGTGCAGGAGCCGCGGCGTGTCGGTGGTGCCGTCATGATCGCCCAGCGGCCTCGTCGGCTCGCGATCGTGGTGTCCTGGATCGCCCTGGCGGTGCTGGTCGTCGCCATCGTGGTCCTCGGCGTTCTGGTCGGCGTCGGCACTGAAGGTCCCTCCGCGGGCCTCATGGCGGCCGGATCCGTGCTCGCCGCCGTCTTCGGACTCGCGGTGTCCTCGCTGCTGCCCCGGCTCAGCCGGTGGTATGCCGACGGAGCCGGGATCGTGGCCGTGTCCCCTGAGGGCCTGGCCGTCGTCCCGGACCACGGCGGGGATGCCACCACCTCTCCCTGGGATCGAGTCGGGCTGGTGCTGGGAGAGTCGCGGGCCGTCTCATCGCTGCCGCCCGATGTCGGCGCCGGGCTCGGGAAGCGCGTCCGCTGGCGGCCCGGGGCGCACGCGGCGGTACGGCGCTGGACGCAGGAGGGTTTCGCTCCCACCGCCGCGGAGGTCCGTGGTCTCGGGTTGGATCCCGAGTGGTCTCAAGATCCGGAATCCGGGGTGGCGCCCCGCGCTGGGCAGTGGGTTCACATCGCGCTCATGAGTTGGGCAACCGCGGTCTGCGGGCTCCTGGGCGGGGCGATGATCGTGGCGGTCCTCCTGGGAAACGCGCCGTGGTGGGTCCTGGTCCTCCTCGCCTGGGCGCCCGTACTGGGCTTCGTGATCCTCGTCCCGAGACTGTGGCGCCTACTGCGCACCGTCGGGCGCCGAAGCGCACGCGTGACGAGCGAGGGCTGGATCGATGTTCTGCACGGCCAGGGACTGGTGCCGTGGAAGCACATCGAGAGAATCGAGGTGGGCGGGCGCCACACCCTGGTGGTCGCTCGGATCGACGCACCGAAGTTCCGCGACAGGGACCTGGGGAATCGTCTGAACCATCGCGTGACCCGGGCCATGGAGAACTGGCCCATCAGGATCCCGAGCGCCGGGCCGCTGTTTCGTGAGACCGATCCACGATATCTCCCGTACCCGCCGGAGACGCGTGCCTTCACCCTGGTCGACGACGCCGAGCGAGTCGGGGGAGTGAACGTCCGCCGGCGGCCGTGAGCGGCGACGGGGCGGGACTGAGAGCGACCCGGTCAGGACGATGTCGTCGCGAGCACCTCGAGCACGCTGTCGCCGTACTCGGCGAGCTTCTTCGCGCCGACCCCGCTGACCCCGCCGAGGGCGGCCACCGAACCGGGGCGGGCTTCGATGATCCCCACCAGCGTGGCGTCGGAGAAGACCATGTACGGGGCGATCTGCTTCTCCGTGGCCACGGAGGTGCGCCACGCGCGCAGCGCTTCGAAGACCTCGCGCTGGGCGGGCTCGAGACCGTCGGCCGCTCGAGACGTCACCCCGCCGCCCCCGGAGGAACCGCGGGAGGAGCTGCGCGAGCGCGATGGCTTCGTGGGCGTGCGGTCCACCGCGAGTTCGACGGCGACCTCGCTGCGCAGGACAGCCGGTGATTCAGGCCCCGGCACGAGCACGCCGTAGTCGCCGACGGCCTCGACGGTGCGGCGGGCGAGCAGTTGGCGCAGCACCGTGCGCCACTCCTTCTCACTGAGTTCCGTGCCGATGCCCCAGACGCTGAGCTCATCGTGTCGGGACTGGCGGGAGCGCTCGTTCTCGCGGCCCAGCAGCACGTCGATCACCTGCCCGGAGCCGAACTTCTGATCGCGCTCGCGGTCGAGGCGGATGATTGCCGAGAGCAGCTTCTGGGCGGCGACGGTGGCGTCCCAGGTCTGCGGCGGGCTCAGGCAGGTGTCGCAGTTCCCGCACGGTTCGGAGTCCTGCCCGAAGTAGCGCAGCAGCTGCACGCGGCGGCAGGAGACGGTCTCGCACAGGGCGAGCATCGCGTCGAGGTGGGAGCGTGCGTTGCGCTTGAACTGCTCGTCGCCGTCCCCGGAGTCGATGAACCTGCGCAGGTTGACCAGGTCGCCCAGGCCGTAGGCCATCCATGCCGTCGACGGCAGCCCGTCACGGCCGGCCCGGCCCGTCTCCTGGTAGTAGCCCTCGATGGACTTCGGCAGATCCAGGTGGGCGACGAAGCGCACGTCCGGCTTGTCGATGCCCATGCCGAAGGCGATGGTCGCCACGACGATCAGCCCCTCGGCCCGCAGGAACCGTTCCTGATGGTCCTGGCGCACCGCCGCGTCGAGCCCCGCGTGGTACGGCAGCGCCGGGATCCCGCGATCGGAGAGCCACTGGGCGGTGGCTTCGACGCTCTTGCGCGAGAGGCAGTAGACGATGCCCGACTCGCCCTCGTGCTCGGTCGTGATCAGGCGCAGCAGCTGCTCGCGCGGGGAGGCCTTGGGATCGATGCGGTACTGGATGTTGGGACGGTCGAAGCTGGAGACGAAGTGGCGGGCGCCCTCCATCCGCAGCCGGTCGGTGATCTCTGCGTGGGTCGCCTCAGTGGCGGTGGCCGTCAGCGCGATCCGGGGAACGCCGGGGAATGCATCGGCCAGCACGGCCAGCCCCAGGTAGTCCGGCCGAAAATCGTGGCCCCACTGGGAGACGCAATGGGCTTCGTCGATCGCGATCAGGGAGAGCTCGGCGCGGCGCAGCAGATCGAGGGTGCGGGGGAGGACGAGACGCTCGGGCGCCATGTAGAGCAGATCGAGCTCGCCTGCCAGAAGCTGCTGTTCAACGGCCTGTGCCTCGTGCGGCTCGAGCGTGGAATTGAGGAAGGCGGCCCGGATCCCGACGGCTTCCAGCGCCGCGACCTGATCGGCCATCAGCGCGATGAGCGGGGAGACGACGATACCGGTGCCCTCGCGCAGCATGGCCGGGATCTGGTAGCACAGCGACTTGCCGCCGCCGGTGGGCATGAGCACGACCGCGTCGCCACCGGAGGCGACGTGCTCGATGATGGCTGCCTGCTCCCCACGGAACGAGTCGTAGCCGAAGACGGTCGAGAGGATGCGCAGCGCCGGGTCGGTGGGGGAGCCGTTCGCCGGGGCGGAGTCGACGGCGACATGCCCGTCGGAAGTCAGGATCGGGTCGGCGGGGTGGGGCTCGTCCATGCTCACCACTGTATGGGGCGCGGGCCGGCGTGGCGGACCGCGGTGGACCGGGCCATCATCCATCGTCCTCGTCGCTGGTGTCGTGTTCGCTGTCGTCCTCATCCTCCTCGAAGTCCTCCTCATACGGTCCCCACCACTGGTGCTGACACGATGAGCACGTGCGGTCGGGGCCGATCATCGTGCAGCCGCCGAAGACCATCCACGCCGGTGCGGCCTCCACGTACAGCACGTCCGGCAGCCCTCGGACATGGTGGACGATCTCTCCCGAACCGCAGCTCGGGCACGTTCCACGCTCGGGGAACTCGAGCGGTCGGCCGACGCTGTCGCTCGGCTCGGGTGGAAGGATCATGGGAGCAGTCTGGCGCGACGGTGTGACAACCGACTCGCCCACGCTCGACCCGACATCGTCCGTTCGGACGAAGACGTCGCGACGCTGCCATCGCACCATGGCGACATGGAGTCACCCGCCCGGTCCACACCGGTTCTGTCCGCATCGGCCCGTGCCGGGATCGTCCTGTGGGCAGTGCAGGTGCTGTACGTCCCGATCGAGTTGGCCGCCGCGGCGTGGAGCACCGCGCCCTACAGCCTGGCGCACAACACGATCAGCGATCTGGGCGCGGTCACCTGCACGTCGATTCCCTACCACTCGCAGCACGTCCCGGTCTGCTCCCCGGCTCACGTGGCCGTCAACGGCGCCTTCATCCTGTTCGGAGCGGCGATGGCGGTGGGCGCCGTGCTGCTGCGCCCGCAGCTTCCGACGGGAGCGATGATGACGGCGGCGGTGGCTCTGTGGGTGATGACGGGCCTGTCGTCGATCGGTACCGGGTTGACGCCGCTGGATCAGCTGCTGACTCTGCACGTGATCGTCTCGCTCCCGGGCATCGTGCTCAGCGGCGTCGCCATGGCGCTGACCGGGGCCGTGCTGGCACGATCGTGGGATCCACGATGGTGGCGGCTCGTCGCGATCGGAGCGCTCAGCCTCGTCTCGGGTGTTGTCCTGCTGGTCAGGCTCGAGGTGCAGTGGGGCGGTCTGATCGAGCGCTTCGCACTGTGGCCGTCCTTCGCCGCATGCACGGTCGTGGCGCTGGCCGCGCTGCGCCGAGCTGGCGAGCGTGGGCGACCGGGACCGCGACAACGCGGCGCGGCGCGGAGTCGTGACATCGCGTCATGAGCCCCCGGGCGTCCGTGCTGGGCATCTGCCTCGTCCTGCAGCGGACACTGCGCTCGATGGCCGGGCCCTGATCGGTGGGTCTCAGCCGCAGGTGTCGCAGACCCCGGTGTAGGGCATGGCGTAGAAGCAGGACGGGCAGATGGTCAGGACCTCTTCCCCCTTGGCGGGCGTCTTCTCGCGGGGCTGCGCGGTGGAGAGGTCGAACCCTTCGACCTGCTGATCCGGGCGGTCCGTCGGGGCCAGGCCCTTGCGGAACTGGACGTACCCGGGATGGATGTACATCAGGGAGCGCCCGTTCTCGTCCTGCGCGGTGATGCTGCCGTTGGACTGGGTGCGATAGAACGTCCGCGCCCCGATGCGATCGAAGTTCTCCCCGATCAGGCGGATGTCGGCGAGGGACCAGTTCGAGTTCCACGCGAGCGCCTCGTCACGGGTCATCCGGCGGCGGGTGGCAGAGAGAGTGTTCATCACCTAAGTAGAGCACGGCGTGTAAAGGCCGCCCGCCGCGCCGGAAGGGCTCTCTTGACGTATCAGTGTCGGTGTGCCGACTCATCGACGCTGGTCAGCGCGGAGGTTCGGCCGCGTGATCCGCGAGGCGAGTAGATCGCGCTCTCGGCCCCCGTCACGGCGGCCCAGTACCGGTCTCCGAACGACCAGTGCCACCACTCAGGTGGGTAGTTCACCATGCCGGCACGGGTGAGGGCTGTTCCCAGCGTGTCGCGCCACCATCGCGCCTGTGCCGTGATGTTCCCGGAATCTGTGAAGCAGGCGCCGTCGCTCGCCTCGGGCGTGGCGTTGACCGGGCAGCCCAGATCCAGTTCCTGCCCGTCCTGGACCAGCGTGAGGTCCACTGCCGCGCCGCACGGATGCGGGGCGACGGCGGGAGGAGAGATGTGCTTGCTCGCCTCGACATGAACCCTCTGAACGGACCAGTGGGGATGTTGCCCGGCGAGACCCTGGCAGCGTTCGTCGAAATATCGATGCTGCAGCGTGACGGGACGGTGGCCTTCGACCACCAAAATCCGGATCCCGTCCGGCAGGGCGCGCTGGGCGACCACGAGCCGATCGAGCACGCCGCGTCTGAGCGTGGCCCAGGCCCCTTCCGGATCCTCCTTGCGCCGGTCCAGCAGCAGGTCCGGAGCGGTCCGGATGTCGACCAGGTCGTCACCGCACTCGGTGACGGGTATATCGAGGAGCGTCGGATCCGAAAGCAGCAGCACACGGGCATCGTAGAACTCCCGGAACCCCGCACAGGTGCGGCGATAGAGACAAGGACTGGTCGGGGCGTATCGGTGAGTTCTCGGCACGACCACTCCGCGGCCACGCCCGATTCGAGGCGTCGGCTGTCTGACCCCATTCGTACCTTTTCTCCTGAAGGCCCCAACCGGTAGGTGTTCCCCTCCGACATCGCGTCGGACGCCGATGCTCGTCGCAGATCCTGACCCTCGTCGAGCGCACGTATCCGCAGCAGGCCTCTTTTCTCAGCAGTAGCCCTGGCACGCCCGTGCCCAGGGTCCTCACCATGTACACAGAATGGAGTGCAGCTGTGAACAGCAATGCGCCCACGCCCGACGATCCGTCGGCCTCGAATCTGCCGCCCGCCCCGAATGTCGGCGCCGGTGCTCCCGGACCGCACCGCGATGACTCGGCTGCCGTTCCACCCAATGCCCCTGCGCCGTCGCGGAAGAAGAGAAGAGGATTGTTCGCTGCCGGTTGCGGGTGCATCGCTCTGTTCGTGGTGCTCGTCGGCGGCTGCTCCGCCATTGCCCTCTCAGGAAGTGGAGATCCTCAGCCGAGCGAGACGGAGACTGCGGTCGCCGAACCCGCCGAACCCGCCGACGTCGAGAACGTCGAGGAGCCTGCGGAGGCCGAGGCACCGGTCGACGACGCCCCGGCCGATGAGGACCCTGCGGAGGAGGCGGCAGCTGAGGGGGACGACGCGCCCGCTGAGGAAGCCCCCGCCGAGGAGGAGGCGCCAGCTGAGGATGATGTCCCGGCGGAATACACCTCCGCGCTGAACAGCGCCCAGAGCTACTCCGATCTGCTGCACATGTCCAAGCAGGGGCTGTTCGACCAGCTCACCTCGGAGTACGCCGACCAGTTCTCCGATGAGGCGGCGCAGTACGCCGTGGACAACGTGGAGGCGGACTGGAACGCGAATGCGCTGGCCTCGGCCGAGAGCTACTCGGAGACCATGCACATGTCCAAGCAGGGAATCTACGACCAGCTCACCTCGGAGCACGGCGAGCAGTTCCTCCCCGAGGAGGCGCAGTACGCCATCGACACCATCGAGGCGGACTGGAACGAGAATGCGCTGGAGAGCGCCCGCTCGTATCGGGACACCATGGACATGTCGCCCGAAGCCATCCGCGACCAGTTGACGTCGGAGTACGGAGGCCAGTTCACGCAGGAACAGGCCGACTACGCGATCGAGCACCTGGACGACTGATCGCTTGCGCTCCCTGCCCGGCCGTCGAGGCGGGCAGGGAGCGGCGCTCCGTGTCGCCCTTCGGCGCGCGCCGTGCGCGACGCCGGGAAAGCTCTCGCGCCCCCACCGACCACCGCGAGAGTCATCACTGATCGCCCGGCACGCCGTACGACGGGGCCGACGTCGGATCGACCGCACGTGTGAGGTAGTCCTGCTTCTGCGGCATCCACAGCTGGAGCAGGCGCGTCAGGTCGGCGAGCGGGTCACCGCTGTCGTCGACCCGCAGGTCCGTGGTTCGCCACGCGACGTCTTCGACGACGGCGAGCCTCCGCAGCCGTCACGAAGTACGTCAGCTGGGTCAGGGAGAGGTCGCGTCTGTGCGCGGGTATCCGGTCGCCTCCTGGTCGAACGGGGATGCTCCAGCATGAGGCGTCGCCCGCGGCCGGGTCGGCGGGATGCGCGACAGGACCGATCCGGCAGGGCGCGGCGGTGGTCGGAGTGGCCTTCCGCACGCCCACCGTTACCTGGGGCTCACATTCGGCTCACAATGCGACGCAAAGCGTCACATTAGCCCCTACATCACGTAGCGTTATGGACGACCGATCCGATGCATCGGGCCACTCCATGCGCCTGCAGGCCTCCGCGAGACCTGTCGCCCCCGACGCCTTCGCCAGGGCACGGAGCGCAGCCCGGGCATCCGGGTGCCCCCATGCATCCACCGACCCACCTTCACGGAAGGACCCCCGTGGCTTCCCACGTCGTCGACATGCTGACCATCGGCAACAGCTTCAGCACCCCAGAGATGCGGGAGATCTGGAGCGAGGAGAATCGCCTGCGCTGTCAGCTGGACGTCGAGGCGGCCCTCGCCGCGGCCGAGGGTGCACTGGGTGTGATCCCGCGCGAGGCGGCCGACGCGATCGAGCGCGCGGCCCACGGCGACTTCGATCTCTCGGCAATCGCTGCCGAGGGTGCCAAGGCGATGCACTCGCTCAACGCCACGGTCACCGCTCTCCAGCACGCCTCGGGTGAGTACGGGGAATGGGTCCACTACGGCGTGACGACGCAGGACATCGTCGACACCGGCACCATCCTGCAGATCAAGGCCGCGATCGTCCCGCTGCGGCGGGACCTGACCGCTGTCGCCGTCGCACTGCGCGACCTCACTGCGGCGCACCGGGACACCCCGATGGCCGCGCGGACGCACTACGTGCAGGCATTGCCCACGACATTCGGATTCAAGACCGCCATCTGGCTGGACGAGGCCCTGCGCCACCTCGAAAGGTTCGACGGCGTCACCCCGGATGTGCTGACCGGCAACGTCTCAGGGGCCGTGGGCACCTACGCGTCCTTCCAGGGGCGCGGTCGCGAGATCGAGCGGGAGACGCTGCAGCGCCTGGAGCTGGCCACGCCGCGGATCGCCTGGCAGGCCGCCCGGGACCGCATCGCGGAGTACGCCACCGTGCTCGGACTGATCTCCACCACGCTCGGCAAGATCGCCACCGAGCTGTCCACCCTCATGCACAGCGAGATCGGCGAGGTCGAGGAGCCCTTCACTGCCGGCAAGATCGGGTCGACCACCATGCCGCACAAGCGCAATCCCGCACTGCTGGAGGGTGCCGCGGCGCTGACCGCGCCCATCAAGCACGCCATGGCGCTGGTCCTGGACGGCTCTGCGACCGTCCACGAGCGCGATGCGATCAGCTGGAGGGCGGAATGGATCGCCCTTCCCGAGATCCATCTCTACCTCTCGGCGCAGCTGAAGACGCTCGGCGGAATCCTGTCCGGGCTCGTCGTGCACGAGGACGCCATGGCGCGCAACCTTGAGCTGCAGGGCGGACTGATCCTCAGCGAGAAGGCCATGTTCGAGATCGGTCGCGAGCTGGGCAAGCAGACTGCCCACCAGATCGTGTACGACGCGTCGATGGCCGCGGTCGAGACCGGCCGGCACCTCGCCGACGTCCTCGCCGAGGACGAGCGTGTCGCCTCCCGCTTCGAGCCGACGATGATCCGTTCCTGGCTGGAGGCGGGCGCCTATCTCGGGGAGACCGGTGCGGCCATCGATGATGTCCTCGCCGCGGCCGACGCCGCCGGGCTGCCCGCCGGTGAGTCCACGAGGCCCGGCCCGGCCGGATCGGCACCGTCCGACGGATCCGCCTCGTGACCGGCTCCGAGACGGGACAGAGCGCGACCAGCTGGCCGGGGTTGGCTCGGCTCGAACAGATCCAGCCCGAGCGCGCCGATGAGTACCGTGATCTGCTGCAGGCCGCCTATTCAGCGAACGTCGAGCTCGGAGTGCATTTCGGTGCCTCGCAGGCCTCTCGAGACGATGTGCTGACGCATCTGCGCCAGAACATCGCCTACGGCACGTGCGACGAGAACGGCGCCCTCATCGCGACCGTCTCCCTGCGCATGCCGTGGGGACCGAACCCGGGGTATCTGGGGCTGCCGCACATCGGCTGGCTCGCCACCCGCCCGAGCCACGCCGGGCAGGGCCTGGCGCGTTCGCTCCTCAGCCAGCTGGAGCAGCAGGTTCTGATCGGTCAGCTCCATGCCCCGGCGGTCTCGCTGGGCACCGCCCAGGATCATCCCTGGCTGGGCGCGTACTACCGCCGGCTCGGCTTCGAGCCTGTCGGCAGCCGGGACCTCGGCCTCGGCCACATCACCGACTTCTACATCCGCCCCCTCGACGACGTCGCCTACGCCGGCTGGCAGGCACGTCACACCGAGCTCTTGAAAGGACTCTCCTCATGAAGCGACGCACCTTCACCCTCTCTGCGCTGGCCCTCCCGGCGCTGCTGGCGGCGTGCAGCGGTGGTGACTCCGGCGCCATCCGCGCCGGGTCCACCGGCCAGTCCTTCCCCAACAGCTACCAGCAGGACGGCACGCTCGTCGGATTCGACGTCGAGGCGATCGAGACCATCGCGGAGAACCTGGGCCGCAGCGTGGACTGGACCAATGCCGACTTCTCCGGCCTGATGGGACAGCTGGAGGCCCGCAAACTCGACACGATCGCCAACAACGTTGCCGTGACCGAGGAGCGCGCCGCGCAGTACGACTTCACCGATCCGTACGCCTACATGGGCGCCACGATCGTCACCACCGGCGACAACGACGAGCTCAACGAGCTCGAAGACATCGCCGGGCACACGATCGCCGGCGTGCTGGGATCGAACAACACCACTCATCTGGAGAACTGGATCTCCGAACACGGCGTGGACGTCGAGATCCGCACCTATGAGACACGCGATGGCGCCATGCAGGATCTGCTCTCCGGCCGCGTGGACGGGTACATCAACTCCACCGGCATCTTTCTCGCCGAGATGGCCGAGAACGGCACGGACCTGAAGTTCGTCGGAGACCCGATTGCCTGGGAGTCGGTGGCTTTCCCCTTCGAGAAGGGTTCCGAGCTGGTCGCTCAGTTCAACGAGCAGATCGCCGCGCTGCATGAGGACGGCACCCTGGTCGAGCTGTCCCAGAAGTACTACGGCGATGACGTGACCACGGAGCCAGAGGGTTACGAAGGGAGCTGATCGATGGATCTCGATCCGGCATACATGCTGGAGGTACTGCCCCAGCTGCTGAAGTTCCTGCCGATCACACTGTTGATCGCCGTCGCCTCGATGGTGTTCGCCATCCTGATCGGTCTGCTCGTCGCGCTGATCCGTTTCCTGCAGATCCCCGTGCTGGATCAGCTGGCCCAGCTGTACGTCTCTCTGTTCCGTGGGATCCCCACTCTGGTTCAGCTGTTCCTCATCTACTACGGGCTGCCGCAGCTGATCCCCTCGCTGTCGACCATGGACGCGCTGACCGCCGCGATCGTCGGGTTCTCCCTCAAGGAGTCCTCGTATCTCGCGGAGATCTTCCGCGCCGCCCTGACCAGCGTCGACAGCGGACAACTGGAAGCCGGTCTGGCGACGGGGATGACCGCGCCGCAGGTCTACCGGCGCTACATCATCCCGCAGGCCGCCTACAACGCCCTGCCGGCTACCGGCAACATCTTCATCTCCCTGCTCAAGGAGACCTCGGTGGCCTTCACTCTGGGCCTTACCGAGTTGTTCGCCGAGGCCAAGATCGTCGCCTCCGCATCCTTCCGGTTCTTCGAGACCTTCCTGGTTGTGGGGCTGGTGTACTGGCTCCTGGTGATCGCCTACTCCTGGCTGCAGGGCCGACTCGAGAAGCGCCTCAGCCGCGCCTACGTGAGGTGAACCCCGCATGATCGACGTCAAAGACCTCAGCAAGACTTTTCACGGCAGGTCCGGAGAGAACACCGTCCTGGACGGCGTGGATCTCCAGGTCGGGACCGGCGAGGTGGTCGCGATCATCGGGCCCTCCGGCTCGGGGAAGTCCACCCTGCTGCGCTGCCTGAACCTGCTGGAGGCCCCCGACACGGGGACCATCGGCATCGACGACGTCAGCGTCGTCGCGCCCCGCATCACGGGCCCTCAGAAGCGAGCGCTGCGCTCGAAGACAGCCATGGTGTTCCAGAGCTACAACCTCTTCCGCAATCGCACGGCGCTGCAGAATGTCATGGACCCGATGACCGCCGGCGGGACCTCGAAGGCGGACGCCGCCTCGCGGGCGCGCGAGCTCCTCGAGCGCGTGGGTATCGCCGAGACGACCATGCAGCAGTTCCCGGTGACGCTGTCCGGCGGGCAGCAGCAGCGTGTCTCGATCGCCCGTGCCCTGGGTGCGCAGCCCTCGGCGATCCTGCTGGACGAACCCACCAGCGCCTTGGACCCCGAACTGGTCGGGGAGGTGCTCGCCGTGATCCAGGACCTCGCAGAGCAGAACATCACCCTGGTCATCGTCACCCACGAGATGGCCTTCGCCGCCGACGTCGCCGATCGCGTGGTCTTCATCGATGGAGGCCGCATCGTCGAGGAGGGACCGGCTCGCGAGGTCATCTCGACCCCGCGCGAGGAGCGCACACAGCGGTTCCTGCGTGAGACCAGCGGTCCACGGCCGCCCGCGCCGGCGGCCGGACAGAGCGCCGAGGAGCCGGGGGAGGAGGCCCCGGGCCTGGGCCGCTCTCCACTGGATACGAGGGGTCCGCTGGGGTGAGCGTGAACGCTCCGGAGAGCGCCGACGAGTCCGTCCGGGACGCTCTCGCCCGGGCCGTGCACGAGGCCGACCCGTTCTCGGACCCCTCCTGCGCAGACTGGCTGCGGGACGCGGCCGGCACGGCGGTGGCCGATGTCATCGCCGCATCCTTCGCCGTCGACGCCGACCCGTCCGCCCGTGCAGATCGCGACGGGCTCCTGGACTGGGCCCTGGCCGAAGGCACCCCGGCAGACCCGCGGGCTGTGATCGGCAGCGGGCACGCCTTGTCACCATCGCGCGCAGCCCTGGTCGGCGGATTCCAGGCTCACCTGCTCGATCTCGACGACACCCATGAACTGGTTCGGGGCCACCCCTCCGCGGTGCTCGTGCCCGCCCTCCTCGCCCTGGCCGGCCCGGACGACCCGATCGACCGGCTGCTGGCCGCCTACACCGTCGGGCTGGAGGTGATGGCCCGACTCGGCGAGTCTCTCGGGCCGATGCACTACCAGGCGGGATGGCATCCCACCGGAACCGCCGGTGCGGTCGCGGCGGCGGCCGCCGGAGCGCACCTGCGCTCCCTGCCCGTCTCCCAGGTCGCCACAGCACTTTCCGTCGCCGCCTCGAGGGCCGGGGGTGTGCGTGCGCAGTTCGGCACCTCGGGTAAGCCGCTGCACGTCGGTCTCGCATCCCAGAGCGGCGTCGACGCCGTCGGCTGGGCCCAGGCGGGCCTCCGCACGGCCGAGGACGCCGTGCTCGGCCCCGCCGGGCTGCTCGCCGCTCACGGCGTCCCCGAGGAGGGACGGCGTGCGGTGGTGGCTGGTCTCGGGACGCCACGGATGGCCCGGGACGCCGTGGGCAGCGGCTCCGGTGCTCGGATCGACGGTTCCACCGGCCCGGCCCCCGGCACCGCCTGGGCGCTGCTGGACCCCGGTCTCTGGTTCAAGCGCTACCCCTTCTGCTCAGCAGCGATGGCCGCGTCCGATGCCGCCTTCGCCCTCGCGGCCGGGCTCGAGGGATCCGCCTCTGAGCGCGCACGAGAGATCGCCTCGGTGACCGTGCGGATGCGCCCGGGCGCTGATGCGGCACTGATCCATACGGCTCCGCGGACCGCAGAGGAAGCCCGCTTCAGCGTCGAGGCCGTCGTCGCCCTGATCCTCCTGGGTCACAAGCCTTCCCTTGAGCATCTCGCCGGAGGCAGCCTGGACCCGCTGGTCGCAGAGGTCGGCGCCCGGATCCGCCGGGAACACGTTCCCGCGCCCGCCGGAGCCCCTGGGCTCCGGAGCCAGGCGGGCCCCGCCGCGCCCGAGGATCCTCCCGTGTCAGGTGGTCCCGCCGGGTCGAGCAGCCCTGCCCGGGCTGGCTCCGGCCGTCGAGACTTCTGGACGGAGGTCGTGTTGCGCACCACCGATGGCCGCACCCTGACGGCGCATGCCGATCGGCCACTCGGGGCACCGGAGAACCCGCTGCCCGCGCCCGCCCTGCGCGACAAGCTGGTCGCAGCCACCGGTGATGCCGCCCGGGCTGACCGGATCCGCTCACTGCTCGGGGTCGACCACCGCGCAGGCGCGGACGTCGCCGTCCCCGGGACGCCCCCGGGCACGGACCGCCCCACTATCGTGCAGCTGGCCCCGCTGCTGCAGGACCCACCGCAGTACCCCGACGGAAGGAACCCCGGTGACCATCACCGCCGCCACCGATGAGCAGCTCGCCCTCGTTCAGGACGAGGCCGTGCGCATCACGCGCGATCTGATCCGCATCGACACCAGCAACTACGGCGGCCACGATCCGGCCACGTGGGGACCGGGGGAGCGCACGGCCGCTGACTACGTCGTCGCCCAGCTCGAAGAGGTCGGCCTGGCACCGGAGATCATCGAATCCCGGCCCGGCCGCGCGAACGTCGTCGTGCGGGTCCCGGGATCGGATCGCGAGCGCGGCGGTCTGGTCATCCACGGTCACCTCGATGTGGTGCCGGCTCACGCCGAGGACTGGTCAGTGGATCCTTTTGCCGCCGAGATCGTCGACGACGTCCTCTACGGCCGCGGCGCGGTGGACATGAAGGACATGGACGGCATGATCCTCGCCGTCGTCCGTCACCTCGCCCGAACCGGCCAGAAGCCGCCGCGCGACCTGGTGATCATCATGTTCGCCGACGAAGAGGCGGGCGGGACCTACGGATCGCGCTGGATGATCGCCAATCGCCCCGACGTGTTCGAGGGATGCACGGAGGCGATCAGCGAGGTGGGCGGTTACTCGATCACCCTTCCGGACCGGGCGACTGGGCAGGATGTGCGCGCCTACCTGCTCCAGACCGCGGAGAAGGGGTACGCGTGGATGCGGCTGCGAGCCACCGGCCGCGCCGGCCACGGCTCCGTACCCAACGACGAGAACGCGATCGTGCGTCTCTCGCGGGCCGTCGCGGCGATCGACGACCACGTCTTCCCGCGCGAGTACGTGGCGAGCGTCCGCACGCTGTTCGACCGGGTCACCTCGATCACCGGCACTCCATGGGACGAACAGGACGTCGAGTCCTTCCTGCCGCTGCTGGGTGGGGCCCGCCAGTTCGTCACCGGCACCCTCGCCGACAGCGCGAACGTGACCACCTTCCACGCCGGGTACAAGGGCAATGTCATCCCGCAGACGGCCGAGGCGGAGTTGGACTGCCGCTTCCTGCCCGGGCACCAGGACGACCTGTTGGCGCTGATCGACGAGCTCTCCGGCGAGCATGTCGAGGTGATCGTCGACAAGATCGGCATCTCGCTGGACGCGCCGCACGAGACGCCCTTCGTCGATGCGATGCACCGCTCCATCCTCGCCGAGGATCCGGGCGCCGAACTCGTGCCCTACTGCCTCAGCGCCGGCACCGACAACAAGCAGCTCGCGCAGATCGGCATCGACGGGTACGGCTTCGCTCCGCTGCAGCTGCCCGCCGACCTCGACTTCGCTCCGCTGTTCCACGGCATCGACGAGCGTGTCCCGGTCGACGCGATCCGGTTCGGTGCCCGCGTCCTGCTTCGGCTCGTCGCGGACTGCTGAATCCTGCACCACTGCGGACCGTGAGGGAGGCTCCCCGGCAAGGGAACGCTCCCGTCCGAGATCACGTGACGTCGAACGGGAGCGTCTGTGTGGGTCGTGCCCGGTCAGGCGTCTGATGCGCCTGGGTTCTCGCTGTCCTCTTCCCAGACGAGCTCGGCGTCGACCTCGTTGCCGGTCATACCGGCTGCATCCTCGACCTCGTCGGCGTCGGTGTCGTCCGGCATCGGCTCGGTCTGGCGGAACTCCTCGACGTGGTCGGGCTGGGTGCCGTCGACCATGCCGCTGGTCTCGTGCTTGAGCTCGTCGTCGAGGTTCGGTCCGTTCTTGTCGCTTCCGCGCTGAATCATGGTGCTCTCCTTCTGCAGTGGAGCGCCGCTGTGGGTGGCGGCCTGCTTCGAGATCGGTGGCGGGAGGGCAACTCTTCGCTCAGACCCCCTTGCCGCCGGTGACCGGCAGCACCGCGCCCGAGACGTACGAGGACTGCTCCGAAGCCAGGTAGACGTAGGCCCCCGCCAGTTCGGCCGGCTGCCCGGCCCGCCCCAGCGGCGTGCTCTGACCGAACTCGGGCAGGGACTCGGGCCACCCGGTCGCCGGGATCAGCGGCGTCCAGATCGGGCCCGGAGCCACGGCGTTCACGCGGATGCCCTTGGGACCCAGCTCCTGAGCGAGTGCCTGGGTGAAGGCGACCTGCGCGGCCTTCGTCATCGCGTAGTCGATGAGCGTGGGGCTCGGCTGATACGCCTGGACGGAGGAGGTGGTGATGATCGAGTTGCCCTCCTGCAAGTGCGGCACGGCTGCTCGTGCCGTCCAGATCAGACCGTA
This sequence comes from Brachybacterium sp. GCM10030267, assembly GCF_042666875.1. Taxonomy (NCBI): domain Bacteria; kingdom Bacillati; phylum Actinomycetota; class Actinomycetes; order Micrococcales; family Dermabacteraceae; genus Brachybacterium; species Brachybacterium sp. GCM10030267. Next base: position 513,185 of record NZ_JBHTCX010000012.1, on the reverse strand, counting down.
GAGGTTCGTCTTGAAGACTCGATCGAACTCCTCGGTGGGCAGCTTGTCGAAGCCCTCGCGGTCCTTCTGATAGCCGGCGTTGAGCACGACGAGATCCAGGCGGCCCAGCTCGCTGACCGTGCGCTCGACGGCCTCTGTGCAGAACTGCTCCTCACGGACGTCACCGGGGAGGCTCAGGCACTTCCGGCCCGCCTTCTCGACCCAGCTCTTGGTCTCGTCGGCATCGGCCTGCTCCTCGGGCAGATGCACGATCGCGACGTCGGCCCCTTCGCGGGCATAGGCGATGGCGACGGCGCGCCCGATCCCGGAGTCGCCGCCTGTGATCAGAGCGACCTTGCCGGTGAGCTGATCGGTCCCGACATAGCTCTCCTCGCCGTGGTCGGGCTGGGCGGACATGTCACCGGTCAGCCCGGGCTGGGCCATGTCCTGCTTCTCGAAACCCTCCTCGCGGTGCTTACTGGTGGGGTCCTGGTTCGACGGATCGCTCATCGCGGTGCCTCTCCTAGCCGAGTTCGCCGGTGCGCCAGCTCACATGTTCATCGGTGAACGCGATCCTATGAGCGCCGCCGAAGAGGTCTCAACCGCGCGGCGTCCGGCTGTGCAAGGAAGAGTTGGTACTGGGACGAGGTGACCGGGCGTCCGAGATCGAACCTTGATTTGACCTGCGCGAACGCTCAGTAATCGCGGATGGCACCGGCGTGACCGTCTTGACCGGGTGGTCGGTCCGGGTGCGCTGGGCGGCGGCCCTCAATGCAACCAGAACTCCTGCGCGGGCACGAGCTCCTCGATCTCGTCCCAGACCTCCGGTGCGACCTCCGTCGCGAGGGCGTCAAGAGTCTGAGCGATGCGGGACGCCTTGCTGAATCCGACGGCGGTGGATGAGATTCGCGGATCTCGCACGGAGAATTGTAGGGCCAGCGTCGAAAGGGCTACTCCCGCGGAATCTGCGACGGCCTCCATCCGTCGCGCGGCGTGCAGGACCTCATCCCTGATGGGAAGATACCCGTAGAGCGTATGAGGCTCTTGAGGGCGGGCGAGGACTCCAGCGCCGAGCACGGCAGCATTGATAATGCCGACCCCGTCGGCTGCGGCTCGGTCGTACAGCGCGTCGGCGCTGCGATCGATCAGTGTGTACCGGGAGTGCATGAGCAGCACGTCGAAGGCCCCCGTATCGAGGAATCGGTGAGCCAGCTCGATGCTTCCCGTGGCGATCCCGAGATGCTCTGCCACCCCGTCCCGTCGCGCTGCGAGCAGAGCATCGACGGCACCGCCGGGCGCGAAGAAGTCAACGTCCGGATAGTACTCGGGATCGTGCAGATGCAGCAGGGGGAATGCGTCGATACCGAGTCTTCGCTGAGATTCCGAGATAGACGCTTGCACCCGCTCGGCGGAGTACTCGCCGTCACGCCCATCGACCTTCGTGGCGATCACCATATCCGCGGGCACGCCGCCATATTTGCGCACAGCGTCGCCGATGCGCTTCTCACTCTCACCTCCGGAGTACCCGTTGGAGGTGTCTATAAACGTGATCGGCGAATCGAAGAGTGCGGCCAGAAGTTCGGAGGCCTCGTCCCGGCTGACCTCGTAACCGAAGATCTGGGGAACGGATCCCAGCACGCCGCCACCTGCACAGAGCGCGGAGACCCGCAGTTGGGTACGGCCGAGCGGGCGGGTCCATGCTGAGGCCCCTGGCCGGGGGAGGCCGGCTGAGCTCATGCGCCGGCCCGGCGCAGGGGGAGACCGTCCGGGTCGAGGGCCGCATCGGACACCGGCGTGGAACCGGCCGGCGGCCATCCCCCGCCGTCGCGGAGCACGACGGCGTCGAAGCCGGGAGCGCCGGGACGATGCTGCGGCGAGACCGTCTCGGCGTCGTAGGTGAAGATCTCGAGCACGCTGTCGGACTCTTTGAGGAACCGGATGCGGAAGCCTCGCGGATCGTGCGCTTGCTCGATGGTCCCGTGGTGCCGAAAGCCGAGCGGGGCGTAGAAGGATTCCGTCTGTTCGAAGCTCTCGACGGTCTCGGCAACGTGGTCGAAGCGGGGGCGCTGCGGGACCCCGAGCGCATACTCCGCTTCCACTAGCTGTTCATCCACGACCTCGTGATACTTCAGATCGCCCTGCACCAGTTCGAGGAGAGTTCCGTCCGGATCGTAGAAGAAGGCGATGCGCACACCACCGGTGGCATCGATCGGTGCGAGGTGGATCGCAGCTCCGTCGGATTCGATCTGGGCGAAGAGTCGATCCGTGTCGGAGACCTTGAAGCCGATATGACGGAAGCCGCGGTGCAGATCGTCGGTCGACCACGCCGACTCAAGACTGCCGTCGACGCGCTGGAGACGGATCGTCGCGGTGACCACGTCCAGCAGAGCGTGATCGGTGCTCTCCTCCAGCACCTCGGCCTGAAGATGCTTCTCGTAGAAGCTCCGGGACGTGGTGACGTCGCGAACATTCACGATGATCGATTCGATGCTCATATGGTGTCTCGATTCTCTTGGGTTGGTGATTGTCAGCTCTTGACTGCGCCTAGCGTCATCCCGGCGACGAACTGTCGTTGGAGGAAGACATAGACGAGGACGACGGGAATTGCCGAGAGGGTTAAGCCGGCACTGAGTGTCGTCCAGTCCGTGGAGTATTCCCCTTGAAGGGAGAACAAAATGGGCTGCAGTGGTAGCTTCTCGGGGCTCTGTAGGATCGTGTTGGCCATGAGAAACTCGTTCCACGTCGTGAGGAATTGGAAGATCAGTACCGTGGCGATGCCTGGCCGGGCCAGAGGGAGAACCACGCGCAGGAACACGATCAGCTCTCCCGCTCCATCCACACGCGCAGCGTGGACGAGCTCATCGGGCAACGATTCGAAGAAGGCGCGCATGAGGAACATGGAGAACGGTGCGGCCCCGGACGCGTAGACGATGATGAGGCCGAGCTGCGTGTCCAGTAGACCGAAGGTGCGCAGTTGCAGATACACGGGAATGATGAGCGCCGTGCCCGGCATCATCAGCGTCGACAAGAGCGCGATGTATATCGTGTTCTTGAACGGAAAACGTAGCTTCGCGAACGAATAGCCGCACAGTGTGGCGAGCACGAGGACGATGCTGCAGGTCGCGACGGTCATCCAGATGGAGTTCCAGTAGTGGCCGATGAAGCCGGTGAACTCGAGGACTCTGGCATACGCATCGAAGGTGATCCGCTCTGGCAGGAAGGAGCCACCGAAGACCGAATTGGACTCCCGGATCGAGGTGAGGATCATCCAGACGAAGGGGTAGACGGTCGCGATGCTGATGATGAGCAGGATGGTGCTGTTCAGCCACCGTCCCGCTCGGGCCTGTGTGCGCATCGACGTGTTCGATCCGCGTGAGGTGCTCGATGTGCTTGTGGTGCTGGATGCGCTCAATGTGCTCATCGGGAGGCCCTCCTGCTCAGCCGCATCTGGAACAGCACGGCGACGGTGCACAGAGCCATGACGATCACCGACAGACCAGAGGCGTAGCCCAGCTGTGGGACCGAGCCCGAGGTCGAGCCGAAGGCGAGGTCGTAGAGATAGGTGCCCAACACCTGAGTGCTGTTGTTCGGGCCGCCGCCGGTCATGACATAGATCAGATCGAAGACTTTGAACCCATTCATGAGGTTCAGGGCAATGACGATCGCGGTGACGTATCGGAGGCTGGGCAACGTCACGTGCCGGAATCGCTGGAGCGTGCCCGCGCCATCGACCATCGCAGCCTCTTGCAGGCCTGGATCGATCCCTTGGATGCCGGCAAAGAGAATGAGCATGCTCATTCCGAGCCCCTGCCACACTGCCACTACCATGAGCGCCGGGATCGCCGAGTTCGCAGATCCGAGCCAGGGATGGTTGAAGCTCTCAAACCCGAGATTCTGGATGGCGGCGTTAAGGGTCCCGAAGTTCGGGTCATAGATCAGTCTCCACAGGACGCCGGAGACCACGAAGGAGACGATTCCCGGCATGAAGAGAGCGGTGCGGACGAGCACCGAGATCGGGCCAGGGACCGACGCGACCATGGCTGCGATCACCAGGGGAATGGCGGTCTGGAGGGCAGTGGTGACCAGTGCCCACGCCACGGTGAGAAGGAATGCGCGGCGCGTCACGGGGTCGGAGGCGGCCCGCGCGTAGTTCTCCAATCCGATGAACGACGCTTCGCCGAACCCGCTCCATTCAGTCGTGCTGAGGTACACGGTGCGGAGGATCGGATAACCGACGAAGAGAACGAACAGCACGACAGTGGGTACGACGAACCCATAACCGGCAAGCATCTCCTTGCGGCGGATCGGGGGCACTCCTCGTCGACGACGAACGTTGTTGCCGGGTACGGCAGGGGGCAATGATGACTCACGCGTCGCCGTGGAGGTCATGATGCGGATCCGCGGGCGTTCATCACGGCATCCTGCATCTCCTGCGCGACCTGCTCAGGAGTGCCGGAGCCATCGAGGATCTTGGCGAGCGGACCGCCTGCCTCGGAGGACCCGGGGCCGAACGGGATGTGGGGGCAACCGTCGCCGTCGACCAGCCAGGAGGTCATCTGCTCCATCACCGGATTCTCGATGTCCTCGGCAGCTGCCTTGGTCGCGGGCATCGAGTTGGATTCGTTCATGAGCCTCGAGTACTGCTCCTCGGAGTAGAGATACCGGAGGAACTCCAAGGTGGCGTCGCGGTTCTTCTCTTCCGAGCTGACAGCCCAGCCTGCTCCTGCCTGGTTCGCTGTCCAGTGCTGCGCCCCACTGCTGATCGCAGGATTCTTCATGACTTTGTAGGACTCCACGAACTCCGGGTCGGCATCCTGCACGAGACCCTGGGGAGTCCATGAACCGCTGAAGAGCATCGCTGCCCTGCCGGTATAGAACAGTTGTGTGGCCTCGGGGCCCTGGGTCGCTCCGGCGCCCTCCTGGAACACGTCGCCCTGGACGATCTTCTCGAACAACCCGAGTGCCTCGATCACCTCCGGTGAGGTGTACTCGAAGCCTTCTTCACCCTTGTCGAGTTTGAGGTACCACGTCGGATCATCGGTGACCTGGGTGATGAGAGGGAGGAAGAAGTCCAGGCCGCTCGTTCCGGGGTTGAACGACGCAGCCAAGGGCGCGATACCGTTGTCTCGCAGCTCAGCAGAGGCAGTGATCAGGTCGTCCCAGGTCTCCGGCTCCCCGTCGATCCCGGCGTCCTCGAATTGTGCGGGATCGTAGAAGATGCCGAAGGTCTGGGCCATCCATCCGATGGCGTACTGGGCTCCATCCTCGGTGTATTGGTTATTCGCGGACTCGAAGAACTGATCGGTGAACTCGGATCCGAGCTCTGCCTTGATGTCCAGACTGATTCCGTTCCTGCCGTACTCCAGTGCGCGGGTGTGCGGCGCGAAAATCTCCGGCAGATCGCCGCCGGACACGGCGGCCTGCAGTGCTGGGAGGTACTGATCGGGGCTGCCGAAGATGCGGTTGGTGACGGTGATCGAGGGATGGTCGGCCTCGAAGGCCTCAATCACCTTCGGCAGAACCTCCTGTTGCTCGCTGTACCACGACCACATCCGGACTTCCGTCTTCCCGCCTCCGGCCCCGCCGCTTCCGCATGCGGCGAGAGCGGGCGCAGAGAGGGCGGCCGCGGAGGATGCGGCGCCGGCTTTGAGTGCACTGCGGCGAGAGATGTGCGGTGACTGTGACGTTCCCATGGTGAAGCTCCTCGTTGAACTCGCTGTATGACGCGGCGATGGGCTGGGTCACCTTTCTAAACCTGAGTAAGTAGACGTGTCAAGGGGTCGGCGACGCTTGCGGGAGCAGGCGAGGGACCGCCGGCCAGGTCAGCGGATCCGGAACGCCCCAAGGATCAGGCGGTGAGGGTGGTCAGACCGCCGCGGCCTCGTTGCGGAGCACGGCGATCGCCGCACCGAGGGCCGCGCCATCGAGCCCCAGGCCGGAGAGGCGAACCGACACGCTGTGCACCGGCCGCATGAACGACAGGTGATCCAATGCCTCCTGGATCGTGGCGGCGAAGATGTCGCCGACGAACTCCAGGGCGGGGCCGGCGAGTACCACCTCACCGGCGTCGAGGGTATTGACCAGACCCAGCACCGCTTGTGCCAATCGTTCGGCGGCGCCGGAGATGAGTTCGAGCGCTCCGTCGTCCCCACGTGCGGCGCCGCGAGCGAGCTTCTCGAAATCCGACCGGATGGTGTCGCGGGCACCGTCGAGCCCGAGCCGCTGCGCAAGCTCAGGCCGCGCCATCGCGGCCCGGACCAGGTACTGGGGCGCCGCGATCCGTTCTAGGCATCCTCGATTGCCGCAGTTGCACTCCGGACCGTCCGGGTCCAGAGGCAGGTGGCCGATCTCGCCCGCATTCGACGAAAGTCCGCCATAGAGCTCGCCGTCGATGACGATCCCGGCGCCGATGCCGTTGGCGACGTAGACGGTCACGAAATCGGAGGGGGTATCGCGCGCCACCCAGTGCTCCGCGAGGGCGGCACAGCCGTAGTCCTTCTCGAGGGTGGCGGGGATGGAGGTGAGTTCGGTGAACTGTTCCTGCACGTCGAAGTGCTCCCACTCGGCAGCGACGCTGGAGAGGCGCAGCTTCTTCTTCTCCGCGTCGAATCGCCCGGGGCTCGCCAGACAGGCCCCGGCGACGTCGGAGCTGTCGATCCCGGCGGCGCTGAGCATCTCGAGCACGGCCGCGGCCACACGCTCGGTCACATCATGCGGAAGCTCTCCGCGCGTTCCCGTCAGCTCTCTCGCTGCGAGGATCGCGCCACTGAAGTCGGTCAGTACGCAATTGATCCTGGTGTCGTCCAGGACGACACCGAGGGCATACATGGCGGTCGACGCAAGTTTCAGCATGGTGCGCGATTTGCCGCGCCCCGTCGAGTCCCGTCCGGCCTCCTCGACCAGGCCGGCCTCGAGGAGGCGGCGTACGGTCTTGGAGATCGACGTCTCCGTAAGGCCTGTCGCATGAGACAGTTCGACACGGGAGATCGGGGACTCGCGGCGAACGAGATCCAGGATCGCCATCGCCGTCTCGGCGGCCGTGCGACTACGAAGTGGGTTCACGGACTACTCCTCGGGATAGCTGACGGCGTTCAGCGAATTCTTCCTTGCCTCGACGGTTCCCGGCCACCATACTTACTGAACGACAGTAAGGAAGCGGTTGTCGAGGAGGACAAGCATGGCACGCAGGGGACTGGCACTGTACGCGGTCCGCGATGCACTGGCCGAGGATGCGGAGCGCACTCTGGAGCGGGTGGCGGAGATCGGGTTCGAAGGGGTGGAGCCGTTCGGGCTCGGGAACCCGTCGCTGTCCCGTGGCGACCGCATCACCCGCGCGAAGATGCTCCGGCGCTGCATCGATCGGGCCGGGCTGGATGTCAGCTCCGTGCACACGCGTTTCCCGGCTCCCTCGGAAATGGATTGGCTGCTCGAAGAACTGGCCATCGTCGGCGCCTCCGTCGCGTTGGCCAGCGTGCCGGAACACGTCCTGGGCTTCGGCCGCGACATCCTGGCCCGGAGGGACGGTGTGCATCGTTTCGCCGAGGCCTTTGGCCGGCTCGCGGACAAGGCCGGGCAGCATGGAGTGCGCGTGGGCTATCACAATCACTGGTGGGACTGGCCTGAGCTCGAGGACGGCTCGCGAGGATACGACCGATTCTTCGAGGAACTGGATGGCTCGGTGGTTGCTGAAGTCGATCTCTATTGGGCGCACACCGCCGGACGCTCCCTGCCGGAACTGGTGCAAAGTCTGGGTGAGCGGGTCCGCCTCGTTCACTTCAAGGACGGGCCCGGGCTCAGCGATGATCCCCTTGCGGACCAGGTGCCCCTAGGGTGCGGGAGCGCCGACCTCGCCGGGGCGGCCTCAGCACTGCCCTCGCAGGTCGAGTGGAACCTGGTCGAGCTCGATCGCACCGCGATGGATCCCTTCGAAGTCGTCTCTCACGGCTACCACTGGCTCGACGATCAGGGTCTGTGATCCACGAGGCCGGCGCGGCAGCGGGGCCGACGTCAGGTCGACGATGACGGCCAGGTGCCGAGGTCGTGAACTGTCGAGGGCTCGGGGCCCGCGACGCCGGTGCCGTTCCTAGGCTGGCTCGCGCCCCTGTTCCCCTCCACCTCAGGAGATCCTCATGGCCCGCCCGATCGACCGTCGCACGCTCATCTCCGGCTTCGGCACCGCCGCCGCCGGGGCCACGGCCGCCGCTGCCATCGCCGCACCCGCGGCCGCTGCTCCCGCCGCGCCTGGCAAGGGCGGCCCGAACCGGCCCCTGATCGGCAGGGCGACGCGTGGGCGTCTCCACGTGATGACGTTCAACATCCGCCTGGACCGCTCCACCGAGACGCAGCCGGGCGATCCCGACCACTGGCCGGACCGTCGGCCGATCCTGATCGACCTCCTCGAGCGCGAGCAGCCTTGTCTTCTCGGGGTCCAGGAAGCCAAGTATGCCCAGCTCAGCGCAGTGGAGGAAGCGCTGCCGCGTCACCGCATGGTGGGGTACGGCCGCCAGGGTGGGAGCAACGATGAGTACTCCGCCATCTTCTACGACGCACGGCGCTTCGACGTGCTCGCCTGGAACCAGTTCTGGCTCTCGGACACCCCGGACGTGATCGGCTCGGCCACCTGGGGCAACAACGTCACTCGCATCGTCGTGTGGGCGCGACTCAAGGACCTGGCCAGCGGCCAGGAGTTCGCCATGATCAACACCCACTTCGATCATGAGTCGGAGCCGGCCCGGATCAAGAGCGGCGAGGCCATGATCGAGCTGTTCGAGGGTGGTGAGCTCGATGAGCTGCCCACCATCGTCACCGGCGACTTCAATTCCATCGCCCATGACTCGGGGGCCTACACGACCCTGGTCACCGACGGCCCGACAGTCGACACCTGGGACAGCGCCGAGCAACAGGTCACCCCGGCGTGGGGCACGTTCCCCGGGTACGAGGAACCGGTCGAGGACGGTGAGCGCATCGACTGGGTGCTGACCACCGAGGACATCACCACCCACGAGGCCGCCATCAACGTCTCGCGGGACCGCGACGGTTCCTACCCCTCTGACCACGCTCCGGTCCAGGCGCTGATCTCTCTGCCCTGACTCCCACGGACGCTCGGCCCGGTGCCGGTGCCGGTGCCGGTGCCGGGCGCCGGTTGGGACGGAGCGGAGGAGCGACGCCCTCGCCCTGGACGGTGATACGAATCGATGGCGCGTCACGGTCGACCGCGGACCGCTGTTGCTGCCCAGAGCCTGCGCGAACGGCAAGGCTTGGCACGCGGAGCTCCGCGGGCACCCCCGTTCTCCGACTCTCCGAGCCTTGCGTCCACGCAGAAGCTGCGCCATGATGGCGGTCGTCGCAGCGAGCGGCCCACCCGGTGTCGGGACGCGGGCATCGCTGCGCCAGATACAGCCAACCCATTCGCCATCGTCGACGACTGTCCCCGTTATCGATACGAATCGATACGCGTCGCGCACCACCCGACGTGAGACAGAGGAAGCAGGACGAAGATGTCTTCGAACTCCCGGCCACGACGCCCCCATCCGCCCGCCCGGGCCCGTCCGGCACGCCTCGAGGCGACCGCGCCGCCTCGCTCGGGCCTGACCCGTCGGGCCCTCGGCCTCGGTGCCGTGGCGGCCCCAGGGCTGCTGGGCCTGGCCGGGTGCGGATCCGGCGGCGGGACAGGAGATCCGGACTCCATCCGGATCGTGGACTACTACAACACCCCGGCCGATGACGCCGCCATCAACGGCACCTTCACCACCTGCGCCGAGGAGCTCGGTCTCAGCTTCTCCCGGGAGCGCGTGCCCGGGGACCAGCTCATCGCCAAGGTCCTGCAGATGGGATCCTCGCGCACCTTGCCGGACCTGCTGATGCTCGACAACCCCAACGTCCAGCAGGTCGCCGATTCCGGAGCTCTGGCACCGCTGGCGGATTACGGGATCACCACGGACGGGCTCACCGCGCCGGTCGCTGACCTGGGGATGTACGACGGGACCCTGTACGGCATCGCCCCGACCGTGAACACCATCGCCCTGTTCTACAACGTCCAGCTGCTCGAGGACGCGGGCGTCGAACCTCCCACGACCTGGGACGAGCTGCGCGCCGCCGCGGAGGCGCTGACCACCGAGGACCGCTACGGCTTCGCGTTCTCCGCGATCGCCAGCTACGAGGGCACGTTCCAGTTCATGCCGTTCATGTGGTCCAACGACGGCGACGAGACGGACCTGGACGGGGAGGGAGTGCTCGGTGCCTCCCGCTTCTGGTCCGACATGGTCCGCGATGGGCTCGCCTCGCGCTCGGTCGTGAACTGGGGCCAGGGCGATGTGATCGACCAGTTCAAGGCCGGCAACGCCGCGATGTGCATCAACGGGCCTTGGAACATCGCCGGCCTAACCGCGGACACCCCGGACCTGGAGTGGGACGTGGTCACCATCCCCGTGCCCACCGCCGAGCACGACTCCGTCGCACCCCTGGGCGGCGAGGTGTGGACCGTTCCGATCACGGGGAACGAGGAGAAGCAGCGCAAGGCCGCCGAGCTGCTGAAGGCTTTCGTCGCTCCGGAGAACCAGCTGTACATGGCGGGGGAGCGCAACACGATCCCCGGTGACGCCGACGCTGCGGAACGGTTCGCCGAGGAGAACCCCGACCTGAGGACCTTCGTCGACCAGGTCTCCACCGCCCGCTCCCGCACGGCGCAGCTCGGCCCCGACTGGCCCCGCACCGCCAAGGCGATCTACACCGCCAACCAGCGGGTTCTGGTTGATGACACCGACCCGGCGGACGCGTTCGACGAAGCCGCCAAGACCGTCAGCTGAGGAGATCGATGATGACCACCACCCAGCCCACCGCCGCGAGGTCGGGGCTCGCGGAGTCCGGCGGAGCGCCTCGGACGCCCAGGCGGCGCCGCCATCGCGGGGACCTCATGGTGCGCTACGCGTTCATCGCCCCGGCCGCGCTCTACATGGTCCTGTTCTTCGGATACCCGATCATCAAGAACGTCGTGATGAGCTTCCAGAACTACGACTTCGCGACGTTCTTCAACGGCCAGGCCCCGTTCGTCGGCCTCGACAACTACGCCGCCACGTTCTCCGATCCGATCTTCCTGCGGGCCCTGGGCAACACCGGACTGTTCACGGTCGGCTCCATCATCGGGCAGTTCGTGCTCGGCATGTGCCTGGCACTGTATTTCCGCAAGAAGTTCCCCCTGTCCGGGTTCCTGCGCTCGTTGCTGCTGCTGCCGTGGCTGCTGCCGATGATCGTCTCGGCAGCGGTGTGGCGATGGATCCTGGAGCAGGACAACGGGGCACTGAACGAGTTCCTCACCGGGATCGGACTGATCTCCGACCCGATCCCCTGGCTGAACAGCTCCGATACAGCGCTGATCGCCGTGATCATCGTGAACATCTGGCTCGGCATCCCGTTCAACGTGGTGCTGCTCTACAGCGGCCTGCAATCCATTCCCGATGAGCTCTACGAGGCCGGCCAGCTCGATGGCGCCACGGGCTGGACGTCGTTCTGGAACATCACCCTGCCGATGCTGCGGCCGGTCGTCAGCGTGGTGCTGCTGCTCGGGGTGATCTACACGATCAAGGTCCTCGACCTGATCATCGGACTGACCGGCGGCGGCCCGGCCAACGCCACCCAGACCCTCGCCACCCGCAGCTACGAGATGTCCTTCGTCGAGTTCGACTTCGGTCAGGGCGCCGCGCTCAGCAACATCCTGATCCTCATCGCCCTGGCCTTCAGCCTCGTCTACCTGCGCGCCAACGCCCGCGCCGAGAAGAACGGATGACCCCGATGAGCACCGCCGCTCCCGCCTCGCCCGCCGGTCACTCCGCAGGGCCCGCCCTCTCCGGCGCCCCACGCCGCACCCGACCGGGCCGCTCCTACCTCCACACCGTGATCGGCATCGTCCTGGTCGCGATCATGCTGTTCCCGGTCTATTGGATGGTCAACGCCTCCCTGGCCCCGGCCGGCAACAGCCTGAACATCCAATGGCTCCCGCTGAACCCGGACTTCTCGGGCTACTCCCGCGCGATCGCCGATCAGGGCCCGAACCTCATCACCTCGCTGATCGTCGCGATCGGCGCGTGCGCCCTGTCCGTCGTGATCGCGGCCCCGTGCGCCTATGCGCTCGCCCAGTTCCGCATCCGGGGCACCGCGGCGCTGCTGTTCTTCGTGCTGATCAGCCAGATGATTCCCGGCATCGTCATCGCCAACGCGCTGTACACCGTCTACACGCCGCTGGGGATGGTGAACTCGATCCCGGGCCTGATCCTGGCCGACGCCTCGCAGGGCATCCCGTTCGCGATCCTCATCATGCGCGCCTACCTCGAGACGTTCCCGGCCTCCATCGTCGAAGCCGCTCGCGTCGACGGCTGCGGTCACGTGAGGGCGTTCTGGTCGATCGTGATGCCGGTCAGCCGCAACTCGCTGATCACCGCTGGCATCTTCTCGTTCCTGTTCGCCTGGAGCGACTTCCTGATGGCCCTGACCCTGACCACGGGCGAATCGATCCGGCCCGTGACGCTGGGCCTGTACACCTACATCGGCACCAACGACACCGACTGGAGCGCCGTGATGTCCACGGCGGTGCTGTCCTCGCTGCCCGCGGTGATCCTCATGATCGTCGCCCAGAAGTACGTGGCCGCCGGTGCCACGGGCGGCGCCGTGAAATAGGCCCGACCCTCTCCACCATCCCCTTCGAAAGGACAACCCATGTCGACCCCTGCTGCATCGTCCTCCGCCTCCGCTACCGCACCGCCTCTGCGCGTGACCGTGTGGGGCGAGAACCGCCACGAGAAGCGCGACCAGCGCGTCCGGGACATCTACCCCGACGGAATGCACACCGCCATCCGTGACGGCATCGTCGAGCACCACGGCCAGGACGTCACCACGCGCATCGCACTGCTCGATGACCCCGAGCACGGACTGAGCGAGGAGGTGCTGGCCGAGACCGATGTGCTGACCTGGTGGGGCCATATGGCTCACGACGAGGTCTCCGACGAGGTCGCCGAGCGCGTGCAGAAGCACGTGCTGGCCGGCATGGGGCTGGTCGTGCTGCACTCCGGGCACTGGTCCAAGCCCTTCACCCGCCTCATGGGCACCACCTGCACCCTGCGCTGGCGCAACGAGGCCGACCGCGAGCTGGTGTGGACCGTCAACCCCAGCCACCCCATCGCCGAAGGCATCCCGCACCCGATCATCATTCCCGAGCAGGAGATGTACGGGGAGCACTTCGACATCCCCGTGCCCGACGAGCTCGTGTTCGTCTCCTCCTTCAGCGGCGGCGAGGTATTCCGCTCCGGGTGCACGTTCCGCCGTGGCAAGGGCAAGATCTTCTACTTCAGCCCCGGCGACCAGGACTACCCCGTCTACCAGCAGCCCGAGGTACGCCGTGTGATCGCCAACGGGGTCGGGTGGGCCCGGCCGGCCGTCGCGGACCGCCAGGTGCCGGTGCTGGACCGCTTCGAGACGGAATGGTTCGTCAAGGGGACCGCGGGCCAGGGTGTGGGTGACGCCGCGGCCGCCGGGAAGGGCGCATGAGCGCCGCCGACAGGTCTGCACATGAGGGGTCCCGTACAGATGCCGGGACGACCGCGGCCACCGGCGACGAGCACTCGCCCGTGAGAGTCGTCGTCGTCGGCGCCGGCGGGATGGGGCGGGCATGGATCCGTACCGTGCTCGCCTCCGAGGCCGCGCAGCTCGTCGGCGTCGCCGACGTGATCGACGGGACCGCCAAGAACGCCGTCACCGACGTGGTCCCCGAGCACGAACGCCCGGGGATCCTCGCCGGCACGGATCCGCTGGCCATTGCTCGCCAGTCGGGCGCCGATGCGCTCATCGACGTGACGATCCCGGCCGCGCACCACCCGGTCACCGCCGACGCCCTCCACGCCGGCTACCCGGTGCTGGGGGAGAAGCCCTGCGCGGCCACCCTCGCCGAGGCCGTCTCGCTGGCCGGTCACGCCGAGACCACGGGGAAGCTGTTCATGGTCTCCCAGTCCCGCCGCAACAACCCGCACCTGCACGAGGCCCGGCGCCTCGCCGACGAGCTCGGCGGCGCCGGGATCCTCGACACGCAGTTCTACCGGGCGCCGCGCTTCGGCGGTTTCCGCGAGGAGATGTCCCATCCGCTGATCATCGACATGGCGATCCATGCGTTCGACGCCGGGCGCGTCCTCGTGGACGGCAACCCCGTCTCGGTCACCGCGAACTCATCGAACCCGCCATGGAGCTGGTACGCGGGCGACGCGGCCGCCACCGTGGTGATCACCTACGACAGCGGCGCGGTGCATACGTACAGCGGCTCCTGGTGCGCGCCGGGCCGGGAGACGAGCTGGAACGGTGAATGGACGATCAGCTGCCCGCGGGGATCCGTCGCCTGGGACGGTGAGCGGCCACCGTCGGCCCAGAGCGAAGGTGCGGACCCGGTGAGCGGCCGCGAACCGTCGGCCGGGGCCCGCTGGGAGCTGGACGCATCCCTCGCCGAGTTCTGCGAGGCGCTGCGCACCGGGGCGAGGCCGGCGAGCGAGGTCCACGGCAACATATGGACCCAGGCGATCGTCGAGGCGGCCGTGCGCGCGGCGGACGAGGGTCGCAGCGTCCAGCTTGCCGAGGTGCTGGATGAGGCGCTCGAGTCCGCCCGCTTCCTGGATGCGGCCGACGGGCGCAGCACGGCGCTGGCCACGTGGAAGACTGGCACCTCCGGTCTGAGCATGCACTAGCTCGACGGGCGCAGCATCGCGACGATGGGGGAGGAGCCGCACCCGTGAGGAAGAAGCCGCCGACGAGCCAGGACGTCGCCCGTCTGGCCGGTGTCTCCCAATCGACGGTGAGCTACGTGCTCACCGGCTCCCGCCCCATCTCCGAGGCCACCCGCCGGCGGGTCGAGGACGCGATCGACAAGCTCGGCTACCACCCCAATTCCGGTGCCCGCACCCTGCGCTCCCAGCGCAGCGGCGTGATCGGACTGATGGTCCCTGAGGCCGACGCGGACGATGGCGTGCTGATGATGTTCATCGGCGCCATCGCCCGTGAGGCCCAGCGCTACGGCTACGACATCCTGCTGGTGACCGCGCAGGAGGGCGCGCGCGGCATCGATCGCGTGGTCCGCACTGGCGTGTGTGAGGCGCTGATCCTCATGGAGCTGGGCCGGCACGACGAGCGTGTGAACGCTGTGATCGATTCCGGTCTGCCGTTCGTGACCATCGGCAAGCCGGACGAGTTCCCCCACGGATCCGTCGTCGATCTGGACTTCGAGCTGCTGGGCCGCATGATCGTCGATCGCGCGGTCGAGGAGAGGTGCGCCCGCCTGCTGCTGTTCGGTGCCCCCGGGAGAAAGCGCGAGCGCAATGATGTCGCCCGCTTCCTCGCCGGCATCGAGGACTACGCCGACGAGACCGACCTCGACGTGGTTCTCGACGCCGGGCCGCTGGCGAAGATCCCCCACCGGGCTCTGCGGCTGACGCGGCCCGGTGAGCGCACGGCCCTGTTCGGGATCACCGGGGTGCGCCAGGCGCTGTTCGCCATGGCCGCCGATGGCGCGCTGGTCGATGACACCCGCATGCTGATCGCGCTGAGCGGAGAGGACCTTCGGGACGTCAGCCCGCTGCTGGCCGCCGTGCCCCAGATCGACCCGCGGCGCGTCGAGATCAGCGAGCTCGCGGTCCAGGAGCTCGTGCGTCTGCTGCGCGTGGACGGAGCCGGGCCCCGCACCACGCTGGTCGAGCCGAGGTGGCTGGAGGGGTGAGCGGTCCGGATCGGTATCGCGCGGCAGGTGTGCCTGACATGATCAGCACATGAGCCCCGCACCGCGCAGTACGCGTCTAACTTCGATGACGAACAGACAGGTCGAGGACGCCGCGGTCGAATTCGTGACCGCGTACGAAGCAGCCGCAGGCCGGACGGCACGCGACACCCGCCATGTGCCCGGCAGCCCCGCCGACATGGTCAGCACCGACGACGGGACGGGCGAGGAGCGGCTGATCGAGGTCAAGGCCTACGGAAAATCCGCTCGCGGCGATGACCTCTGGCTCGAGGAGCCCCAGGTGGAGGCCGGGCGGACCCAACGCAACTTCCATCTCTACGTGGTCGACAACGTCCGCTCCGGTGATCCGCTGCGGATGCGGCTGCTCGACCTCTCGGGTGACATGCTGAGCGAGCGGCTCGCGGCGGCGAAGAAGCGGACCTACTACACGGTGCCGTTCCCCGTCTCCGTCTACGACTCCCTGGCAGGGCGAGCCGTGACCTGCGCGATCGTCTGGCGGATCATGGACGCGGTGGCGGTGCTCCACGAGCGCGGCTACCACCGGATCAGATTCCTCCCCACCCTGTCCCCGTCGGGCATGCACCTGCGTGTGCACGTCGGGCGGGACGCTGAGGTGGGCGACTCCCTCGACCAGCTGCGGGACGTCACGAAGGTTGCTCGCGGCTCGTTCGGCGGAGATCTCCGCGATGAGTGGAGCTTCGCGGAGTCGACACTGGTCACCCGGACCAGTGCCGAGACGATCGCAGACCGAATCCTCGCCGTGATCCCGCCGGTCGAGGCCACCAGTGACGATCCGGGGTACGTCGCCTGGTTCTCGGGCCTGCTGCGTCGCAGCCGTGCGCTCGGCGAACTCCCGGTCGCCTCGCAGGGCCGCGACCTCGTCGCCGGAGGCGACACCGGTGGCGCCGGCACGGACATGTGGTTCATCGGCGACGTGCAGCACACCGGCCCGCCGGCACGCCTGGCCTGATCTCACAGCGACTGTGCCGGTCGAACATCGAGGTCCGGGCGATGTGCTCGGGGTCACGTGTCCGGACCTTATAGTGCAGCTTCTGGCGGGCATAAGGTGAATCTATGAGCCGAATCAATTCCGCCCTGGAAGCCGATCAGATTCTCGATGCCATTCTTCGTGACTCGCCCGACGAGCAGGGCTCGCTCGCTGACCTGACGCCTGAGGTTCTGGCCGGGACGCGCGCGGCATATGACGCGCTGTACCGGCGCGAACAGCCGGTGCCTCTGCCCGTGCTGCATGCCCTCGCGGCCGTGGTCGCCGATTGGCAGGGGAGCGGTCCTCTGGCGGACTGGCACCGCGCCAAGGGAGCGGATCCACGGATCACCGCGGCCGACCCGATCCGCAGCGAGGTCCATGGCCTCAGCGCCGCCACCGTCCAGGCGCTGCGCGACCACGTCGACGGGTTGTCCCTCTCGCCGGCCCTCACGACGGCTCGTGACCATGAAGGTCTCGCCGCGGCAGGCGTCGGCGTGCCGGTGGTGGTGCTGGTCAGTCGACTGGTGGCCTTCGAGACCCATCTCCAGCGCCTCGTGACCGACGTCGCCGCCCGACGCGGGAAGCCCGTCCCGGCCGCCGATGCGCCGACTCGCCCGTCGCTCACGCGGACCCCGATAGACGCTGCGGCGTGAATACCCGGGCCTCTTGTCGATAACGGTCAGGCACACTGGTCGCGTGCCCTCATCACGAACGCAGAGAAGCGCCGGGCTCCTGGTCCACCGCACCGGGAGCAACGGGCTCGAAGTGCTCATCGTCCATCCCGGCGGACCGCTGTGGGCCGCGAAGGATGCCGGCGCCTGGTCCCTGCCCAAAGGGCTGTACGACCCCGACGAGGAGCCTGTGGCCGCGGCGCGGCGCGAGTTCGCCGAGGAGATGGGCAGCCCGCCGCCCGACGGTCCGGTGCTCGACCTCGGCGAGGTGCGGCTGAAGAGCGGAAAGATCGTGACCGGCTACGCGGTCGAAGGCGATGTCGACGTCACGACGGTCCGGAGCAACACGTTCGAGATGACCTGGCCACCGAGATCCGGGCGCGTCCAGAGCTTCCCCGAGGTCGACCGGGCGATGTGGTGCTCACCAGATGTTGCGCGCGAGAAGCTGAACCCGGCTCAGGTGGCCTTCGCGGAGAGACTGGAGGCGGCGCTCAGCGAACAGTGAGCTGGCTCGCGGGGCCGACGCGGAATGCTCCTCGTACGGGCGGGAATCGCGGAAAGGCCCGTTGCCGGGACCCCAGCGCCCGAGGGCAGGACGAAGCCGCAACTGTTCCTCCCCAACCACTACGCGTCCACAGGCCCCTACGAGCGGGATCGGCGGCTTGCCACACTCGCCGCATGCTCGACGAACACCCGGACCGGCCCGATGCCGACGACGACCTCGATGCCGCTCGTGAGGGCGGCTCATCCGGGCCCGTCGGTCGCGACCACGGCTTGTGGTCCGGGATCCGCCCTGCGCAGATGGATCTGCAGCCCTGGCAGTGGGAACGCGCCGGGCAGGAGCTGGAGCACGGGGTGATCCCGGCGTGCGCGACGCCTTCCAAACACCTGCGCGCTGAGCTGGTCTTTCCCGACGGCACCACGGCACACGTGCAGAATCCGCTGTACGTGGCAGGTTCACCCTCGCAGTGCTCATGCGGCCGCGGCCGATGCCAGCACGTGGCCACGGCCCTGCGTGCCCTGGCTGAAGGCCGTACGCGCACGCTCTGGCGTGAGCCCGTGAGCGCCGCACTGGAGGGTCGCGACCGACGCGCTTCGTCGACCGGCGGCCGCCCGGCGAACACACCGGTGGTGACCGGGCTGGTGATCGGGACCATCGACCGCCCCGGTACCTACGCGGACTGCGGCGTCGCGGTGCGGCCGTCGCGTCGGACCCAGAAAGGCACGTGGCACCAGACCCTCGGTTGGGACGAGATCCGCAAGAACCTCGACGCATTGCCGCCCGAGCAGCAATCCGTGCTGCGCACCCTGATGCGGTTTCGCACGCTCGAAGCCCGGGAGGTGCCGCTGGATCACGTCGGCCCGGAGATCTGGTCCCTGTTGGAGAGCGCGGTCGACGTCGGACTCGAGGTCGAGGCCGAGGGCGACCTGCACCTGGATCGGGAGCCGGTGATATTCGAGACCAGAGTGGCTGCGGCCGGCGACGGGCTGACGGTGCGCGCCCAGCCGGTGTGGCCCCGGAGCCGGGGCATCCGGCGATGGCGACTGCTGGGACGGCCGGTGCATGCCGTGCTGGCCACCGCGACGGAGAACACCGTGGTGGCCCCGGTCGTGGCTGATCCCTCTCTCATCGCGCTCGCCCAGCAGGGCGATCTCTGGGTTCCCCGCGGAGATATCGACGACTTCACCGAAAGGGCATTGCCGACCTTGCGAGACGTGGCACCGGTGCACGTCCAGCGCAGCCCGGACCACTCGACCGGGGAACTCAGCGGTCCTCCTCCGGAGCTTCCCGACCCGATCCGGCTGGTCGCGACGCTCACGTCCCGCGCGACGCAGGGACTCCGTGTCACCTGGGGGTGGACATACGGGGGAGGCGACGGCGACGGAATGCGCCATGTCTTCGAGCTCGCGCCCTCTATCGACGGCGGGCGACGTCCCGGCGACGAACTCGAGACCTTGGCACGACTGAAGCGCGACATCGACGGCCTCGAGCGATGGCTCGACCGTGCCCCGCGCGACCTCGACCTCGTCGAGGCGTGCCGCTTCTCGCTCACCGTCCAGCGTGCTCTGTCCGAGCACGACCTCGCGATCGTGCTGAGACCACGGAGGACGCGCCCCAATTCGTCGAGGAGGAGCAGCCGACGATCGACTGGGACATCATCCAGACCGACCGGCGGGATTGGCTCGACCTGTCCGGTGCTATCAGGGTCGGCGACGAACGGGTAGCGGTCAGTACCCTGATCCATGCCCTGCTGAGCGGCGAACCGCTGCTGGTCACACCCGCAGGCCACTACCTCGACCTGTTCACACCGCAGATGGCGGCGCTGCGCCGGCTGCTCGAGAGAGCGGCCGCGCTTCCGGACGAGGGCCAGCTGCGCATCAATCGTCACGACCTCGACCTCCTGGAAGAGCTGCACGACCTCTCGAGGTTGCAGCGCGAGGCGGAGCAGTGGCGCGAGGGGCTCGGCGCCGTCCTCCCGGCCGACCTCTCCGAGGAACCGCTCGACGAGGGCGTCCACGCCACCCTGCGCCCCTATCAACTGGAGGGCTACCAGTGGCTGTCTGCCAGATGGGACGTCGGGCTCGGCGGGATCCTCGCGGACGACATGGGGCTGGGCAAGACCCTCCAGCTGCTGGCGGCGATCCGTCGACACCGGCGCCGCGACGAGCGACCCGTGCTGGTGGCGGCACCGCGCTCCGTGCTATCCACGTGGGCGCAGCAGAGCGAGATGTTCACTCCCGACCTGCGGATACGGGTGATCACCCAGCGCCTGCCCGGGGCGGTGGCCGACGAGGAACCGGCCGACGTCTACGTCGTCTCCCACCACCTGCTGCGCCTGGATGAGGACGTCTACAGCGGTGTCGACTGGGCAGCTGTGGTGCTCGACGAGGCCCAGGCGGCAAAGAATCCGCTCTCACGCTTGCACCGCACCGTCAGGCACCTGAGGCGCGAGGTCACCTTCGCGATCACCGGCACTCCGGTCGAGAACTCGCTGCAGGACCTGTGGGCACTGCTGGCCCTGACGGCGCCGGGATTGCTGCCCTCGCTGGCGGAGTTCAACGCCACCTGGCGCAAGCCCATCGAGAAGGCCGGCGACGCCCAGCTCCTGGAGGAGCTGCGCACGCGCATCGCTCCGTCGATGCTGCGACGCACCAAGGAGCTGGTCGCGACCGATCTTCCCGAGAAGTCCGAGGACGTGCTGACACAGCCCCTGCATCCGCAGGCCGCCGACCATTATTCCCGCGTCCTGAACCGGGAGCGCCTGCGGATCCTGGGCCTGCTCGCCGATCCTGACCGGAATCGCGTCGAGATCCTCGCCTGCCTGACCCGACTGCGGCTGCTCGCCACGGATCCCGGCACCGTGGAGGAGCCCTCCGCCAAGACCGCCGAACTCGTCGAGCGGCTGCGCGAGACCTCGGCCACAGGGCACCGCGCACTGGTGTTCAGCCAGTTCACCGGCCACCTCAAGATCGTCCAGGCGATCCTCGAGGGCGCCGGGATCAGCACCAGTTACCTCGATGGCACCACAAGGGACCGAGAACGCGTGCTCGAGGAGTTCCGCCACGGGGACCAGGACGCCTTCCTCATCAGCCTCAAGGCCGGTGGGTCCGGAATCACCCTGACCGAGGTCGACTACGTCTTCCTGCTGGACCCGTGGTGGAACCCCGCGGTGGAGGAACAGGCCGTGGACCGCACCCACCGGATCGGCCAGACCTCACCGGTCAGCGTCTACCGGTTCGTCGCCTCCGGCACGATCGAGGAGAAGGTCCTGACCCTGCAGGACGAGAAGCGGCGGTTGGCCCGGTCGGTGCTGCAGGCAGACGGCACGGCCCCGGCGCTGCTCGATCCCGCACGGATCCGCGAACTTCTGGAGCCGTGAGCGGGCCGCGCAGCTGCGTGTCACGACGGGAACGACGCGAGCAGTGAACGGGGACGACGCGAGCAGTGAACGGGGACGACCGTCGCGAGCAGTGAACGCGGAGGGCTGTCGCCCGGGCTCAGATGTCGCGGAAGGTCTCGATCCGAGCACCCAAAGCGTTCAGCCGCTCGGCAAGATCCTCGTAACCGCGATTGATGACGTAGACGCTGCGCAGCACCGAGGTGCCCTTCGCGGCGAGCATCGCCAGCAGGATCACCACGGCCGGCCGCAGAGCCGGCGGGCACACGATCTCCGTGCCGCTCCAATGCGTCGGGCCCTCGATCAGCACCCGGTGCGGATCCATGAGCTTGATGTTGGCCCCGAGCTTGGTCAGCTCGGTGAGGTAGATCGCCCGGTTCTCGTAGACCCAGTCGTGCAGCAGCGTCTGCCCCTCCGCCGTTGCGGCGATCACGGCGAAGAAGGGAAGGTTGTCGATGTTCAAGCCGGGGAACGGCATCGGGTGGATCTTGTCGATGGGGGCTTTGAGATCCGAGGGCTGGGTGGTGATGTCCACCAGTCGCGTCTGCCCGTTGCGGGCCACGTACTCTGCGGAGCGGTCGTAGCGGAAGCCCATCTCCTCGAGGATCGCCAGTTCGATCTCCATGAACTCGATCGGGACGCGCTGCACCGTGATGCTCGAGCGGGTCACGATCGCGGCGGTGATCAGGCTCATGGCCTCGATCGGGTCCTCGCTGGGGGCGTACTCGACATCGGTGCGGATGTCGGAGGCACCGTGGATCGTCAGCGTGGTGGTGCCGATGCCCTCGATCCGCACGCCGAGCTTCTCGAGGAAGAAGCACAGGTCCTGGACCATGTAGTTGGGGCTGGCGTTGCGGATGACCGTCTCGCCCTCGTACGTGGCTGCTGCCAGCAGCGCGTTCTCGGTCACCGTGTCACCGCGTTCGGTGAGCACGATGGGACGGCGCGGACCGACACCCGGCGTCGCCGTGGCCTGGTAATGACCCTCGGTGGCTACGACGTCCAGGCCGAAGGGCCGCAGGGCGGTCATGTGCGGTTCGACGGTGCGGGTACCGAGGTCGCAGCCGCCGGCGTAGGGAAGCTGGAACTTCTCGGCGCGGTGCATGAGCGGGCCCAGGAACATGATGATGCTGCGCGTGCGGCGGGCAGCGTCGGCATCGATGGACGCGAGATCGAGCTGCTCGGGAACCTGCAGCTCGAGATCGTTCTCGGCATTGAGCCAGCGCGCCTTCACGCCGATGGAGGTGAGCACCTCGAGCAGGCGATTGACCTCCTCGATCCGGGCCACTCGGCGCAGGACGGTCGTGCCGGTGTTCAGCAGCGAGGCGCACAGCAGGGCCACGCCGGCGTTCTTGCTGGTCTTGACCTCGATCGAGCCGCTGAGGGTCGTCTGCCCCTGCACGCGCAGGTGGCTGGGGCCGGAGGTGCCGAGCCCGACCAGCTCCGAGTCCAGGGCGGAACCGATCTTCGAGACGGTCTCCAAAGTCAAGTTCTGCTGGCCTTTCTCGATGCGGTTCACGGCGCTCTGGCTGGTCTTCAGCTGAGCGGCGAGTTCGGCCTGCGTGAGGCCGGAGTGCTGACGGGCGTCGCGGATAAGAGTGCCGATGCGGGCGAGATACGTCTCGTTGACGGTCATGGTCCACACCGTATCTCTTCTATGAGATAAACGGGTGGAGGTGTGACGGTTTGCGCATCGCGGTACGGTCCCGCGGCAGGCGAGGGCGAGCGAGCGGCCGGTGAGAGGATGTCACCCGGGCACGTGTGGAGCCGGTTTCGAGGGAGCGAACATGGGGCATCAGCAGGACCAGGGCGACGCTGCGCTTCAGCTGCGCTTCGGTCGCCACGAGCTCGAGCTGAGCAATAGGTACGAGGCCGCGAGCATCGCCAACGATGTGCTGATCGGGCTCTGGTTCATCATCGGCTCGATCTGCTTCTTCTCCGAGCAGTTGATGTCTCTGGGGACCTGGCTGTTCCTCATCGGGAGCATCCAGATGACCATTCGACCCGCCATTCGACTGGCTCGCCGCGTCCACCTGCGCCGCATCGGCGCAGGCTCCGCCCATTCCATGGATTTCTGAGCTGACTGAGCCCAGGAGGCGGCGATCCTATGAGGCGACGGCCAGGACGGGCAGCGCTTCGACATGCCCGCCGACGCGGTACGCCCGCGCCGGGTCGTACGGTTCGAAGCGCAGGTCCATGCCTGCTTCCTGCGGCGTGCGATCGGCTTTGCGGTTGTTGCACTCCTTGCACGCCGAGACCAGGTTGAGCCAGGAGGAAGGGCCGCCGCGCGAGATCGGCATGATGTGGTCCACGGTGGCCAGCAGCGCCTCCGTGGCGGGAGTCTTCGACACGCTGCGACCGCAATAGGCGCACGTCCAGTGGTCGCGCTCGTGGATGGCGCGGAACGAGAAGCCGATCGAACGCCGTCCGCCGCCCTCGACCCATGCGCCGCTGAGCTCGCGGGTCAGTTCGAGCGCCGTGGGCACGATCCGGTCCATCACCATCGTCAGCTCGACGGGGTTGGCCACCTCGCGGCGGATCATGCCGAAGGCGTGGCGGACGGTGGTGGTGTGCAGCAGCTCGCCGATCCCCGTCTCGGGGTCGTAGCCGAGGTTGTAGACCCGGACCTGCGACATCGCCGCCACCTCCTTCCGACGGACGCGAGTGTCGATCCACTCGGCCCTATGGCGGAACCCTCGGAGCGGACCGAGCATCTGCAGTGTGGCGTGCCTGTGCACCTAGTTTCCACTGATTTGCCGCCGGAATGTGGGACGTCGAGGTGTCCTGTGCTTGGACATTGCGAGAACTTGCGGTGACCTGGGCAGGGGGCGAGGACGTGCCTGGCCGTCTCCGGGTGGCGGAGTGCGGCAGCCGAGCGTGCAGCGACCGACGGGCACGGAGAAGGTGACCAGCGGGCACGCCTAGGATCGGGTGACGAGAAAGTCGGATTCGGGGGACCGCGGCACTCACCGGCCCAGGCCCCGCACGTACATCCGGCCCCCCCCGAGCGTGAGGAACCGTTGTGGAGCTCGAGCAGTTCGAGATGGTCGCGGTGGTGGCCGTGCTGATCATCGTCGCGGCGTCGTACTTCGCGAAGAAGCTGGGCCTGGCCACCCCGATCCTGCTCGTCCTCGTCGGCCTCGGACTCAGCCTCGTGCCGGGCATGCCACCGATCGCGCCCGAGCCGGGCCTGATCCTCGCCGTCGTGCTGCCGCCGCTGCTGTACTCGGCGGCAGTGAACATGCCGGTGATGGATTTCCGACGGGACCTGCGCACGATCGGCGCTCTATCGGTGGTCCTGGTGCTGGTCTCCGCCTTCGCGATCGGCGGTGTGCTGTGGTGGATCTTCCCCGACCTGAACTTCGCGGCGGCGGTAGCCGTGGGGGCCGTCGTCAGCCCGCCCGACGCTGTCGCCGCCACCTCGATCGGCAAGCGCCTCGGCCTGCCGCCGCGTCTGCTGACGATCCTCGAGGGAGAGGGTCTGGTCAACGACGCCACCGCGCTGGTTCTCCTGCGCACCGCGGTCGCCGCCACGGCCGGCGCCTTCTCCTTCCGGGAGGCCGCCGGGGACTTCGTCTACGCCGTGGTGGTCGCAGTCCTCGTCGGAGTGGCGGTCGGATTCCTGGCGGTACGCATCCGCTCCAAGATCGACCAGCCGGCGCTGACCACGGCGATCTCCTTCGTCGTCCCCTTCATCGCTTTCCTTCCCGCCGAGCTCGCCGATGCCTCCGGAGTGCTCGCTGTGGTCGCTGCCGGGCTGGTCACCGGAGCGATGGGCGTGCGGCGCCTCAGCGTGCAGGACCGCAACGCCGAACGCACGAACTGGCTGACCGTGCAGCTGCTGCTGGAGAACGGGGTGTTCCTGCTGATGGGCCTGCAGCTGGTCACCCTGGTCGACGACGTCGAGAACGTCGGCCTGTCCGTCTGGAACGCGGTGTGGATCGGGTTGGCGCTGACCGTCGTGCTCGGGATCGTCCGCGCCGGATTCGTGATCCCGCTGGTGCTGACCGCCCGTGCGCGTCGCTCCGACCACGAGGAGCGCGCCCGCCGCTTCGGCGAGATCCTCGAGCACGTCTCCGAGGACGAGCGCTTCCAGCAGCACCCTCGCGGGCCGCGCATCCGGCGCTGGCTGCAGCGTCACCATGCGGACGCCCGCTTCTACGCCGGCAACGGCCTCGGCTGGCGCGGCGGGGCCGTGCTGGCGTGGTCCGGCATGCGCGGCGTGGTCACCCTTGCCGCGGCCCAGTCGCTGCCCACCGACTTCCCCTATCGCACGCAGCTGATCCTGGTCGCCTTCGTCGTGGCGCTGGTGACTCTGGTGGGCCAGGGCAGCACGCTGCCGCTGCTGATCCGTGTGCTCGGGGTCCGCGGTACCGACGAGGAGCAGTCCCAGCGCGAGCTGTCCCTGCTGCTCACCGAGCTGGGGGAGGCGGCCGTCGGTCAGGTGCTCGAGAACCCGGATCTCCGGCGCAGGGACGGCACCCCCTTCGACCCCGCGGTGATCGAGCGGGCCCAGACGATGTACGCGAAGCTGACGGATCGGGGCGGCAGCGAGCGCGAGGACGATCCGGTGCGCGCTCAGTACCCCGAACTGATGGAGCTGCTGTTCGACGCCCAGCAGGACACCCTGAATCACGCCCGCTCCACCGGGACCTATGACTCACACACGATCGCCCGTGCGCAGAAGCGCCTCGACCAGGGCAACGTGCGGCTCAAGTCGCTGTAGCGGGGCCGGCGGCGCACCGGCGGGCATGACTCCTATGGCGTAGGTCATCTCGATCGGTCCAGAGGGCCGCCGGCGGGGCCTGGAACACAACAGGTGTGCACAATAGGTGCTTGATCCCTTGAGCGCACCGCGCGGCGACGCCGCCGGGTACTTTCGGTGCGCTCACAACCCTGAGAGGTTTCGATGAAGTTCTTCCAGCGACTCGGCAGATCCCTGATGCTGCCAGTGGCCGTTCTCCCCGTCGCCGCCATCCTCAATGGCCTCGGCTACTGGATCCTCACCGCCACCGGCGACGAGAACAATCTTGCCGGTGTCTTCCTCACCACCGCCGGCGGTGCGCTGCTGGGGAATCTCGCGCTGCTGTTCGCCATCGGTGTCTCCATCGGCATGGCCACGAAGCCCGACGGCACCTCCGCATTGGCCGGTCTGGTCTCGTGGCTGACGGTGACCACGCTGCTGAGTCCGGAGAGCGTGGCGCTGTTCCGGAGCATCGAGGAAGGCGCCGTCGATCCGGCCTACGGCCAGGTCGAGAATGTCTTCGTCGGCATTCTGTGCGGGCTCATCGGTGCCTACACCTATGACAAGTTCAAGGACACGAAGCTGCCCGACGCACTGGCCTTCTTCTCCGGCCGCCGTTCCGTCGCGATCATCACCGCCGGGATCTCGCTGGTTCTGGCACTGGCGCTGTTCTTCCTGTGGCCTCTCGTCTATGGCGGCCTGGTCGACTTCGGTGAGTTCATCCTGACCCTCGGCCCGCTGGGTGTGGGCATCTACGGATTCTTGAACCGTCTTCTGATCCCGCTGGGCCTGCACCACGCGCTGAACTCCGTGTTCTGGTACGACGTGGCCGGGATCAACGACCTCAACAACTTCCTGGACGGCTCCGGCACCTACGGGGTCACCGGCCAGTACATGACCGGATTCTTCCCGGTGATGATGCTGGGGCTGCCCGGCGCGGCGCTGGCGATGTATGTGACCGCGAAGTCCTCGCGCCGCAAGATCGCCGCCGGCGTGCTGCTCTCCAGCGCGATCGCGTCGTTCTTCGTGGGTGTCACCGAACCCCTCGAGTTCTCCTTCATGTTCCTCGCCCCGGCTCTGTACGTCGTCCACGCCCTGTTCACCGGCATCTCCATGGCGGTCAGCGCCATGCTCCCGGTACGCATGGGCTTCGGCTTCTCCGGCGGCTTCATCGACCTGGTGCTCGGCTGGGTCAATCCCATGGCTCAGAACCCGTGGCTGATCCCCGTGATGGGCGTGTTCTGGTTCGTCGTCTACTTCGTGGTGTTCTACGCGATCATCAAGCGTTTCGATCTGAAGACGCCCGGCCGTGAGGACGAGGACCTCGTCGGCGCCCCGGCCGGCGGAGACGCCGCCACCGGCGACGAGAAGTATCTCGCCACGGCGACCTTGTTCCTCGGTGCTCTGGGCGGCAAGGACAACATCCTCGACCTCGAGCACTGCGCGACCCGTCTGCGGATGCAGGTCGCCGATCCCTCGGTGATCGACGACGCGGCGCTCAAGCGCGCCGGGGCCGCGGGCACGATGAAGCCCGGTGGTGGCTCGGTCCAGGTCATCTACGGACTGAACGTCCAGTTCGTCAAGGACGCGATGGACCGGATCATGAGCGGGCAGGCCGCCCCCGTCGCTGATCCCGCCGCGGTCGCCGAGCCGGAGCGCGGCGGGGACGAGGGCTCCGCCGCGGCCGATGCGCCGGCCGGCGGCCTCGCCACCATGACGCGGGCCGGTCACCTGGTGCGTCTGCGCCGCCCGCTCCAGGGCGCCGAGGTTGCACTGGCCGACGTGCCGGACCCGACGTTCGCGCAAGGGATCATGGGTCCCGGCATCGCCATCGAGCCGATCGACGGCGAGGTCCTCGCCCCCGCCGCCGGCACCGTCAAGCATGTGTTCGAGACCGGGCACGCCGTCGCGCTGCTGCTGGACGACGGCACCGAGCTGCTGATCCACGTGGGCCTGGACACCGTGCAGATGAAGGGCGAGGGCTTCACCCCGCTCGTCGAGGTCGACCAGCGCGTCAGCGCGGGGACGCCCCTGCTGCGGGTCGACCTGGGAGCGATCCGCAACGCCGGGCATCCGACCATCACTCCTGTCATCGTGCTCAACGACAAGGACGCCACGATCGAACTGGTCTGATGTGAGCTGTCCCTGAGGGGACTCTCCAGAGCCTGCGCCGATGTGCGCCGGCAGTGGAAGCGGACAAGGACGCGGCCGCCCGGATCTCTCCGGGCGGCCGCGTCCGCATCAGGGGAAGGGCCGCGGGTTACTCCTCATCCTGCGGGTCCGCGGGCGCGGGGCTCCGGCCGGAGCCCTTGCCGTTCCCCTTCCCGTTGCCGTTCCCCTGGCCGTTGCCGTTGCCGTTGCCGTTGCCGTTGCCGTTGCCATGACCATTGCCGTTGCCGTTGCCGTGACCGTTGCCATGACCATTGCCGGGCTTGTCCGGGCCCGGTCCGGGCTCGCCACCGACCACGGTCACGGTGCTCTCGGCGCTGCGGCCGTTCACCGTGACCTGCACCGTCGCGGTACCTGGGCGCAGCCCGGTGATCTCGCCGGTCACCGGGTTCACCCGGACCACGGCGCCGGCGTCGGCCTGCTCCGGCGCGTCACCGGAGGCCACGGTCGCAATCTCTGCCCCGTCGGCCGGAGAGGTCGGTGAGCCACCGTCGACCTGCACGCGCTCACCGCCCCACTGCGCGGTGACCGGCCAGGCCACCGGCACGGTGCGGCCGTCCTGCGTGAACGACGCCGAGGCGGAGCCGACGCCACCGACGGGCAGCTCCGAGCTCGCCTCCAGGGAGATCTCGTCGACCCACGGATGGGTCTCGGCGGCGAGCCAGTTCACCCGGTCGGCCGTGGTGGGGTCCTGTCCCACCACACCGGCGCCGGGGCTGATCCCCAGCATCGTCCACCCGGTGAAACCGCCGGTCTCCGGGGTGCCGGCAGGCGACTTCCCGGAGTTGCCGTTGATCAGGGTGGTCACGCCCTCGACCGCCGAGCCGTGGAAGACGCCCACATGGGAGTTGATCAGCGCCGCCGACTTCCCGGAGGAACGGCGGAACTCCGCCAGCGCGTCCTCCACCGCCCGCGCCTCGCGCTGGTCGGCGAGCTGGCTGGCCTTGCTCGGCAGCGGATCCGTCGGCGGATGGTGGAAGAAGACCGTCACGCCCGTGAGCGTGTCCGAGGCGGCGACCTCGCTCAGAGTCTCCTCGAGCTGGGCGATCTGGTCGATCCCGCCGCCGGCGAGGGTGCCGGAGGCGGTGTTGAGCGTGACGACCTTGGTGCGCCCCAGGTTCCGCTCGGTGGTGACCGGCCCGAAGGCGTCCTCGAAGTTCGCGATGTCCCCGCCCATGATCTCGTGGTTGCCGGGCACGTAGACGTAGGGGATGTCCTCGCCCCACTCCTCGTCGAGGATCTGCTGGGCCAGGGCGAAATCCTCCGGCGAGCCTTCGTCGACGAGGTCACCGTTGATCACCAGCAGGTCCGGCTGGGCAGCCTTGATCTCCTGCAGAGTGCGCCGGGCGCCCTCGACGGCACCGCTGTCCGGGTCCGCGGCGATGAACTGGGCATCGCTCATCACGGCGATCTGCTGGGGGCGATCGGCCACGCTCCCGTGGCTGAGCAGGGCGGCATCGTGGACGCGCGGCTCCTCGGGAGTGTCCGCGACGGGAGTGGTCACCGCCTGCAGGTTCGCCACCGCGATGTCCCCCTGATACTGCGCTTCGGGGCGCGTCTCCATCATCCGCAGGCGCTCGACCGTCAGTGGCTGGGCGAGGCCCTCGGGCACGGTGAACCGCACCTGCTGCCAGCCGTCGAAGGTGATGTTCTCCGCGTCGAGGTTGGTGACGGTGCCCTCCGCATCGCGCACCTGGAGCCGGGGCCACACCCCGCTGGAATCCCCTCGCACATCGAGGGTGAAGGCGAGCGCCGTGCCCTCGACCTGCTTCGGCTCGTTCGCCACCAGGTAGAAGCCACGAGTGGCGGTCGAGGCGGTGAAGTCGTAGGTCATGCCGATCGCGGAAGTGGCAGCGCCGTCCTCGCCGACCGGACCGTCGGCGGCGGCGATCTCACCGCTGGCGCGGGCGGTGGCGGTGCTGAACGCCGCCGGATCGGTGAGGTCGAAGACCGGCTGGGTCTCGGTGCCCTGGGTCAGGGCGACCGTGGTGGACAGGCCGCCCGCTGTGAAGGTCACGGCGCCGGAGCCGGAGTCGCCGGTCGCGCGGACCGACCAGCTGCCCACACCGTCGGCGGCGACCTCGAAGTCTCCCTCGACGTCGATCTCGACGTCTCCGGTCTCGATGCGGGCACGCTGGCCGTCGCTGTCCAAGCCGGACAGCGTCAGCTGCGCGGAATCCTCGGCGTCGGCGAGGTTCACGGCGCGCCGATCGGCCTGCAGGACGACGGGATCGCCGAGCACGCGCAGCTGCTGGCGGGCCTCGTGACCCTCCGCGGCGTAGGTCACCGTCGCCTCACCCTGCTCGGTGCCGCGCACGACGGCGCCCTCGGCGTCGGAGGTCTCGACCCGGGCGGGACCGTCGGCGGTGAAGGAGCCGTCGGCCATCAGCGGTTCGAGGTTGGCGCCCAGGCCGGTGGCCTCGTAGGTGCGCCGCATGCCGGGGAAGACGGCGTCGGCCTCGTCGATCGCCGGGGTCGCCTGCACGTCGCTGAGCTCTTCGGCGGGGGCGTCGGAGTAGAACACGAGCGCGTTGGGGACCTGTCGCACCTCGCCGTCCGAGGGACTGTTCCAGATGGCGGAGCTCTCGCTGCCGGCCGTGCGTGCGGCCAGGGCCGAGGAGCCGCCGCCGTCGAGGTTCAGCGCGTTGTAGGCGCCCATGTCCTGAAGGATCTTGCCCGCCTCGGGCAGCGTCATGCCGCGCGAGGAGGACGAGCGGCCGTCGATGACCATGACGAACAGCTCGGAGCCGTCCTTGCTGACGCCCACGGCGGTGCGCGGGTGCTCCCCGGTCACCAGCGAGCCCGAGCCCATGTCCGGCACTGTGCCGTCCTCGAGGATCTGATGGGAACCGGCGATGCCGAGATCGACGTCCTCGCTGGGGCCGACCTCGATCTCGACGCTCTGACCCACCTCGAGAGCGGCGACCGCGTCGGCCCCCGCCTCACGGCCCAGCAGCACCTGCTCGCCATCGGCGATGTCGGGGTCCCCGGCGGTCTTCTGGATTCCGCTGACCTCGGTGACCACACCGTCGACGACGCTCGCGCGCGCCACCTTCCCGGCCGGGGCATCGGGGGCGCCGACGGGCCGATCCAGCGTGTAGTCACCCCAGGCGGCGGTGTACAGGCCGATGCCGTCCTCGGAGATCGAGGGGTTGTTGACTCCGGCGAGCTCCTGACTGCTGCCGTCGTCCAGGGTCAGGGTGCCGGTGGCCGACAGTGCCTGCACGGCGGCCTGGCCGTCGGCGACGGTGAAGGCCGGGCGGGGCGTGGGCGAGCCCATCCGGACCCCGTCACGGGAGACGGAGGTGTAGATCGGGGCGTCGGAGTGGTTGATGTCGAAGAAGGTGCCGTTGACGGCGGCGACCGCCTGGTCGCCCTGCGGACCGGAGGTCATCACGTCCTGCAACGGGGCGCGACCGGAGACCGACCCTCCGTCGGCGACGTCCATCGAGAGACTGGATTCGCGCAGGTCCGCCGTCAGCACGCTGCCCTCGTTCCACCCGCCCGACTCCAGGCGGGAGAAGTTCGTCAGCTCGAGCCCGGGGGCGACCCGGTAGTTGCGGGTCTCCGGCAGGACGCCGCCCTCGGCGAGCTGCTCGTCGGTGACCTCGGCGGAAGCCGACGGGGCCTGCAGCGCCTGCAGGGCGAGCAGCGAGGGCGTCAGCAGCGCGAAAGCTGCGACCAGGGAGAGCAGCCTGGTCAGGGGTGAGCCCGATGACGTGGCCGGGCCACCGGCGGGGAGGAGAGGGGCGGGAGATGAGGAAGATGCAGACATGAGGAGGTTCCCAGGGGATCGAGGACTGGAAGCGCTCCCAACCTAAGGACCGGACGCGACCTCTGTGAGGTCACTCGATGAACGCTGGATGAATCCCGATGTCCCGGCCATGGTGGCCGGATGGCCGTCAGGGCGTCATGCTGGAGGGATGTCGGACAAGAAGCGCCACGGGCACCCGCAGGACGAGCACGACTCGGCCTCACGGCAGCAGTGGCAACGGGAAAGAGAGCAGGTGCTGGCCGAGTACGGAACATGGCGCAGCAGCGATGACGAGCGTGCCGATGTCGCCACCGAGGTGCAGACCCTCGAGACCCTGCTGCGGCTGAAGGCCGAGCAGCAGGGCAGCCCGGAGCCCGGCGTGTGGCGGGAGGAGCAGACCACGGCGCTGCTGACCGAGGTCGTCCCGCGCACAGTCATCCAGCCTCGCGAGCAGGTGATGGATCTGGTTCCCACCCTGAAGCAGTTCTTCGCCTACCTGCGGGCGACCGGCAGGTGGGATCCCGACTCCATGCGTCCCCAGGAGGCCCCCACCTTGCTGGGCAGCCTCGAGTTCGCAACGCTGGAGGCGGCCGACGATCCGTCCCGGCGCTCGTTCTCCACGAACATCCTCGGCTACGGCCTCGCCCAGGGCGTCGACCTCGAGGACGACGCCGAGCTGGCCATCTACATGAACTGGTACAACTCGCTGCCCGACGAGGAGCGCCTCGAGCTCAGCGAGACCGGCCGGCTGGCGAATCCCTCGACGCCGTTCGATCCGGACACCGCGCCGCGCGAGAGCCCCGCCGCCGGCGTGTCGACCTCGGCCTGGCCCTGGTTCCTGCCGGCCCCGGACGAGGACATCGGCAATCCGCTGGCCGGAACCGACCCCGGCCAGGAGCGCGAGGCGTTCGCCGCCAACGCCTTCGTCCAGCGGGCGGTGGCTGTCCTGGAGTTCGTCGGCGACGGCCGCCGGGTCACCGGTACCGACGCCCTCGGCCGCGCCGATTCTGCAGCCCTGCTCGAACAGATGGGGATCGAGCGGGGCGTGCGGAGCATGTGGGACCACCCAGAGCTCGCCGGGCCGTGGATCGCACTGCTGGACGGGGGGTGGCTGGAGATCCGCGCCGGCTGGGTGCGGCGCGAGACGGGGCCGGTCCGCTTCGTCCCGGCGTCCGAGGATCCCGACGGGTTCGTCGAGTTCGGTCACGCCGTGCTCACCGCGACACTGTTCGGCAAGGACGCTCGCGACGGGGCGGACGGTGGATTCATGGGCATGCCGGATACGATCGCGGCCCTGCTGGTGGCGTGCGGTCCGGGCGGCCTGACATTGC
Organism: Brachybacterium sp. GCM10030267; assembly: GCF_042666875.1. Lineage (NCBI taxonomy): Bacteria > Bacillati > Actinomycetota > Actinomycetes > Micrococcales > Dermabacteraceae > Brachybacterium > Brachybacterium sp. GCM10030267. The sequence continues at coordinate 479,890 of NZ_JBHTCX010000012.1, read as the reverse complement.
ACGACGCCCTCTCGGAGGAACCCGATGCGCCGGAGGTCCCGCAGGATCCGTCCACCGGGGAGTGGGACCGTGATGAGCTGAGGCGCCTCTTCGCCGTCGCCCACGACCTCTCCGACCTCGCCGCCATGGGCGTGCTCGAACGCGATGGCAACCGCTACAGCGGGTCATCGGCGGTGATGGTGGCTCTGATCGCGCTGATCAAGGAGCACGGCCCGGGGGAGAGCGAGAGCCGCTAGCGGGGATGGACGCCTCGTTCACGCCCCGGCGAACCAGAAGTCCTCGAAGCCGTCCTTGTACACCCGGTACGCCATGCTCTGGGAGTCGTAGCGGTACTGCGCCAGCGGGGTGCCGTCGGCCGCGCGCTCGGAGAACTCGTTGTACCGGCCGGAGTTGACCACGAGCGGATCATCCACGGTGCCGCCGCCTAGTCGCTGGACGTTGGAGACCACGGAGGAGTAGGCGACGTCGACCCGGAGGTCCTCGCCGAAGGTGCCCGCGCTCTCGTCGACGAGGTACCGCAGGATGTGACTGGTGCCCTCCATGTCGTCCGTGCTGGATCCCTCCGGCTGGAGATCCAGCCAGTCCTCCTCGTCGCGGGTGCCGAGGTTCCACCAGTTGTTGTTGTACATCTCGAGGTAGTACTGCCCCTCGGGCAGGGAGTCGTCGTCGATCCGCCGCACCGAGTGCTGACCGGCGATCTCGGTGGGGGAGCCGTCCGGGCTGAGGAACTGGTCCTCGTGCTCGGTGCCCGCGTACAGGCCTTGAGCTCCGATGAGCCAGCGCACCGAGGGGTCGGAATCGGCCTCGAGCGCATCGTCCAGGGCGATGATGGTGGAGGTCTCGCGGCTGGAGAGGTACATGACCCCGCCGGCGACGTGGATGGAGTTGATGTGCGTCCAGTCCTTGCCCTTCGCCGTGGTGCCTCCGGCCTCGCCCTCCTGGGTGTGCGCGAGCTTCTCGTACTCCGGGAACACTTTCTGCAGGTCCACGCACTCGGCGGACTCGCCGGAGGTGAGGTCGATGCGCATCACCCGGTCCTCGACCCGATCGGTGTTCTCGGCCGAGGTCAGCAGGTAGGCGACGTCCCCCACCACATCGAGGTCGTGGTGGGCGAGATGACCGTCGATATCGATGATGGTTCTCGCGTGTCCCAGCGGGTCGATGACGGAGACCTGCCGCCCACCGGTGGTGGTCACCAGACGTCCGTCCTCGCTCACGAAGTTGTGCTGACTGTGGTCGCCCGAACGGAACTCTGCGCGCAGCACGCCGCGTTCGTCGAACAGGAGCGTGTTGAAGCTGTTCTCCGGTTCCCGGCGGGTCACGCCGGCCAGGGCGAACAGGCCAGGGGTCAGAGCCTGCTCATCGTGGATCTCGGTGGAGAGCTGCGTGCTGTAGTCCGACAGAGCGGCGGGGGCCTTGACGTGCACCCGGGAGGTGACCGTCTCGCCCCTCTCGGGCTCCCACGTCAGGGTGAGGTCGTTGTGCGCGCCGGGGACCAAACCGATCACCAGCCCCTCGAAGCCGGACCCGTCGGCCGCATGGTTCGCGGCGGTGCGCGAGTAGTCCTCGGTGCCGAGGACCTCGACGGAGTACGAGAGCCGCCCGGCGGCGGCGTCGGTGAAGTACACGTACAGACCCGTGCGCGTGGTTCCGTAGGGGTCGAGCACCAGCAGCGGCTCCTGCGCCGTCCACTCCTGCTCCTCCCTGGCGGCCTGCAGCACGTCGTGGCGGGCCGACTGTCCCTGTTCCGTGTACGTCTCCGGCGCGGCCCCGCCCTCGGGGACGTCGAAGCCGACCTGACGGATCGGATGGTCGCCGTACGCGTCGGCGTACTCGGAGAGCTTCGCGGTGGCCTTGGCCGTGGACCCGTCGGGATCCTCGGTGCACCCCGCCAGGGCGAGCGCGCCGACGCCGGAGACGGCCAGCAGGGCACGACGCGTCAGCGACGCACGCGGTCGGTCGGAGGTCAGAGCCATGGGTGCTTCCTTCTGTTCTCGGTCCGACGAGTCTAGAGCGCCGGATCGACCCAGCCGTGCTCACGCGCCAGGGCCTCGGCCTCGGCGCGATTGCGGGCACCGGTCTTGCCGATCGCCGAGGAGAGATAGTTGCACACTGTCTGTTCGGAAAGGTGCACCGACGTGGCGATGTCGGCGACGGTCGCGCCCCCGCGGGACCGCACCAGCACCTCCGCCTCCCGAGCCGTGAGCGGATTGGGCGGGGCGCTCAGGGCGGCGGTCGCCAGCTGCGGCTGGACGACCCGCTCCCCGGCGAGCACTCGACGGATCGCGGCGGCCAACTGGTCAGCAGGATCGTCCTTGACCAGGAATCCCCGCGCGCCGTCGGCCATCGCCTGACGCAAGTACGCCGCGCGCGCGAAGGTCGTGACGATGATGGCGGCACACCAGGGTGCTTCACCGGCGAGGCGGGGGAGTGCCTCGAGTCCGCTGCCACCCGGGAGGTCGATGTCCAGGAGTGCGACATCGACCCGGTGTCGCCGGACAGCCGGCAGTATCTCGTCACCTCGTGCCACCTCGGCGACGACCTCGAGGTCGTCTTCGAGGTTCAACAGCGAGGCCAGCGCGGATCGCAGCATCGCCTGGTCCTCGGCCAGCAGTACTCGGGTCACGGCGACGACGACTTCCTGTCATGAGGCGACGCGGCCCAGGCCGCGGATACCGGGAGGGTGGCCTCGAGACGGAAACCGTCGTCCGTCGGCCCGGCCGTGAGCGTTCCACCATGCTCATCGATACGCTCTCGGAGGCCTCGCAGACCCGCTCCGGCACGGAACGGTCGGGAGGTCCCGGGCCCGTCGTCGGCGACGACGAGCTGTGTCGCATTCGCGTCGACTGCCGCGACGATGTGGCAATGCTGCGCCCGCGCGTGGCGGACCACGTTCGTCACGCCCTCGCGGATCACCCAGACCAGGACGGCCTGAGAGTCCTGGTCGAGCCCGGGCGGAGGCGGGTCGATCCTGACGCGGATCCCGGCGGCACGCAGCGCCGCCCCGGCACGGGTCAGCTCGTCCTCGAGTCCGCCGTCACGGTAGCCCGCTACAGCGTCCCGGACCTCCGCGAGCGCGGTGCGCCCCAAGGACTCGATGTCTGCGCCGTGGGCGGTCGCCGATGCCGGATCGGCCTCGGCCAGCCGACGCACCGCTTCGGCTTTCACCACGATCACCGACAGGGTGTGGCCCAGCAGATCATGCAGGTCACGCGAGAACCGCAGCCGCTCGGCCGCCACCGCTGCCTCGGCCAGCTCGCGCCGGGTCCGGTCAAGCTCGGTGACCGTCGCAGCGAGGCGGTGGACGACGTAGGAACCCATACCGCTGAGCAGGGTGGTGACGGCCAGGCCGGCGACCACGCCCGCGTCGACGCGCGCCAGCATGGCCACGGCAACCGTCACCACCGTGATCAGGGCGATCGCTGCCGGACCGGTGTCGGGCGGGAGCACCACACTGGCGGTGATCGCGACCAGCGGCAGCGTCGCGAAGGCGAGGCCCGGACCGTCGGCTGAGGTGCCGGTCAGGAGAATCGCACCGGCCAGGACGCCCTCGAGGGCGAGGAGCAGGACGGGCGTCAGCCGGCGCCGTCGGGCTCGTGAGGGGCGGAGGACGACGATCATGGCGGCCGCGAAGGACGTGCACAGCGCGAGCATGAGGGCCAGGTCGAGCCAGCGTCGCTCCTGCACGGCCACGACCAGGAACGCCCCCAGCAGCAGGGGAGGCCACGCCAGCACCAGCCACGGGCCGAATCGTCTCCACCGGCCGCCCCTCGGGCCGGGCAGGTCGGGGCAGCGGCCGGCCGCGGGACCCGACGCGGCATCGGCACGGCCATCCGTGTCCATCGTCCTCGTATCCCGCGCAGTCATCGCGCGCAGCGCTCCGTCGTCGGCGTCGTCGGCAGTCTCGTCTCATCACGGTCGAAGGCGCGGGCCCCGGCAGAAACGCGGGCCCCGGCAGAATCGTACGCGCAGCCGCCGCTCCCGGGACCCGGGCCCATGGCGACCGCGGCTGCGAGCCGGCCTGCGCCGTGGGATCGGGCCGTCATCGCGACTCGGCCGGTCGCACCGCGGGCTCGGGATGCCCGGTGACGCCGGTGAATGCTCCCACGACCACGGCGGCCACCACGAGGTGGAGCAGGCTCAGTGTGATCGCGGCGCCGACGTCGCCGGTCATGGTGAGCGGTGAGGCCAAGGAGAGGACGGCGATGGTGACTGCGATGCCTCGCCACAGCCGTGGGCCGCGAGCCGTCCACCTCTCCAGGACTGCGAGGACGATCCAACCGAGCGCTCCGCTGAGCAGGGAGGAACCCACGACGGCAGCGAGCCCCGCCGTGCGAGCACCGACGGGTCCGCCGGGGACCTCGGCGACATCGAGTTCGACGCCGAGAACGGGCACCGCGATGGTCCAGACGGCGGCGGCCATGGCGGCGGCCGCGAGCAGTCCCATGAACCGGCGGAGACGGCTGGGCCGCGCGGTGGCGTCGGTGCGCGGAGCGGGGTGGGCGTTGGTCAGGTGACTCGTGCGATCCATGTCCGCGACACTATGAGCGGCGGCACCGGTTCCGGCAGTGCGCGTTGTCCCCGGGCCGGCGGTACGAATGTCCTCGTCGAGCGGGCGGCCTCTCCCTGTGAGCGTGCAGTATCGCCCGCAGGCAGACTGGTCAGAGCACCCCGCGCATGCCCTTGGTCACCGGCTTGGCGATGGCCAGCATGATCAGGCCGATGCCGATGGTCACCGCGCCGAGCACGCCGAAATAGGCGACCTCGTTCTCGGGCGAGTAGAACTGCGCCAGCGCCCCGGAGAGCGAGGTGCCCAGCGCCACCGAGAGGTTGTACAGCGCCATCATCATCACCGGGAACGCCGAGGGCGCCAGCTTCGTGGCCAGGGACAGACCCACCGGGGACAGGGAGAGCTCACCGAGCGTGGCGACCAGCATGATCATCGCGACCCACAGCACCGGCACGGCGACCACGGAGGCCATGGGCAGGAACAGCACGAAGGCGGAGCCCATCAGCATGATGCCGATCGCGAACTTCACCGGGGTGCCCGGCTGGCGGCGGCCGAGCTTGGTCCACAGCGCTGCGAAGAGCGGGGCCAGGACGATGATGAAGAACGGGTTGAACGACTGCACCCACGGGATGGGCATCTCCCAGGTGGGGATGCCCAGGACGCCGAACAGCTCCCGGTCCAGCCGGCTGTCCGAGTACAGCGTGATCACGGTGAACTGCTGCTGGAACAGAGCGAAGAACGCGGCGGTCCCGATGAACAGCGGGATGAACGCCACCACCCGGGACCGCTCGTCGGCGGTGACCTTCTTCGAGATCAGCAGCATCGCGAAGATGACCACGGCGCCGGCGACGGACAGGCCCGTCATGATGTTCGCCAGATTGCCGGGGTGGATCGCGCCGGCGAGGACCAGGGCGATCACCAGGGCCACGACGCCGACGGCGACCGCCGCCCACACCGCGAACTTCGAGCGCGGCAGGGGATCCGGGACGACCTGGGCGGTGGCCGGCAGGCCGCCACGGGTGAGGACGTACTGGGTCAGGCCGATGGCCATGCCGGCCGCGGCGAGGCCGAAGCCGAGGTGGAAGCCCCACTGCTGCTGGGCGAAGCCGGTGATCAGCGGGCCGAACAGGCCGCCGATGTTCACGCCCATGTAGTAGATCGAGAAGCCCGCGTCGCGGCGCGTGTCCCTCACGTCGTACAGCGAGCCGACCAGGGTCGCTGCGGTCGCCTTGAGCCCGCCGGAGCCGACGCCCACCAGCAGCAGACCGGCGATCAGACCCGGGACGCCCGGCACCAGCGCGAGTGCGATGTGGCCGAGCATGATCATCACGGCGCTGATGAACAGCGTCTTCTCCGGGCCCAGCAGGCGGTCGGAGACCAGCGCGCCGATGATGCAGAAGATGTAGACGGAGCCGCCGTAGGCGCCGACGATGCTCGCCGCCACCGTCTCGTCGATCCCGAGCCCGCCGCGGGTGACCTCGAAGTACATGTACAGCGCGAGGATGCCCTGCATGCCGTAGAAGCTGAAGCGCTCCCACAGCTCGACGCTGAAGAGGTTCGCCAGCGGGCGCGGCTGTCCGAGGAAGGTCTTGCCCGAAGGATTGTGCAGATCCTTCTCGCCGGTGGCGACGGCGGTCGCGCCACCGTCGCCGCCCGGCTGATCGGGCAGCGGCGCGGTCGGATCGGGGGTGTCGGAAGAATTCACGGTGAGCGATCCTGCGCCAGATACGGCGCGCGCGGCAATGTCACCGGCGCGGATGTGACGAAGCTGTCGGCCTGATGGGGCTCATGAAACGGGCATTCCCGGGCACGCCGGGAGAGCTCATCGCGCGGGCGACCCGGCCACCGGCGGCTGTCTGTCACCGGCAGCAGCCGGGCCGCCCCGGATGGTTCAGGACGCCGAGGCGGAGCGCGCCGAGCTGCGCCGTCCCGTCGAGCCGCCGCCGACGAAGCGGTCCAGGGCGATCGTTCCGGGGCCGACGGCGGCGAGCACGAGTGCGGAGACGCCGAGGACGCCGACGAGCTCCCAGCCCCCCTCGGCCACGAACAGCCCGGCGGGAACGTGGACCATGAAGGCGGCCACGGCCATGTCGACGGCGAGGACCACGCCGGCGAGCCCGGTGAACAGGCCCAGGATCAGCAGCGCGCCGCCGATCAGTTCGGCGAAGGCGACGACCGGCGCGGCGATCCCGGGAGCGGGAATGCCCATGCCCTCGAATCCCTGGGTGGTCGCCCCGAGTCCGTTCTGGCCGATCTTCTGCCATCCGTGCGCCATGAAGACGACGCCGACGACGAGCCGAGCGATCAGGAGTGCGGGGTCACGGAGGGCAGGGAAGCGGGATGCGGAGGAAGAGGCCATGTGAGCGTCCTTTCGGGGGACAGAGCGGCACCCGGAGGCTCCGGGTGGCCTCCACGGTAGAAGAAAGATCAATCAGGGCTCCACCCCGGGCCGTCGGCAGAACTCACCGCACGGAGTGGGCGCGCTGGATCAGCGGGCCGGCACGCTCAGGTGCGCAGGCGCCTGGTACTCAGCCGCTCAGGCAGTCGGCGGGGCCGAACCGGCGGGGCCCAGATCCGGCATCTCGTCGATCCCGAACTCGCGATGCAGCACGCGCTGCGCGGCGTGCCAGCCGCTCATGCCGTGGACCCCCGGGCCGGGCGGGGTGGCCGCCGAGCAGAGGTACCAGCCGGTCTCTGCCAGCCGGTACGGGTCCCACCGTGCGGTGGGGCGGGCGATCATGTCGGCCATCGTCACCCGGCCCATGGAGATGTCCCCGCCGACCAGAGCAGGGTTGTGCTCGGCCATGTCGGCGGCACAGACCCCACGGGAGGCGACGACCACGTCGCGGAACCCCGGCGCGAAGCGCTCGATCTGGCGGGTGACCAGCTCTGTCGGGTCCGTGGTGTCTCCGGCCGGCACGTGTGCGTATGCCCACACGGGGCGGAGACCGTCGTGGATCCGGCCGGGATCGGCGATCGAAGGGTCGCTGACCAGGGTCACGGGGCGCGCGGGAACCCGGCCCGCGGCGACGTCGGCCTCGGCGGCAGCCATCTGCTCCCGGGTGCCGCCGAGATGCTGGGTCCCGGCGCGGGCCACGTCGGGATCGCGCCAGGGCACCGGGCCGGAGAGGACGAGGTCGACCTTCGCGGCGGCGTTGCCGTGCGGAAAGCGGCGCAGGGAGCGCTCGAGGGAGCGGGGCAGACGGTTGGCGAGGATGTCCGCCGCCGCCCCGGCAGGCGTGTCGAGCAGGACCGCGCGGGCGGGTGGGACGTCGCGCCAGGTTCGCACGCGGTGGCCGGTGCGGATCTGCCCGCCGTGCTCGCGCAGGTCCGCGGTCAGCGCGTCGATGATCGTCTGGGAGCCGCCGACGGGGATCGGCCAGCCGGTGCCGTGGGCGAGCGTGCCCAGCAAGGACGCCGTCGCACTGAGGCCCAGGGAGGGCATGCGGCCGATGGCGTGCGCGGCGACGCCGCCGAGCAGTGCGCGCGCCCGATCCGTGCGGAAGGGGAGATCCCAGGCCGGCGTCCCCTGGGCCCCGAGCAGCGCACCGAACAGCGGTGCCACCGCAAGGGTGCGCGGGGTCAGGGCTGCTGGTGGCACCGAGCGCTTGTCGCCGAGGGCGAGCTGGACCACCAGCTCCCAGTTCCTCGACAGCGTCCCCAGGGTCGCGCGCCAGGCCGTCCCGTCGGCGCCGAGCCCGTCGGCCGTGCGCTCGACGTCATGCCAGGCGATCGCCGCCGGTTCGTCATCCAGCGGCTGCGCGTAGGAGGCCTCCGGGGCGACCATGGTCACGCCGCGGGAGGCGATGTCGAACGCGCGGAAGAAGGGGCTCGCCAGCGCCATGGGCTGGACCGCCGAGCAGATGTCGTGCACCAGCCCGGGGGCGAGCTCCAGATCGAGGGTCCGGGCTCCGCCTCCGACGGTCTCCTGCGCCTCGAGCACCTCGACCGTGAGCCCGGCCCGGGCCAGGGTGACGGCAGCGGCCAGGCCGTTGGGGCCGGAGCCGACGACGACGGCGTCGACCTCGGGTGAAGGGGATGCGCTCACAACGGTGAGCCTACGCGGAACCGCTCCGGTCGGACAGGTCCGGAACGCACTGTCGCGCGGCGTTCCGATCTGCTCCTCCGCACGGAACTGATCGGAACCGACACGGCGGTCGGGGCCGCAGCGGGGCGCGGGCCGCCCCGGGCAACTATTTACGAAACAGGGTCGTCGCGTAATGTGGGACGCATGGAGAGCACCTCAGCCGGATCCGCGTCCACAGCCACCGCACAGCGCGGACCCACGCGACCGCGGAAGCAGGCCGTGCTGGAGGTGACGGGCAAGACCCGCATCTCGCCCCGACTGCTGCGGGTCACGCTGGGCGGCCAGGAGTACTCGCAGCTGAACCGCAACGATCACACCGACGCCTACGTCAAGCTGCTGATCGCCGATCCGGCCGCCGGGCTGCAGCCTCCCTACGACCTCGACGCGCTGCGAGAGCAGCACCCGGATCTGCTGCCCGCCCGGCGTACCTACACCGTGCGCCACTGGGACGACGAGGCCCGGAGCCTGGATATCGACGTGGTCCTCCACGGCGACGGGGAGGACAGCGGCGTGGCCGCACGCTGGGCCGACGGCGCGCTTCCCGGTGACCGCATCGCCCTGATGGGCGCCGGCGGCGACTACACGCCGGCCGCCTCCACGGAGTCCCACCTGCTGATCGGCGACCACGCCTCCCTGCCCGCCATCGCGGCGTCCCTCGAGGCCATGGACCCCTCCGCCACCGGCGTGGCACTGATCCACCTCGATCACGACGAGGACCAGCTCGACCTGCCCCACCCTGCAGGGATCGAGCTGCGCTGGGTGATCGGGGCCCGCGAGCAGCTGCTGGAGGAGGTCTCCGCGCTCGATCTCTCCGTCCCCGAGCGCTTCGGGGTCTTCTGCCATGCCGAGCGGGGCCTGACCAAGCAGCTGCGCCGGATCCTGGTCAAGGAGGCCGGCATTCCGCGTGAGCAGGTCTCGATCTCCGCCTACTGGGCGCTGGGCCGCATCGAGGACCAGTTCCAGGCCGAGAAGCGCGAGCCGATCGGCGCGATCGATGACTGAACCCGGCCCGAGCTCCCCGGCGGGTCCGGGGGCCGAGGCGCCGGCGCCCGTCCCCGCAGTGGTGGTGGGACCGGACGGGCTCGCCCGGCCCACGTGGGCCTCCGTGCACGACGACCTGCGGGAGTACTACGACACCGAATGGGGCATGCCCGTCCGCGACGAACGCGGAGTCTTCGAGAGACTCGCCCTCGAGGGCTTCCAGTCGGGCCTGAGCTGGGCGACGATCCTGCGTCGGCGCGAGGGCTTCCGCCGGGCCTTCGCCGGGTTCGAGGTCGAGGCGGTCGCAGCTTTCACGGCGCAGGATGTGGAGCGGCTGCTCACCGACACCGGCATCATCCGCCACCGCGGCAAGATCCAGGCCACGATCTCCAACGCGCGCGCAACCATCGACCTGCGCAGCGCCGAGGGGATCGGCGCCCGTGGCGACCTCGGCCCCGGGGCGAGCCTCGCCGACCTCGTGTGGTCCTACCGTCCCGAGCGCACCCCGATGCCCACGACGCCCGCCGATGTTCCCACCACCAGCGCCGAGTCGATCGCCGCCGCCAAGGAGCTGAAGCGTCGTGGGTTCCGCTTCGTCGGCCCGACGACGATGTTCGCGCTGATGGAGGCGCTCGGGATCGTCGACACCCACCTCGTCGGCTCCCATCGCCGCGGCACCTCCGGCGTCTGGGCGGCGGACGGCACCCCGGCCTGAGCCCAGACCCCGCAGCGGCCTCCTGTCCGTCGGCCGTCCGAAACAGTTCGTCACAGTCCTCGTCGCCAGGACGAAGCGTCCTCGATCCTGACAGGACCGCGATCGAACCGAGGTCGCCGATGAACGACGCACCAGGGAGGCCCTTGTGAGCACCGCAGCGATACACGCCGGGTGGCGAGGCGACGACACCCATGGCGCCGTCGTGCCTCCTGTCTACTCCACCAGCGCCTACGCCCACCGCGACCACAGCTCCCTGAAGGACCTGTTCGCCCGGCGCTGCGAGGGCTTCGCCTACTCACGATCGGGGAACCCCACCACAGCCGTGCTCGAGGAGCGGATCACCGCGCTCGAGGGCGGGATCGGAGCGATCGCCGTGGCCAGCGGACAGGCGGCCACCACGATCGCCCTGTGCGCCCTGCTCGAGCCCGGCAGCCACGTGGTCGCCTCCGAGCTGCTGTACGGCGGCACCACCGAGTTCCTCGACGACACCCTGGCCGACCTCGGGGTCACCACCACCACGGTCGACCCCTGGGACCTGAACGCGTGGGAACAGGCCATCACGCCGCAGACCCGCGCGGTCCTGGTCGAGTCCATCGCCAACCCGGGCGCCCAGCTGGTCGACCTCGATGCCATCAGCGCCATCGCCCACGCCCGCGACGTGCCCGTGGTCGTCGACTCCACCCTGGCCAGTCCGGCGCTCTACCGCCCGGGCGAGCACGGGGCGGACATCGTCGTCCACTCCGCCACGAAGTACCTCTGCGGCCACGGCACCACCATCGCCGGGCTGATCGTCGACACCGGCAGCTTCGACCCGCGCCGATGTCCCGAGCGGTGGCAGCGGCTAACCACCCCCAATCGCCGGTTCGGCGTCACCTTCGCCGACGAGTACGACGGCGGCTGCTCCGGCTTCCTCGCCTACGCGCGCGCCAAATACGTCACCGACTTCGGCGCCACCCTTCCCGCGGCCAGCGCCCAGCAGATCCTCGTCGGCATCGAGACCCTCGACCTGCGGATGCGCAAGATCAGCGCCGACGCCGCAGCCCTGGCGGCTCGGCTGCACGGCTCCGCCGGGCTCACGCGGGTCAACCACCCGAGCATCCCGGGCCGGCCCGACGCCGCCGTCGCCGACCGCGACTTCCCTCGCGGGACCTCCGGCGTGTTCTCGCTCGAGCTCGACGGGGGAGAGGCGGCCGCCGCGGCCTTCTGCGATGCGCTGACGCTGTGGACCCTCGCCGTGAACATCGGTGATGCGCGCTCCCTGGTGTGCCACCCCGCCACCACCACCCACTCCCATCTCACCGAGGTCCAGCGCCTCGCCTGCGGCGTCGGCCCGGGCACCGTGCGCCTCAGCGTCGGTCTCGAGGACCTCGAGGATCTCGCCGCCGATCTCGAGCGCGGCCTGGCGGCGGCCCGGGCAGCCGTCCCTGGAACCGTCTCCGCCTCCCGGAGCGCGAGCATCGACGATCCGGATGGTCGGCCGGTCACCTCCTCCACGCCGGCAGAGGCCCCGGGGCCCTCAGAGCTCTCGCAGCCGCCGGTGCCCTCGTCCCAGAACGCCGTACCCGCCCCTCAGAGGTGACACAGCTCGCCTCCCGGAACAGCGCAAGCGGCCGGGAGGTTCGAGGGGGTGTGGAGACCTCCGTGCGCACCGCCGACGTCGTGGTGATCGGGGCCGGGCAGGCCGGCCTGTCCGTCGCCTATCACCTGCTGCGTCGTGGGGTGCGTCCCGCAGCCGGCGCCGACCGGCAGACCGCGGACGCGCTCGGGGAGGACCCGGTTCCGGGCGTGGGGACCTTCGTGGTACTGGATGCCGAGACGGGCCCGGGCGGGGCCTGGCGCCACCGCTGGGAGAGCCTGACCATGGCCACCGTCAACGGCATCCGCGAACTGCCCGGCATGCCCCGGGTGGACGCCGCTGCCGACGTGTCCGCGCGCCGTGCGGTACCCGACTACTTCGCGGACTTCGAGCAGCGCTTCGAGGTCCCCGTCGAACGCCCCGTCCGCGTGACGCTGGTCGAGGAGGACCCGTCCGCCGACGCCGCCACTGATGCCGACGCCGGTCCCCGCCGCGACTCGGGCTCCGGGGCGGGCCGTGCCCCGCTGCTGGTCCACTCCGTCGGCGCCGACGGCACGCCTCGGGCACCGATCCGCACCCGCGCGGTCCTCAACGCCACCGGGACCTGGACCCGGCCGTTCCGGCCCGCCTACCCGGGGGCCGGAGACTTCCGGGGCCGTCAGCTGCACACCGTGGACTATGTGCGCGCCGAGGACTTCGCGGGGCAACGCGTCGCAATCGTCGGCGGCGGTATCAGCGCCCTCGGTCACCTGCAGGAGATCGCCGAGGTCGCGACCACCTTCTGGTACACCCGCCGGGAGCCACGCTTCGAGGACCGGCCCTTCACCGAGGAGTTCGGTCGGGAGGCCGTGGCAGCAGTCAGCGAGCGCGTGGCCCGCGGACTGCCGGTGCGGAGCGTCGTCTCCGCGACCGGATTGGTGTGGACTCCGGCTCTGCGCGAGGCCCAGCGTCGCGGCATCCTCGAACGTCGTCCCATGTTCACCCGCATCACCGAGGACGAGGTTCTCGAGGCCGACGGGAGCGAGACCCCTGTGGACGTGATCCTGTGGGCCACGGGGTTCCGGCACGAGCTGCGACATCTCAGCCCACTTGGGCTGCACAACGAGCACGGCGGGATCTCCCTCGAGGGCACCGCCGTGGCGGGCGATGCCCGTGTCCATCTGCTCGGGTACGGACCGAGCGCCTCGACCATCGGTGCGAACCGGGCAGGTCGCACCGCCGTCCGGGACCTGATGCGCGCTTTCGCCGCGTGAGGACGCGGCGCGCGCCGGTTCAGGCCCCGTAGCGCTCGATCAGCCGGTCCAGCGCGGCATCCAGCTCCGGGTCGGTCTCCTGGCGCAGATCGTCGGTGAGGTACCACTCGACGATCTCGCGCGAACCCTCGGAGAAGGGTGTGGTCGCTTCCCAGCCGGGGACCAGCTGCTTGATGCGGGAGTTGTCGAACAGGACCGAATGGGCCTTGTCGCCGACCAGGCCCGGCCCGATCGACGGGATCTCCCGCGCGATCGCCTCCGACGTCACGTGGACGATGTCGACCTCTCGTCCCAGGGCGCGGCCGAGCTGCCGCGCGATCTGGTCCCAGGTCAGCGACTCATCGCTGGTGATGTGCACAGCCTGGCCGATGGCGTGGGGATTGCCGAACAGGCCCACGAAGGCCCTGGCGAAGTCATGGGAGTGCGTCAGCGTCCACCAGCTGGTGCCATCGCCGTGGATCACGATCGGCCGGCCGTCCAGGATGCGCCGGAGGGTGGTCCACTTGCCCTCCAGGGGGATCAGGGAGGGGCCGTAGGTGTGGCTGGGCCGCACGATCGTCATCGGGAATCCCGTCTCCCGGTAGGCCGCGACCAGCAGGTCCTCGCTGGCGATCTTGTCGCGGGCGTACTTCCAGAACGGGTTGCGCAGCGGGGTGGATTCGACGATCGGCAGCTGCGCGATCGGCTTCTGATACGCGGAGGCGCTGGAGATGTAGAGATACTGCTCGGTGCGGCCCGCGAAGATGCGGATGTCGTCGGCCGCCTGCTGCGGACTGAACGCACGGAAGTTCGCGACCACATCGAAGGTCCGGGAGCCGACAGCCGCCTCGAGCGAGGAGGGATCCCCGGCATCCCCGACGAGCGTCTCCACACCCTCGGGCACGGGGGAGCGCCCACGATTGAGGACCGTGACCTCATGGCCGCGCTCCAGCGCGACCCGGGTGACGTAGGAGCTGATGTTTCCGGTTCCACCGATGAGCAGGATACGCATGCTCATCACGCTACCGTCGGTGCTCCCTGGTGGCTACGGTGAGAGCAGGCCCCGCGCAGTCATGCGCAGCCCTGCACAGTCCTGAGGAGCACAGATGCCCACCGACCCCTCGCCCGGCGGCACCCTGACCACGGAACCGTCCCCGCTGCCGCCGCTGCCCGAGCATGATCTGCGCCGGGTGCTGTGCATCGTGGCCCATCCCGATGACATGGAGTACGGAGCCTCGTCCGCGGTCGCCGCGTGGACGGCAGCCGGCGTCGAGGTGACCTATCTGCTGCTGACCCGCGGCGAGGCCGGGATGGCCGATGCCCCCGAGATCATCGCCCCGCTGCGGGCGACGGAGCAGCGTCGCGCCTGCGACATCGTCGGCGTCGGCGACCTGCGCATCCTCGAGCACCCCGACGGCATGCTCGAGCCGAGCCTCGCCCTGCGCCGCGACGTCGCCCGGACGGTGCGGCAGGTACGCCCGGACCTCGTGCTCACCGCCAACTTCGACCTCGAGGCCTACGGCAGCCTGAACCAGGCCGATCACCGCGCCGCCGGGCTCAGCGCCGCCGACGGCACCCGGGATGCCGCCAATCCCTGGGTCTTCCGCGAACTGCATGAGCACGAGGGACTCGCCCCCTGGCAGGCGCGCGCCCTCCTGGTGGTCGGCCATCCCGAGCCCACGCACGCCAAGACCGTCGACGGCGATCACGTCCGGGCCGCCGTCGCCTCTCTCGGCGCCCACGAGGCCTACCTCGAGCACGTCACCGGCCATCCGGCCCCCGGCGACTTCATCCCCGAGATCCTGCGGGCCGGGGGAGAGGCGGCCGGCGCCGAGTACGCCGTCACGCTGCGAGTCCACGACCTCGGCGGCCTGGAACCGCCGACTGCGTGACGGCTCTGACCGCCTGGTCGCACCGCGGCATTGCCGCACCGGGATCCGGCTCCTAGGGTTATCAGCACACAGGACGACGAGCCACGGACCCGTCGGCGGCGTCCCGATACTCTCCGCCCCGGGGTCCGGGAAGGAGAAGACATGACCACGTCCATCCAGGAGAACTCCGACCTCGACCAGGTCCGCGAGCTCGCCGCGCAGCTGCGCGTCGATTCCGTCCGCGCCTCCACCAGCGCCGGCTCCGGGCACCCCTCCTCGAGCATGTCCGCCGCGGACATCCTGGCGACGCTGACCTCGAGGCACCTCCGCTACGACTGGGATCAGCCCGATGCCCCCGGAAACGACCACCTGGTCTTCTCCAAGGGGCACGCCTCCCCGCTGCTGTACTCGGTGTACAAGGCCGTCGGAGTCGTCTCCGACGACGAACTGATGAACGGCTACCGCCGCTTCGATCATCGGCTCGAAGGCCACCCCACCCCCGCACTGCCCTGGGTCGACGTCGCCACCGGCTCCCTCGGACAGGGCCTGCCCGACGCGGTCGGCATCGCACTGGCCGGCAAGTACCTCGAGAAGGCCCCCTACCGCGTGTGGGTGCTGTGCGGCGACAGCGAGATGGCCGAGGGCTCGATGTGGGAGGCGCTGGCCACGGCGTCCCACTACGAGCTGACGAACATGGTCACCATCGTCGACGTCAACCGGCTGGGCCAGCGCGGTGAGACCGCCCTGGGCTGGGACCTGGAGACCTACGCCGCACGGGTGGAGGCCTTCGGCGCCCGCGCCGTCCAGATCGACGGGCACGACCTCGAGCAGATCGACGAGGCCCTCGCCCTGATCGACGAAGACCCCGAGCGTCCCCTGGTGATCCTCGCCAAGACCGTCAAGGGCAAGGGCTACACGCCGATGGAGGACGCCCTGGACTGGCACGGCAAGCCGTTGCCGGAGGACAAGTCCCGCGAGGCGATCGAGGAGCTCGGCGGCGAGCGGAACCTGCAGGTGCGCGGCCCGAAGCCGCCCGAGGTCCAGCGCCCCGACCTCAGCACCGGCCAGGTCGAGCTGCCCACGTTCGACAAGGGCGAGGAGATCGCCACCCGCAAGGCCTACGGTGCGGGCCTGGCCGCCGTCGCGGCGGCGGACCAGCGCGTGGTGGCGCTGGACGGCGAGGTCTCCAACTCCACCGGTGCCGCCACCTTCGTCGACGAGTACCCGGACCGCTTCTTCGAGATGTTCATCGCCGAACAGCAGATGGTCGCCGCCGCCACCGGCCTGTCCACGCGCGGATACGTCGCCTTCGCCTCGTCGTTCGCGGCGTTCCTCACCCGCGCGGCGGACTTCATCCGCATGGCCCCCGTCTCCCAGGCGGACCTGCGGCTGGTCGGCTCCCATGCCGGCGTCGAGATCGGAGCCGACGGTCCCTCCCAGATGGCGCTGGAGGATCTCGCCCTGTTCACCGCGACGCAGGGATCGACCGTGCTGTACCCCTCCGACGCCACGTCGACGGTCGCGCTGGTCGAGCAGATGGCGGCCACCTCGGGCGTCAGCTACCTCCGCACCACTCGCGGCGGCTACCCCGTCCTGTACGAGGCGGGGGAGACCTTCCCCGTGGGCGGGTCCAAGACCGTGCGCAGCTCCGACAGCGACGACGTCACGATCATCGGCGCCGGCGTGACCGTGCACGAGGCGCTCTCGGCGGCGGAGACCCTCGGTGAGCAGGGCACCCGTGCCCGTGTCATCGACGCGTACTCGATCAAGCCGATCGACGTGGAAGGGATCCGGGCGGCGGTGGAGGCCACCGGTGGTCGCGTGGTGGTTGTCGAGGACCATCACCACGAGGGCGGCCTCGGCGCCGCCGTGCTGGCGGCCCTGGCGACTGCGCCGATCAATGATCTCCACTTCGAGCACCTCGCCGTCGACGGTGTGCCCGGCTCCGGCACCACGGCGGAGCTGCTCGGGTGGGCCGGGATCGACGCCGAGCACATCGCCAGCGCGGCCCGGAGCCTGCTGGAGGCCTGAGAGCCGCCGTCCTCTGCGCCGGCGCCGTCCTGTCGACGACCGGTGAGGCAGTCCCCGGCGCACGGAGCCGGCCGACGTAGACGGACCGACGTAGACGGACCGACTCAGACGGACCGACGCAGACGGACCGACTCAGACGAAGAGCCGCCCCTGATCATGGATCAGGGGCGGCTCTCTGCATGCGGCGGGTCAGGTGCTGCTGGAGCCGCTGCGCTCCCGGCCGAGCTTCAGGTCGTCCATGTCCTCGAGCTCGCGATCCTTGGTCTCCGGCACCCGCAGGAACACGAAGAGGAAACTGACCAGGGCGAACGCCGCGTACAGGCCGTAGGCGAAGGTCAGTCCGATGTTGGAGAGCATCGGGAAGGTGGTCGAGACCGCCCAGTTCGCGGCCCACTGCGCGGCGGCCGCCACGGCCAGCGCGGAGGCACGGATGCGGTTGGGGAAGATCTCTCCCAGCAGCACCCACACCAGCGGGCCCCACGTCGTGCCGAAGAAGATCACGAACGAGTTGGCGCCGATCAGGGCGATGATCGACCAGGGCTGCTCCAGCGTGACGCTCTCGGCGCCGTCGGTGGCGTGGGCGAAGGAGAAGGCCAGCGCCATCACCCCGAGCGAGACGGTCATCCCGGCGGATCCCACGAGCAGCATGATCCGTCGGCCGACCCTGTCCACCAGGATGATCGCGAGGATCGTGGCGAGGATGTTGATGACGGACGTGATGGTGCTGGTCAGCAGCGCCTGGGACTCCTCGAAACCGACCGAGCGCCACAGCGTGGTGGAGTAGTAGAAGATGACGTTGATGCCCACCAGCTGCTGGAACAGGGAGAGCAGGATGCCGATCCACACGATCGGCTTGAGACCGAAGCTGCCCCCGAGCAGATCGCGGAAGCTCTCCTTCTTCTCGCGCTCCAGCGAGTGCTGGATCTGCTGGATCTTCAGGTTCACATCGAGTTCACCGGTGAAGTCGTAGAGCACCTTGGAGGCCTTGTCGCGCTCGCCCTTGCCCACCAGGAAGCGGGGGGATTCGGGCAGGAACAGGGCCATGACGCCGTAGACGGCGGCCGGGATCGCTTCGATCACGAACATCCATCGCCAGGCGCTGACCCCGAACCACAGGGTCTCGGCCGCGCCGCCGGCGACCCCGGCCAGCAGCGCGTTGGACAGCAGCGCGACGAAGATGCCGAGCACGATCGCCAGCTGCTGCAGCGATCCGAGGCGGCCGCGGAATCGGGCCGGTGCGACCTCGGCGATGTACGCCGGGGCGATGACGCTCGCGGCGCCGACCCCCAGCCCGCCGATCATGCGCCAGATGATGAGGTCGACGACCCCGACGGCGAAGCCCGAGCCGAGCGCGGAGACGAAGAAGAGGCTCGCGGCGACCACCATGACGGTGATGCGCCCGTAGCGGTTGGCGAGACTGCCGGCGAACCATGCGCCCACGGCGCACCCGATCAGAGCGGAGGAGACGGCGAAGCCGGTGAGGCCCGCGCCGAGCTCGAAGTCGGCGGAGAGCGCATCGACGGCACCATTGATCACCGAGGTGTCGAAACCGAAGAGGAATCCGCCGACTGCGGCGGCCACGCTGATCACGATCACCTTCGGGTTCAGGTGCGTAGCCTGCGTCTCGCTCGACGAGCCGGTGGGCTGATCTGCTGAGGACATGGGACAGCTGCCTCCCGTGCGGGGACGATGAGCCGGGCCAGGCTACCGGCCCCCGATGCGTGGCGTGGGGATCAAGACCGGACGGTCGAGGCGTCGCGAGGGGGACCACCACCGGGGCGGATCCCCACCGGGTCCCGCCGGATGTGTCCGGGGTCATACCGATATTCCCTCGGCATGGCGGCGCTGGCCGGGAATAGGCTGAGCCCTGACGCGGTTGTCGAAGTGTCGGAGTTCCGGCCCGGCCCGTGGCGGCGGGCCGTCGCTCTGCCATGGCCGCCCGTGCCACCACCTTTCTTTACCCCTCCCGCACGTCGGCGGCCTCCGCCGGGGTGCGCTGACCGTGCAGGAGTCGCATGAGTACGACCGACACCGCCACCGCGCCGCCGTCCCAGCCCCAGATCAACCCGCAGGGAATGCGGGTCATCTGGCTGCTGCTGGTCGCGGCGTTCGTCGCCATCCTCAACGAGACCACGATGGGTATCGCGATCCCGCACCTCAATGCGGATCTCGGCCTGCCGCCCGAGTTGGGTCAATGGCTGACCAGCTCCTTCATGCTCACCATGGCCGTGGTCATCCCGACCACCGGCTTCATCCTGCAGCGGTTCACCACGCGCCAGGTGTTCCTGGCCGCGATCACCACGTTCGCCGTGGGCACCCTGGTCTGCATGGTCGCCAGCGGCTTCCCGATGCTGCTGGCCGGCCGCATCATCCAGGCCGGAGGCACCGGCGTGATGATGCCGCTGCTGATGACCACGATCATGGACGTCGTGCCCCCGTCCTCGCGGGGCCGCATGATGGGCCGGGTCGGCATGGTCATCTCGCTCGCACCGGCGATCGGCCCCACGATGTCCGGCATCGTCCTGGACACCCTGGGCTGGCGCTGGCTGTTCGGCATCGTGCTGCCCATCGCCATCGTCGCGCTGCTGCTCGGCGCTCGCTGGATGACGAACCTCGGTGAGTCCACCCGCGCCCCGATCGACATCTTCTCGATCGTCCTGTCGGCCCTGTCCTTCGGCACCATCGTCTACGGGCTCAGTCTGTTCGGCTCCGCCGAAGGCGCGGAGATCTCCGCCGCCACGATTCCCGGCACGTCCGCGATCGGCACCGGCGTCATCCTGCTCGTGTTCGGAGCGGTGGTGCTGGCCGGGTTCGCCTGGCGTCAGATCGTCCTGCAGCGTTCCGGCGCCGCGCTGCTGGACCTGCGCGTGTTCCGTTCGCGCAACTTCACCCTCGCTGTCGTCATCATGGGCATCGTGGCGCTGGCGATGTTCGGCACGCTGAACCTGCTGCCCCTGTACCTGCAGGACGTGGTCGGTCTGAACGCCGTGACCTCCGGCCTGATCCTCATGCCCGGCTCCATCCTGATGGGCCTGCTGGGCCCGGTGATGGGTCGCGTCTACGACGCCCGCGGCCCTCGGACCCTGCTGGTGCCGGGCACGCTGCTGATCGCCGGGGCGCTGCTGTTCTACTCGATGACCGCGCACGGCACCCCGGTGGTGGTGCTGATGATCGTCCAGGCCGGCATGTCGGTGGGCCTTGCGATGTCCTTCACGCCGCTGTTCTCGGCGTCGCTGGGCTCGCTGGTCCCGAAGCTGTACTCGCACGGCTCGGCCGCGTTGAACACGCTGCAGCAGGTCGGCGGGGCCGTCGGTGTGGCCATGCTGATCGGGCTGTACTCCAGCGTCCTGCACGCGGGTCAGGCCGAGGGCCTGGAGACGGCGGCGGCCGGTGCCCCGGGCGCCCGCACTGCCTTCCTGCTGGCAGCGATGATCGTGCTGGTGCCGGTGGTGCTCGCCTGGTTCGTCCGCAAGCCGGAGGAGTTCGACGAGATCCCGGAGCCCGCGGGCCACTGAGCCGTTCGCGGCCCGGGAGCCTGCGGCTCGGGATCCCCGCGGTCCCGGGCGGCGCTCACCCGGGGCGCCGGATCGCCTCGGCGTACTCATCGAGGATGTCCAGGATCCCCGAATGCTGCCAAACGCGGTTCCGCGAGGCGCCCGTCCGCTCGGTGAGGATCCCAGCGTCGGCGAGCTGCGAGATGGCCCGCTGCGCGGTGGTGTCGGACGTGCCGAGCGCAGAGCGCACATAGGCGGCGTTGAGCACCGGCTGTCCCACCAGCAGCGGCAGCAGCCTCCACCCCGCCGCCTGGGGGCGCAGACCCCCCAGGCGGCGGCGGTCACCATCCAGCTGCGCCGACAACGAGCCGATGAGCTGCCGGCCGGTCGCGGCGGCGTATCGGGCCGCCTGCGCGAAGCGCTCGACCACCGGCCGTGCATCCCCGGCGCGGAACGCCGTGAGCGAGTCGGTGTATCCCTCCAGCTCCCGCAGCAGGCCGGCGGAGATCGGCGGCGCGAGGGTCGAGAGCAGTCCCTTCCCGTGCAGCATGGCGTGCACCAGCGCGCGACCGGTACGACCGTTGCCGTCGGTGAAGGGATGGATCGTCTCGAACTGTGCGTGCGCCAGCGCCGCATGCAGCAGCACGGGCAGGTCCTCACGGCCGACGAACGCCATCAGGTCCTCCATCGCCGCGGGGACGTCCGCGGGCTCCGGGGCGACGAACACGGCGCCGACGGGTGAATGGCCGTTGCGGCCGATCCATACGAGCTGCTCGCGCAGCCCGCCTGCACTCCGTCCGTGCACCGCGTCCTCACCGAGAAGGGCGTGCTGCATCGTCAGCACCGCGCCGACATCCAGCCGGCGCGACAGGGCGATCGCCGACTCCATGGCACGCACGTTCGCGACCACCACCCGGGCGTTGGCGCTGGCCGACTCCTGCAGCTCGGCGAGGGCCAGCTGGCGGGCGCCCACGGTGAGGTCCTCGATCTGCGAGGACGACGCCGACTCCGTGCGCAGCAGGATCGCGCTCATCGGACCGAGGACCGGTCCCCGTGATGGCGACGCGCCGCCGGTCTGTGGGAGCGAGGTCGCGGCGTCGCGGTCCAGGGCCACCAGAGCGGATTCGGCGTCGGCCACGTCGGCCGCGAGATCGGAGGGGACGCGCCAGTCGCTCTCGGCGAGCCGAGCGGGCACGGCGGCGTGGTACCTCCCGGTGCCCGCGGTCCTCGCCCGCCGTGAGTGCAGTCCGGTATCGGGCACGGTCCAGGTACCCGCCCGCTGACCGATCGGCGGCACGGGGAGGCTCGAAGCCACCGGCGAGGCGGCGTCGGCGTGCGAATGATCTGTGCCCATGGTGGCCCCTTACTGACAGTTCTCGCGAAACTGTAAGTAGCAAGCCTACGCTCTGTACCGTTCCGGCGCACCGGCCCGGCCGGGGATCAGTTCTCCGCCGCCGCCTCGAGGCGCTCGAGCTCCTGCTCCGCGACCGCCGGATCGAGCTTGACGAAGATCGGGGTGGGCTTGACGACCGTCTGCCCGACCGCGACGGGACGGTGTCCCCACGCCGGCACGTCGGTGTAGTCACCGGTGATGATCGGGTACCCGGGGCCGCCGTCGAGATCCTCGACCTCCTCGATACGGGGCATCGGCGCCATCTGGCGGTCCCCGCCCAGCGCCTTCTCCACGGCGTTGGCGGACTGCGGCAGGAACGGGGCCATCATCGTGTTGAGGTCGGTGACGGCCTGGGCGAGCACGTGCAGCACCGTCAGCAGCCGCGGCCGCTGCTCCTCGCTCTTGAGCTTGAACGGCTCGGTCTCGGAGACGTAGCGATTGGCCTCGCCGACCAGCCGCATGACCTCGGCGATCGCGGCGCGCTGACGGTGAGCCTCGATCAGCGAGCCGACGGTCGTGAAGCCCTCTCGGATCGCCGCCAGGAGACGCTCGTCGATCTCCTCCAGCTCACCGGCCGCCGGGATCTCCCCGACGTTCTTGGCGATCATCGCGGCGGTGCGGTTGATGAGGTTGCCCCAGCCCGCGACCAGCTCGTTGTTGGTGCGGGAGACGAAGTCGACCCACGTGAAGTCGGCGTCCTGGTTCTCCGGACCGGCGGCCGAGATGAAATAGCGCAGCGCGTCGGGCTGGTACCGCTCCAGCACGTCGCGCACGTAGATCACCACGCCCTTGGAGGAGGAGAACTTCTTGCCCTCCATGGTGAGGAACTCGCTGGAGACGACTTCGGTGGGCAGGTTCAGCTCCCCGAAGGTCCCGGGCTCGCCGCCCTTGTCGCCCGCGCCGTTCTGCGCGATCAGCTCGGCCGGCCAGATCTGGGAGTGGAAGACGATGTTGTCCTTGCCCATGAAGTAGTAGTTCAGGGCGTCCGGATCGTTCCACCAGCGACGCCAGGCCTCCGGGTCACCGGAACGGCGCGCCCATTCGATCGAGGCGGACAGGTAGCCGACCACGGCGTCGAACCAGACGTACAGGCGCTTGTTCGGCTGGTCCTCCCAGCCCGGCACCGGGATGCCCCAGTCGATGTCGCGCGTCATCGCACGAGGCTTGATGTCCTCGAGGATGTGCTGGCTGAACCGGATCACGTTGGGTCGCCACAGACCCGTCCCCTCGCGCTCGTCCAGCCACCGGCCCAGTTCGCCGGCCAGGGCCGGGAGGTCCAGGAACCAGTGGGAGGTCTCCACGAACTGCGGGGTCTCGCCGTTGATGCGGGAGACGGGGTCGATGAGGTCGGTGGGGTCGAGCTGATTGCCGCAGTTGTCGCACTGATCGCCGCGGGCGCCGCCGGCGCCGCAGATGGGACAGGTGCCCTCGATGTAGCGGTCCGGCAGAGTGCGCCCGGTCGAGGGCGAGATGGCACCGGAGGTGGTCTTCTCGACCATGTACCCGTTGTCGCGCACGGTGACGAACATGTCCTGGACCACCTGCTGGTGGTTACGGGTGACAGTGCGGGTGAAGAGGTCATAGGACAGCCCCAGGGCGACGAGGTCCTCGACGATGAGGCGGTTGTTGCGGTCGGCGAGCTCCTGGGCGCTGACGCCCTCGGCGTCGGCGGCGACCAGGATCGGCGTGCCGTGCTCATCGGTGCCGGAGACCATGAGCACGTCGTGACCGGCCATGCGCATGTAGCGCGAGAAGACGTCGGAGGGGACGCCGAAACCGGCGACATGGCCGATATGGCGGGGACCGTTGGCATACGGCCAGGCGACCGCGGACAGGACTGTGCTCATAGCGCACCAGTCTACGAACAAGCTCGCCCCCGCGCGGACGACCTGCTCGGCGCGGTGCACAGAAGCATCTGCGGGGCGGCGCGAACAGCACGGTGTGGACAGCACGGTGCCGGCGCCCGCCCGGATGGCAGAATCGGCGGCCAGCCCGCTGACGGCCGCCGACGACTCCCGAGGAGCACCCATGCCCCGTGTCCACACCTCGCACGTCTATCTGCCCGGCGGCGACCCGGCCTCGGGACGCCACGAGTACGACGTGGCAGAGCTGCGGCCGTTCTTCCTGGTGGGTGACGAGGACGATGCGGAGTTCGGCTCCGACGGGTTCGTCACCGCGGCCTCGGCCAAGGATGCCGATGTCCTCAGCACCCTCCCCAAGCGTCCCCACGGCCCGACGCTCTCCTACGAGTACTACCCGGGGCGCGGGTTCTCCTTGGCCTGGAGCCGCGTGGAGGCGGACGGCCGCCTGCAGCCGACGGTGATGAGCGTGGGAAACCGGCAACTGCTGCACGGGTTCCTGGTGAAGCCGAATCAGGCACAGGTGCCGATGGGGACGTTCATCAGCGGTGAGCTGGCCTTCCGGGTGCTCGAGGACTTCGCCGCCGCGCCGGACCGTCTCAGCGGTGCGATCGACTGGGTCGCCGCGAACGATCTGGACTGGCCCGACCCGGAGGAGTGAACTCGCGCCGGCAGAGGCCGCTGCTCACGTTCTGTGCCCGAGCGCTGCGGCGGGAGTCAGTCGGACCCGTCGACGTGGTGGTGCAGCGCGTTCCAGCCGAAGGCAGCGGCAGCACGCACATGCCGCAAGGAATCATCGAGGAAAGCGATCTGACTCGGGGCGAGCGTCTGCCGCAGTTCCTGCTCGATGCGATCATGCGCCCGTGAATAGGCCTCGGCGTCCGGCTTCGCCGCTCCGAGATCCGCAGTGTTCAGGAGGAACCGGCGGTCGGTGCCGAGGAACGGCCCGAGTCCCAGGGCATCCAGCTCCGCCGGGACCCGGTCCGTGCCGTTGGTCAGAACGAACACTGCGATGCCCTCTCCTCGCCAAGTGGCCAGGGCGTCGAGCACGTCCCGGTCGACGACGGCCGGCGTCGCCGCCCAGCGGTCCACCGCCGCTCGGGCCGCGACAGGGTCTGCTCCGGCGTCGACCAGCTGGATGCTCGCTCGTTCGCGCCAGTGGGCGTGGGTTCCTCGTCCTCGGACTACATCATCGAGATACGGGTGCCGCAGGATGGCGGTGAAGACGGTCCCCGGCTCAGTTCCGAGCTCCTGATCGAGCTCGGCCCACAGTGACTGGTCGAACCGGCGAAGCACGCCGTCGAGATCGGAGACGACCGCCCGGATGTCGTGCGATGCGATCAGAGAGCGCAGCGGTGGCAGGGAGTCCGGCATGGGGCCAGCGTAGTGACGCGGCGGCGCACCGGCCCCCGGTGAGCGCCAGCACGCACCGGATCGCGTCGATCGGATGGTCGGCGTCGGCGATGCTGCGGCGACGGGAGCCCGATACCCTGTGGCCATGAGCACTGAAGGACTCTCTGCAGCGCAGAAGAAGATGGCCGACGACGGAGTCGCGCAGACCGCGATCGACGTCTTCACCCACTACTACGGTCAGCTCGAGGAGGGCGTGACGGGAACGATCCCCGAGGACACGATCGAGCCCTACCTCGATCCGCCCCGCCTCGAGGACGTCACCATCGATCCGGCGCACGCCAAGCAGGTCTTCGATCAGCTCGCCGTCATCAACCTCAACGGCGGCCTCGGCACCTCGATGGGGCTGGATCAGGCGAAGTCCCTGCTGCCTGTGCGTGAGGGCAAGAGCTTCCTGGACATCATCGTCGAGCAGGTCCTGGCGGCGCGGCAGGGGACCGGATCCCGACTGCCGCTGATCTTCATGAACTCCTTCCGCACCCGCGAGGACACGCTGGCGGTGCTCGAGAAGTATCCCGACCTGCCCGTCGGCGACCTCCCGCTGGACTTCCTGCAGAACAAGGAACCCAAGCTGCGAGCTGACGATCTCACCCCGGTCCAGTGGCCGCAGGACCCGGCGCTGGAATGGTGCCCGCCCGGCCACGGCGACATCTACACCGCGCTGCAGACCTCGGGCGTTCTCCAGCAGCTGCTGGATGCCGGCTTCAAGTACGCCTCCGTCTCGAACTCCGACAACCTCGGCACCGTGCCCAGTCCCGTCCTGGCGGCCTGGTTCGCCTCCACCGGGGCCCCGTACGCCGCCGAGCTGTGCCCCCGCACCCCGGCGGATCGCAAGGGCGGACATCTCGCCGTGCGGAAGTCCGACGGGCGGCTCATCCTGCGTGACACCGCGCAGACGCCGGAGGAGGAGATGGACTACTTCACCGACGAGCACCGTCATCCGTTCTTCCACACCAACAACCTGTGGTTCGACCTCGAGCAGCTGTCCGCCGTGCTCGAGGAGCGACAGGGCGTGATGGGGCTGCCGCTGATCCGCAACGAGAAGACCGTGGATCCCGCCGACAAGACCAGCCCGAAGGTCTACCAGATCGAATCCGCGATGGGTGCGGCGATCGAGGTGTTCGAGGGGGCGACCGCGATCGTCGTCGGCCGCGACCGGTTCCTGCCGGTGAAGTCCACCAGCGACCTGATGCTGGTCCGCTCCGACGCGTACACCCTGGACGGGCGCGCCGCGCTGGTCCAGCAGGTCGACTCCGCCCCGACGATCACGCTCGCCCCGGAGCCCTACAAGCTGATCCAGGACTTCGAGCTGCGCTTCCCCCAGGGCGTGCCCTCGCTGCGGGAGGCGAAGAGCCTCGATGTCCAGGGGGACTGGACCTTCGGGGCAGATGTCTCCGTGATCGGTGACGCCGTGCTCGGTGAAGAGGGCGGCGAGGTGCCCGAGGGCGCCCGCGTCGGCTCCATCAGCAACGCCTGACCGCGGCGCGGGGTCCTGGCCGCTCAGCGTCGGCCAGGACCCCGCGTGCCTGTCTCGTCGTGCCGCAGGTCAGCTCAGGTGCTGCCAGAGCGGACGGGGCATGACCGCGAGGGCGAGGCTGCGGGCGAAGCCGGCCTGGTCCAGGAGGTGCACTCCGGACTCGCTCTCGCGCGAATCGGTCACCAGACCGGTCTCGGGATCGCGGCGGTTCTCCCACAGTCGCTGTGCGTAGGCCTGGGTGATCGCGCGACCCTGGACCTCGCCACCGAGGATCGACTCGGCCATCAGCAGGTTCGAGAGCATGATGGCGGAGAACTGGATGGGCTGTGCATCGAGCTCGCCGCCCTCCTCGAAGGGCTGGAAGTGGGCGATGATCGCCTCCACCAGGCTCAGAGCGTTGTCCAGATGCTCCGGGGCGCCGGTGATCTGGTACGCCAGAGCCTCGGTGCCCAGCGGCACGCCCTGGTTGTACGCCCAGAAGGTGCGGTCGATCTCCCCGTCGGGCTTGATGTTGTCCCAGTACAGACCTTCGGGAGCCAGAAGGGTAGAGCGTCCCCAGTCCATCCAGCGCAGAGCGTCCTCGAGGGCCCGCTGTTCACCGGTGATCTGGTGGAGGCGCAGGGCGACCTTGGCGGAGGGGAAGGTGGAGACCGTGTTGCGATCCTGGTTCCAGTCACCCTGGGTCCATTCGATGCCACCGGGGGAGGCCAGGCTCGGGTCGGTGGACTCCCCGGAGCGGAACAGGTCCAGCAGCTGGCGGGCACGGTCGAGGTCGCCCTTCTCGCCGCCGCTGAGCAGATGCTGCTCGATCTCGATCAGCGCGATCCAGTCGTTGTCGTCGTAGAAGAAGTCGCCGTGGGCGCCCTGCTCCGAGTCCGTGGCCGCGGTGTACCCGGGCAGCCCGGTGGTCCCGCCCTGCGGGTACCAGTAGTGCTCCTGGGCGCGGATGAGGGAGGCGTCGGCCGCGTCGAGGTCCAGGTCGCCGGTATCGACCTTGGGGCCGCCCTTGGCGAACGCGGCGATCAGCTCGGTGACGGCGGCGCGGGCCTGGGACAGCGGCCAGACATAGCTGAACTCCGGATCGCCCTCCTGGCGCGGGTACTGCTCCAGGAGCATGTCCGGATCGTTCTCGGCGGCGAAGTATGTCAGCAGGGCGTCGGTCGCCGCGACCGCCCGAGCGGCCGCCTCCTTCGGCGGCACCGGCCGGCCGTCCGGGGCCGGCTGCTCGGCCGGCACGGTCACTGCGGGCGGCGTCGGCGCCGCGAGGGCCGACGGGGCCGCGGCGAGGGCGGCGGTGCCCGTGACCGCGCCGGCGGCGAGCATGCCGCGTCGCGATGGGCCGGAGCTGCCGGGAGCATCTCGGGCCGAGCGACGGTGTGCGGCGGGGAAACCCTGGTCAGTCATGGAGAAGCACCTCTGTGTGCGTTCGGGGGAGGGGGCCGATCCACGCTACAGCCTTCTGTGACGCAGCGCACCAGCTTCCCCGGGAACGTTCCTGAACGCCCGAGATGTCCGGTACCGGGTCCTGCGCCCGGCTCCCGCGGCTCAGCCGGTCGGGGCCGGACCGCGCGACCAGCCCGCACCACCGGTGAGGTCCAGCCGGTGGGGCAGTGGGTTGCCGTAGCGATGATCGGTGGCGCTGATGGCCTGTTCGCGCAGGAACGAGAGCAGCTCGACCCGGCCGCTGGCGACGACCGCTCCGGTGAACAGGGCGATCTCGGTGTGTGCGGCCATCGCGGTGCGGAGCGCCTCGTCGGCGTGCCCGATGAGACGGATGCGCGGCTGCGGGACCGCGGGGATCCGCTCCGCGAAGCCGGAGTCCTCGAGCCGAACCCGGGACTCCGCGACGCCGGCCGCCAGGGCCACCTGCACCAGTTCCGGATCCGCGACGGACACCTCGATCTCGGCGCCGACGGTCGCGGCGGCGTGCAGCACCCGCTGCAGGTCGACGGGACGGGTGCCCGCGGCGGCCCGCACCAGTGTGGGGATCGGCAGGTGGCGCAGCACATTGATCTCGCCGTGCAGATCCTGCACGTCGCGCGGGGCGAACGTGCCGGCCCAGTACTGGCGATCCGAGTGGCGTGCATCCTCCAGCCATGCCGCCTCGTCGCGGGCCGCGATGTCCTCGGGATCGGAGGCGTCCATGAGATGGACGAGGTAGTTGGGGCCGCCGGCCTTCGCGGTCTGCCCGATCGAGGAGCGCTTCCAGCCGCCGAACGGCTGACGCTGGACGACGGCTCCGGTGATACCCCGGTTCACGTACAGGTTGCCCGCCTCGACATGCTGGCTCCACCAGGCGATCTCGTCGGGGTCCAGCGACTGGAGCCCCGCGGTGAGGCCGAAGTCGGTGCCGTTCTGGAGGCGCACCGCGTCCTCGAGGGTGTCGGCATGCATGACACCGAGGACGGGTCCGAAGTACTCGGTGAGATGGAAGGCGGAGCCCTCCTCGACGCCGGTGCGGACACCCGGGGTGAACAGGCGCCCCTCGTCGTCGAGCTGACGTGGCCTGGCGAGCCAGGTCTCCCCGTCCCCGAGCTCGGTCAGCCCGGAGGCGAGCTTCTCGCCGGGCTGCTCGATGACGGGCCCCATCTGCACGGTGCCGTCGTTCGGCTCGCCGACGTGCAGGCTCAGCACCGCGTCGGCGAGCTGGGCGGAGAACCTGCGCGAGTGGGAGACGGAGCCGACGGCGATCACCAGTGAGGCGGCCGAGCACTTCTGCCCGGCGTGACCGAAGGCGCTGGCGGCGACGTCGCGGGCCGCGAGGTCGAGATCGGCATGCGGGGTCACCACGATCGCGTTCTTCCCGCTGGTCTCGGCGAGGATCCGCAGCCCGGGCCGCCACGAGGCGAACATCGCGGCCGTGTCGGCGGCGCCGGTCAGGATGAGCTGGGAGATCCGGGGATCGGTGACCAGCGCCCGGCCCACCTCGTTCTCGGGCACGTCGACGAGGGTGAACACGCCCTCGGGGACACCGGCCTCGAGCAGGAGCCGGCCGATGAGTGCTCCGCAGCGGCGTGCCTGCGGAGCGGGCTTCATGATCACGGCGCTGCCGGTGACCAGCGCCGCCAGTGTGCCGCCGGTGGGGATCGCGACCGGGAAGTTCCAGGGCGGCGTGACCAGAGTCAGTGCACGCGGTGAGAAGCGCACGTCACTCAGGGCGTCCAGTCGCTCGGCCTGCTCCGCGTAGTACAGGGCGAAGTCGATGGCCTCGCTGACCTCGGGGTCACCCTGATCGAGCGTCTTGCCGGTCTCCGAGGCCATCACCTCGAGCAGCTCCGCGCGGTGAGCGGCAAGGGTGCCCGCGACGCGACGGAGCACCATCGCACGCTTCTCGACACCGAGCGCCGCCCACCCCTGCTGGGCGTCCAGGGCGCGGCCGATGACCTCGCCGACTCCCTCGACGCTCTCCACGCGCGCCGCGCGCACCTCGTCCTCACCGAGCGTGGAGGCGCGTACGCGATGAGTGATCCGCTCGGCCCACGCCTGATTGGGCGCGGTGGACATGTCGGCGTCCGGAGTGTTGCGGAAAGCCCCGGGGACCGCGGGCAGTGCCGGGGACCCGAGCTGGGCCGGACCGGCGTCGCTCTCGGCGCCCCGGTCCTGGTCGCGATGAGTGGGCACGGACGTCGTCCGCAGAGCCCGGTCGAGGGCGCGCGCGAAGCGCAGCTCCTCGCGGTCGAACAGCTCCGGTGAGGTGTCGAGCTCGAAGGCGGCCGAGAGGAAGTTCTCCGAGGAGGCGTTCTCCTCGAGCCGACGCACCAGGTAGGAGACGGCCACATCGAAGTGACGGGGGTGGACCACGGGCACGTACAGCCGCATGGTGCCGGTCGCCTCACGCACGACGGCCTGCTGGCCGGGTGCCATGCCGGCGAGCATCTCGAACTCGACGCCGCTGCCGGGACCGGCCGGGATGCCGCGTTCGCGCATCAGCACGTGCGCGAAGGCCACATCGAAGAGGTTGTGGCCGGCCACGCCCAGGTTCACGGCCTCCAGCCGCTGCGGGTCCAGCGCCTCCATCAGCATCCGCTTGTACTGGGCGTCGGTCTCCTCCTTGGTCAGCAGCGGAGCCTGCGTCCACCCGTGGATCGAGGCGTCCACCTTCTCCAGCGCCAGGTTCGCACCCTTGACCAGCCGCACCTTGACGGGCGCGCCGCCGGCCGCGACGCGGCGCTCGGCGAAGGCGCGCACACGGGCCATCGCGCTGGGAGCATCGGGCAGGTACGCCTGCAGCACGATGCCGGCGCGCAGATGCGCCAGCTCGGGACGGTCCAGGAGCTTCTCGAAGACCTGAAGCGTCAGCTCCAGGTCGTGGTACTCCTCCATGTCCATGTTGATGAAGGTCGGCTCGTCCTCGTGGGCGGCGTCCAGGTACAGCGGCAGCAGCGTCTCCACGATGTGGTCGACGGTCTGGGAGGCGGCCCACAGGGGCAGGTGGTCCACGATCGAGGAGACCTTGATGGACACGTAGCCGACGTCGTCTCGAGCGACGAGCTCGCGCACACCCTCGAGCCGGCGCGCCGCTTCCTGCGCCCCGAGCACGGCCTCGCCGAGCAGGTTGATGTTCAGCTTCGTCCCGTCGGCCGTGAGACGGGCGATCGAGCGGGACAGCGGGCCGCTGCGGGCGTCGAGGATCAGGTGGGAGACCATCGCGCGCATCGCGGCCCGCGCGGTCGGCACCACGACCGACGGTGCCACCCGCGAGCCGGTACCTCCCAGGGCCACGACGCGACGCAATGCCGGAGGCAGGAACGCCGGTGGATCCTGGGCCAGACGGCGCAGCTCGACCGCGGCGGCGCGAGGGTCCTCGGTGCGGATCACGCGATCCACGAACGACAGCGTGAAGTCCAGGCCCTGCGGGTCGCGCAGCAGGTCGGACAGCAGCCTGGCGGGGCCCGGGACGGGGCGTTCGCGAGCCGCCTCGAGCCAGGTGCGGACCTGAGCGGCGACGTCCTCGATGGTCAGCGTGGTGGAGCGGCGCTCGGAGCGCGGGGCGTGCGGCGGGGATGACGGGGACAACGTGGTCCTCTCCTCTGTCACCGTGCCAGGAACGGTGGACGTGGGGACGGTGAGATCTCGGCAGAGGGCGCCATCGCCCTCGGACACGATCGTAGGGCTTCCATGTGGGGCGTGCGCACGCGCAGGGGGCCGGCGCGGTGGGGGTCCTGTGACCAGGATGGGACGGATCGGGGACGGAGCAGCGCGCGCTGAACCGCTCGGTCAAGGCATGGCGAGCCCCTGGGTGGCCCGTGACACCATGCGGAGCACAACCCCGAGGATCCCTGGAGGCAGTGATGAAGAAGTTCATTTTCCTGGCCGGACTCGCGATCGGATTCGTGGTGGGCTCCCGCGCGGGACGCGGCCCCTACGAGTCCCTCGAGCGCACCGCGCGGCAGGTCGCGGAGGATCCGGAAGTCCAGCGCCGGACCGCGCAGGCCAAGGAGACCGCGGAGCGGGTCGCCCATGACACCGCCGAGACGGTCAAGAGCAAGGCCCCCGAGGTCGCCGAGAACGTGAAGGGCAAGGCCCAGGAGACGGCGTCGGCGACGAAGGAGAAGGCGGAGGGGACCGCCACCTCGGCGAAGCAGCGCCTGGGCAAGGACTCCGGCTCCCACGCCGCGGACGCCACGGACGCCTCCTCGACGGGCTCGGCGTCCGGTGAGGAGCCCGCGGACGTCGGCGGAGACGGCGAGGTCGGCGAAGGCCGCCCGCTCAGCTCCTGAGTCCGTCCCGGAGGACCCGGTCCGCTGCCCGCCACGCCCGGGCGGCGGACCGATCTCCGGTGCGCCGCGGTCAGTGCGGCCCCGGCGTCAGCCGCCGAGCACGGAGACGCCCGCAGTCTGCTGCTCCTGCATGAAGCACGGCCCGCACAACGACACATAGGTCACCGAGCCGGTCGCGAGATCATCGATCGCCACCTGGTCACCTTCGAAGACGTGCCGGCCATCGACCACACGGCAATTGAACTCGGCCTGTGAGCCGCAGCGGCACATGGTCGGCAGCTTCTCGACGTTGTCCGCGAGCTCGAACAGGCGCGCCGCGCCGGGGAACATGTGGGTGCGGAAGTCGGTGCGCAGGCCGTAGCAGATCACTGAGATGCCGTCCTGCTTGGCGATGCGGAACAGGTGATCGATCTGGACCGGGTCGAGGAACTGCCCCTCATCGACCAGCACGCAGTGCAGCGGCCGCAGTCCCCGCTGATCGGCCACGGCGTGCACACGCTCGCGCAGATCCTGCCCGGGATGCGCCAGCACGTCCACCCGACGCTGGGCGCCGCCTCGGGCCACCACCCAGTCCTCGCCCTTGGTGTCCAGGACCGGCTTGACGGTGATCGTGGCCAGACCGCGCTCGTCGTAGTTGTAGGCGGTCTTGATGAGAGTGTCGGACTTGCCGGAGTTCATCGCTCCGTACTTGAAGTGCAGCTTGGCCATGCGAGAGAGCTCCGAGGTGAGGGTGGGGACAGTGACCGGCGAGGGGCGGGCCGGCGCGGCGGGCGGAGCCGTCAGAGTACGGGCGCGATGCCCTCTGCCGCGACCGGCGCCGGATCGGGCATCTCTGCTCAGAAGGCGCGGATGACGCTGCTCAGAACGCCTGGATGACGCTGCTCAGAAGGCGTCCATGACGCTCGGGCGCGGTCCGGCCAGGAGAGCGTCGAGGAACCGCTCCGTGGGCGCATCGGCGCTGAGACCCAGTCCCAGCCGCCGGGCGTCGGCCACGGTGCGGCCGCCCACGAGCAGCAGAGAGGCGGCATGGATGTCCAGCCGCACCTCACCCAGCACCTCGGAATCCGAGGGTGCGGCGGTCGCTCCCGCAGAGTCGGTCGATCCCGCAGAGACGGCCGTGATGTTCCCGTCGGCCGCCGAGACGATCCAGCTCCCCGCAGACCGGCAGGTCCCCGCCGGGACCGTGTCGTCCTCGACCGTGAGGCGCACCGCGCCGCCCAGACCCGCCGGGGCGCGTCGGGACTCGAGAGTCGCTGCGGTGTCGATCACCCGCATCATCACCAGCGGCAGCACTCCGGGGTCGGGGCGCAGGCGTCCGCCCGGCAGGGCATCGAGCACCGGGTCCTCGGTGCGCACCCGCAGCCGCGTCAGCTCGGTCACCGTCGACCACGAACCCAGGGAGCGCAGCAGTGCGATGCGGTCCCCGCGAGTACGGCCGAAGATCTCGTGGACGTCGAGACCGACCCCGTCGTGCTCGCCGCCCCTGCGGGTCCAGGAGATGTAGCCGTGGTCGGTGCCCTCGGCGTCCTCGAGCAGCAGCGCGGACCAGCCATCGCCGGGCAGGGTCTCGGGGAACAGCGGCGGCTCCCGCAGCAGCATCGCGTTGTCCCCGGCGCTGAGCTCGCGGTACACGGCGCGCAGACGCGGCATGGTCTCCTCGGTCACGGGCACCAGCCGCCGGTCGGGGACGGCAGGCAGCCTCTGGAGGTCCACCAGCGGCACGATCAGCTTCTGCATGGAGGCGACCACCTGGTAGCCGAGCCGGCGGTAGATCGAGGGGTTCGAGGGGTACAGCATCGACAGCGCCATCCCCTCCCCGGCGCATCGGGCGATGACCCCGGTCAGCAGCTCCCGGAAGACACCGCCGCCGCGGTGGGCCGGGTGGACCGCGAGGCCGCCGATCCCCCCGCAACGGGCGACGCCCCCGCCCAGCGTGATGCGGTCGTGGCGGATGCGGGCGCCGGCGGCCAGCACGCCCTGGACTCCGCCCGGCAGCTCCTCGGAGTCGATGCCGATCGCCGTCTCGCCGGGATCGAACGGCTGCGGTTCGATGTCGGTGAACCGGCCCGAGAAGGCTCCGGCGGTCATGGTCCGATAGGCGACGTAGTCGTCGGCCGTGAGATCTCGAAGGCGCATGGCGACGAGTCTAGGCGGGGCCTGTTGCATACTGTCTGCGGCCGCCGGCCGCCGACCGTTGAGGAGCAACCGTGAGCCCACGCCGTGATCGCCGCGCGAGGAGCGCGCCGCGCAATGGCGCACGCAAACCGTATACGCGGCCCAATCGCGCCGGGCAGGCGAGTCGGGACGCTCTGTACAAGCGGCTGTCCGCCGGCGACCCTCGCAGCGAGCAGGACCCCCAGCGCCGGATCCCGGTGGGGCTGTCGACCTCGTCCGTGTTCCCGGCAGGGGTCGAGGAGTGCTTCCGGCTGGCCGCCGAGATCGGGTACGACGGCATCGAGGTGATGGTCTCCTACCCCAAGGACAGTCAGGATCCCGAGCTCCTGCGGGAGTACTCCGAGCGCTACGGCCTGCCGATCCTGTCCCTGCACGCGCCCACCCTGTTCTTCCTGCAGGGCCTGTGGGGCCGCGACGCCTGGGTCAAGGTCGAGCGCACCGTCCAGATCGCGCAGGAGCTGGGGGTCGACACGGTCGTCGCGCACCCGCCGTTCCGGTGGCAGCGCCGCTACGCCCGCGAGTTCGTCGAGGGTGTCGCCGAGCTGGAGGCGACGTACGGCGTGGACATCGCGGTGGAGAACATGTACCCGTGGCGTCTCGGCGTGCGTGAACTGATGACCTACCTTCCTGACCATGACCCCACCGACGAGGACTACGCCCACGTCACCGTCGACCTCTCCCACGCCGCCACCGCGGGCGACGATGCGCTGGAGATGATCGACCGCCTCGGCGACCGGCTGAGCCATCTGCACCTCGCCGACGGGTCCGGCCGCACCACCAAGGATGAGCACCTGCCGCCGGGGGAGGGGAACCAGCCCTGCGCCGAGGTGCTGCGGCGCCTGGCCAACCGCGGCTGGCACGGCTCCGTGCTGCTCGAGGTCAGCACCAGCGGGAACGCCGACGGCCGCGAGCAGATCCTCCGCCAGTGCCTGGCCTTCGCCCGCCACCACCTGGGCCACCATCTGGACGAGGGGACCAAGGGGGTCGACGGGAGCAACGGGGCCGACGTGGAATCCGACACCCCCTGAGGCAGCCCTCAGCTCCCGGTGGGAGAATGTGCGGTGCATGAGCCCGACCCTGTCGCGGCCGAGCGCCCCGGCGCCGGCCCGTCGGTGCCGGCGTCCGTCCCGCGGCCATGCCACATGATTTGCACGAGACGAACGAGGTAGCGCACGCAGATGGGGAACGGCAACACAGGCTTCGTCCACAGGAACGCGACCCTGCTCTCGGTCGAGATGTCCCTTCCGCAGGTCACCGTCACCTCGGATGAGATCGACGAGATGCTGGCCCCGGCCCGCAAACGACTGCGGCTGCCGAAGGGGGTCCTCCAGCGCGTGGCCGGCGTCTACGAGCGCCGGTGGTGGCGCGATCCCCGCGACGGCTGGAAGCAGGGCGTGGTGCTCGCCGCCGAGCGTGCCATGGCCAAGGCCGGCATCATGCGCGACCAGGTCGGGCTGATGATCAACGCCTCCGTGTCCCGCCAGCACCTGGAACCGGCGGTCTCCACCGGCATCCACCACTCGCTCGGGATGCCGCCGAGCTGCATGAACTTCGACATCACCAATGCGTGCCTGGGGTTCGTCAATGCCATGTCCATGGCGGCGGGGCTGATCGACGCCGGTCAGATCAAGTACGCCCTCATCGTCGGCGCGGAGGATGTCGAGGAGGTCCAGCGCGGCACCATCGACCGCCTGAACTCCAAGACCTCCACCCGGGAGGACTTCAACAACCAGTTCGCGTCCCTGACCCTGGGCTCCGGAGCTGCCGCCGCCGTGATCGGGCCGGCGGACGAGCATCCCGAGGGCCACCCGCTCAAGCTCACCCAGGCCCGCGCCGGCACGGAGCACCACGAGCTGTGCGTGGCGGACATGCAGGACATGCGCACGGACTCCGCCGGCCTGCTGGAGAACGGGATCAGCCTGATCCTGGACACCTGGAAGGGTGCCAACGAGGCCGGCCTGGACTTCAAGAGCATCGAGCACGTGATCCCCCACCAGGTCTCGATGGTCTACACCCGCAACTTCTCCAAGATCACCGGCGTAGGGATGGAACGAATCCCTGTCAGCTTCCCGGACTGGGGCAATATCGCCGCGGAGGCCGTCCCGATGACCCTGGCCGACCATCAGGACAAGATCTCCCGGGGTGAGCGCGTCCTGCTGATGGGCGTCGGCTCCGGCCTGAACACCGCGATGCTGGAGGTGCAGTGGTGAACGCCGCCGCCACGGGTCGTCGCCGGGCCGCGCTCCCCGAGATCCCGCTCGAGCAGAGCTTGCCGGGTGTCGACCCGCGCATCAGCCGCACCCTGGAGGTGCGGGATCACACGGGCGAGCCGCGCCGCTGGCACCTGCTGGACTCCGGCCCGCTGCTGACCGAGCGCGGCATCGCCCCGCAGGGCACGATCCTCGCCGTCCACGGCAACCCGACCTACTCCTTCCTCTTCCGCTCCCTGGTGCGCGAGGACATCCCGTGGCGCGTCATCGCGGTCGACCAGCTCGAGATGGGCTGGTCCGAGCGCACGGGCATCACCCGCCGCCTGCAGGACCGCATCACCGACCTCTCGCTGCTGACCGACGCGCTCTCGGTCCGCGGGCCGGTGGTCACCGTCGGGCATGACTGGGGCGGCATCGTCTCGGTCGGCTGGGCCCTGGACAACCGCCACGACCTCGCCGGGATGGTGCTGACCAACACCGGGATCCACCAGGAGCTGGGGGAGTCGCTGCCCAAGGCGCTCCAACTGGCGACCGCGCCGGCGTTCCTGCCCGCGTCCACCTCACTGACCGATGCCTTCCTGCGCACCACGCTGTCGCTGTCCAAGCCGCCGCTGCCGCAGGACGTCCAGGACGCCTACCTCGCGCCGTACCGCTCCCGCGCCCGCCGCAAAGGCATCGAGGACTTCGTCGCCGACATCCCGGCCGACGCGCACCACCCGTCCCGCCCGGCCCTCGAGCGGCTCGCCGAGGGGATCCGTCACCTGGAGGTGCCGACCCTGTTCGCCTGGGGCGTCCGGGACATCACCTTCTCCGACCGCTACCTGCGCGACCTCCTCGAGCGGGTTCCTCACGCCGACGTGCACCGCTTCGAGAACGCCTCCCACCTGGTGTGGGAGGACGCCGACGTCGCCGGGACCGTCGCCGACTGGCTCCGCGACCGGGTCGCATCGGGGGCCGGGATCGAGGCCGACGCCCAGCCGGTCACGTGGCGGCCCGTCTCCTCCTTCGCGGAACCCGCGCCGCAGCGGCACATCGGCGAGCCGATCGCCCGCCTGGCCGCCGACCGCACCCACGCCCACCTGCCCGCAGTCGTCGAGATGCCCGGCAAGGGCAGCCCCGGCCGCGAGATCTCCTGGTCGCTGCTGAATCGGCGCATCGACGACATCGCCGCCGGCATGCTGGGCCATGGGATCCGCCCCGGTGACCGCGTCAGCATCCTGATCACCCCGGGCGCCGATCTCACCGCCGTGCTCTACGCCTGCCTGCGCATCGGCGCCGTCGCGGTGATCGCCGACGCCGGGCTCGGCACGGCGGGCCTGACCCGCGCGGTCATCGGCTCCCACCCGGACTGGCTGATCGGCATCAACAAGGCGCTCATCGGCGCCCGTGCGATGGGCTGGCCCGGCCGGCGCATCAGCGTCGACCAGCTGCCCACGCTGGATCGGGCGGCGCTCGGCGTGGAGACCTCCATCGCCCAGCTGGCCACCTCCGGCTCCATGATGCGCGAGCTCGGAGCTCCCCTGGATGCCGCCTGGCCCGACCAGGACGCCGACGCCGCGATCCTGTTCACCTCCGGCTCGACCGGGCCGGCCAAGGGCGCCGTCTACACCCACCGCCAGCTCAGCGCGATGTTCACGGCGGTCGGCGACACCCTCCAGCTCGACCCTGAGCGGGGCCTGGTCGCCGGCTTCGCCCCCTTCGCGCTGCTGGGACCGGCCCTCGGCGCACCCTCGGTGGTGCCCGACATGGACATCACCCGCCCCGGCGAGCTGACCGCACCCGCCCTCGCCGACGCGATCGCCGCCCTTGGCCGGCCTGCCGTGTTCACAGCACCGGCGGCGCTGCGCAACATCCTGGAGACCGCCTCCGGCCTCGACGAGCGCGGGCGGGCGGCCTTCGCCGGTGCGGCGAGCTTCTTCTCCGCCGGCGCCCCGATCCCGGCCCACCTGCTGCGCGAGCTGCGCGCACTGATGCCGCGGGCGAAGGCCCTGACCCCGTACGGCATGACGGAATGCCTGGCAGTGGCCGCCATCGACCTCGAGGGCATCGAC
The DNA here is from genome assembly GCF_042666875.1 of Brachybacterium sp. GCM10030267. Classification (NCBI taxonomy): domain Bacteria; kingdom Bacillati; phylum Actinomycetota; class Actinomycetes; order Micrococcales; family Dermabacteraceae; genus Brachybacterium; species Brachybacterium sp. GCM10030267. The sequence continues at coordinate 441,098 of NZ_JBHTCX010000012.1, read as the reverse complement.
CGGGCCGGCGAAGGGTCCGGCGTCTGCGTCGGCACCCCGGTCCCGCGGGCCGAGATCGCCATCGCCGTCATGGACGCCGAAGGCCGCACCTCCGGCGAGATCACGCAGGAGCCCGGCGCGACCGGTGAGATCCTCGTGCGCGCCCCGCACGTGCGCGACCGGTACCTCATGCTCTGGCGCACCACCCGCACCTCGATGCGCTTCGAGGGGTGGCACGCCACGGGCGACGTCGGCCACCTCGACGAGGCCGGTCGCCTCTGGGTCGAAGGTCGTGCCGACCACGTCCTCGCCACGGCCGAGGGACTGTTCACCCCGGTCCAGGTCGAGGAGGCCGCCGAGAGCGTGCCGACGGTGCGGCGCGCGGGAGCCGCCGCCATCGGACCCCGCGGGACCCAGCAGATCGTCGTCGTCCTCGAGACCGAGCAGGGCTACCGCCCCGGGAAGCCTGCCCGGCCGCGTCCCGCGGAGACCTCGCTCCAGGAAGCCGTGCGCCGCGCCGTCCGCGAGCGCACCGGAGCGGACGTCACGGCGGTGTTCACCACGCGCACCCTGCCCACCGACATCCGCCACAACTCCAAGATCGACCGGGCGGCCCTGGCGCGATGGTCCGGTCAGACCCTCCGGGGAGAGAGGCCCGACCCGCTGTGAGCACCCCGACGATCCTGGTCACCGGCGCCTCCGGCATGCTCGGCGGAGCCGTGGCCGCCACGCTGCGCGACCGGGGCGCACGGGTCCGCGCCTTCCAGCGACGGCGCGCCGGCATCCCGGGGGTCGAGGACGTCACCGGCTCACTGACCGATGCCGAGGACGTGCGCCGCGCGGTGGATGGCGCCGACGCGGTCATCCATCTCGCCGCGAAGGTCTCGATCTCCGGTCCCGAGCACGAGTACCGTGCCATCAACATCGGCGGCACCGAGAACATCCTCGCCGCGATGCGGTCCGGCGGCGGCGGAAAGCTCGTGAACGTCTCCTCCCCGTCGGTCGCCCATCTGGGCCGCGCCATCGAGGGCCTGGACGCCACCCCCGCCGACCCCGGCCGCGCGCGCGGCCCCTACTCCCGCACCAAGGCCGCCGCCGAACTGCTGGCGATGGACGCCGACGGCCGCGACGGCATGCTCGTGACCTCCGTGCGCCCCCACATCGTGTGGGGACCAGGGGACACGCAGTTGGTGGGGCGCATCGTCGACCGCGCCCGGCGGGGACGGCTGCCGCTGCTGGACCAGGGAATGGCGCTCATCGACACCACCTACGTCACCAATGCGGCCGACGCGATCGTCGCCGCCCACGACCGCATCGAGGACGTCCATGGTGAGAGCTTCGTGATCACCAACGGTGAACCCCGCACGGTGCGCGACGTCTTCGCCGGCTGGTGCGATGCGGCCGGCGTCCCCCGCCCCAGGATCACGATTCCCGGCAGCGTGGGCCGCCTCGCCGGCCGAGTCGTCGAACGGGTCTGGGAGATCCGTCCCGGCCACGACGAACCGCCGATGACGGAGTTCCTCGCCGAGCAGATGTCGACGGCGCACTGGTTCGACCAGCGCCGCACCCGCACGCGACTGCAGTGGAGACCACGCGTCAGCATGGACGAGGGCAACGCACACCTCGCCGCCTGGTTCGCCGAGCATCCGGTGACGGCCTGATGCCCGGGACTCGATCGCACGGAGGAAGCGCCGACATGAGTGAGAACGACTCCGCCGCACGGTCTGCAGGCCCCGACCGGACCGCCGGCGCCGAGGCGAGCGATGAGGAGCTGCTGGCCGAGATCGACGCGGAGCTGGCGGCCGAGCGCACCGCCAGGTCCCGCGCGGGTTCCCGGCTGACCGGTGCTGTACTGCTGCTCGGCGGCCTCATCGGCTGGATCGCCGCGCTGATGCTCACCATCGACAAGGAGTACCTGCTCGCGAACCCAGGCGCCTCGTTGGCCTGCGACATCAACCCGTTCATCTCCTGCGGCAATGTGATGATGACCTGGCAGGCCTCAGCACTGGGCATCCCCAACCAGGCGATCGGGCTGGCCGGCTTCGCCATCATGGGCGTTGTCGGATCGCTCATGCTCAGCGGCGGCGCCCTGCCCGCGTGGTTCCGCTGGGCTCGCCTGGGAGGCATGACGTTCGCCTTCGGCTACATCCACTTCCTGGCGATCTCGACGATCTTCGTCATCAAGGCGCTGTGCCCGTGGTGCATGGTCATCTGGACCGTCACCGCGCCCATGTTCTTCTCCACTCTCGCGCACACCGTCGAGAGCGGTCAGCTGCGAGTGCCCGGACCCCTGGCGGGCGTGCTGCGCCGCTGGGTGGTGCTGACCATCGCCTGGTACGTGCTGGTCGTCCTCGTGATCCTGGCAGCGTTCCACCGTCAGTGGCTGATGATGCTCGGCCTGGGCTGAGGTTCCTCCCCAGAGCATCTGCGTCCCCAATTCAGCACCCGGCGCTGACCGGGGCTCTCCCGCCTCCCTAGGGTCGCGGCCATGGGAGCACACGGACGATCCGGGACGACGGGGCGCGGCCGCGCGGGAAGGCACCGGCGCAGCGGTCAGGCGCTCATCGAACGCCGGGATCACCGCGACGCGCGTCCCGAGCGCCGCTTCTCCCTGCCGTCCCCGGCGCCCTCGGCCCTCGTCGGCATCGCCGTGCTGGTCCTGATCGGGATCGGCGTCATCCACCTCTCCAGCGCCGGCTCCGCCGTGCCGCTGGAGGACGAGAAGCCGGCGGCCGCCGGTGATCCGAGTCCGGGTGGGGAGGACAGCGGACTCGACGGAGGGGATGACGAGCCCGCCTCCGATGCCGACGGCGGGAGTGAGGGGCCGGGAGAGCCCCCGAGCGGTCCGTCGGACTCCTCCGATGCCGGGGACGCCGGGAACGCTGGCGGCTCGGAGACGACGGAACCCGGGGACCGCAGCACCGGGGCCGACGGCGACCGGAGCGGCGAGGGCACCGACCCGTCCGGCGGCCTGGTCGTCCACGTCGCCGGCGCGGTCGAATCTCCCGGTGTGGTGACCCTCCCGGAGGGCTCGCGGGTCGACGATGCACTCCAGGCCGCCGGAGGAGCGACCTCGGAGGCCGACCTCTCCGCCGTGAACCTCGCCCGCCCTGTCGCCGACGGCGAACAGATCCATGTCCCACGGCCTGGAGAAGATCCCCCTTCCGTACCCGCTCCCTCGGCCGCCGGCTCCGGTTCCGCAGACACCGAGGGATCCGGCGGAAGCGGCTCCGGGTCGGGTTCCACCGCGCCCGTGGATCTGAACACGGCCGACGCCGCTGACCTCGAGCAGCTGCCCGGAGTCGGCCCGGCGATCAGTCAGCGGATCATCGAGCACCGGGACAAGAACGGGCCCTTCGAGTCCGTCGACGAGCTGCTCGAGGTCTCCGGGATCGGGCCCGCCACCCTGGAGAAGATCCGTGAGCACGCGAGCGTATGACCACCTCGGCGCCGACCCGACCGGCACCCCGTGAAGCACGCCGACCTGCGACTGATACCCGCCGCCGCCTGCATCTGGATCCTCGCGGTGCTGGGCGTTCTGGTCAGTACCGCGGCAGCTGTCGCCGCGGGCGCGGTGATCGTCGCGCTCGCGCTGAGCGCGATCATGCTCGCCGGCGGCTCCCGTGCCGTCCACGTCCTCTTCGCCCACCTCGGCATTCTCGTCCTGGCCGGGGCACTGCTGTTCCCTGCGCTGCAGCGCCATGGGCAGACGGACCACCTGCTGGCGGAGGCCGCGGAGGACGCTCTGGTGGTGGAGCTGAACGTCGTGGCCGGGGCCGATCCCGCCCCACCGGCTTCCGGCCCCGCCTGGTCACGCAGCGGGATGCAGGTGATGACCCGCACCGTTCGGGGTCCTGCGACTCTGGGCCGGCACGACGTCCAGCTGCCCGCGTCCCTCCCCGTACTGCTCCGCGCCGCACCCCGCGCCGCAGACGGACTCTCCCAGGCGCGCGACGGCGACACGATCCGGGTCCGGGGTGTGTTGAGCGGCAGCGGGAACCTGACCGTCCTCAGCGCGAGCGAAGCCGTTCCGGTGGCCACCGCCGGAGTCTCCGGGGCCATGCAGGCCGCTCGCCAGCAGCTGCGCCACCAGGCCCGAGCGGCCACCTCTCACCTCCCGGCCGACGAGGCCGCGCTGGTGCGCGGCATGACCAGTGGGGACACCACCGGGATGGGGGAGGCGACCGAGGAGACCATGCGGCGGGCCGGGATCTCGCATCTGGTCGCCGTCTCCGGTGCCAACATCGCCCTCGTACTCGCCGCTGTCCTGGGGGTGCTGCTGCTGTGCGGAGTGAGACGCCGACCGCGTCTGCTGCTCGCCGCCGCCGTCCTGGCCGGATACGTCTGGCTGGTGGGCGACGAACCCAGCGTGCAGCGGGCCGCGACCATGGCGACCCCGCTGCTGGTGGCTCGTTTCGCCGGGGTCCGCGCCTCAGCGGTGGCGTCCCTGGCACTGACCGTGGCCCTGTGGTCGGTGCTCGATCCGGTCACCGCCGCGTCCGTGGGGTTCCTGCTCTCGGCGCTGGCCACCGCAGCGATACTGGTGGCCGCCCCGCCGCTGGCCACGGTGATCACCGATGCCAGCGGCGGCCGCCTCGGCCGTCCCCTCGCGCTGGTGGTCGCCGTCCCGCTGGTGGCGCAGCTGATCTGCACACCCCTGCTGGTGCTGCTGACCCCGGAGATCTCACTGTGGGCCGTCCCGGTGAACATCCTCGTGGGTCCGCTCGTCGCCCCCACCACCGTGCTCGGACTGATGGCGCTCGTGATCGGCACGATCTGGCCCGCCGCCGCCGTCGCGCTGAACACGGCGGCGGCAGGCGGCGCCCACCTGGTGCTGCTGATCGCCCGGGCAGCCGATTCCCTGCCCGGGTCACGCATCGCCGTGCCCGAGGGAGCGACGGGGGCTGTGCTCGCTCTCGCAGTGGTGGCCGGGGTGGCGACGGCGATAGCCGCTCGGCGCTCGCCCGCGGTGAGATGGATCTCGGCCGCGCTGCTCGTCGTCGCCCTCGCCCCGAGCATCGGGCGCATCGCGCCGATCGGATCGTCGCCGCCCTGGCTCGTCGCCGTGTGCGCCGTCGGCCAGGGCGACGCCGTCGTGCTGCGCTCGCACACGCCGTCCGGGACCGCCACCGTGCTCATCGACACCGGCCCCGAGCCCGCCCCGCTGCGCCGCTGCCTGGACCGGCTGGAGATCACCCGCATCGATCTGCTCGTCCTGACCCACCCCCATGCGGATCACACGGGAGGCCTCGGCGCCCTCACCGGTGCCCGGGCGCCGGCAGGGCAATGGATATGTCCCATCCCGGAGGCGACCGACGACGTGGTTCCCGATGTGCCCACCGGCGTGGCCACCACCGGGGACACGTGGCAGCAGCACGGGCTCGTCCTCGAGGTGCTGTGGCCCGTCTCCGCCGACGGTGCGATCTCCGCCTCCGCCCGCGAGTCCGGGGCGGGCGAGGGAGACAACGCCAACGACTGCTCGATCGCCCTCTCGGCCACCTGGGCCGGCGGCACCCGCCTGGTGTCCCTCGGCGACCTCGAGCCGGCCGCCCAGCAGGAGCTCGCCGGCCTCGACCCGGGCCCGGCGGACATCGTGAAGGTCGCCCACCACGGCTCGCGCCGTCAGTCCCCGCAGCTGTACGAGCATCTCGACGCGGATCTCGCCCTGATCACCGTGGGTGCCGAGAACACCTTCGGCCACCCCACCCCGACCCTGCTGGATCTGCTGGCGGTCTCCGACACCCGCGAGGTCCGCACGGACGAGGACGGCACCGTCATCCTGCCCACCGAGGACCCCGCCGCGCCGCGGTCCGTCGGCCCGGCCCGTTAGGATCGACCAGGTCCCCGAGCAGTGAGGAGCTCCCGTGAGCGATGTCGAGTGGCACAGTGTCGCCCTCGCACCGGTGGTGCTCGTCCACGGCACCGAGACCCTGATCGCGGACCGCGCCGTGCAGCGCCTGCGCGGCCTGGCCAAGGAGGCCGATCCCTCGGTCGCGGTCCACGACCTCTCCGGAGAGGCCGCCACCGCCGGGGCCCTCACCCAGGTCGCCAGCCCGTCGCTGTTCGGCGAGCCGCGGCTGGTGCTCGTGCCCGATGTGCAGGCGGCCCCCGACGCGCTGGTGGCCGAGATCCTGGACTACGTCAAGAGCCCCGAGCCCGACGTGAACGTGGTGCTGGTCCACCGCGGGGGCAACCGCGGCAAGAAGCTGCTGGACGCTCTCAAGAAGTCGGGGGTGCCCCGGGTCGATGCGAGCCCGGTCAAGCGCTACGGCGACAAACAGGCCTTCGTCGCGGCCGAGTTCGCACGCGCCGAGCGGCGCATCCAGTCCGACGCGATCGGTGCCCTGGTCGACGCCTTCGGCACGGACCTCGCCGAACTCGCCGCGATCAGCCGCCAGCTCGTCGAGGACACCACTCCGGAGGAGGGCGCTCCGGCTCCCGCAGTGAGCGTCCAGGACGTGCACGCGCTGACCGCCGGCAGGGTCGAATCCACCGCGTTCGCCGTCGCGGACGCCGCCATCTCCGGGCGGGAGCAGGAGGCCCTGCAGCTGCTGCAGCAGGCACAGCTCGCCGGCGCCGATCCCGTTCCGATCGTCGCCGCGATCGCCTCGAAGATGCGCTCGCTGGCAAAGGTGACCGCCCCCGGTGCCAACGCCCGCACCCTCGGTATGCCGGATTGGATGCTGCGCAACCTCGCCCGTGAGGCGCGCTCATGGACGGATCGCTCACTGGCGCGTGCCCTCGAGGCCGTCGCTCGCGCCGATCACGAGGTCAAGGGCGCAGGCCGCGACCCGCGGTGGTCGGTCCAGCGCATGGTGATGGAGATCTGCCGTGCCCGCCGCGCCCGCTGAGCGGCCCCATCAGGCGCAGGCAGCGCTGTCTCACCTGTCCGCACCGGTCTCTGTGGGCACCCCGCCGCTCGTTGCGGGCGGCGACTCGCCGCTGCACGGTCTCGAGGACGCGGCCTGGCCGCTGACCGCCGGTGCGCTGCGCATCCGGCCGGCGAGGCTCGAGGACGCCGAAGTGCTGCATGAGTACTGGCGACTCCCAGTCACCCAGGAGTACACCGACCGCTCCATGGCGACATGGGCCGAGACCCGCGCAGATCTCGCCTCCCGACTGGCGCGGGAGGACGTTCTACTGTGCGTCATCGAGCGCGAGGGCAAGGGCGTCGGTGACATCGGCGGGCGGATCCGACGCCCTCATGCGCTGGGCCGGGAGGCGCCCGTATGGGACATGGAGCTCGGGTACGCCGTCCATCCCGACCACCATGGAGAGGGGATCGCGGCGACTGCCGTCGGCGAGTTCACCCGGTTTCTCCACGAGGATCTGGGCATCCGGCGCATCATCGCGATGGTCTTCGCGGAGAACACCGCGAGCCTCCGGGTGCTGCGCAAGAACGGGTACCGGCTGGAGGGCACCCAGCGGGAAGCGGTGCTCGGCCGTCGGGGCCGGTGGCTGGATGATTGCACACTGGTCCACCGGTACGCGGACGGATCCTCAGTGGACCCGAATCTGACGGCTCTGCTCGAGGCGGGCGCCGATCCAGTCTCCGTCGAGCAGTCGGCCGGCGGCTTGTCGCCAGAGCGTCAGTCGTCGGCAGGCACTTCCTGGACGACGAGGTCGTAGACAAAGACCCATCGACAAAGACCCATCGACACAGAAGAGCCCCACATGCCTGGCATGCGGGGCTCTTCGATCAGCTGATCCCGGGGCGTCAGCTCTGGACGTCGGCGACCAGCTTGGCGAGACCGGACTTGCGGTTCGCGGCCTGGTTGCGGTGGATGACGCCCTTGGAGACGGCCTTGTCGAGCTTGCGGGAGGCCGTCTTGAGGGCCTCGCCGGCGGCATCCGCGTCACCGGTGGAGACGGCGTTCTTCACCTTGCGGGTGTACGTCTTCAGCTCGGACTTCACGGCCCGATTGCGCAGACGCGCCTTCTCGTTGGTCTTGTTCCGCTTGATCTGGGACTTGATGTTTGCCACGAAGACTCTTCTCTTGTGCTGCTCTTGTGCTGGATCATCCGGGGCGGCCGAGGAACGGGACCGGCGGGGACGGCGGTGGGGATTCGCCTGGAGACGCCGGTACCGGGTCGCTGCCCCGGGTACTCGCCCGGGTCGCACGAACCGCCGAACTCCGACACGGAGAAGACGACGGCGTGCGCACACCGAACGGTATGTCACACATACGGGTCACGACCTTACCAGAGCCGCCCCTTTGCACGAATCGGGTGTGCGCCGTGTCTCCTGCGTGTCGCTCCAGGTCATGCCGTCGAACACGCGGTGACGGCGCTGGCACCGGTGATGCTCACCGTCCCCGGTGGTGCTCACTCCAGCCTGCGGGCTCATCCGCGCCAGCCGTGGACCTCCCGCACCGCGGCGGCGACCCGTTCGAAGCGGGAGCGATCCAGGCGCCCGCCGTCGCGGCGCACGGAATCCGGGGCCAGGCGCAACAGCCGATCGGCCCGTACCTCCGAATCGCGATCCTGGCTGTCCCAGTCCCCGGAGCCGATGTCCACCCAGGTCGAGCCGTACTCGTCGGTGCTCACACCACCGGAGGCGGCGCGATCGCGAGAGGTGAGCATCAGCGCGATCAGCACCTCACCCGATCCGTCACGTCCTCCCGCGGATGCCTCTTCCCGGGCGAGGACCAGCACCGGACGATCCTTGCCCTGACTGCTGTCCTCCTCGAACGGCACCCATGCCCAGACGATCTCCCCGGGATCCGGGCGATCATCGGGGCGCGGCGCATACGAGAAGGACATCGGCTGAGAGGCGTCCCGGTCGGCGAGAGCGAGCGAGCTCTCACCGCCGGGCGCGGAGGCGGGCGAACCGCCCGCGGACGCAGGGGCTCTCGAGGCCGACGGACCGGCGGAGCCGCCGCGGCGATCCTGGACCGCGCGCATCGCAGAACGCCCCAGGTTGCGTGCGCCGCGGCGGACGGCGGGGGAGCGGGCGGCGATGCGCAGCACCGAGGACAAGCGGGAGGCCAAAGACATGGTTCTCGATTCCCGGGCGAGGGGTGCCCGCGTCGGAAGAGGTGACGGTGTTAGATGGTAGGCATGTCGGCCACCTCTCTGTTCCAGCATGTCGAGACCAGTTCGGGCGGGGACGAGATGTTCGCGTCCGACGGCTCGGTGCGCCCTACGTACAGCGCGCTGCACTCGGCTCTGGCCGGGCTGGGCCTGGAGGAGTTCCGCGCGCGCTCGGAGTCGCTGGCCCGCAGCTACCTCGACCAGGGCATCACCTTCGACTACGCCGGGGAGGAGAGACCCTTCCCGATCGACGCGATCCCGCGGGTCATCGCCGCCGAGGAATGGGCCCGTGTCTCTCGCGGCATCGCGCAGCGCGTGCGTGCCCTCGAGCGTTTCCTGGACGACCTGTACACGGATCGACGGGCGATCAGCGACGGGGTGATCCCCGAGAAGCTGGTGTCCTCCTCGACGTACATCGCCGAGCCGATGCGGGGCTATCGCCCGCCCAACGGCGTGCGCATTCACATCTCGGGCATCGATCTGGTCCGCGACGGCGATGGAGAGTTCCGCGTGCTGGAGGACAACGTGCGCACTCCCAGCGGCGTCAGCTACGTCCTGTCCAACCGTCGGGCCATGGCCCAGACCTTCCCGGAACTCTTCGCCCACCGTCCCGTGCGCCGGGTGGGCGAGTACCCGGGCCGCCTGCTCGGCGCGCTGCAGGCGGCGGCGCCGGATACGGCGGGGGAGGAGCCCACCGTCGTCGTCCTCACCCCGGGCCGCTACAACAGCGCCTACTTCGAGCACTCGCTGCTGGCGCGCACGATGGGGGTGGACCTCGTCGAGGCCGACGATCTCGTCGAGCGCAACGACCGGGTCTACATGCGCACCACCGCCGGCCTGCGCCGGGTGGATGTGATCTACAAGCGCACGGACGACGACTTCCTGGATCCCGAGGTGTTCCGTCCCGATTCCGTGCTGGGCGTGCCGGGACTGGTCCGCTCGATCCTCGCCGGCAACGTCGTCGTCGCCAACGCGATCGGCAACGGCATCGGCGACGACAAGCTCACCTACACCTATGTCCCGGCGCTGATCCGCTACTACCTGGGAGAGGAGCCGATCATCCCCAACGTCGACACCTGGCGCCTCGAGGAGCCCGACTCCCGCGCCGAGGTTCTCGACCGTCTGGACGAACTGGTCCTGAAACCTGTCGACGGCTCGGGCGGCAAGGGCATCGTGATCGGTCCCGCCGCGTCCCGGACGGAACTGGACACCTTGCGCGAACGGCTGCAGACCGATCCGCGCGGCTGGATCGCCCAGCCCGTGGTCCAGCTGTCCACCATCCCCACGCTGGTGGACGAGGGACCCGCTTCGCGCCACGTCGACCTGCGACCCTTCGCCCTGAACAACGGCGGGGACGACGTGTGGGTCCTGCCCGGAGGACTGACCCGCGTGGCTCTTCCGCGCGGGGAGATGATCGTGAACTCCTCGCGCGGCGGCGGCTCGAAGGACACCTGGGTGCTCGCCGCCGAGCGGCCCGTGCCCTCCCCGGCCGCCCCGGAGGCCCGCGCCCTGGCGAGAGAGGAGGAGCCCATCGAGGATCCGCTGGATGAGAACTACGAGGAGTTCGACGACCCGCCCCGGGAGGAAGCCTCCGAGGAGCAGCGGCGCGAACCGGACCCCGTCACGTCGGCCATCCCCATCATCGATGCGGAGGACGCCCCGGAGTCGGAGCTCGCCGGAGCGGACGGAGTCCAGGGGCAGAGCATTGCTGCCGAGGACCTTCCGGGCATCGTCACCACCGAGCCCGCGGGAGACGGCTCGCAGCCGGCGGGCCCCGGCGAGGCGGACGGGCTGCAGCCGCCCGGTGGCAGTGATCCTGACGGGGCGGAGCCGTCCGCCGCCACCGACCAGCGCCAGAGCGAGAAGGGGGCCGACGATGCTCAGCAGGATCGCTGACTCGATGTTCTGGATCGGCCGCTACGTCGAGCGCGCCGATCAGACGGCCCGGATCCTCGACGTGAAGCTGCAGTCGATCACCGAGGATGCGACCCACGAGGCCCCCCTCGCCTGCGACCGTGTCTACGAGATCTTCGGGGTCCAGGACATCGAGCAGAGCGATCTCACGGTCCAGCGCGTGCTCGACCGTCTGGTGACCGACCGGCAGAATCCCTCGTCGGTCGCCGGGGCCCTCCAGACCGCGCGCGAGAACGCCCGGGGCGCCCGCGAAGTGCTCTCGACGGAGGTGTGGGAATCGCTGAACACGACCTCGCTGGGGATGCCCCGCGGGGTCCGACCCTCCCGCATGCACGGCGCCTTCCAGTTCGCCAAGGACCGCTGCGCGGTGGTCAACGGCCTGGTGGATGCCTCGATGACCCGTGACGAGGCCTGGCTGTTCCTGCGCATCGGCCAGCTCCTGGAGCGCGTGGACATGTCGGCGCGCATCCTTCAAGCCCATGACCTGGAGGATTCCTCCGATGCCGCGACGGTGATGCTGCTGCGCAGCTGCAGCGCCCATGAGGCTTACATCCGCTCCTACCGCGGGCGGGTGCGAGCCTCCCATGCCATCGAGTTCCTGCTGCTGGATTCGATCTTCCCGCGCTCGGCGGCGCATTGTCTGCTGGAGGTGGACGAAGCCCTCGAGACCCTGGCCAAGCTGCACGGGAACTCCTTCGACCGCATGGGCACGTCCGAACCGGGCCGCCGCATCGTCGGCCGCGCAGCGGCGAGCCTGCGCTTCCGGTCGCTGGATGACATCGTGGCGGATTTCGAGGACGAGATGGAGCAGCTGCAGATGGTCACCGGTGCCGTCACCCGCGCGCTGGGGACGACCTACTTCCATCCGGCCAACTGAGCGAGTCGTCGTGACGCCACCGTCGGCACGGCTCGTGCTCTCCCTGCCCGTCCGGGGGCGCTGGCTCACGCAGAACAGCCCGGCGAACCGGGTGCCCAGTCACGGCACCGAGCTGTTCGCCCTCGCGCACTCGATCGACCTGGTCCCGGTCGGTGCTCGCGACCGGACCGCTCCCGTGACGGTCATGTCCTTGCTCCGGCCCCAGGCGCCGGCGGAGTTCCCCGGCTTCGGCAGGCCGGTGCTGGCACCGCTGGCAGGGACCGTCCACGCGATCCGTGACGCCGCGGAGGACCATGCGGCACACCGCGGCATCCCCTCGATCGGATACGCCCTGACCCAGGCGCGTCGAGCAGCAGGGGGATGGCCCGCGCTGGCCGGGAACCACGTGATCCTGCGGGCAGAGCGTCCCGGCCCCGCGGTGTTCGTGGCGCTGTGCCATCTGCGGCGCGGCAGCGTCACCGTGCGCCCCGGGCAGACCGTGGGGGCCGGTGAACAGATCGGACGGTGCGGAAACTCCGGCAACAGCACCGAACCGCACCTGCATCTCCAGGCGATGGACGCCGCCGACCCGTCGGCCGCCGGTCCCGTTCCCTTCAGCTTCCCGCCGGCCGTCTGCCCCGCGGGGCTGCCCCGGAACGGCGAGGTCGTCGACGCCGGATGACGGGCCGCCCGGGCGCTGCCCGGGCATGTGACGTCCACCTGTGACCGGGGATGGGGCGGGAAGGCCGCGGCCCTTCATGAGACGATGAACCGATGCCCCGTGACTGTGCGGGGGACCACGAACGAGGAGAGGACGTAAGCCGGTGACCCCGAGGATCGCGGCCGACGAGGCCCGGGACATCCTTCCCGCGTCGACACCCCAGGAGCGCCTGCGCAACTTCTGCATCATCGCGCACATCGACCACGGGAAGTCGACGCTGGCCGACCGCATGCTGCAGATGACCGGCGTGGTCGAGGAGCGCGCCATGCGCGCCCAGTACCTCGACCGGATGGACATCGAGCGCGAGCGCGGCATCACCGTGAAGAGCCAGGCCGTGCGCATGCCGTGGCAGGTCGACGGCGTCAACTATGCGCTGAACATGATCGACACCCCCGGCCACGTCGACTTCACCTACGAGGTCTCCCGGTCGCTGGCCGCCTGCGAGGGCGCGATCCTGCTGGTGGACGCGGCCCAGGGCATCGAGGCCCAGACGCTGGCGAACCTGTACCTCGCCATGGAGCACGACCTCACCATCATCCCCGTGCTGAACAAGGTCGACCTCCCCTCCGCGGACCCCGAGCGGTACGCGGCCGAGATCGGCCAGCTCGTCGGCGTCGATCCCGCGGACGTCCTGCGCGTCTCCGGCAAGACCGGGCTCGGGGTCGAGGACCTCCTGGATCATCTCGTCAAGACGCTTCCGCCGCCGACGGGGGACGCGGACGGCCCCTGCCGCGCGATGATCTTCGACTCCGTCTACGACACCTATCGCGGCGTGGTGACCTACATCCGCGTCTTCGACGGGTCCCTGACGTCCCGTCAGCGCATCACCATGATGTCGACCCGGGCGCAGCACGAACTGCTGGAGATCGGCGTCAGCTCCCCGGAGCCCCAGCCCACGCAGGGCATCGGCCCGGGAGAGGTCGGGTACCTGATCACCGGGGTGAAGGACGTGCGCCAGTCCAAGGTCGGTGACACCGTCACCAGCTCCGTGCGCGGCGCGACCGACCCCCTGGCCGGCTACTCCGAGCCCAAGCCGATGGTCTACTCCGGGCTGTTCCCGATCGACGGCTCGGACTACCCCGTGCTGCGGGATGCCCTGGACAAGCTGAAGCTGAACGACGCCGCCCTGAACTACGAACCCGAGACGTCCACGGCGCTGGGCTTCGGCTTCCGCGTCGGCTTCCTGGGACTGCTGCACCTGGAGATCATCCGTGAGCGCTTGGAGCGGGAGTTCGACCTCGACCTCATCTCCACCGCCCCGTCGGTCGTGTACCAGGTGGTGATGGAGGACGGCACCGAGGTCGAGGTCATGAACCCCTCGGACTTCCCCAGCGGCAAGATCCGCGAGATCAGCGAACCGATCACCAAGGCCACCATCCTCGTGCCCAGCGAATTCATCGGGGCCGTGATGGAGCTGTGCCAGTCCAAGCGCGGCAACCTCGGCGGCATGGACTACCTCAGCGAGGATCGCGTCGAGCTGCGCTACACCCTGCCTCTGGCGGAGATCGTCTTCGACTTCTTCGACCAGCTGAAGTCGCGCACCCGCGGCTACGCCTCCCTCGATTACGACGTGGCCGGTTCCCAGACCGCCGACCTCGTCAAGGTCGACATGCTCCTCCAGGGCGAACCCGTGGACGCGTTCAGCGCCATCGTGCACCGGGACCAGGCCTACGGCTACGGCGTCGAGATGGCAGGGAAGCTGAAGAACCTCATCCCGCGCCAGCAGTTCGAGGTGCCCATCCAGGCGGCCGTCGGCGCCCGGATCATCGCCCGCGAGAACATCCGCGCGATGCGCAAGGACGTGCTGTCCAAATGCTACGGCGGTGACATCTCCCGCAAGCGCAAGCTCCTGGAGAAGCAGAAGGAGGGCAAGAAGCGCATGAAGAACATCGGATCCGTCGAGGTTCCGCAGGAAGCCTTCATCGCGGCCCTGTCCTCCGACGGCGCCAGCGGCGGCGACGGCAAGGCCAAGGACGGCAAGAAGAAGTGACCCTTCCCGATACCTCCCTCGCCACCACCTCCCTCGTCACCGATATCGCGGGGTCCCCGACTCTGCCGGCCGGTTCCGCCGGGACCATCGAGGCCGTGTGCGTCGTCTCCCAGCTCCGGCCCGATCCGGGCAGCGTGGGCACCACGGGCATCGACAAGCGCCCCGTCGACGGGCCGGTGCCAGTCGCGGAGCTGGGCATGTACGGCGACGTCCAGGCCGATCGCAAGCACCACGGTGGCGCCGACCAGGCCGTCTACGCTCTCGACGCCGCGGAATCCGCGCACTGGGCCGAGGTGCTGGGCCGCGAGGTCCCTGCCGGTTCCCTCGGCGAGAACCTGCACGTCGGCGGCTTTGCCGTGGACGATCTCGAGCTCGGGGCGCGGGTCCGGGTCGGGACCGCTCTGCTGGAGGTGACCGCGCCGCGCACCCCGTGCGCGACGTTCGCCCGGTGGATCGGCCGGGATGATTTCCGCGCCATGTACCACGAGCGCGGCCGTACGGGCGTGTATTTTCGGGTGCTCAGGCCGGGCGCCATCAGGGCCGGCGACGCGATGGTCGTCGACGAGACCCCGGGCCACGGCATCACGGTCGCCGGCGTCTACCGCGGAGCGCGGGACCGGGACCAGGCCCGTCGCCTGGCGGACTGGTCACGCAGCTCCGGCATCGCGCTGCACCGTGAGCTGCAGCGGCGGGTGGAACGTCTGGCACCGGCCGCGGCATGACAGTCCTGGACACCGGCGCCGCCACGGCCGGGGCCCGCACCGCCCCGGCGCGCACTGCCACCTCCTCACCGCGCCCCGGGCGCGAGCTGTCGGTCTACATCCATGTGCCGTTCTGCGCCGTCCGCTGCGGCTACTGTGACTTCAACACGTACACGGCGACCGAGCTGGGCGGCGGCGGCTCGCAGGCGGAGTACCCCGCCAATGCCATGGCCGAGATGGATCTGACCCTCGCCGAGGACGCGGCCGCCGGGTACACCTACGACAGGGTCTCCACGGTGTTCTTCGGCGGCGGCACGCCGACACTGCTGCCGGCCGACGATCTCGTCGCGATGCTCGATCACCTCCGCGGCCTCATCTCGCTGGCCGAGGACGCCGAGGTGACCACCGAGGCCAACCCCGATTCCGTGACCCGGGAGTCCCTGGCCCGACTCGCCGAGGGCGGCATCACCCGCGTCTCCTTCGGGATGCAGTCCGCCGTGCGCTCGGTGCTGGCCACCCTGAACCGCACGCATGACCCCGAGCGCGTTCCGCAGGCGGTGGCCTGGGCCCGCGAAGCCGGGCTCGACGTCAGCCTGGATCTGATCTACGGCACGCCGGGGGAGACCCTCGCCGACGTCGAGACATCCGTGAAGGCCGCCCTGGCCTGCGACATCGACCATCTCTCCGCGTACTCGCTGATCATCGAGGGCAATACGGCGATGGCCCGTCAGCTGCGCCGCGGCGAGCTCCAGGCCCCGGATCCCGACGACATGGCCGACAAGTACGAGCTGGTCGACGACCTCGCCGTCGCGGCGGGGCTCGACTGGTACGAGGTCTCGAACTGGGCGCGCACCCCCGAGCAGCGCTCGCGGCACAACCTCGCCTATTGGCGGGGCGGCGACTGGTGGGGGATCGGCCCCGGCGCGCACCGTCATCGCGACGGGCTGCGCTCCTGGAACCTCAAGCATCCCAGCCGGTACGCGGCCACCCTGGCCGAGGGCTCCCTCCCGGTCGCCGACTCGGAGCAGGTGCCCGACGAGGACCGCGCCGTGGAGCGGATCATGCTCGAACTGCGGATCGCCGACGGGCTGGCCGTGGAGGCCGTTCCCGAGCAGACCAGGGCGATGCTCGCCGTCCACCGCGACCGGGGCCATCTCGAGCCCGAAGCGCTGACCGAGGGACGTGCCGTGCTGACTCGTCAGGGTCGTCTGCTCGCCGACGCGGTGATCCGCGACCTCGTGTCCTGAGCCGACGGTTGCAGCGCGCTGGCGCCGGGAACGACGCGATGCCGCTTTCGCGAGCACCGTGATGCCGGCGCCTGGAGTGACGTCATGCTGCTCGTTCTGCTGTGTGCGCCGCGTTCGTCGTAGCTGGTGACCACCGACGGGACGTGAATCGAGGGTGCCCGGTGTATAGGGCGGCAGATGCGATCCACGTCCCGCTGACGGTCACGGCCGGCCCGGTCCGCGGACCGGGCCGGGACGTCACTTCACCAGACGCAGGTTCACCGGGTAGTTCCACCATTCGCCCTGGTATGCCTTCACCGCGCCGATGATGGCGAAGATCGCCTGGACCACCTGGGGGATGAACAGCAGACCGAACAGGAACGACCCGATCCCCAGGGTGATGACCGTGATGATCGCGAAGGCGATCCCCAGGACGAAGGACGTGATCATGGCGGCGATCGTGCCGTTCAGCGCCTCGGCGCCGTTGTAGCGCACGAACCGGTTCCGATCCTTGAAGATCACGAACAGGACGATCTGCGCGACAAGGCCGCCGAAGAACGGGATCGCGAACTGCAGCAGGGCGGCGAGGTGGACCACGAGAGCCCACGTCCTGGCATCAGAATCCTGCATCGGCTGACCGCTCAGCGGGCCATCGTGCACGCCCTTGATTCCCGGGGGCGGCGTGTTGAGGTCGGCCGCTCCGGGCGCTCCGCCCTGAGCGCCGTGGCTCTGCTGCCCGTACTGACCCTGGGCACCGTACTGGTGCTGACCGCCGGGCTGACCCTGCGCGCCGTACGGGTTCTGCGGGCCGCTCTGGCCGGGGACACCGCCGGGGTAGCCACCCTGTCCGGCACCGGCACCGGCACCGGCGCCGGCACCGGAAGCCGGCGCGGCGTAGTGGGGCTGGCCATCTGCCGACGGCGGGACCTCATACGGATCCTGGGCAGCGGGTGAAGCGGGCACCCCGTACGGGTCCTGTGCGCCTGCCGGTCCGGAGGCCGAAGGGTCCTGGGCGGGCGGCACCGAGGCGGTTCCTCCGGGCGAGGTGGCCGCGGCCTGGGAGCCGGCGTCGTACGCGTACGGGTCGTGCGGGTGCAGGGCCGGATCCGAGGTGGGGCTGCCCACTTCCTCGTCGCCGGCGGGACCGCGAGGCGACGCCTCGGTCTGCCCGGCGCCGGCCTCGTCAGCGGCCGCGGACTGCGAGGCCTCGGCAGGGCCCGCGCCGGGCACGGACTGACCGGTCTCCTCGTGCGAGCTGCCGTCGGCCGGAGCGGGATCGGAGCCGGGTGCCGGAGTGGCGGGCTCGGTGCCGAACGGATCGTGTGGATGCGGAGTCTGGCTCATGATTCCCTCTTCGAGGACGGGCCGGCCCCTCGGGCCGGCGTCGGGCTGACACGACCAGCCTAACGAGCGCAGTGGCCCAGGTCTCCAGGGCGAACCGCCGGGTCCGGTGGGGGATTTCCCCCGCTGAATCAGCTGGGGTCGACCGTCACGAAGTCGATGAGCTCCTCGATGCGTCCGGACAGAGAGGGCTCGACATCTGCGTACGAGCGCACGGCCGCCAGGATCCGCTGCCAGCCCTGGCCGATGTCTGCCTTGTCCGCGTGGGGCCAGCCGAGCGCGGCGAGCGTGCCGACCTTGATGTCGGTGCCCTTGGGGATGTGGGGCCACGTCGTCAGGCCCACCCGAGCAGGTCGCACCGCCTGCCACACATCGACGTAGGGATGCCCGAGCACGGAGACGTTGCCCCGCGCACCGGGAAGCCTCATCACCTCGGCGGCGATCCGCGATTCCTTGGAGCCGGGCACCAGATGGTCCACGAGGATCCCGAGCCTGCGGCCGGCAGACGGCCCGAAGTCCTGGACCCGCTCGACGAGGTTGTCGGCGCCTTCGAGCTGCTCTACGACGATGCCCTCGATGCGCAGGTCATGGCCCCACACCTTCTGGATCAGCTCGGCGTCGTGGGTGCCCTCGACCCAGATCCGCGACGCGCGCGCGGTGCGGGCCTTCGCCCCCTCGACATAGACCGAGCCGCTCGCGGAGCGCTTGCGCACCGGGGCCTGGCTGCGCGGCGCGGGACGGGTGAGCACGACCGGCTTGCCGTCGATCATGAAGCCGGGGCCCAGCGGGAAGGTGCGGCGCTTGCCGCGGCCGTCCTCCAGCTCGACGATCAGCTCACCGGCGATCTTCTCGACGCGGGTGATGGCCCCGGTGAAGCCCGTCGAGGCCTCCTCGACGACGAGGTCGCGCTGCGCGGCGACCTCACGGGCCACGGGGCGGCGGCGATGATGAGCGGGCGGACCGGAGGAGAGCACGTCGGAGCCGTACCGGTCAGGGAAGCGATCGGATGCTGCAGGCACGCGCGACACCGTACACCGGTGGCGAACACCTCCCTGCGAGCCCCGCCGGGGACGCGTAGGATTGGCACTCGGCAACGGTAGGTGCCAGCCTCGCTCCCGGTGGTCCGTCGGCGTCCAGGAGCCCGTCGGCCCGCGAGCGGCTCGAGCACCGGCCGGAAGCCGACATCGAGATCGAGATCTCCGTACGCAGAGCAGGAGGTGAGGGACACGGACGCCCGGAAGCTGCAGATCCTCGGCGCGATCGTCGAGGACTACGTCTCCACGCGTGAGCCCGTGGGCTCCAAGTCCCTCCTGGAGCGGCACGAGCTCGAGGTCTCCGCCGCCACCGTGCGCAACGACATGTCGGTGCTGGAGGAGGAGGGGCTGATCCATCAGCCCCACACCTCGGCCGGCCGGGTTCCCACGGACAAGGGCTACCGCGCCTTCGTCGACCACGTGGCGACGGTCAAACCGCTCTCGGCCCCCGAGCGCCGGGCCATCCAGACCCTGCTCGAGGACGCCGGTGACGTCGAGGAGCTGCTCGGGCGCACGGTGCGGCTGATGGCTCAGCTCACCCAGCAGGTGGCGATGGTCCAGTACCCGGCGCGCCGCCAGGCCCGGATCCGTCATGTCGAGCTGGTCAAGGTCGCCGAGTCCCTGCTGCTGATCGTGCTGATCACCGAGTCCGGCCGCGTCGATCAGCGCACCGTCCCGGTGCTGGCCGCCCGGCCTGCCGAGTTCTACGTGGATCTGCGCGACCAGCTGAACCGCTACATCGCCGGCCGCGAGGTCACCGACCTCGAGCGGCCCGTGGCAGACCTGCTGGAGGTCACCCCGCACGCGGACAAGGCCTCCGTCGCGGAGGTGACCGAGGCGCTGTCGGCCCTCGCCGCCACCCGCGCCGAGGACCGCATCATGCTCGCCGGGACCGCCAACATCGCCCGCTCCGCCGAGGACTTCGCGCGGGATGTGGAGCCGTTGCTGGACGTGCTCGAGGAGCAGCTGGTGCTGCTGCGGCTGTTCACCGAGATGCACGCCTCGCCGGGGTCCGTCGAGGTGCGCATCGGCTCGGAGCTGGAGGACCAGGTCCTCCAGCAGGCGGCCGTGGTGGGCGCCGGGTACGGTGCCGGCTCGCACCTGGCGATCCTCGGCCCCAGTCGTATGGACTACGTCAGCGGGATCTCCACCGTCCAGGCCATCGCCCGGTACGTCTCCCGGTATCTCGAATGACCCGCGCGTGCGCGCACGCCTCGCACCGCGTTCCCGACCGCAAGCACCCATCGCCCCGCGCCCGCTCGCCGCACGCCGCGGCCCCCGGACGCCCCGACTCCCCGGTAAGGATCCTTCACCGTGAACGATGACTACTACGAGCTCCTCGGCGTCTCCCGCGACGCCTCCACCGAGGAGATCAAGAAGGCGTACCGGAAGCTCGCCCGCACCCTCCACCCGGACGTGAACCCCGATCCCGAGGCCTCCGAGCGGTTCAAGAAGGTCTCCCAGGCCTACGAGACGCTCTCGAACCCCGACAAGCGCCGCCAGTACGACATGGGCGGCGGCCCGGGCATGGGCGGCGGGTTCCCCGGCGGCGGTGGCGCCGGATTCGACTTCAACGACATCTTCGACATGTTCGCCGGCGCCGCCGGCATGCGCGGCCGCGGCCAGGGTCCGGTGCCCCGTCAGCGCCGCGGCGGCGATGTCCTGCGCCGGGTCAAGATCGACCTGCGCGACGTCGTCTTCGGCACCGAGGAGGAGGTCACCTTCCGCACCGCAGTGCGCTGTGAGCGCTGCGACGGCTCCTGCTGCGAGCCCGGCACCAGCCCCACCCGCTGCACCGCCTGCAACGGCAGCGGCCACGTCCAGCGCGTCGCCCAGTCGCTGCTGGGCCAGATGGTGACCATGGCACCGTGCCCGACCTGCGAGGGCCACGGCGACGTCATCGAGTCCCCGTGCACCGCCTGCTCGGGCCACGGACGCACGCCCGCTGAGCGCAGCGTGACCGTGCGCATCCCCTCCGGCGTCGAGAACGGCACCCGCATCCAGCTGCGCGGCGAGGGCGAGACCGGTGAGGCCGGCGGTCCTGCCGGCGACCTGTTCGTCGAGCTCGCGGTCAACGAGCACGAGATGTTCGAGCGCGACGGCGACGATCTCGTGGTGACCATGTCCGTGCCCATGACCTCTGCCGCCCTGGGCGCGACGATCCCGCTGGAGACCTTCGACGGCACCGAGGAGATCGACGTCAAGCCCGGGTCCCAGCCCGGCGAGGAGATCACCCTCAAGGGCCTCGGGGTGACTCCGCTGCGCCGTGAGCGCCGCGGCGACATCCGCGTCGTCCTGGACGTCTCCGTGCCGACCTCGCTGAGCGACGAGGAGCGGGAGCTGCTCGAGCAGTTCGCCGCGATGCGGGGAGACGAGAGCACCCGCCGCCGCGGCCACGGCCCCTTCGCCAAGCTCCGCGACCGCCTGCGCGAGTTCTGAGCCGGCGCCGACGGGAGAGGTGAGCGCCCATGCCGACGACCCCGCCCGGCTTCCTGGTCCTCGATGATGCCCTTGCCGCCGCCCGCGCGGGTGAGGCGCTCACGCTCGACGGCGACGAGGGCCGGCACGCGGCAAAGGTGGCCCGCATCGGCGTGGGCGAGCAGGTGCTGCTCACCGACGCCCCCGGCCGGCAGGTCCTCGCCGAGGTGACCGTCGCGCACAAGGACGCCCTGGAGCTGGAGCTGCTGGCCGATCCGACGCCGGCCGTGCAGCGGCTGCCCCTGCTCAGCCTCGTCCAGGCACTGGCCACCGGTGGCCGCGATGAGCAGGCGATCGAGTCCGCGACCGAGCTGGGCGCGGATCGGATCGTGCCGTGGATCGCGCAGCGCTCCGTCTCCGTCTGGCGCGGGGAGAAGCTGCGCAAAGGCAGGCAGCGCTGGGCCGGGACCGTGCGAGCGGCCGTGAAGCAGTGCCGCCGTGCGGGGATCCCCGCGGTCGACGAGCCGGTGACGACCAAGGAGCTCGTCGCCGACGTCAGGTCGCGCACCGAGGGCGGCTCGCTGGTGCTGGTCCTGCATGAGCAGGAATCGGTGGGCCTGATGGACCTCGCCGATCAGCTGCGCCGGGCGAGCGAGGACGGCACCGAGGAGATCATGGTGGTGGTCGGGCCCGAGGGCGGCATCTCCCCGGAGGAGCTGGACGCCCTGCATGCGGCGGGCGCCCGCTCCGTCCTGCTCGGTCCCGAGGTGCTGCGCTCCTCGACCGCCGGTCCCGCGGCACTCGCGGTTCTCAGCAGCCTGGTGGGGCGCTGGGGCTGAGCCTGCGGCGGGAGTTGACCAGCCAGGGTGCGCGAGAACCTCGCGCGGGAGCCTCGATCAGCCCGCGTGCGCGGGAACCTCGGCGGCCAGGGCCTCGGCGGCCTCGTGCAGCTGAGCGACCTTCTCCTCGCGGACCGACAGCTCGCCCTCGGCCGAGAGGTCCTCGCCGAAGCCCAGCCCGATGGTGTCCACCACGTCTGCGCCGACGCGCGTCATCAGCGCCTCCAGCACCGGCAGCACCTCGTTCGCATCCCGCCAGCCGTAACCGATCAGCAGGGTGGGCAGGTCGTTCCACTCGGCGTAGAGGAAGTCGATCGCGTTCTTCAGGGCGCCGGGGTAGGAGCCGTTGTACTGCGGGGTGAGGATGACGGTGGCATCCAGCGCGGCGATACGCTGCGCCCAGCTGCGGCCGTGAGCGGTCGTCTTGTCCCCACCGGCCCGAGGGGCGACGGGCTCGTCGAAGGCGGGGAGTGCGACCTCGCGCAGGTCGATGAGGTCCACGTCGAAGCGGTCGCCGACGGTCTCGGCGACCCACTGGGCGACGTGCTCCCCGACACGGTTGGGGCGGGCACTGGCGATGATGATTCCGAGCTTTGTCATGATGATTGAACGTTCTCATACATCGGCCGGGGTATGGCCAGCTGGTACGCGCCGCGTGTGCGATGACTCGCTCCCGGCCGGTACCGCTCCCGTAGACTTCGGGCATGGGAAACATCGCCGCCGACGACCGCGACCCCGACTGCATCTTCTGCAAGATCGTGGCCGAGGAGATCCCCTCGGACCGCGTGTACGAAGACGATCAGGTGATCGCCTTCCGGGATCTGCATCCGAAGGCGCCCCTGCACGTTCTCGTGGTCCCGCGCCGGCACCGGCGCGACGTGAGGGAGCTGGCCGAACAGCCCGAACTGCTCGCCCGCACCGCCTCCGTCGCCTCGAAGGTCGCCTCGGATCTGGGCGATGGCGATTTCCGTCTGATCTTCAACACCGGCGCCAGCGCCGGGCAGACCGTATTCCATGTGCACGCGCACGTCCTCGCGGGCGGATCGCTCGCAGAAGAAGAGATGTGACCGACTTTGACTGATGCTGTGAACCCGCCCCCGGGCCGCACCCCCGAGGTGCATGAACGGAGGCTGGCGATCCCCGATCACCTCAGCCCGTTCCAGGTGCTCGGCGAGAACGATCAGGCCCTGGCTGCCCTCGAGGACGCCGTCCCCGACACCGATGTCCACGTGCGCGGCCACCAGGTCACCCTGCGCGGTACCGAGGACGCCCTGCGCCGCAGCGAGCACATCATGCGCAGTCTCATCGGACTCGCCGGCAGCGGTCAGGCCGTCACCGCCGAGGCCGTCCAGCGCGCGGCGAACCTGTACGGCGACGAGCGTGCCCAGGGCGAGCAGCTCGAACAGGTGCTCTCGCGCACGATCCTCTCCTCCCGCGGGCGCAGCATCCGCCCCAAGACCCTCGGACAACAGAAGTACATCGAGGCGATCGAAACCTCGACCATCACGTTCGGCATCGGCCCCGCCGGCACCGGCAAGACCTATCTCGCCGTCGCCATGGCGGTTCAGCAACTGCTGAACAAGGAGGTCAACCGGATCATCCTCACGCGGCCCGCGGTGGAGGCGGGGGAGCGGCTGGGATTCCTCCCGGGCTCGCTGAACGAGAAGATCGATCCCTACCTGCGTCCGCTCTACGACGCGCTGCACGACATGCTCGATCCCGAGTCGATCCCGCGGCTGATGGCCGCCGGGACCATCGAGGTCGCACCGCTGGCCTACATGCGGGGGCGCACCCTGAACGACGCCTTCGTCATCCTCGACGAAGCGCAGAACACCACGCCCGAGCAGATGAAGATGTTCCTGACCCGCCTGGGCTTCAACTCCACCATGGTCGTCACCGGCGACGTCACCCAGGTCGACCTGCCCGGCTCCCAGAAGAGCGGACTGCGGGTCGTCGAGCAGGTCCTCTCCGGCGTCGGCGACATCTCGTTCTGCCGGCTGTCCCCGCGCGACGTGGTCCGCCATCGGCTCGTCACCGACATCGTCGAGGCCTACGGACGCTGGGAGGTCGGCCCCGGCGGCAACCGCGAATCCCGACGCCGCGCCACGAAGGGCAATGGATCATGACCATCGAGATCCGCAACGAGACCACCACCAGCGTCGACGAGCGCGAGTTCGTCGAACTCGCCCGCTTCGTGTTCGAGACGATGCACCTGAATCCGGCCACCGAGATGTCGATCCTCTTCGTCGACGAGGAGGCGATGGAGAAGCTCCACGTGCAGTGGATGGACGAGCCCGGGCCCACCGATGTGCTGAGCTTCCCCATGGACGAGCTGACTCCGGGCACTCCCGAGCATCCGGCGCCGGAGGGTCTGCTCGGGGACGTCGTCCTGTGCCCCAGCGTCGCGGCGAAGCAGGCCGCCACGGCCGGCCACAGCGCCGTCGAGGAGATGATGCTGCTGACCTGTCACTCCATCCTCCACCTGCTGGGATACGACCACATGGAGGAGGACGAGCGCCGCGTCATGTTCGACCTCCAGCGCAAGCTGCTGCTGACGTTCCTCGCGTCCCGGCGCGAGAGGTGACCGCCGACCCCGCGCCGCGTCCCATCCCGCGGGACGGACCACGCACATGCTGACCGGTGCCCTCCTCATCCTGACCCCGCTGGCGCTGGCGGCACTCGTGATCGCTGCCCTGCTCGGCGCCGTCGACTCCGCGCATCTGGTCGTCTCCCGCGGGACCCTGGAGAAGGCCGTCGGGGACCGGCCGGCCCCGGTCCGGGACCGTGTCCTGGCCCAGCACGCCGATGCCGCACGCACCCTCGCCTCGGTCGCGCTCGGTCGCGTGCTGGCAGAGACCCTCGCCGTCGTCTCGGTCGCGGGCATCGCCTACACCGCCCTGGACGTCCCCGGC
This sequence comes from Brachybacterium sp. GCM10030267, assembly GCF_042666875.1. Taxonomy (NCBI): domain Bacteria; kingdom Bacillati; phylum Actinomycetota; class Actinomycetes; order Micrococcales; family Dermabacteraceae; genus Brachybacterium; species Brachybacterium sp. GCM10030267. Next base: position 416,134 of record NZ_JBHTCX010000012.1, on the reverse strand, counting down.
GCAGCGGGATGGGTACTGCCCGCCCTGGTCACCGTGGTGATCGCCGGGACGCTGCTGCTGACGGTCCTCGCGATCTCCCCGCGAGCCATCGGCCGCCGCCGACCCGAGTCGGTCCTCATCGCCAACCGCCTGCTGGTGGCCGCGGCCCGCGGGCTGCTGTGGCTGCCCGCCGGCGCGCTGGCACGGGTCGGGCAGAACCGCGCAGCGTGGTCCGGTGGGCAGGAAGGCGGCGAGGACGGTGCCGAGAACGCCCGTCGCAGCGTCGACCGCGCCCTGGAGGACGAGCACGTCGCCGACGGCGAGCGGGACATGATCCAGGGAGTCTTCGACCTGCGCGGCACCATGGTGCGGGAGCTGATGGTCCCCCGGACCGACATGGTGGCGATCGCCGAGGACGCCCCGGCGCAGGAGGCTGTCCGCCTGTTCGTGCGCTCGGGCTTCTCCCGCATCCCGGTGATCGGCGAGAGCGCCGACGATCTGCGCGGCATGCTCTACGTCAAAGACGTGCTCAAGGCGATCCATTCACCGTGGGATCCGAGCCCGGACCGTCCTGTCGCGGAGATCATGCGTCCCGCCCGGTTCGTGCCCGAGTTCGTCGCGGCCGACGAGGTGCTGCGGCAGATGCAGACCAGCCACGTCCACATCACCGTGGTGGTCGACGAGTACGGCGGCGTCTCCGGCATCGTCACCATCGAGGACATCCTCGAGGAGATCGTGGGCGAGATCGCCGACGAGCACGACCCTGCCGAACCCGAGATCGAGGACCTCGGGGACGGCCGCTACCGTGTGCCCGCACGGGCCGGGCTCTCGGAGGTCGGCGAGCTCTTCGACCTCGAGATCGAGGACGACGACATCGACAGCGTCGGCGGGCTGCTGGGCAAGGTGACCGGCCACGTGCCTATCGTCGGCTCCCGCGCCGAGGCGTACGGACTCGCCCTGGAAGCGGAGCAGACCGCAGGGCGACGCCGCCGACTCTCCACCGTGATCGTCTCGCGGGCGCAGCCGCACGAGGACCCAGCGGCGGAGACCGACCAGGAGGACGAAGATGACTGATCACCAGGACAGCAATGACGAACAGAGCCCGAGCATGAACACCGAGCAGGAATCCCCCGTCCATCGCGCGGGCTTCGTCGCCCTGGTGGGCCGGCCCAACGTCGGCAAATCCACCCTGACCAACGCTCTGGTGGGGGAGAAGGTCGCGATCACCTCCACCAAGCCCCAGACCACCCGGCGTGCGATCCGCGGCATCGTGACCGGGCCCGACTCTCAGATCATCCTGGTCGACACCCCCGGTATGCACCGGCCCCGCACGCTGCTGGGGGAGCGTCTGAACGACCTGGTGCGCGAGACCCTCAGCGAGGTCGACGTGGTGGGCTTCTGCCTGCCGGCCGACCAGAAGATCGGTCCCGGTGACCGCTTCATCGCCCAGGATCTCGCCGAGATGCGCAGCGGCCGGCGCGGCCCCCGCCTGATCGCGATCGTGACCAAGACGGATCTCGTCGCCCGCGACCGGCTGGCCGAGCACCTCATGGCCGTGGACCAGCTCATCGACTTCGACGAGATCGTGCCGATCTCCGCCGTCACCGGCGAGCAGGTCGACGTGCTCCTGGACGTGGTCGCCACGCACCTGCCCGAGAGCCCGCAGCTCTACCCCGACGACCAGCTCACCGAGGAGACCCGCGATGACCGCATCTCCGAACTGATCCGGGAGGCGGCGCTCGAGGGCGTGCGCGACGAGCTCCCGCACTCGATCGCCGTGGTGGTCGAGGAGGTCGTCGAGACAGACCCCGACGGGGACCCCTTCGCAGAGGTCGCACCGGGCGAGGGTCGCCTGGTGGTGCGTGCGACGCTGTTCGTCGAGCGCGACAGCCAGAAGGGCATCATCATCGGCAGGGGCGGGTCCCGGCTCAAGGACGTCGGCTCCCGTGCGCGCACGGAGATCAACGAGCTGCTGGGGCGCAAGGTGCACCTGGACCTGCGGGTGAAGATCGCCAAGGACTGGCAGCGCGATCCCAAGCAGCTCGGTCGCCTGGGCTTCTGACGTGCGCTGTCTCGGATCGCGAGCGTCGATCGACGTCCGCTCGCGCGGTGCTACCGTGACCAGCGTGAGTGGATCGCTTCTGCTGCTTAGCCGCCGCGTCGGGACCTGAACGCCGGGACCCCGCCGCGGCTGACGTGCTGTCCGGCGACCGGTACCCCAGCGAGAAGGATTCCCTCATGAACGAGACCACCACCTCGTCCGCCGCCACCTCGTCCGCTGCGCCGTCCGCGCCGGAGATCGCCGCCGTCGGCGATCCGTCGGCTCCCGTCCTCGGCTCCACGGGCGATACACCGCAGCAGCCCTCGGGCATGCCCACCCACCGGTATCTGCCCTTCCACGAGCAGATCCGCGTCGAGCTGCCGGACCGCACCTGGCCGACCCGGCGCGTCACCCGCGCCCCCCGCTGGTGCGCCGTCGACCTGCGCGACGGGAACCAGGCCCTCATCGACCCCATGAACTCCGAGCGCAAGCTGCGCATGTTCGAGCTCCTGGTCGCGATGGGATACAAGGAGATCGAGGTCGGGTTCCCGGCCGCCTCCCGCACCGACTTCGACTTCGTGCGCACCCTCATCGAGGAGGACCGGATCCCCGAGGATGTGTCCATCCAGGTCCTCACCCAGTGCCGCGAGCACCTCATCGAACGCACGTACCAGGCGATCGCGGGCGCGAAGCGGGCGGTCGTGCACCTGTACAACTCGACCTCCGTCGTCCAGCGCGACGTCGTCTTCCGGGCCGACGAGGACGCGGTCCTGGACATCGCCGTCCAGGGCGCGCTGCTGTGCACCAAGTACGCCGAGACGATCCCGGAGACGGCGATCACCTATCAGTACTCCCCGGAGTCCTACACGGGCACCGAGCTCGAGTACGCCCTGCGCGTGTGCAATGCGGTGATCGACGTCGTGAAGCCGACGCCGAGCGACAAGATGATCATCAACCTGCCGGCGACCGTGGAGATGGCCACCCCGAACGTCTACGCCGATTCGATCGAGTGGATGCATCGCCACCTCGACCGCCGGGATTCCCTCGTGCTGTCGCTGCATCCCCACAACGACCGCGGCACCGGGGTCGCCGCCGCCGAGCTGGGCTACCTCGCCGGGGCCGACCGCATCGAGGGCTGCCTGTTCGGCAACGGCGAGCGCACCGGCAACGTCGATCTGGTGACCCTCGGCCTGAACCTGTTCACCCAGGGGATCGACCCGCAGATCGACTTCTCCGATCTCGACGAGGTGCGCCGCACGGTCGAGCACTGCAACCAGATGCCGGTGCCCGAGCGCAGCCCCTACGGCGGCGACCTCGTCTTCACGGCGTTCTCCGGCTCCCACCAGGACGCCATCAAGAAGGGCCTGGAGCGGATGCAGAGCGACGCCGAGGCTGCCGGGAAGGACGTCGCCGACGCCGTCTGGCGGGTCCCGTACCTGCCGGTCGACCCCAAGGACCTGGGACGCTCCTACGAAGCGGTCATCCGCGTGAACTCGCAGTCCGGCAAGGGCGGGATGGCCTACCTCCTGCGCACCGAGCACGGCCTCGACCTCCCGCGACGCCTGCAGATCGAGTTCTCCGGCATCGTCCAGAACAAGACCGACTCGGACGGCGGTGAGGTCTCCGCCGAGCAGCTCTGGGACGCGTTCACCGACGAGTACCTGCCCTCCCACGAGGAGGCCCGCCGGTGGGGCCGCTTCAGCGTGCGCAGCATGACCCAGGAATCCACCGGCGAGGGCGCCGACCGCATCACCGTTCAGCTCGTCATCGACGGGCAGGAGCACGAGATCACCGGGATCGGCAACGGTCCGCTCGACGCCTTCGTCAAGGCCCTGGCCGAGCGCAAGATCGACGTGCGGATCCTCGACTACGCCGAGCACGCCCTGACCGAGGGCGACGACTCCCTGGCGGCGTCGTACATCGAGTGCGAGATCGGGGACCGGATCTTCTGGGGCGTCGGCATCGACGGATCCATCACCCGGGCATCCCTCGAGGCGATCATCTCCGCCCTGAACCGCGAGCACCGCGCGCGGCTCTGAGCGCCTTCCCGGCCCTGAGCGCGCCGCAGGCTCAGAGCGTCTCGGAGCCGGAGCGGCCGTCCTCGCCCGGCGCTCGGGTCGCCGTCGGCGTGTCGTCGACCCGGGCGTCCGGGTCAGGAATCACGGGCATCTCGCCGGTGAGGGTGGACTGGGTGGGCGCCGGCAGCTCCCAGTCCGCCGCTGGATCGCCGTCAGCCGCGCCCGGCGCCTCGGACACGGAGCCACTGCGTGCCTGGTGCGCCGCCCGGTGGCTGGTCACGGTGACGCCGATGCTCGCGCCGACGACGAAGACCGCCGCGGCGACCCGCAGCAAGGTGGCCTCCTGCCCGATCATCACCACGCCTGCGATCAGCGCGACCACCGGTCCGAGGCTGAGCAGGATCCCGAACACGTGGCGGGGAAGGCGCCGGAGAGCAGCGAGTTCGAGGCTGTAGGGCAGCACGGACCCCAGCACGGCGGTGCCGGCGGCCAGAGCGAGGAGCTGCGGGTCCATGAGTCCGATCAGCGCTCCCGGGGCGCCGAGGGGCAGCACCACCAGCGCCCCGATCGCCATAGCGACCGCGAGCCCACCCTGGCCGGGCACGAGCTTGCCCACCCTGGCGCTGGCGAGCACGTACAGGCCCCAGCAGGCGGCCGCGAACAGAGCGAACAGCACCCCGATCCCGTCCAGGGCCCCCGCGCCGGTGAAGGATTCGAGACCGAACAGGCTGACTCCGGCGAGGGCGAGCGCCACCCACAGCAGATCGGTGCGACGTGTCGAGAGCACCGCCGAGACCGTCAGCGGTCCGAGGAACTCGATCGCGACCGCCGTGCCCAGGGGGATGCGGTCGATCGCGCTGTAGAAGCTGCCGTTCATGGCGCCGACGATGACTCCGAAGGCCGCCACCGCGATCCACTGCTGATGGGTGAAGCGGTGGAACTTCGGGCGGACGATCACCATCAGCAGCACGGCCGCCAGGCCCAGACGCAGCGCCGTGGTCCCCCAGGAGCCGAGCGCGGGGAAGAGATGGGTCGCCAGGGCCGCCCCGAACTGGACCGAGAAGCACGAGCCCAGGATGAACAGGATGGGCACCACCGGCGGGCCCGCAGCGACCGTACCGTCCGCCGCAGTGCCGGCGGTGCCCGCCGGGGCCGGACCGGCCTGCGCCCGGCCACTCGATGTGCCGTCGGCCGGAGCGGGTCCGGACGGTGCGGGGCCGGACGATGCGGGGCCTGCGGAGTAACCAGGTGTCTTCACGACTCCACTGTGCCCGGCCGGGCCCGGCCGGTCCACTTCGCGGGCGCGCAGGTCACATCTCGTTCGGGAGAACGACAGACAGGGCCGTGGGGGTCCGGGTAGACAGGTGCCATGACGACGCACTCGGAGGACGAGGCCCCGCTTCCGCACAGTACGAGCTCCGCACCCGAGCCCGGCGCTCACACCGACCCTCAGCATGGCGACCCTCAGGCCGGAGCACCGGGTCATGCGCACGGCGAGGGAGGCGGCACGCTGCTCGGCCGATGGCAGGGCCTGGCACTGCTCGTGGTGCTCCTGGCCGCCGCCACGATCGGATTCTCCTCCCGGGGCGTGAGCGCCCCGGTCGGCGCCGATGGGAGTTCGGACGTCTTCAGCGCTGCGCGGGCGAGCGAGGCCGCCGCGCCCGCGGTCGCGGAGCCTCGGCCCGTCGGCTCCGATGCCGATGCCGAGGCCCACGCCCTGCTCTCGGACCGTCTGGCCGAGCTCGGCTTCGAGACCACCACGCAGGAGTCGATCGGCGCCCGGACAGTCTCCGGTGCCGATACCGACACCGACACGGGCGCCGGCTTCGGCTCGGCGGGCTACACCCGCAACCTGGTCGCGACCCGACCCGGCACCGACCCCACGGGCACCATCGTGCTGGGAACGCACATCGATTCGGTGCCCAATGCGCCGGGGGCGGCCGATGCCGGGGTCGGGCTCGCCGTGATCCTCGAGACCGTCCGCGCCCTGGGACCCGAGGCGCAGCGCAACGACCTCGTGATCCTCCTGGTCGACGGCGAGGAGCCCGGCCTGCTCGGCTCGCAGGCCTTCGTCGACGCGCACGCCGGCGACCTCACCGAGCCTGTCGTGGTCCTGAACCACGAAGCCCGCGGCGTCTCCGGTCGCCCCACGGTGACGCGATCGAACGGGCCCATGCACCTGGTGTACGGCGCCATGCCGCATCCCGAGTTCGAGTCCCTCACCGGCGCCCTGTTCGAGTTCATCCCCAACGACACCGACTTCACCGTGTACCGCGAGGCGGGCTGGTGGGGCATGGACATGGCGATCACGGACGACTCGTGGGCGTATCACAGCCCCCAGGACGACGCCGCCCATCTGGACCGGGGCACCCTCCAGCACTACGGCGACATGACCCTGGCGCTGACCCGGGACCTGGCGCAGCGGGATCTCGGCGCGCTCGAGGAACGGGCCGGGGAGCAACCGGTCCAGACCACCGCTCCGTGGGGGATCATCGCCCTGCCACCGGTCGCGGTGGGCGTCATCAGCGTCCTCGCCCCCATGGCGCTGCTGGCGGCCGTGCTGGTGCGGCGCCGGCGCGGCGAACTCACCCTTCCCGGCGTCCTGGGCGGCGTGCTCGCGGGCCTGGTGGCGGTGATGTTCGGCGCCGGAGCCGGGGCGCTGCTGTGGGAGGCGGCCGCCGCAGCGAGCCCCGAGATGCTCTCGCAGACGACGGGCGAGCCCGTCCGCGCCGAGCTGTTCTTCGTCGCCGAGCTGATGGCCGCTGCGGCCGTGGTGGCGGGCGCGTGGGTGCTGGCACGGATCCTCATCACGCGCCAGGCACTCCTCCACGGCGCGGCGATCACGATGCTGCTTCTGCTGACCTCTCTCGGCCTGCTCCTTCCCGGTCTCGGGATGGCCATGATCCTGCCGGCCGCAGTCGCCGCGATCGGGGCGCTGGCCGCGGTGCTCCTCCCGCCCGCTGTGGGACTGGTGGTGCGGGCAGTGGCGCTGGTGATCGTCGGCTGGACGCTCGGCGCGCAGATCTCGGCGCTGATGGAGTTCGGCATCGCCTCCTCGGCCGGCGGGCTGGCCGGGACCACGATCCTGACCGTGGCGGCCGCCGCGCCACTGTTCCTGGGTCGCCGGGTGCGGGCGCGCCACCGAGCTCGGCGCCCGCACCGCGTGCTGATCCCCGTCCTCCCGGCCGTGCTCGCGATCGGGCTGACCCTCGGAGCCTCCGCCGTCACCCTCGCCTCCCCGGAGCCGATCCAGGAGCGCGTCACCGCACATGTGGACGGGGCGAGCGGGCAGACGACCTGGGACGCCACCGGCACCACCGACTGGGGTGAGCAGCTGGACGGGACGACCGCGACCACCGAGCTGGAGCCGCTGACGTACGACCTGCGGGCCGACACGGCCGACGGGAGGACGGACGCGGAGCTGACCATCACCGCGCCACGGGACGCCTCCGAGTTCCTGCTCCTGCCGGAGGAGGGGACGCTGACCGACGTCACGGTCGACGGGACCCCCGTCCGTGCCGAGGGCGGCCTGGGTGAGATCCGCATCGTCGGGGTGCGCGCGGGGCAGACGATCACCATCGAGTTCTCGCTCGCCGCCGGCGCCGAGCTGACGGTGCGCGAGACCATCTTCGAGCCGTCTCTCGCCGGTGGCTGGACGGAGCCCGCGGAGGACGTCTCCCTCGTGCAGCCCCGCGTCACGGTGAGCTCCACGATCCGGACGAGCTGAAGAGGGCATCGAGAACACCAGGGCGACTCCGCGCGCGGCATCGCGAGAACTCCGGTCCCGATCCGGTCATCGTCCGTGGGCCGGCCTCACCCTCCCAGCGGGACGGCGCCCAGCACCTCGTGCAGCGGACCACCGGAACGGCCCTGCCCGAGGCGGGAGGTGACCAGCTCGATCTCGTCGGTCCGCCACATCGGCCCGCGGTAGACGGAGAGCGCATGGACGGCGTCGGCGAGCATCACCTGCGTCGGATCCGGCTGCGGGTCCCAGCGCGAACGACGGCGGCGCGCTCGCGGTGCCCGGGCGGAGACCCGTGCGACCGTGAGGTGGGCCCGCCGGCGCTCACGATCCTCCTCGCCCAGCAGCTGTTCGCTCATCAGGGCGCCGAGGCGATCGACCTCCCCGCCGACTCCGATCCACAGCGTGCGGCTGCTGAACGTCCCCGCCCCGGAGAGCTGCAGATCCATCGGCTCGTGCCGCGCGGCCACCTCGGCGAGCGAGGCCAGGGCCTCATCGACCGCCCCGTCGGGCAGGTCGGGACGGAAGGCGAGAGTCAGATGCCACTGGGCGGCGTCGCCCCAGCGCAAGGAGAGTCCCGTCCGCGACCGCACCTCGTCCAGTGCGGAGGCGAGATGGTCCAGGGCATCCGGTGAGGGCCGGATCGAGACGAAGACCCGCATCATGCGGCCGGCGGGAAGCTCTCCCTGGCCGCCTTCGCGATCCGTGCCAGCTGAGCACGGTCCCCGATGGCCCCCAGCACGCCGCCGAGGCCGGGGATCGCCTTGCCGAACAGACGCACCGAGCGCAGGCCGAACTTGCGCAGGATCCGCCCGCCGATGGCGCCGGCGACGGCGGACTGAGGACTGGTCGGCAGGCGCTTGGCGACGGTGCGCGTGGCGACTCCGGCGACCGGACCGAGCCCGACGTTCTTGAGCACGTCCCCGGATTCCTCGCCCATCAGCGCTGCCAGGACGCGGACCCGGACGTCCTCGTCGTCGACGTCGTACCCGCGCACCACGGCGATGGCGCCGACCATGCGGGTGGACTGGACGTAGAACTCGACCACGTTGGTCGGCAGCAGGATGGGGAGCGTGAAGATGCCGCCGAGACCGGTGAGGAACCCCGCCACTGTCACGCCGCGGCGATGGCGGCGCACGATGCGGCGGATCGCGACCTCCGGGCGCTTCCGCCCCCGGCCGCGCTGCGCCCACCGGGCGATGTCCTGCGCCGAGGAATAGCTGAGCTTGCCGTCCAGTCCGATGTCGCGGAACGTCTCGACCAGGCGCTGGAGCGCTCCACCGCTCGCGTCCGCGGCGGCCGACTCGCTCTCGGCGCGAGGACCTCTGCGGGCCTCCTTCAGCGCCTGACGTGCCGTGCTGGTGGTCCTATGGTCACGGCGCAGCATTCCGAGGATGCCCACGGCGAATCCCTCCTCGTCTCGTCTCCGGCTGCCCGGACGGGCGCCCATCGCGTGCGGCCATCATGCCGTCGTCGGGCCCTGACGGCGACACGTCCCGACCATTCGGTGCGGCGGGCCGGGGCCCTCGGCGCCCACCATGGCCCGGGACCACCGATCGCGCGGGTCGCCCTGAGCACCGACGTGATGGACCTCCTGGCCGACACCGCTCGCAGGTGCGCCCGTCCGTGAGCCCCTGGTCGTAGGCTCGAGGCACCATGCAGCAGAAGCTCTATCGAGACGATGCGATCGTCCTGCGCACCCACCCCTTGGGCGAGGCCGATCGCATCATCACGCTGCTGACCAGGCGCCACGGCAAGGTGCGTGCGGTCGCCAAGGGCGTGCGCCGCACCGGCAGCCGCTTCGGTGCCCGCCTGGAGCCGTTCAGCCTCGTCGACCTCCAGCTGCACGCGGGCAAGAATCTGCACACCGTCACCCAGGTCGTGACCATCGAACCGTTCGCCGTGGCGATCAGCGCGGACTACGGCCGCTTCACCGCGGCCAGCGCCATGCTCGAGACCACCGACCGGCTCACCGACGAGGTCGTCGATCCCAGCCAGCGCGGTTTCCTGATGCTGGTCGGCGCGCTGCGCGCGATGGGGGAGGGCCGGGTCGCGCCGCCCCTGGTGCTGGACTCCTTCCTCCTGCGCACCCTCGCCGTCTCCGGGTGGGCCCCCGAGCTGCGGATGTGCGCCTCCTGCGGCGCTCCCGGCCCGCATCACGCCCTGGACGTCCGCGCGGGCGGGCTGGTCTGCACCGGGTGCCGCCGTCCCGGGGCGATCGCGGTGCGGCAGCCGGCGATCGAGCACATGATCTTCCTGCTGGCGGGGGACTGGGAGAATGTCGTCCCGGCCGAGGACACGGTGGCCCACGAGGCCGGTCGCCTGATCAGCGACACCGTGACCTGGCACCTGGAGCGTTCGGTGCGCTCCCTGAGCTACGTCGAGCGCTGAGCGCGTCCGCGCGAGAGACCCTGGAGGAGACCTTATGCCCGGCGCATCCGAGCGCGGAGGCGAGCAGCCGTTCGAGCACCCCAGCGGCGCGCAGCCCCCCGATCTGCCCGCGCCCACCATCCCCGCCCATGTCGCAGTGGTGATGGATGGCAACGGCCGCTGGGCCAACCAGCGCGGACTGCCGCGCACCGCCGGTCACGAGGCCGGCGAGGCCGCACTGCTGGACGTCGTCGCCGGCGCTCTCCAGATCGGCGTCACGCATCTGTCCGCCTATGCCTTCTCCACGGAGAACTGGAAGCGGTCCCCCGACGAGGTCCGCTTCCTGATGGGCTTCTCGCGCTCGGTGCTGCGCCGCCAGCGGGACACCTTGAATTCCTGGGGCGTGCGGATCGTGTGGATCGGCCGCGCGCAGCGGCTGTGGGGCAGCGTGATCCGGGAACTCCAGGAGGCCGAGCAGCTCACGCGCGAGAACACCCGGATGACGCTGTACATGTGCGTGAACTACGGGGGCCGCGCCGAGATCGTCGATGCCGTGCGCGCCGTCGCCGAGGAGGCACGCGCCGGCCGGCTCAGTGGGCGCGGGATCACCGAGAAGACCCTCACCAAGCATCTGATCGATCCCGGGATGCCGGACGTGGACCTGTTCCTGCGCACCAGCGGGGAGCAGCGCACCTCGAACTTCCTGCTGTGGCAGTCGGCCTACGCGGAACTCGTGTTCGTCCCGGAGCTGTGGCCCGACGTCGACCGCCGGGTCCTGTGGCGGGCGATCACGGAGTACGCGAGGCGCGACCGCCGTTACGGGGGAGCGATCGATGCGCTCGCGGCCGACGAGCCCCCGGCGGGCGATGGCACGTCGACGGGATCCGCGCCGGCTCGGTCCTGACTTCGCCCGCTGCTCAGCGCATCCCATCGGTCCCCTCAGCGCATCCCGTCGGAGCCCTCGCCCGTATCGACCGCGGCCTCGTCGGGGTCTGCGCCCACCTCTGCGGGATCGGCTGCCCGGCGCCCGCGCGCGCGACGTACCAGGACGAGGACGCCGGCCGCGAGCGCGAGCAGCACCACGGCGGCGACCCCGGGGCTGCGCAGGAACAGCTCGACCCACAGGAACAGCGCGGTGAGGCCGACGGTCGCGTAGACCACCGCCCATGCGAGCCCGCCGATGGCCAGTGCGGGCAGGTAGCGACGCAGCGGCATCCCGGTGAGCCCGGCGGCGGCGTTGGCGGCCGTCTGGAAGCCGACGGTCAGGAAGCTGATCGCCACGACGGGTGCGCCGCGGCGGTTGACGATGCCGATGGCGCGGACCACGCGCGGACGGCGCAGCAGATCAGCGACGCGACCGCGGTCCGCGAGCCGGTTCGCACCGCGGCCGAGGGCATAGGTGCCGCCGGCGCGCAGAAGGATCACCAGATAGAGCAGAGCGATCGCCGGCAGCAGCGGCAGCGATCCGATCCACTCCATCATCTGCTGGGCTCCGTCATCGGGGTCATCGGGCCCGCTGCGTCATGGGGACTGCGCCATCATCAGGTCGCCCTCATCCGGAGACGGCCCGGCCCGCGGGAGCGTGCTCGGTGCACAGCCCGAAGACCTCCAGCGTGTGGTCGAGGTCGGTGAAGCCGTTCCTGCCGGCGATCGAGGTCATGGCGGCCTCGAGCTCGGGAGCGAGGAACTCGACGGTGCGCCCGCATTCGCGGCACACCAGATGGTGATGGTGGCCGCTGTCGGCGCACTGGCGGTACAGCGCCTCGCCGTCATCGGCGACGAGCACGTCGAGGCTGCCGGCCTTGCTCAGCGCCTGCAGATTGCGGTACACGGTCGCCAGGCCGACGGTCTCCCCGTCGGCCTTCATCTGCTCGTGGATCTGCTGGGCGCTGCGGAAGTCATCCTGTCGCGAGAGCGTCTCGAGGATCGCGGCACGCTGGCGGGTGTTCCGTTGCATCCCTCCATTGTCCCTGATCCGGTTCGGGACCTCCATCCCGACGTGATCGGACGGACTCATCCGCGCGCTGCGTCCATCGCCTCGGGCTCCGGCGGCGCGGCGGTGAGGTCGCGATTCCGCCGTGAGCGGGCGGTACCGCGGGCCGCGGCGATGACGAGGCCGACCGCGTAGACCGCGATGGTCAGCAGCACGATCACCCCGCCCGGCGGGAGATCCACGTTCACGGTGATCAGCAGGCCGCCCAGAGCGCACGCGACGGCGATCACCATGGCGGTGCGCATGGTGCGGGCGAAGCCCACCACCAGGTTCTGTGCCGCCGCGACGGGCACGATCATCAGTGCCGAGACCATCAGGGCGCCCACGATGCGCATCGACAGCGTCACGGTGAGAGCGGCCATGACCGCGACCAGAATGTTCACCAGCCGCACCGGCAGACCGGATGCGCGGGCGAACTCCTCGTCGCTGGTGACCGCGGAGAGCAGGCCGTTCAGGCCCAGCCCGATGGCCAGGACCACCACGGCCAGCGCCACGGCGATGGTGACGTCGGGCAGGGTCACGGTCGACAGGGACCCGAACAGGTAGCCCATGAGGTTCTGTGAGGTACCACCGGCGAGCTGGATGATCACCACGCCGCCGGCGATGCCCCCGTAGAACAGGATCGCCAGGGCGACGTCGCGACTGGTGTGGCCGAACTCCCGCACGTACTCGATGGCCAGCGCCCCGATCACGGAGGCGGCGAGCGCGCCGGGGATCGCCAGCAGATCGGCGGGGGTGGCGGCGACCCACGCGCCGACCAGCCAGCCGACGGCGACACCGGTCAGAGCCACATGGCCCAGGCCATCGCCCAGCAGCGACAGACGCTTCTGGACCAGGAAGGTACCCACCACCGGGGCGGTCAGACCGATCAGCACCGCGATGATCAGCGGGTACCGCAGCACGTCGTAGGTAAGGATGTCGAGCGGAGAGATCATGCGGGGTGGATCTCCTGTCCGAGGCACTCGTCGATCCGGTCGATCGGGCCGGTGTGGTCGTGACCGGGGTCCAGCTCGGGGCGCTGCGCCTCGGGCCCGTCATGGACCACGCGCCCGTGGTCGAGCACGACGGCGCGGGTCAGCTGGTCCTCCAGGGCACCGGTCTCGTGCAGGACCACCAGGATGCTGGTGCCGCGGGCGGAGAGCTCCCGGAACAGGCCCGCGATCAGATCCTGCGTACCGACGTCGATGCCGGCGAAGGGCTCGTCCAGGACCAGCACCTCGGGGTCGCGCACCAGGGCGCGGGCGATCATCACGCGGCGCCGCTGACCGCCGGACATGCGGGTGATCGGCCGGTCGACGAGGTCGACCAGACCGACCGCCTCCAGCGCCCGCTCGATGCGCGGATCGCGGCGACGGAGGAACCACGAGCGCGATCCGAGCAGGCCCGTGGCGACGGTCTCGCGCGCCGTGGCCGGGATGGAGCCGGCCGCCGGATTGTCCTGCGGGACGTACCCGAGACGATCATGCGAGGCCCGCTTGCGCACGGACTGCCCGAACAGGCGCACGGTGCCGGCTTCCAGCGGCAGCACCCCGAGCACGGCGCGCAGCAGCGTCGACTTCCCGGAGCCGTTGGCACCCAGCAGCGCGACCAGCTCACCCCGGTCGAGGCGGAGGTCGACGTCGTGGAGGACGCGGTTGCCGCCGAGAGCGACCCGCGCGCCCTGGACCTCGACCACCGGGTCCAGAGCGCCGGCGGGTGCCGGCGAGTCCGTGGCGGCCGTCATGACCAGCTCTCGACGAGCTTGCGGCTGTTCTCGCGCATGACCTGAGGATAGTCGGCGTCCTCGGAGAGCTGCGTGGCGAGGTTGTCGAGCTCCTCCGCCTCGACGCCGACGTTGTCGGCAAGGGTCTGAGCGACCTTCGGGCTCGCCGTGGTCTCGAAGAAGATCGTGGTCACGCCGGCTTCGGCGATGACCCCCTCGAGCTCCAGCAGCCGCTGCGGCGAGGGCTCGGTCTCCGGATCGATACCCGTGATCCCCACCTGGGTGAGATCGTAGCGATCGGCGAGATAGGAGAAGGCCGTGTGGCTGGTCACGAAGGTGCGTTCGCCGTCGGCGGCACCGAAGCTCTCCGCGAGCTCCGCATCGAGATCCTCGAGCTCGGTGCGGACCGTCTCGGCGTTGGCGGTGAACGTCTCGGCGGCCTCCGGAACGATCTGCCCGAGACGCTGGGCGAGGGCGTCCGCGATGTCCGCCATCCGTGCGGGGTCGTGCCAGAGGTGGGGGTCGTCCCCGGCGATGCCGTGGTCATGGCCGTCACCGCCCGCCTCGGCGCCGCCCTCGTCGCTCGAGCCCGAGCCCGCTGCCTCGTCGTGCTCGCTCCCCTCATGCTCGTGCTCATGCTCGTGGCCCTCGTCGGCCGAGAGCATCGAGACGACCGTGGAGACGTCCAGCACGTTCTCGTCGCCATGGGAGCTGATCGCATCGTCCAGTGCGGTCTGCAGCCCGGGGATCTGGACGACGAGGGCCGCCTCCTGGATCTCGATGACCTGCTTGGGGGAGAGCTCGATGCCGTGTGCATCGGCCCCGGGCTTGGCCAGCTGGACGATGTCGATCTCTTCGCCGCCGATCCGGTCGAGGAGGTACTCCATGGGGTAGCACCCGGCCACCACCACCGGCGCCGTGGACCCTTCGCCGCCGGCCCCGCAGGCCGCGAGAGCCCCGGCGCCCGCACCGAGGCCGGCGAGGGCGAGGACGGAGCGGCGGGACGGACGCAGGGCGGAGCTGTGCAACATGACAATCATTCTCACCAGCGGTGGGGCGGGAGGCAAGTCGCGCCACGCCCTGCGGCCCCGTTCGTGCCCACGATCACAGCTGGACCGGGCCCGGTGCAGGTCGGCTGAGGCCGCCCCAGGGCCTCCCGCGCGCGGCCACGCCGCGACCTGGCTATCCTGGGGCGGACCATCTCACCCGTCACCAGGAGTCTCCCCGTGGCCAAGGCCCCCGCCAGCACGCTGGACAACGTCATCGCACTCGCGAAGAAGCGCGGCTTCGTGTTCCCGGCGGGAGAGATCTACGGCGGTACCCGCTCCGCGTGGGACTACGGTCCGCTCGGCGTGGAGATCAAGGAGAACATCAAGCGCCAGTGGTGGCGCACGTTCGTCCAGTCGCGGGCGGACATGGTGGGCCTGGACTCCTCGATCATCCTGCCCAAGCGCGTGTGGGAGGCCTCCGGTCACGTCAAGACGTTCACCGATCCGCTGGTGGAGTGCAAGAGCTGCCACAACCGGTTCCGCGAGGACCATCTGCTCGAGGCCTTCGTGGCGAAGAAGGGGCGGGCGCCCGAGGGCGGCCTCGCCGAGGTGCCCTGCCCCAACTGCGGCACCCGCGGGGAGTTCACCGAGCCCCAGCAGTTCTCCGGGCTGGTCAAGACCTACCTCGGCCCCGTCCAGAGCGAGGCCGGGCTGCACTTCCTGCGGCCGGAGACGGCCCAGGGCATCTTCGTGAACTTCCTCAACGTCGTGGGCGCCACCCGCCAGAAGCCGCCCTTCGGGATCGGGCAGGTCGGCAAGGCATTCCGCAACGAGATCACCCCCGGCAACTTCATCTTCCGCACCCGCGAGTTCGAGCAGATGGAGATCGAGTTCTTCACGCCGCCCGCGGAGGCCGACGAGCACTTCGAGACCTGGGTCGAGGACTGCTGGAACTGGTTCACCGACCTCGGGATCTCCGAGGACAACCTGCGCCGATTCGACGTCCCCGAGGACGAGCGGGCCCATTACAGCGCGGGCACGATCGACATCGAGTACCGCTTCGGCTTCTCCGGCAGCGAATGGGGCGAGCTCATGGGCATCGCCAACCGCACCGATTTCGACCTCGCCAGCCACACCGAGGGCTCGGGCACCAAGCTGCAGTACTTCGACCAGGCGTCGAACGAGCGCTACACGCCCTACGTCATCGAGCCGTCCTTCGGTCTGACCCGCTCGATGATGGCCTTCCTCGCCGACGCCTACGCCGAGGACGAGGCCCCGAACTCCAAGGGCGGTGTCGACAAGCGCACCGTGCTCAAGCTCGACCCGCGCCTGGCTCCGATCAAGGCCGCCGTGCTGCCCCTGTCCAAGAGCGAGGACCTCGTCCCGCGTGCCACCCAGCTCGCCGACCAGCTGCGGAAGCACTGGAACGTCGAGATGGACGTCACGCAGGCGATCGGTCGCCGGTACCGTCGCCAGGACGAGATCGGCACCCCGTTCTGCCTCACCGTCGACTTCGAGACCGCCACCGACCAGGCCGTCACGATCCGCGAGCGGGATTCCATGTCCCAGGAGCGCGTGGCGCTGGATCAGGTGGAGTCCTACCTCGCCGCGCGGCTGATCGGCGCCTGAGGGCGCCCGGCGTTCCCCGCGACCCATGACAGCCGGCGGCGGTGCGGAGCTCTCGCAGGCGTACTTCGAGGATCTCGTCCAACCGCTTCTGACCCGTCATGCTCCTCAGCTGGGGTACGCCGCCGCCCGCCTCGGCTCGGGCTCCGACGTGCTGGGCTTCGATGATGCCCAGTCCCGCGACCACGACTGGGGTCTTCGCCTGACACTGCTGGTCGAGGGCGACCGGGCCGATCCGATCGACGCCCTGCTCGAGCGCGAGCTGCCCAGGACCTGGCGCGGACTTCCGACCCGTTTCGCGACGACCTGGGACCCGCAGGTCCGTCACCGGGTCGAGGTGGCCTCGGCCGCCGACTTCGCGCGCTCCCGGCTCGGTCTCGACCCGGCGCGAGGACTCACCGTCCTCGACTGGCTCTCGCTGACCGGGCAGTGCGTCCTCGAGGTCACCGCCGGGCCCGTCTTCCACGACGGCACCGGCGCCATCTCCCGGATCCGCGAGATCCTGGCCTGGTATCCGCGCGATCTCTGGATCTACGCCATGGCCGCCGACTGGTCGCGTCTGGGCCAGGAGTTCCCCGACGTCGGCCGCGCGGGCCTGCGGGGCGACGAGGACGGGTCGTCGGTGATCGCCGCTCGCCACGTGCGCACCATGCTCCACCTCGCGCATCTGCTCCACCGGCGCTGGCCGCCGTACGGGAAGTGGCTCGCCCGCTCGGCCGCGGGGCTCCCGGGCGGAGGAGCGCTCCGCATCGCCGTGCACGAGGTGCTGAGGGCGCGGGACTGGCGCACACGCCAGGGCGCCCTGGCCGACGCCGTCGAACTGCTCGCAGCGGCCCAGGGCGAGATCGGGCTGCCGACGCTGCAGCCGGCGACCGAGGCGTTCTTCGAGCGCCCGCATATCGGGGTGCGCGGCATCCCCGAACTGCTCGGGGAGACGATCACCGATCCGGCCGTGCGGGCGCTGCCGGCCGGCGTCGGCACCGCCGAGCAGATCAGCGATAACGTGACCGTGCTGGTGGACGCCGACGCCCGGCGCCGCCTCGTCGGCGGCTGAGGCCGACGCTGCCCGACGCTGTCTCGTCAGCGGCCGACCCGACCCGGGGCCCGGCCCCGGAACCGAGCCACCGCTGTCCCGGTGGCGCGGACCCTCCGCTGTGCGCTGATCAGCGCACGACGGATCCATCCTCGTGCCGCCGCCGGCGGGATCAGGCTGGTCCCATGACACCCATCGCAGCCCCTCCACGACTCGAGACCACCCCCGATCCGGCCCCGCCCCAGGGGCTGGGCGACCTCACCGCGACCCGCCTCCTCCACCACCGGATCCTGCTGCTGGACCGTGAGCTGGATCAGGACAACGGCGCCCGGCTCAGCGCACAGCTGCTGCTGCTGGCCGCCGAGGAGCCGCAGCGCGACATCACCCTGCTCATCAACTCCCCGGGCGGACTGGTCCCCGCGATGCTCGCCATCGGCGACCTCATCGACCTCGTCCCGTGCGACGTGCGCACCGTCGCCCTGGGGATGGCCTACAGCGCCGGGCAGTACCTCCTGACCCACGGCACCCCGGGCAAACGGCTGATCCTGCCCCACGGCAGGGTGCTCATGCACCAGGGGTCCGCCGGGTTCGCCGGCAGCGCGGCGGACATCGAACTGCAGGCCGAGGATCTGCGGCGCGGCCGCGATCTGCTGATCGCCATCACGGCGGAGCGCACCGGACAGAGCGAGGAGACCATCGCGGCGGACTCCGAGCGGGACCGCATGTGGGATGCCGCCGGCGCCGTCGACTACGGGTTCTGCGACCGCATCGTCACCTCCCTCGAGGACGTGCTGCCGCTGGGGGTCCCGGCCCGCACCGCCCCGTCGCTCGGCCTGACCAGCGCCGTCCCCTCCACGTATCAGGGTCCGGCCCAAGGAGGCGCGCGATGAGCAGCTACACCATCCCCAGCGTCGTCGAGCGCACCGGTGCCGGCGTCGAGCGCAGCGCCGATGTGTACTCGCGCCTGCTCTCGGACCGGATCATCTACGTGGGCACCCCCATCGACGACGGCGTCGCCAACACGGTCATCGCCCAGATTCTCCATCTGGAGAACGACTCGGCCGACGCACCGATCCACCTCTATCTCAACTCCAGCGGCGGTGAGGCGCAGGCGGTGCTGGCCATCTACGACACCCTGACCTACGTGCGCAGCCGGGTGGCGGTGACCTGCGTCGGCCAGGTGGTCGCGGCGCCGGTGGTGCTGCTGGCCGCCGGGACGCCGGGGCTGCGCTGGGTGCTACCGCACACGCGGGTCGTGCTGCACCCGCTGGAGGCGCAGGGGCGCGGCGCCGTGCCGGACCTGATCCTGGCGACCGAGGAGGTCGAACGGATACGCCGCGCGCTCGAAGCGCTGATCGCCGAGCATTCCGGGCGCTCCCTGGACCAGGTGCGCCGGGATCTGGAACGAGAGCAGGTGCTCGACGCGGAGGCGACCGTCGCCTACGGACTGGCCGACGAGGTGCTGATCAGGCGGCCGACAGCAGGGTGAGGCCGGCGCCGGCGGCCCGGCCGTCGCCGTCGAACCGGATCTGCCGGCGCCCCGGACCGGAGAGCGAGGAGAGCTCGAGCCGCACCGGCTCCGCCGCGGCGAGGCCCGTGACCGCGGCGCCGTCGGCCACCCGCAGCAGCAGATCGGGAACCGTGAGGGCAAGGGCGCCGGTGATCGCGGCGAGCATCTCGGAGGAGGGGTCCTTGCGCCCCCGCTCCACGTCGGACAGGTGCTGCATGCTGATGCCGGCGGCATCGGCCACCTGCGCGAGCGTGCGGCCCTGACGCGTGCGCTCCTCGCGGAGCGCGGCGCCGACCAGCTCGCGCAGCAGAGGTTCCAGATGCCCGTCCATGGCCCGAGGCTACGCCGGACTCCTCCTCGGCGCCGCGTCCTCTGCTGAGAGCAGAAACCGGAGCTCTGCGGCCCCTGCCGTCGGCCTCCGCCACTGTCCTCGCCGCCCCCGCATCCCGGACCCTCCCCAGCCCGGTTCGATGCACATCACCCCCATCCGCCCTCCCCGCCGGCACGGCCAGGTGGGACAATCAGTCCGATGACCACCCTCGACGCTTTGCATTCCGGGAGCGGGCATGCCGTGACCGTGCCCGCTGCGACGCCATCGACCGTGCCTGCCGATGGCCCGACCCGTCGCGCCCTGACGATCGGACCGCACACGATCGACACCCCGGTGGTGCTCGCGCCGATGGCCGGGATCACCAACATGGCCTTCCGCCTGCTGTGCCGCGAGTTCGGGGCCCTGCACAGCGAGCACGACGGGGGACTGTACGTCTCGGAGATGGTCACCACCCGCGCCCTGGTGGAGGATCACCCGGAGTCGTGGCGCCTGGTGACCATGGGCGAGCGGGAGACGCCGCGCTCGGTGCAGCTGTACGGCGTGGACCCCGCCACGGTCCGCCGGGCGGTCGAGATGCTGCGCGAGCGCGACCTCGTCGACCACATCGACCTCAACTTCGGCTGCCCGGTGCCCAAGGTGACCCGGCGCGGCGGGGGAGGCGTGCTGCCGTGGAAGACGGAGCTGTTCACCCAGATCGTCCGCGGCGCCGTCGAGGCCGCCGGGCCCGACGTGCCCGTGACCGTGAAGACCCGCATCGGCATCGACGACGAGCACGTCACGTACCGCGACGCCGGGCTCATCGCCCAGGAGGTCGGGGCGGCCGCGATCGCCCTGCACGGCCGCACCGTCGTCCAGCATTACTCCGGGACCGCCCGCTGGGACGCGATCTCCGATCTCAAGGAGCTGGTGACCGGCATCCCGGTGCTCGGCAACGGCGACATCTGGTCCGCCGAGGACGCACTGACGATGATGGAGCAGACCGGCTGCGACGGCGTCGTCGTCGGCCGCGGCTGCCAGGGACGGCCCTGGCTGTTCGCCGACCTCGCCGCGGCCTTCGCCGGCCGACCGGACCGCATCCGCCCCTCGATGGGGGACATCGCGAGGATCCTGCGCCGGCACGCGGAACTGCTGGTCGAGTTCTTCGAGGACGAAGGCCGCGCCCTGCGCGACCTGCGCAAGCACGTGGCCTGGTACTTCAAGGGGTACCCCGTCGGCGGCGAGATGCGCCACCGCCTGGCCACCATGGAGTCGCTGGCCGACCTCGACGCGAAGCTCGCCGAGCTCGATCTGGACTCCCCCTACCCCGGAGAGGCCGTGGAAGGCCCGCGCGGCCGGGCCGGCAGCCCCAAGCGCGCCGTCGTGCCCCAGGGGTGGATGGAGTCCCGCGCGATGACCACCGACCACGCCGAGCGGCTGCACGAGGCCGAGCTCGACACCTCGGGGGGCTGAGGGGATGACCACGCCCGCGGGATACACCGAGGCCGACCTCGAACGCTGGGTGAACGAATCCGCCAAGTCCCAGGCGCGCACGCCGTTCCAGCGTGACCGCGCCCGGGTGCTGCACTCCTCGGCGCTGCGGCGGCTCGGGGCGAAGACGCAGGTCCTCGGCGCCGGCGCCAACGACTTCGTGCGCACGCGCCTGACGCATTCCCTCGAGGTCGCGCAGGTGGGCCGGGACATCGGTCTCGAGCTGGGCTGCGACCCCGACGTGGTCGACGCCGCCTGCCTCTCCCACGACCTCGGCCATCCCCCCTTCGGCCACAACGGCGAGAAGGTGCTGGCCGACCTCGCCGCCGATTTCGGAGGTTTCGAGGGCAACGCCCAGACCCTGCGCCTGCTGACCCGCCTGGAGCCGAAAGTCATCGGGGAGGAGCGCCCCTACGGGCTCAACCTCACCCGGGCGAGCGTGGACGCCGCGATCAAGTACCCGTGGGCCCGCGGACAGGGACCGGACCCGGACTCGCCCAAGTTCGGCGCGTACGCCGACGACCTCGACGTCTACGAATGGGCCCGCCGGGGCGCCGTCCCGGGCCGCAAGTGCTTCGAGGCGCAGGTCATGGATCTGGCCGACGACATCGCTTATTGCGTCCACGACATCGAGGACGCCGTCACCGGACTCACCCTCGACCTCGCGAAGCTGCAGGAGCCGATGGAGCGCTCCGCGGCCCTGTACGTGGTCCAGGACTGGTACATGCCCGATGAATCCATCGACGCGCTCGACGCCGCCCTGCAGCGCCTCGAGGCCGAGCCGTACTGGACGCCGTCGTTCACGGGCACGATGCGCTCGGCGGCCGCCCTGAAGAACATGACCAGCCAGCTCATCGGGCGTTTCACCCGCTCGGTGGTCACCGCCACCCGCACCGCCCACGGCGAGGAGCCCATCGCCCGCTACAGCGGGGAAGCCGTGGTGCCCGAGCAGACGCACCTCGAGATCGCCGTGCTCAAGGGGCTGGCCGCTGCCTACGTGATGTCCTCGGCCACCCAGCAGCCGGTCTACGAGGCGCAGGAGGAGATCATCCGCGACCTGTACTCGCGGCTGTGGAACACCGGCACGGTGTATCTCAGCCCGCTGTTCGCCGAGCTGTGGGAGGCTGCCGGCGACGACGACTCCCGTCGACGCGTGGTCGTCGATCAGATCGCCTCCTACACGGACGTCACGGCCCGGCGCCTGCACGAGGTGCTGTTCGACCGGGAGCTCACGCATGTCACCGCAGCGGACACCCCGCTGCCCGGGCTCGGATCGGAGCTGTGATCGGGTGGCCCAGGGACTGATCAATCGCGACGACATCAACCTGGTGCGCGAACGCTCGCGCCTGGACGAGGTCGTCGCCGAGCACGTCACCCTGCGCACCGCCGGAATCGGCTCGATGAAGGGCCTGTGCCCCTTCCACGACGAGAAGACTCCGTCGTTCAACATCCGGCCGCAGCTGGGCCAATGGCACTGCTTCGGGTGCGGCGAGGGCGGCGATGTCATCTCCTTCGTCCAGAAGATCAATCACCTCAGCTTCGTCGAGGCCGTCGAGCTCCTGGCGGGCCGCTACGGGATCCAGCTGCGCTACGAGGAGTCGAGCTCGGGCGGCGGGCGCGGCGACCGTCCCGACTTCGGGACCCGTCGCCGCCTGCTGGATGCTCACGCCATCGCCGAGGAGTACTACTGCGAGCAGCTGGCCGGTCCGGCCGCCGAGGTGGGCCGCCGGTTCCTGACCGAACGCGGCTTCGACCGGGAGGCCGCCGAACGCTTCGGCGTCGGCTTCGCCCCGGAGGGCTGGGACTCCCTGACCTCCGTCCTGCGCGGTCGCGGCTTCACCGAGCAGGAGCTGGTGGCCAGCGGGCTCGTCTCCCAGGGTCAGCGGGGCGTCTACGACAGGTTCCGCGGGCGGCTGGTGTGGCCGATCCGCGACATCACCGGCAACACCATCGGCTTCGGGGCGCGCCGGCTGCTGGAATCGGACAAGGGCCCGAAGTACCTCAATACGCCCGAGAGCCCGATCTACCACAAATCCAACGTGCTCTACGGCCTGGACCTGGCGCGCAAGGAGATCTCGAGACAGCGCCGCGTAGTGGTGGTCGAGGGGTACACCGATGTGATGGCCGCGCACCTGGCCGGCGTCACCACTGCCGTGGCCTCCTGCGGCACCGCGTTCGGCGCAGACCACGTCAAGATCGTCCGGCGCGTGATGGGGGATTCGAACCCGTCCTCGGGGCTGCAGCTGAACGCCGACGGCCGTGGGCTCTCCGGGGAGGTCGTCTTCACCTTCGACGGCGACGCCGCCGGACAGAAGGCCGCGCTGCGCGCCTTCGAGGAGGACCAGAAGTTCGTCGCCCAGACCTACGTCGCCGTCGAGCCCGAGGGCATGGACCCGTGCGAGCTGCGCATCGCTCGAGGGGACCAGGCGGTCGTGGACCTGATCGAGGCCCGCAAGCCCATGTTCGAGTTCGCCATCCGCTCGGCGATCTCCCAGGTCGACCTCGACACGGTCGAGGGCCAGGTCAGTGCGCTGCGGATGGCCGCCCCCGTGGTCGCGCGCATCCGCGACCGGGCGATGCGCCCCGAATATGCCCGACGCCTGTCGGGATGGCTGGGCATGGATGAGCGCACCGTGCTGCGGGCCGTCCATGACGCCTCCCGCAGCGAAGACCGCACCGGCAGGCATGCTGACGAGCCGCTGAGCACGGAACGCCCCGGTACCCCGGCGGCGAGCGCGGGGGAGCAGCCCGCGGTCCCCGTCGCTCGTCTCGCCGACGCGGTCGGTCCCCGCGACCCCGTCGGACAGGTCGAGACCCAGTCCCTCGCGGTGATGATGCAGACCCCGCACCTGCTGGACACCGAGACGGTGGCAGCCCTGCCGGACGACGCCTTCCACGTGCCGGCTCTGCAGAGCGTGTGGGACGTGATGCTGGCCGCCGGAACACTGCTGGATGCGACGGAGGGGACACTCCACCCCGCCCGCTACCTCGAACAGGTCCTCGAGATCGCGGGGGAGACCGTGCGTCCCCTGATCGTGGAGATCGCGAATCTCGACCTGCCCGCCCGCGACGAGGAGGGGCTCCAGCGACTGGCCAACTCGCTGCTGGCTCGTCTCAGCGAGCTGTCGATCACCCGGGAGTACTCCGTGCTCAAGCAGCGTCTCCAGCGCACCGATCCGTCGGACGGGGAGCGATACCAGGAGATCCTGGGCCGCCTCGCGCAGGTGCAGGAGAAGCGCCGGGCACTGCGCCAGAGCGTCGAGTGAGCGTCATCCGGAGGTGCTGACGCCACCGGGTACGGGGCCATGCAGGGACGGAGCCGTGAACGCCGTGAGCCGTGGAGCCATCACGGAGCCATGGAGCCACGGGGTCGCTGCGCCGTCGCGCCGTGGAGCCACGTTCTGTCCGGAAAACCGGAAGCCGGTCTAGGGCCTGCCCCCTGAGGCCGATGTCGCCGCGTTGGTAGCGTTCCCCGAGCGCGCCGACCGGCGTGCCCCGTTCCACGCCCTATGCTGCCGAGGCGATCCCTCGCAGCCACCCGGAGCTGCCCCCATGCGACTGCCCGACCTCTCGAGGTACCAGCTCCCGCGCGAGTACACGCGGCTCGCGCGGCGCGCGGTGCGTCACGTCGTGGGAACCGTGCTCGGACTCCTGATCGGACCGCTGCTCGTGCTCGCAGCCCCGCTGCAGTTGATGCGCCTGCGGGCCCCCTTCCGTCGGGTGCGCCGCTGGGAGCTGTACCGCCTGCGCCGCTTCTACCAACTGCAGGTCGGGGCGGGGGACGGTGCCTTCCTCGGCGGACGCCGAGCGCTGCTGCACGGGCCGTTGTCGGCGGTGCTCGGGTACGTGATGTGCGATCTGCTGCTGCTGGTCGCCGCGGTCGTCCTGGGCAGTTTCACCCAGCTGCTGGCGGCCGGTCCCGTGGTGCTCGAGTTCGCCGTGTGGACCATCAGTCGTCCTGCGCTGCCGGTGCTGGTGATCTTCGGGACCTCCAGCCTGCTGGCCACGGCCCTCTACGCCGAGTTCGCGGTCTGGTTGCAGGCGAAGCTCCTGGGCCGCTGGACCGCGATCACGCGCCAGGATGCGCTGGAGACCCGCATCAGCCGCCTGCTGACCACGCGCCGCGGCGTGGTCGTGGCGATCGACGACGAACGCCGCCGTATCGAGCGCGATCTGCACGACGGGGTCCAGCAGAACGTGGTCTCGCTGTCGGTGACGCTGGCCCGGGCCCGGCGCGCCACGGATCCCCACCGTTCCGCCCAGCTGCTGGAGCAGGCTCACGGCCAGTCCCAGGCTCTGATCGAGGAGGTCCGCCAGGTGGCCTGGCGGATCTACCCGACCACACTCGACGAGCACGGACTGGCCGCCGCCCTGGACGGTGTCGCCGCGACCAGCCCGGTGCCGGTCCACGTGGACCACAGCATCGAGGCCGAGCTGCCTCCGGCGGTCGAATCGGCCGCCTACTTCGTGGCGCGGGAAGCGGTGACCAACGTGGTCAAGCATGCCGGTGCCCGCACCATCCGGATCACCGTGGCCACTGAGGGCGAGCCCGACCGGCGCGTCCTGCGGCTGGCGGTCCACGACGACGGCACCGGCGGTGCCGATCCCGAAGGCGGCGGACTGCAGGGCCTGGCCAGGCGGGTCGCAGCGCTGGACGGTAGCGTGAGCGTGAACAGCCCGCCCGGCGGCCCCACCATCATCACCGCGGAGATGCCCTGTGACTGAGCCCCACATCCCGTCGACCCCCGAACAGCCCGACGGGGAGGGTCCCCGCGCGCCGCTCAGCGTGGTCCTCGCCGACGATGCGGTGCTGCTTCGTGAGGGTGTCCGCAGCCTGCTGGTCGACGAGGGCATCGACGTCCTCGCCTCCGTGGGGGACGGAGACGCCCTGCTGAGCGCGGTCGCCGCGCATCATCCGCGCCTGGCGATCGTCGACGTGCGCATGCCGCCCACCCACACCAACGAAGGGCTTCTGGCCGCGGTGCGGATCAAGCGCGACCACCCGGACGTCGGGGTGCTGATGCTCTCCCAGTACGTGGCGCGCGAGTACGCCAGCGAGCTGCTGGGCACCGAGACCCCCGGGATCGGGTACCTGCTCAAGGACCGCGTCACCGAGATCGACAGCTTCCTCGACGCCGTCCACCGGGTCGCCGACGGAGGCACCGTGATCGACCCGGCCGTGGTCCGTGCCCTGCTGCGCGCGCCGGAGCAGCAGAAGGCGGTCAGCCGCCTGACGCCGCGGGAGATCGAGGTGCTCGAGGCGATGGCGGAGGGTCTCTCGAACCGCGGAATCGCCGAGCGCATGTTCGTCTCGCTGAGCACGGTGGAGAAGGCGATCAGCGCTATCTTCGACAAACTCGAGCTGGCCGGCGACGAACAGACCAGCCGCCGTGTCCAAGCCGTGCTGCGCTACCTCGACGACCGGTAGACCCGTCGCCGTCCACCATCGCGCCTCCTCCCGGTCGAGCGGTACGGCTGGCCCAGCTCCTGGTGGACCGGCTCCTGGTGGACCGGCACCGGGTCGGCCGTCGCCCCGCGGACCGGCGTCCGGGCGCGTTCAGACGAGATCGAGCGCTCGGGCAGTGGCATCCTCGACCCGTCCGCGCGCCGAGGCGTACAGCAGCCCGGTGGTGAAGGCGTTGTGGCCGCTGCGGGCACCCTGCGCGGCGTGCTCTCGCAGGAACTCGCACGCGACGACCGCGTCCTGCAGGTCTCCCAGCACCTGCTGCGCCGTGGTGGCCTGCTCGAGGTGCGTGGCCGCCGCGGGCTCGGCGTCGGCCAGCAGTTCGGCTGCGTACCGCCACCGCTTGGCGGCCTTGCGCGCCGAGTGCAGTGCGACGGGGTGCCCCTCGGAGCTGCGGATGCGGCGACGGACCCGACGCCGGGACTTCTTGAGGGTCTTGGTGACGTCCTGTCCCGTCAGGGCCGGCGGGTCGCTGCACCAGGCGGTGAGCTGTTCCGTCGCACGTCCCCATCGCGGGTCCTCGGAGGCCGCCGACAGTGCGTCGAGTCCTTCTCGCCGACGCGCTGAGAGCGCCTCGGCGAGATCGCGGCGCGCCGGGCCGAGCACCAGGTCCTCAGGAAGCGCGTCCAGTTCGGGCAGCAGGCTGCCGGCGAGGACATCGGCGTCGCGGATCCGGCCGAGCGCCAGGGCGACGAACCGCAGATCCTCATCGAGGGCGCCGGGCTCCGGGAAGGAGCGGGCGAAGGTGCGCACCGTCGCCCGCAACCGGCGCAGGGAGGTTCGCGTGTGGTGGACCGACTCCACGTCGGCGTCCCGCGCGATCGACTCGAGCCCGCTCAGAGCTCGCTGGGCATGCTCCCGGACGTAGCGGGCCAGGGGGTCCTCAGCACTCACCGATCGTCTCCTTCGTCCCCTCGAGCATCGCTGCTCATCCGGCCGGGCCACGAGAACGTCCTTCTGCGACCGGCACCGGCCGGACGGCGTCGGGGTAGGCCAGGCGGGGCTTGAACCCGCGACCGACGGATTATGAGTCCGCTGCTCTGACCGGCTGAGCTACTGGCCCGTGCGCCCTGGGCAGGGCGTCGTCGAACTTACCACGGGCCGAGCCCATGACCTGGCGCGATGTGACGCGTGCACGCGGTACGACGGCCGTTGAGCGCCGACCCGGAGCCAGGACGTGCCGCGCCCCGGCACGGGTCCACGGTGGTGTGGTTAGATGCGTCATAGTGCCCGGCGGGACGCCCGCTCGGAGGTGCGCCCAGGTGCTGCTCCTGCTAGAGTCTTCCAGGTCGATCCCGCATAGCTCAATCGGCAGAGCATTCGACTGTTAATCGAAGGGTTGTTGGTTCAAGTCCAACTGCGGGAGCCACAGGAGGAGAACAGCCCCGGGGTCACTCCGGGGCTGTTCTTCGTTCACCAGGTTCTCGTGAAGGAGCAGGACGATGTCCTCTGTCCCCGATGATCGCTTCGAGCTCCCCGAGGACTTCGGCCCGGGAAGCGTCTGGGCCGACCGCTCCGGCCACCGCACCCTCGTCGGCCGCAACCAGCGCGGCGTCGAGATCCCGATCGGACTGGGCGAGGGTGAGATCAGCCCCGGCGAGCTCCTGAAGCTCGCCCTGATCGGCTGCGCCGGCATGAGCAGTGACGTCAACCTCTCCCGCCGTCTGGGCGAGGACTTCGACATGCGGCTGTGGGCGCACGGTCTCTCGGAGGACTCCGACAACCGGTACCACTCGATCGCCGAGCAGGTGCAGCTCCCCGTGGAGCAGCTCACCGAGGCCGAGACCGCTGAGATCACGAAGGTCTTCGGGCGCGCCGTCGCCGCCGGATGCACGGTCGAGCGCACCATCGTCCCCGGCGTCGAGGTCACCCACGAGGTGCTCGGCGGAGCCGGAGCCGCCCCGGAGGCGGAGACCGCGCACGGATCCGCGGAGAGCTCCCTCTCTGCCACGGGCGAGGACGCCGAGGCGACGGGGCAGGTCGAGCGATGACCATCCGGCCCATCCGCATCGTCGGGGACCCGGTTCTGCGCACCCCGTGCGACCCGATCAGGACGGTCACCGACGCCACCCGCAACCTTGCCCGGGACCTCATGGACACCGTCGACGACGAGGGCCGCGCCGGCGTGGCGGCCAATCAGATCGGGGTAAGCCTGCGCGCGTTCTCCTGGAATCTCGAGGACCACGGCGTCGGGCACATTCTCAATCCGGCCATCGTCGAGCTCTCCGAGGAGACCCAGGACGACGACGAGGGCTGCCTGTCGATTCCCGGTCTGTTCTTCCCGCGCACCCGCAGCGCCTATGCACGGTGTGTGGGCACGGACGTCGACGGCAATGACATCGAGCTGGCTGGAGAAGGAATCGTCGCCCGGCTGATCCAGCACGAGGTCGCACACCTCGATGGCGAGCTCTACATCGACGGGCTCGAGAGGTCCGTCAAGAAGAAGGCATTGCGCCAGATCAGAGAGACCCTCTAAAGTAAGGCCAGGACACAGACCCGGTCTGGCATCTCATTTCCGTCCGGACGGTACCGATTCGTTGGGGAAGACGCATCGGAAACCGGAAGGAACGAGATGACTCAGGGCGTTCTGTATGTGCACTCCGCTCCGCGAGCCCTCGCACCGCATATCGAATGGGCCGCCAGCGGAGTCCTCGGCATGCCCTCGCGCATCCACTGGGACGAGCAGCATGTCGGCCGCGGCCTGGTGCGCGCCGAGATGACGTGGCGGGGCCGCGAGGACACCGGCGCGCGGCTCGTCAGCGCACTGCGCGGCATGCACGAGGTGCGCTTCGAGGTGACGCAGGAGGCGACCGCGTCCACGGACGGCGCGCGCTGGAGCTGCACCCCGGAGCTGGGCATCCACCACGCCGCGACCGACCACGCCGGCAACACGGTGCTCACCGAGGACCGCGTGCGCGGATGCATGGAGCGTGCGGGGGATGATCCCTCGGCGCTGCGCCGCGAGCTGGGCATCGCGCTCGGGGAGCCCTGGGACGAGGACCTCGAGATCTACCGGCACGCCGGCGACGGCGTGCCCATGCGCTGGCTGCACCGCGTGGGCTGATTCCCGCCTCGCCCTCGTCGGGCCACCGGCAGGTCGGGCACCGCGCCCGACGCGAGAGCGCCGCATCTGGCCAGGAGATGCGGCGCTCTCTGTATCCTGCGTGGTCGCGGCGAGATCCTGCGTGGTCGCGGTGAGAATCCTGTGGTCGCTGCGCGACCCGGCGCTCAGGCGCTGGTGAAGAGCACGGCGACGTCGTGCCCGCCGAAGCCGAAGGCATTGTTGAGCACGGCGATGTCACCACCGGGGAGGTCCACCGGCTCGTTCTGAGCCACATTCAGCGAGACCTCGGGATCGAGGTTCTCGATGTTGATCGTGGGCGGGGAGACGCGGTGGTGGGAAGCGAGGACCGAGAAGACGGATTCCAGCGCGCCCGCGCCGCCGAGCAGGTGGCCGGTCATCGACTTGGTCGAGGTGACCACCAGCTGATCGGTGACCCCGTCCAGCGCATCGGAGACGGCGTTGAGCTCGCTGATGTCGCCGAGCGGCGTCGAGGTGCCGTGGGCGTTGACGTGGACCACGTCGGCCGGCGCGACGTCGCCGTCGGTGACCGCCTCGCGCACCGCGCGGGACTGCCCCTCGAGCGAGGGGGCCGAGATGTGGTACGCGTCCGAGGCCATGCCGCGTCCCGAGGCGTAGGCGTACACGCGGGCACCGCGGGCGGCGGCGTGCTCCTCGCTCTCGAGCACGAGGATGGCTGCGCCCTCGCCGAGGACGAAGCCGTCACGGTCCACGTCGTAGGGCCGGGAGGCGTGCTCGGGATCGTCGACGCGGGGGGAGAGGGCGCGGATGTTGGCGAAGCCGGCCAGCGGCAGGGGGTGCACGCAGGCCTCGGTGCCGCCGACGACCACGACATCCGCGCGGCCCGAGCGGATCATGTCCATCCCGCCGGCGACCGCCTCGGCGCCGGAGGCGCAGGCCGAGACCGGCGTGTGGGCGCCGGCGCGGGCCCCGAGCTCGATCTCGATGTGCGCACTGGAGGAGTTCGCCATCAGCATCGGGACGGTGAAGGGGTTGACCCGGCGGGCGCCGCGCTCGCGCACCACGTCCCACTGGTCCAGGATCGTCCAGACTCCGCCGATGCCGGTGCCGACGACCACGCCCAACCGGGTGGGATCGACGTCGGGCGTTCCCGCATCGGCCCAGGCCTCGCGGGCCGCGATCATCGAGTACTGGCCCGAGGGGTCCAGCTTCTTCGCCTCGGGTCGGGCGAGGTGCTCGAACGGATCGATGGCGATCTGGCAGGCGAAGTCCACGGCCAGGCCGTAGCGCTCCTTCCAGTCGTTCTCGAGCGTACGGGCGGTGGAGGTACCGGCCAGCGCGGCGTTCCAGGTGGAGGCGACGTCACCGCCGAGCGGGTTGACGGTGCCGAGACCGGTGACGGCGACACGGGAGCGGGAAGCGGACATGCGGACCTCCAGGTCGGGTGGGCGAGAAGGCGGCGACGCCCGGGACGGGAACGTCCCGGGCGTCAAGCGGGGATCAGGACTGCGCGCCCTCGATGTACTTGACGGCGTCGCCGACGGTGGCGAGGTTCTTGACCTCTTCGTCGGGGATGCGCACGTCGAACTTCTCCTCGGCGTTGACCACGATGGTCATCATCGAGATCGAGTCGATGTCGAGGTCGTCGGTGAAGGACTTCTCGAGCTTGACGTCCTCGGTGGCGACACCCGTCTCCTCGTTGACGATCTCGGCGAGGCCCTCGAGGATCTCGTTCTCGGTGTTTGCCATGGGTTCTCCTTAGGTCTATGGAATGTTGGCGGTCAAAGACTACCCGCGTCGCGGCCGGGGATCCGGCAGCCGAGGCGTGATAGTGGCACGGGCGTGACGCGGGTGACAAGCACCCCGGCGCGATGTGTCCGCAGCGGTCAGGGGAGGACGAGCACCTGGCCGGCGTAGGCCAGGCCCGCGCCGAAGCCGAACTGGACCAGGACGTCGCCGCTGCGGACGGCTCCCTCCTGGATCAGGCGGTGGGTGGCCAGGGGGATCGAGGCGGCCGAGGTGTTCCCGGTCTCTGCGATGTCTCGGCCGATGACGACGTCCTCGCGCAGCTGCAGCTGCTTGGCGAGCTCGTCGACGATGCGCATGTTGGCCTGGTGGGGGACGAACACGTCGACGTCCTCGACACTCAGTCCGGAGGCGTCGAGCATCTCGCGGACCTTCTGGGCGGTGTGCCACACGGCCCAGCGGAACACGGTTCGACCGTCCTGCTCGAGCGTGGGCCAGTCGCCCGTGCCGTCGCGGAAGTCGATCATCGAGCCCGTCATGCGGATCGTGTCCCAGCTGTCTCCGTCGCTGCCCCATACGGTGGGGCCGATCTTCGGCTCGTCGCTGGGCCCGACGATCGCCGCGCCGGCGCCGTCGCCCAGCAGGAAGGAGATCGAACGGTCGGTGGGGGAGACGAAGTCGGAGAGCTTCTCGGCGCCGATGACCAGCACGTGGCGTGCCGCTCCGGTGCGGATCAGGGCGTCGGCCTGGCCGATGCCGTACGCGAACCCGGCGCAGGCCGCGGAGATGTCGTAGGCGATGACATCGGGGCGGCCCAGCTCGCCCGCCAGCAGCGTCGCCAGCGACGGCGTGGGATACGGGAAGGAGATGGTCGAGACGATGATCGCATCCAGCGTCTCGAGGTCGATCCCGGAACTCTCGATCGCCTCCTTCGCCGCGGTCAGCGACAGGTCCTTGACGCCGACGTCCTTGCTGGCTCGGGTGCGGGTGATGATCCCGGTGCGCTGACGGATCCACTCGTCCGAGGAGTCGATCGGGCCGACCAGGTCATCGTTGGGCACGACGAGATCGCCGCGGGCGGCACCGTAGGCGAGGACCTGGGATCCCGGGACGGCGGGGCGGTGCTGGAGGGAGACTCGCGCTGCCATGTCAGTGCTCCTGGCCTTCGGACGCGGCGACACCGGCGTGCTCGTGCACCAGGTCGCGGGCGGCCTCGAGATCGTCGGGCGTGTTGAGGTTGACCGTCGCGACGCCCTTGAGGTCGCGCTTGGCCAGGCCTGTCAGGGTGCCGGCCGGCGAGAGCTCGACCATCCCCGTCACGCCGCGCTCGCGCAGCGCGCCCATGCACGCCTCCCAGTCGACGGGGGAGGCGACCTGGGTGACGATCAGCTCGAGGTAGCGGGACCCGGTGGAGACCGATTCGCCGCCGGCGTTGGAGATCAGCGGCGAGGACGGGTCCGCGACGGAAAGCGTGGGAACGAAGCCGGCGAGTTCATCGCGGGCTCCGGCCATGTACGGCGTATGGAACGCGCCGGCAACCGGGAGCGGGATCACCCGCGCCCGCGACGGCGCATCCTCGGCCAGGGCGGCGAGAGCGTCGGTCGAGCCGGCGGCGACCACCTGCGCGGCGGAGTTGATGTTCGCGGCGTGCAGTCCGTGGCGCTCGATCGCGGCCAGGACCTCGTCGCGGGCCCCGCCGACGACTGCGGCCATCCCCGTGGGCTCCGCGGCGGCGGCCTTCGCCATCGCCTGGGAGCGGACGGCCACCAGACGCATCGCATCCTCATCGCTGAGGACGTGGGCCAGGGCGGCGGCGGTCAGCTCGCCGACGCTGTGGCCCGCGATGACGTCGGCCGGCGGCAGATCGGGGCCGTCGTCCTGGGGACCGAGCTGGGTGCCGGCGATGATGCCCGCCGCGACCAGCAGCGGCTGAGCGATGGCCGTGTCGCGGATGGTGTCGGCGTCGGACTCGGTGCCGTGACGCAGGAGGTCCACGCCGGCGGCCTCGGACAGTGAGGCGAGCATCGCCTCGACGCCGGGCAGCTCACGCCACGGGCTCAGGAATCCGGGCTTCTGGGCCCCTTGACCGGGGCAGACGATCGCGAGCACGAGGACCTCCAGGACGGGGGGATGCGGGGAGCGGCGCTCGGGGGTGCGGCGCCGTGAGGGGAAGCGGACGCCGGGTCATCCATCGCGCACGAGGGATGACCCGGCGGTGATCAGGACTCGCCGCCGAACGAGCCGGACTGGCCGGCGTTGACGTTCAGCAGGTCGTACTTGTCGATGGCCTGGCGGACCACCGCGGCGTCGATCTTGCCCTCGCGGGCCAGCAGCTGCAGGGTCTTGACGACCATGGAGTGCGCGTCGATCTTCAGGTGGCGGCGAGCCGCCGGGCGGGTGTCGGAGAAGCCCCATCCGTCGGCCCCGAGCACGCCGTACTGCCCCGGGACCCATTCGCGGATCATGTCCGGGACCATGAAGTCGTAGTCGGAGGTCGCCACGAACGGGCCGCTGACGCCCTCGAGGCGCTGCGAGATCCACGGGGTGCGCTGATCCTCGGGGCTGAGCAGGTTGTGCTTCTCCGCCTCCAGGGCCTCCTTGCGCAGCTCCGTCCAGGAGGTCACCGACCAGACGTTGGCGCGTACGCCCCAGTCCTCGGCCAGCAGCTCGCGGGCGTGGCGGGCCCACGGCACGCCGACGCCGGAGGCCAGCAGCTGTGCCTCGGGCCCGTCGCCCTCGGGCAGGCCCTCGACGACGTACATGCCCTTGAGCAGGCCTTCGACGTCCAGATTCTCCGGCTCCGCGGGCTGGACGATCGGCTCGTTGTAGACGGTGATGTAGTAGAAGACCTCCTGCAGGCGGTCGTCCTCGCCGTACATGCGCTGCAGACCGTCGCGGATGATGTGGCCGAGCTCGTACCCGTACGCCGGGTCGTAGATCACCGCGCCGGGGTTGGTGGCGGCCAGGATCGGCGAGTGGCCGTCCATGTGCTGGAGGCCCTCGCCGGCCAGTGTGGTCTTGCCGGCCGTCGCGCCGATGACGAAGCCCTTGGCCATCTGGTCCCCGGCGGCCCAGAAGAAGTCGCCGGTGCGCTGGAACCCGAACATCGAGTAGAAGATGTACAGCGGGATCATCGGGAAGTCGTGCGTGGCGTACGAGGTGCCCGCGGCGGTGAAGGCTGCCGTGGAGCTGATCTCGTTGATGCCCATGTGCTTGATCTGGCCGGAGGTGGACTCCTTGTAGGCCAGCAGCAGGTCACGATCGACCGAGAGGTAGTTCTGCCCGTCGGGGTTGTAGATCTTCGCCGTCGGGAACAGCGAGTCCATGCCGAAGGTGCGCGCCTCGTCGGGGACGATCGGGACCCAGCGCTTGCCGGTCTCCTTGTCACGCATGAGGTCCTTGAGCAGACGCACCAGTGCCATGGTGGTGGCGATCTCCTGCTTGCCCGACCCGCGACGGGTGACCTCGTAGGCCTTGTCGCCGGGCAGCTCGAGCGCCTTGTGCTCGGTGCTGCGTGAGGGCATGGGCCCGCCGAGCTCCTCGCGGCGCTGCTTGAGATACTTCATCACCGGGGCGTCGTCATCCGGCAGGTAGAGCGGGGCGTCGTAGACGCTGCCGGACTCGAGCTGCTCATCGGTCACGGGGATGCGCAGCGTGTCGCGGAGCGCCTTGAGATCCTCGAGGGTGAACTTCTTCATCTGGTGGGTCGCGTTGCGGCCCGCGAAGTTCGTCCCCAGCCGGTATCCCTTGACGGTCTGGGCGAGGATGACGGTCGGCTTGCCCTTCTGGGCCATGGCGGCCTGGAAGGCGGCGTAGACCTTCTGGGCGTCGTGCCCGCCGCGGTTGAGCTTCCACCAGATGTCGTCGTCGGAGAGGTCCTCCACGAGCGCCTTGGTGCGCGGATCGCGCCCGAAGAAGTTGTCCCGGATGAAGCCGCCGGATTCGGCGCGGTACGTCTGGTAGTCACCATCGGGAGTGGCGTTCATCAGGTCGATGAGCGCCCCGTCGGTGGACTTGGCCAGCAGGGGATCCCAGCCGGAGCCCCAGACGACCTTGATGACGTTCCAGCCCGCGCCGCGGAACTGCGCCTCGAGCTCCTGGATGATCTTGCCGTTGCCGCGCACCGGCCCGTCGAGCCGCTGCAGGTTGCAGTTGATGACGAAGGTGAGGTTGTCCAGGTGCTCCTTGGCGGCGATGTGCAGCGCGCCGCGGGACTCGACCTCGTCCATCTCGCCGTCGCCGAGGAACGCCCAGGTGTGCTGCTCGCTGGTGTCCTTCAGCCCGCGGTTGCTGAGATAGCGGTCGAAGGAGGCCTGCTCGATCGCCGCGACCGGGCCGATGCCCATCGAGACCGTCGGGAACTCCCAGAAGTCCTGCATCGCCCGCGGGTGCGGGTACGAGGGCATGCCGTGCTCGCTGGAGAACTCCTGGCGGAAGCCGTCCAGATCCTCCTGGCCGAGGCGGCCCATCATGTAGGCGCGCGCGTAGATCCCGGGGGAGGCGTGGCCCTGGAAGAAGACGTGATCGCCGCCGCCGGGGTGGTTGCGGCCACGGAAGAAGTGGTTGAAGCCGACCTCGTACATCGTGGCGATGGAGGCGTAGCTGGAGAGGTGGCCGCCGACGGCGACCCCGGGGCGCTGGGCGCGATGGACGAGCATCGCTGCGTTCCAGCGGTTGATGTTGCGCAGCTCCTTCTCGAGCTCCACGTCACCGGGGTACTCGGGCTGCTCCTCGACGGGAATGGTGTTGACGTAGTCCGTGGTCAGCGACTCCGGAAGCTCCAGGTCGCGTTCACGGGCGTGCTGGATGAGGCTCTGGACGACCTCCGAGGCGCGCTCGTCGCCCCGGTGCTCGACGAGTCCGTCGAACGAGTCCAACCACTCCTGCGTCTCCTCCGGGTCGGGATCCTGCGCGTGACTGGGCAGGTTGATGCCGATGGGACGAGGGGTCTCGTGCGAACTCACACTGTCCTTCTCTCTTCGGGAGGCGATGGACCGGCCGTGGGAGCAGTGGAACGCCGGCGGGCCCGGCTCCTTCGGCCTCGGTCCGAGCAAGCCTACCGTCGCCGGGGCGTGGAGGGACCTTCACGATCCCTCCTCAGGTGTGAGACGCCGGACACCCCGTACGGGCGCGTCGGAGTCACAGGCCCGCAGGTGGCGGAGGGTGCGGACGGCCCTCATCGCCCGGTGCCACCTCGAATCTCACCCGCGTGCGCCCCTGTAGTGCAGGAGGGTGGCTCGTGACATAGAATCGGCGCGCAGAGTTCGGTCCACCGTCCCCTCGGGCACGGCCGGACCTGCCGTATCTGCTTTGCCCCATCCTGTGAGGAGCCTTTTCTTGTCACCGTCGGCCGACGCCCCTTCGCCCAGCTCTCTTGCCGAGGCGCTGACGTTCACCTCGGGCCAGATCGTGCAGGAGTTCGGCTACGACGATGATGTCGACCTGGATCTGCGCGACGCGATCGAGGACCTCATCGACGGTGAGCTCGAGGACGAGGACTGCCAGGAGATCGTCGACGCCGTGATCATGTGGTGGCGCGATGGTGACGGCGACCTGACCGACGCGATGGTCGACACCCTCACCACCCTGGCGCCCGGTGCGCCCGTGTGGGTGCTGACCCCCAAGGCGGGCCGCGACGGGCACGTGCCCCCGGGAGAGATCCAGGAGAGCGCCGGGGTCGCCGGTCTGCGCGTCCTGACCACCGTGAGCCTCGCGCCCGATTGGACGGGGACCCGCCTGGCCAGCCGCCCGAGCTGATCACCGCCCTCGCGGCGGCCTCGCCCGCGAGGTGACCGCGCCTCGCGCGCGGGCGCGCGGCGTGCGATAGAAAGGGTCACCTGAAGGAGGTCCGGGGGCGCAGCTCCCGTCCGGGTCGTTAGCTCAGCTGGTCAGAGCGTCTGGTTTACACCCAGAAGGTCGGGGGTTCGAGCCCCTCACGACCCACCACGAGACACGGTGCACGGACACCGCTCAGCTCCGGCTCGCGCCCGGCGACGGGGTGCACCGACCTCACCGCATGCACCGCCTCACGGGGCGCACCGACCTCACGGCGTGCGCCGGGCTGTGGACCCTCGGAGCGGGGTGTGCGTCGGCCGGAGGGAAGCGTTCGTCAGCGGGTGACGACGTAGGCGAGCACCAGCAGGCACGGCACCGCGAGCGCCGCGCAGCCCCACACGACCGCGGTCCGCCGGTCCTGGGCACGTTCCTCATCGGTACGGGGCCGCTCACCGCCGGGGAAACCGGCCGCCTCGGCCTCTTCACGATCACGGTTGCGACGCACCAGCAGCCGGCCGATGATCACGATCAGGAAGGCAAGGATCGTCACGCCGAAAAGGAGCAGGATCAGGGTGTCGATGGCGGATCCTCCTGACGGGATGGAACGGATGTGGACAGGATCTCATGGCCTCGGGCAGCCGCCTGGGCGGTTCCTATACTGGAGGACCATCGCGGCAGGCTCGGACCGTTCTCGCACAGTTCGCCCGGGTGACCGCGACCGGCACCTATCGAAGGAGGAGCCGCGCAGGTGAGTGCACCGAGCAGACCGTTCGACGTCGAGGCGATCAGGGCGGATTTCCCGATCCTCGGCCGCATGCTGGACGAGGACACCCCGATGATCTACCTGGACGGGGGCGCCACCTCGCAGCGGCCCCAGCAGGTGATCGACGCCGAGGTCGCCTACCTGACCCACGACCACGCAGCGGTCAAGCGCGGCGCTCACCGGATGGCCACGGCCGCCACGGACGCCTTCGAGGACGCGCGCGAGACGGTGGCCGCGTTCTTCGGCGCCGCCACACCCGACGAGATCGTCTTCACCGGCAATGCGACCGAGGCGCTGAATCTGGTCGCCTACTCCCTCGGCAACGGTGATGAGTCCACCCCGGAGCACCTGCGGGTGCACGAGGGCGACGAGATCCTGGTGACCGAGATGGAGCACCACGCCAACCTGGTCCCCTGGCAGGAGCTGGCCCGGCGCACCGGCGCCACGCTGCGCTGGATCCCGCTGGCCGACGACTTCACCCTGGACCTGACCGGTCTGGACGCACTGGTCACCGAGCGCACCAAGGTCGTCGCCTTCGCCCACCAGTCCAATGTGCTCGGAACCGTGAATCCCGTCGCACGGCTGGTCGAGGCCGCACAGTCCGTGGGCGCGCTGACCGTCCTGGATGCGGCCCAGTCCGCCCCGCACATGCCGATCGACCTGGCCGCACTCGACGTCGACTTCGTCGCGCTGTCCGGCCACAAGATGCACGGCCCCACCGGCATCGGCGTGCTGTGGGGCCGCTACGAACACCTCGCGGCGCTGCCCCCGTTCCGCACCGGCGGATCCATGATCGAAGTGGTCCATCTCGACCACTCGACCTTCGCCGCGCCGCCGGCCCGGTTCGAGGCCGGCACGCCCCCGATCAGCCAGGCCGTCGGCCTCGCCGCCGCCTGCGATTACCTCACCGCTCTCGGCATGGAGCAGGTCGCCGAGCACGAACGGGCCCTGACCGACCGGGCGCTGCGCGGGCTGGCAGCGATCGACGGGATCCGCATCATCGGCCCCGCCGCCTCCCCGGAACGGGCGGGCGCGGTGTCCTTCGCCCTGGCAGGCCGCCACCCGCACGACGTCGGCCAGGTGCTCGATTCCCTCGGCCTCGAGGTGCGCGTCGGGCATCACTGCGCCTGGCCGCTGCATCGCCGCTACGAGCTGCACGGGACCACCCGCGCGAGCTTCTCCCTCCACACCACCGCCGCGGAGGTCGACGCTCTCATCGCGGGCGTCCGGCACACCGCCGACTTCTTCGGATCATTCTCATGAGCACAGCACTGAACTCCCTGTACACCGAGCTCGTCGTCGAGCACGACAAGCGCCCTCTGCACGAGGGCCTGCGCGAGCCGTTCGACGCTGAGGTCCACCACGTCAACCCCACCTGCGGGGATGAGATCACCCTGCGCCTGCATCTCAGTGGCAGCGGCGAGGGCCAGCGTATCGAGGACGTCTCCTATGACGCGATCGGCTGCGCCATGAGCCGGGCCGCCGCGTCGATCATGGCGGACCTCCTGATCGGCCGCACCGTGGCCGAGATGGATCCGGTGCGGGAGCACTTCGAGGCGGCCATGGGATCGCGTGGCCGCATCGAGGGCGACGAGGAGCTGATCGGTGACGGCGTCGCCCTGCTCGGAGCCGCCAAGTTCCCCGCGCGCGTGAAGTGCGTGCTGATGCCGTGGAAGGCCTACCAGGCGGCGCTGGTCGAGGCCCGGGCGCTCGGCTCATGAGCCGCCCGCACACTGTCGGTCCTCTGGCGGCGGCCACGGTGGGATCCGTGACCGGTCTGCTCGAGGAGACCTATCCGCTGTCCTGGGCGGAGTCCTGGGATCGGGTCGGTCTGGTGCTGGGGGAGCGAGGGGCCGACGTCCGACGGGTGCTGCTGGCCGTGGACCCCACAGTGGCGGTCGCCGAGGAGGCCGTGGACCGCGGCGCCCAGCTGCTGGTGACCCACCACCCGCTGCTGCTGCGCGGGGCCAGCTTCCTGCCCGCGGACCAGGGCAAGGGCGCCGTCGTCACGGACCTGCTGCGCGCCGGCACCGCCCTGTGGTGCGGTCACACCAACGTCGACCGGTCCACGCTCGGCACCGTCGGCGCCTGGATGAGCGCCTTGGATCTCCAGGATCCTCGGGCCCTCGTGCCGCCCCCGGAGAGCACGATGGCAGCCCACGGGTCACAGCTGTTCGGCCTCGGGGCGATCGGCAGCCTGCCACGGGAGATGAACGTCGCCGAGTTGACCGCAGCCGTGGCCGGCATCGTCCCGCCCACGGCCCGCGGAGTCGTCCACACCGGCCCGGCGAGCCGGCCTGTCCGGACCGTGGCCGTGTGCCCGGGCGCCGGCGACTCCTTCCTGGAGCAGGCCCTCGCCGCAGGTGTGGACGCCTACATCACCTCGGATCTGCGCCACCATCCCGCTCTGGAGCACCTCGAGGCCGCTGCGGACCACGCGGCGGTGCCGGCGCTGATCGACGTCCCGCACGCGGAGAGCGAGGCGCTCTGGCTGCCGCTGGCCCGCGACCTGCTCAGCGACGCCGTGCCCGGCCTGGACGTCGTGATCAGCGAGCACACGACCGATCCCTGGGGCGGCCGCGCCGGCTGACCCGCCGCCCAGCGGACCAGCCGCCCAGTGGACCAGCCAGGTCAGGCGATGTGGTCGACGATGACGAGGCGGTCTCCCTCCAGTTCCACGCGGAGACCGCCGCCGAGGGCCGGCTGCAGCAGATCCACGACGTCATCGGCCGAGGCCGGAGTCGTGCCGGCCGCCAGCAGCGATCGCGTGACGAGTCCGCGGTAGCGCTTGGCATCGTGGGAGACGACCTTGCGCGCACCGCCGCGCTCCTGGACGGGTGAGACCTCGAGGACCCGCACTGCCGGGTCGGTGCGCAGCTGCATCATCGAACGGTACGAGCCGGAGCGGCAGTCGATGACCACCGGCGATCCACCCTCCGCCTGTTCCTTCTGCAGGCGCTGCGCCGTCGGCCGCAGCCTCTGGGTCCACCAGGAGCCG
The DNA here is from genome assembly GCF_042666875.1 of Brachybacterium sp. GCM10030267. Classification (NCBI taxonomy): domain Bacteria; kingdom Bacillati; phylum Actinomycetota; class Actinomycetes; order Micrococcales; family Dermabacteraceae; genus Brachybacterium; species Brachybacterium sp. GCM10030267. The sequence continues at coordinate 375,544 of NZ_JBHTCX010000012.1, read as the reverse complement.
GCCTTCCCGAGTCGGGAGACGGCGGAGGTCGCCGAGAGCCGGTAGGCGGGGATCCGGTCGGTGCCGGCGTCGACGAGTCCGAACAATGCGCTCTGGACGAGAAGGCGGCGGTCCGGCGCGGGGCGGTGCGCGGGGTCCAGCTGGTCGTAGAGCACCCCGGAGTACACCGCGAGCGGGGGAGCGGCCGGCTCGTGCTCGAGGTCTGCCATCCGCTGGACGAGCTCGGGGGAGGAGGCTGGGACACCGAGCTTCGCGGCGGCGTCCTGGGTCCCCGCCGTCCGCTGGGCGGCCCGCAGCATGGTCCGTCGGGCCTCGAGCAGCTCGGGCAGCGCCATCGCCTCGAGGTCGAGCGGGCGGGCCTCGGCCTCGGGTGGTCGTGTCTTGGTCTCCGAGGGCGGCAGCAGGATCAGCATCTCTCCATTCTCGGAGGCCGATCCGCCCTGCCATGGCACCTCGGGAGGCGCAGTCGCGAGACTTTGCGCACGTCAGCGCACCGTCGGTGACGACCTCACTGGCGGCCCGAGTGCGCGGTCGGCGTAAACTGGACGGCGGACCAGTCGGCCGGGCAGTCGCGTCCTCGGGGCTCGCGCTCCGGGGCCGAGGAAAGTCCGGGCTCCGCCTGGCACGGTGGTGGGTAACGCCCACCCGGAGTGATCCGCGGGACAGTGCCACAGAAAGCAGACCGCCGCCTGAGCCTTTCGGGGCGCGGGCGGTAAGGGTGAAAGGGTGGTGTAAGAGACCACCGCGGTCTCGGTGACGAGGCCGGCACGGTAAACCCCACCGGGAGCAAGGTCGTACAGGGAACGTTCGAGGGTGCCAGCCCGAGTTCCCGGGTGGACCGCTGGAGGTCGTCGGCAACGGCGATCCGAGATGGATGACTGCCGCTCACAGAACCCGGCTTACAGGCCGGCTGGTCCCTCATCACCCTCCGCCACCGCTGCGCCGGTAGGGAGGTGCAGCAATGTGGCGGTCAGCGCCGAGTCACCCTGCCTGAGCGTGCTCACGTCGCGCACCAGACCAGGAAGTTGCGCTCACCCCCGGGGCGGCCTGATCGGCAGACGCGTCCGGCCTGCCTGCTTCCCGCCGGACCCCTACTTCCGCGCAGAGCTCTTCTTCGGCGCAGAGGTCTTCCTCGACCCCGACGACTTGGTCGACCCTGACGACTTGGTCGACCCTGACGTCTTCGCCCCGGACGACGACCGGGACGAAGACGCCGACGTGCTGTTGCCGCTGCGGGCCGAACTCTTCGAGCCGGAGCTCTTCGACGCGGAAGCGGTCTTCTTCTGACCGGAGGTGGCCGAGCCAGAGTCCTTCTTCTGCGCCGAGGTCTGCTTCCGGCTGGAGGCGGACCGGCCGGAATCCTTCTTCTGGGCCCCGGTCTGCTGACGGGTCGAGGCGTCGGACCCCGAGTCCTTCTTCTGACCCGATGTCGACTGCGCCGAGTCCTTCTTCTGACTCGTGGACTTCTTCTGGCTCGTGGTCTTCTGACCGGACGTGGTGGCTTTCGTGCCGGAGCTCTTCGCAGACGACTTCTGCGCGCCGGTGGCCTTCCCGGACGAGCTCTTGGTGGCGCTCGATGCCTTCGTCGAGGCGGTGCTCTCGGCGGATTCCTCGGCCGGTGACCTGGTCGACGTCGCAGCGTTCTCCGTGGCATCGGTGCTCGCCGCGGACGTCGTCGAGCTCGCCTGCTTCGACGACGTCTTCGAGTTCGCCTGCTTCCCCGAGGACGCCGTCGACGGCGAGGACGTCTGCTCGCGAGAGGACGTCGAGCCGGATCCGTCGACATCATCCTCTGACCGTCGCGCAAGTGCCGCAGCGCCGATGATGCCTGCCTCGTTGCGCAGCTCCGCCGGCACGATGGGGGTGTTCAGCTCCAGGCGCGGGAGGAACTTCTCGTGCTCCTTGGAGACCCCGCCGCCGACGATGATGAGGTTCGGGCTGAAGAGGAACTCGACCAGGGAGAAGTACTTCTGGAGCCGCTTCGCCCACTTCTTCCAGGACAGGTCCTTGCGCTCACGAGCGGATTCGGCCATGTACTTCTCGGCCGAGTCGCCCTTGAGCGGAATGTGCCCGAGCTCCGTGTTCGGCACCAGGCGCCCGTCGACGAACATCGCACTGCCCACGCCGGTGCCCAGCGTGATCACCAGCACCACGCCCTGCTGGCCGCGGCCGGCACCGAACTCCATCTCCGCGATGCCGGCGGCGTCGGCATCGTTGACCACGAACACGTCGTGCCCGGTGCGCTCGGTGAACAGGGCGTCGGCGTCGGTGCCGATCCAGGACTTGTCGACGTTGGCGGCGGTACGGGCCACTCCCTGCTGGATGACGGCCGGGAAGGTCACGCCGACGGGCATGCCCTCGCTGATGTCGAAGCTCTCGATGAGCTCGCTGACCGTGTCGGCGACCGCGTCCGGTGAGGAGGGCTGAGGGGTCTTGATCCGCAGCCGGTCCGCGGCGAGCGCCCCCGACGCAAGATCCACGGGCGCGCCCTTGATGCCGCTGCCGCCGATGTCGATGCCGAACGCCTGCTCGGTCATGATCTGTCCTCGTTCCGTGTGCCGGGTCCCGGCGGTCTGTCCGCCCATCGCTGGCCATAGTGTGCCAAACAACCCGGATCCCCGCCGACGAGCCGCGCTGCCGACCCCGCCGACGAGGCGGCCGGCGGTGGCCCGAGCGAGCGCGGGACGGTCCGCTCAGAGGACGGTGAGCAGCTCCGGCCCCTGGTCGGTGATGACCATGGTGTGCTCGAACTGGGCGCTGAAGGAGCGGTCCTTGGTGACCACGGTCCAGCCGTCGTCCCACTGCTCCCAGTCCTGCGAGCCCATCGCGACCATCGGCTCGATGGTGAACGTCATGCCCTCGGCGATCACGTCGTCGAACATCGGCGCGGAATCGTAGTGGGGGATGACCAGGCCGTTGTGGAAGCCCTCGGCGACCCCGTGACCGGTGTAGTCGCGCACCGACTCGTACCCGTGGCGGGCGACGAACTTCTCGATCACGCGCCCGATGACATTGACCTGGCGGCCCGGCTTCGCCGCCTTGATGCCCCGCATCATCGCCTCGTGGGACTGCGAGACCAGGTCCTGGACGCGGGGATCGACCTCACCGACCTCGAAGGTGGCGTTGGTGTCTCCGTGGACCCCGTGGATGTAGGCGGTGACGTCCACGTTGAGGATGTCGCCGGACTGCATCACCGTCGAGTCCGGGATGCCGTGGCAGATCACCTCGTTCAGGCTCGTGCAGCACGACTTCTCGTACCCGAGGTAGCCGAGAGTGGAGGGGTAGGCCCCGTGCTGGATCAGGACGTCGTGGACGACCTCGTCGATACGGTCGGTGGTCACGCCCGGCTGGGCGGCCTCACCGGCGGCCTGCAGAGCGATCGCCGCGATGCGCGAGGCCTCGCGCACGCGCTCGATGACATCCGCGCTCTGGATGTGGGGCCCGGTATCGGAGACGGCCTCGTCCTTGTCGACGTACTCGGGGCGCTCGATGCGTGCGGGCACGGGACGACGGGGGCCGACGGTGCCGGGAACCAGCACCTCTCGTCCTTCTGGACGGATCCATTTCTGCTCTACAGTCATATCCACCAGTCTCTCACCGATGCGGAAAGGAGCCCGACGTGACGGAGGGCACCGAGTTCTACTACAACCTCACCACGGGCAACGTCGAAGAGGGCCGGCAGTCGCCCGGCACCGAGCTGATGGGGCCCTACTCCACGCGCGCGGAGGCCGAGAAGGCGCTGAAGATCGCTGCGGCCCGGAACGAGGCGTGGCAGGAGGAGGACCAGGAGTGGGAGGACTACGGCGGATCCGCGGAAGGGTCCGAGCCGAAGAACTGACCCTGGAGAACTGACCCCGCGGCGCTCATCGCTCGGCCGGCTGAGGTCAGTCGAAGGAGTGCTCCGGGCCGGGGTAGGACCGCTCGGTCACCTCGTCGCGGTACTGCGCGGCCGCGCGCTGGAGATCGGCGCGCAGATCTCCGAAAGCCTTGACGAACTTGCCGTGGAAACCGGACATGCCCGCCATGTCCTGCCACACCAGCACCTGCCCGTCGCAGGAGGGGCCGGCACCGATACCGACGGTCGGCACATGCACCACCTCGGTGATGCGTGCGGCGACCTGCGCCGGGACGAGTTCGAGCACGATCGCGGAGGCCCCGGCCTCCTGCAGCGCGACCGCGTCCTCGGCGAGCTGATCGGCTGCCGCGGCGTCCCGGCCCTGGACCCGGTGGCCCGACAGCGAGTTCACCGATTGCGGGGTGAAACCGAGGTGCCCCATCACGGGGATGCCGGCCTGCGTCAGCGCCTGGATCTGGGGGACGATGGCGTGGCCGCCCTCGAGCTTGATCATCTCCGCGCCGGCCCGGATCAGCTCGACACCGTGACGGACCGCGTCGGCCGGGCCCGTCTCGTAGGTGCCGAAGGCGAGGTCCGCCACGATCAGCGGGCGGTGGACGCTGCGGGCGACGGCACCGGTGAAGGTGAGCATGTCCTGATGGGTGGTGGCGGTGGTCGAGTCGTGGCCGAGCACGGTGGTGCCGACGGAGTCGCCCACCAGCAGCACGTCGATCCCGGCCGCCTCGAAGGCCTGGGCGGAGAACTGATCGTAGGCGGTGAGCATCGAGAACGGCCGGCCGCGCTCCTTGGCGTCCTGCAGATGACGGATGCGGACCTTGGCGGGACCGGCGGATCCGGTGCCGGAGGGGGTGCTCACGATGTGCTCCTGGAGGCGCATGGACGACGAGGGTCGTGGGACTCCTCGATCGCGCCCCACGGCCCGGACCACCGGCAGCTGCGGCAGGTCCGTACCCGGCAGTCTAGTTCCGCGTGCCCGCCGAGCCGGCGAGCCCGATCGATTCCGGGCACGGTGCGCCAGGCCTCGTGGGGCGGCCATATGGGAGCCTTGTGGCCCGTCGGCATCCGCGCCGGCGCCGAGAGGGAGGATGGATGATGAGTTCGATCATGCGCACGACGGTCCGCCGCGCGGCTGCAGGTCTGGGCGTCCTCGCCATCGCGGCGGGGGCGGGGGCGTGCACCGGCGGCGACGAGGGGGAGACGGGCGGCCAGGAGACCGCGTCGCAGGAGAGCGACCCGGAGGCCACCCGCGAGGACACCGGTCCGAGCGACGGTGGCGGCGAGGCAGCCTCGGACGCCGGCAGCGGCGAGAACGCGGGCGAAGTCGGCGAGCAGGACGTCTCGGCGGCGAAGGAGCAGATGATCGGCTTCATCCAGGCCCTGGGGGACAAGGACGCCGAAGCGGCCTGCGGCTTCGTCCTGGACCCGGCCACCGATCAGCCGGTCGAGGGGGCCTCCGCCACCGCCTGCGTCGAGACGATCACCGACAGCGACCAGTACCAGGCCCTGTCGCCGCAGGCGGCCGCGATGGTCACCGAGGACATGCTCGAGGCCGACCCCCGGGACGACGGGACGATCGCGATCAGCGTGCCCGGGATCGACACCGAGGTGCCGATGGCGCGGGGGGACGACGGCAGCTGGTACATCAAGGCGCTCTGACCGGGATCGGGCCGCGGCCGCCCGCGGCCCGTTACCCGTTGCCCGCTGCCCGTGCGGCAGACTGGTTGTATGGAACATCTCCACGATGACGTCATCCGGACCGTCTCCGACCGCGACGTGCGGTTCATCCGTCTGTGGTTCTGCGACATCGCCGGGACGCTGAAGTCCATCGCGATCTCTCCGTCGGACCTCGAGACGGCCTTCACCGAGGGCATCGGGATCGACGGCTCCACCATCGAGGGCCTGACCCGCAGCTACGAATCAGACATGATCCTGCGCCCGGATCCGGGCACCTTCGAGCTGCTGGCCTGGCGCGGCGAGACCAATGCGACCGGACGCATGATGTGCGACGTCCTCACCCCCGACGGTGAACCCGCCGCCGCCGACCCGCGCCGCGTGCTGCGCGACATCCTCGCCCGCGCCGAGGAGAAGGGCCTGGAGCTCTTCGCCCACCCCGAGATCGAGTTCTACCTGTTCGAGAAGCCCTACACCCAGGGCGACCGGCTGGTCCCGATCGACAACGCCGGCTACTTCGACCACGTCCACCGCGGCCAGGGCCAGGACTTCCGTCGCACCGCGATCGAGCACCTGGAGGCGATGAACATCCAGGTCGAGTTCTCCCACCACGAGAACGGGCCCGGCCAGAACGAGATCGACCTGCGCTACGCCGACGCGCTGACCACAGCGGACAACATCGTCACCCTGCGCACCGTGGTCAAGGAGGTGGCCCTGTCGATGGGGCAGGTGGCCACCTTCATGCCCAAGCCGATGATCGACCAGCCCGGCTCCGGGATGCACACCCACCTCTCGCTGTTCCAGGGCGGCAAGAACGCCTTCCACGAGCCCGGCGCCGAGTACGGCCTCTCCCGCACCGGCCGCCAGTTCATCGCGGGCCTGCTGCAGCACGCCCCGGAGTACAGCGCCGTGACGAACCAGTGGGTCAACTCCTACAAGCGCCTGTGGGGCGCGCAGGAAGCGCCGAGCTACATCTGCTGGGGGCACAACAACCGTTCCGCGCTGGTGCGGGTGCCCTTCCACAAGCCCACCAAGGGCACCAGCTCGCGCGTCGAGTTCCGGGGGCTGGACTCCGCGGCGAACCCGTACCTGGCCTTCGCAGCCCTGCTGGCGGCGGGCATGGCCGGCATCGAGGGGGAGTACGAGCTGCCCGAGGGCGCCGAGGACGCGGTGTGGGACCTCACCGAGCGCGAGCGCCGCGCCATGGGGATCGAACCGCTGCCCACCGACCTGTTCCGGGCGCTGGAGAACTTCGAATCCTCCGAGCTGATGGCCGGCACCCTCGGCGAGCAGGTCTTCGAGTTCTTCCTGCGCGACAAGAAACAGGAGTGGCAGCGCTATCGCGAGCAGGTGACCGACTACGAGCTGGCCTCCACGTTCGGCCGGGTCTGAGGTGCGCCGGCCGATGACCTCCCAGCCCGCGACCGGTGCCGGCGGCCTCGCCCGCCTCGGCTTCACCCGGACCGACCGCGTCAGTCGCTTCCTCGCCGACCCGGCCCTGGCCGGGCTGCCCCAGGGAGCCGTGGCCCGCATCGGTGCCACGGCCGACGGCGATGATGCGGTGATCGGTCTGCTCCGCCTGGCCGAAGCCGCCGAGGGCTGCGGACGCAAAGCGCTGAAGGACGAGTTCCTCGCCGGCATCGGGACGCCCGGCAGCGCCGGCGACCGGCTGATCCGGCTGCTGGGCACGTCCGTCGCGCTCGGCGACGTCCTCACCCGGCACCCGGAGCTGCTGGAGGCGCTGCGCGAGGGCGATGACGAGCTGGCCACGCCGGCCGCCGCCGTGCGCGAGCGGCTGCTGCGGGCGGTCGGCGCCGACCCGTCGGCCCCCGTGCCCGTCGCCGCCGAGTCCGGGCGGGAGGCCCGCGACGACCTGCGGGTCGCCTACCACGAACGACTGATCCAGATCGCCGCCGCCGATGTCCTCGCCGCGTCCCCCGAAGCTCTCCAGCCGCGGGTCTCAACCGCCCTCAGCGACCTGGCAGACGCCGCCCTGGATGCGGCCGCCGCGATCGCCCGGGCGACCGTCGAGGACCACGAGAAGGTCCGCTGGTCCGTGATCGCGCTCGGCAAGACCGGAGCGCGCGAGCTGAACTTCATCTCCGACGTCGACGTGATGCACGTGGTCGCCCCCGTCGACGATGCCGCCGAGGAGGAGCTGGTGGTGATCGGCTCCGCCCTCGCCCGGGAGCTGGCTCGCGTGTGCTCGGACCGCACGGCCGAGGGGTCCCTGTGGCAGGTCGATGCGAACCTCCGGCCCGAGGGCAAGGACGGTCCGCTGGTGCGGACCCTGGACTCGTACCGCCACTACTACACCCAGTGGGCCCACTCCTGGGAGTTCCAGGCCCTCCTGAAGTCGCGCGCCGCCGCCGGCGACCTCGAGCTGGGCCGGGAGTTCGAGGAGATGGTCGAGCCCTGGGTGTGGAAGGCCTCCACCCGCGAGGGGTTCGTCGAGGACTCCCGCGCGATGCGCCGCCGGGTCATCGCCCACATCCCGCACGGCGAGGCCGACCGCAACATCAAACTCGGCCCCGGCGGCCTGCGGGACGTGGAGTTCACCGTGCAGATGCTGCAGATGGTCCACGGCCGCACCGATCTGGGTCTGCATGCGCGCTCCACGCTCCAGTCGCTCGCCCGGCTGGGCGAGGGCGGCTACATCTCCCGCAACCACGTCGCCGAGATGGACGCCGCCTACCGGTTCCTGCGCTGCGTCGAGCACCGCATGCAACTGCACCGACTGCGCCGCACCCAGGTGCTGCCCACCTCCCCGGCCGACCTGCGACGCCTGGCACGCACCCTGGGCCTGACGCCGGACCAGTTCGACCAGAAGTACAACCGCACCCGCCGCCGCGTGCGCCAGCTGCACGAGGAGATCTACTACCGCCCCCTGCTGGAGACGGCCTCCACGCTCAGCGACGGCGAGATCCGGCTGAGCCCGGAGTCGGCCACGGCCCGCCTGGCAGCGATCGGCTACCGCGACGGGGCCCGCGCCCTGACCCACATCACCGCCCTGACCGAGGGCATCTCCCGGCGCGCGAAGATCCAGCGCCAGCTGCTGCCCGCGATGCTCGAATGGTTCGCCGACGGCATCGATCCCGACCTCGGCCTGCTCGCGTTCCGCCGGCTCTCGGACACCATCGGCTCCGCCCACTGGTACCTGGGCCTGCTGCGGGACTCGGGCCTGGCCGCGAAACGGCTGACCCGGGTGCTCTCCGGCAGTCGCTTCGTCGGCGAACAGCTGGTGCAGATCCCCGAGGCGGTGCGCTGGCTCGCCCGCGACGAGCATCTGCGCCCGCTCTCCCGCGACGTCCTGGGCCGGGAGTTCCTCGCCGTCATCTCCCGGGTCGACTCCGTCGAGGTGGCCCGCGACGTCCTGCGGCGCACCCGCAACCGGGAGCTGCTGCGGATCGCCCTGGCACACCTGACCGGTCTCTCCTCCGCGACCGAGGTCGCCCGCGCCCTCACCGACCTCGCCGAGGCGGTGCTGGAGGCGGGGCTGCTGGTCGCCTTCCATGTCGTCGCCCGCGAGCGCAAGGTGGTCGGCGCCGGCGCCGAGACCCTCGACAGCGTCGAGGAGGTCGATGTCGACACCGCCAAACGCCTGCGCGAGCGCCGCTCCGACCCGGCGCGCGCCCTCGGGGTGGAGATGGCGATCGTGGCGATGGGCAGCTTCGGTGCCCGCGAGATGGGCTACGCCTCCGACGCCGACGTCCAGTTCCTCCTCATCGATCGCGGGGCCGGGCACGCCGCCGGCGAGATCGGGGTGGCTGTGGCCACCCAGGTCCAGCGCATCCTCAACGCCCCCGCCGCCGGCACCGACATGAAGGTCAGCGCGGACCTGCGCCCCGAGGGGAAGAACGGCATGCTCGCCCGCAGCGTCGAGGCATGGATCGAGTACTACCGGCGGGACGCGCAGACATGGGAGAAGCAGGCGCTGCTGCGCGCCCGGCCCGTGGTGGCCTCGGAGGCCGTCGCGGCGCAGCTGCGGGAGGAGATGGACCGGCACCGCTACCCGGCGAGCGGGCTCGACGAGCGCGCGCGGCGGGAGATCACCCGCATGAAGGCTCGCGTGGAGTCCGAGCGCCTGCCGCGCAACGCCGATCCCTCCCGCCAGGTCAAGCTCGGCCGCGGCGGGATGACCGACGTCGAGTGGAGCGCCCAGATCCTCGCCATGGAGCACGCTCACGAGGTCGACGGGTTGCGCACCACCAGCACGCTGGGCCAGCTCGAGGCCGCCGCTGGGGCCGACCTGATCTCCGCCCGGGAAGCCGAGGAGCTCTCGGAGGCGTGGAAGTTGGCCTGGCAGGTCCGCCGCTGCCTGTTCCTGTGGAAGGGCCGCGAGGGGGACGTGCTCCCCACCGACCGCACCGAACTGCGGGCCCTCGCCCAGCTCATCGATGGCGAGGACGGCTCCGCCTCCGAGCTCGAGGAGCGGTACCTGCGGCTGACCCGCCGGGCCCGGCTGATCGCCGAGCGACTCATCTTCGGCCCCGAAGGGTGACCCGCCGCCGCGTGATTCTCGGCGCGTACGGCGCTGTCACCACGGCCGGAGGCCGCCGTCGGCGTACCGTGAACTCCGCCCCCTGTCACCGACCCGCGTGCTATCGCGTCCTCCCGAGGAACCATGACGACCCCCACTCTCAGCGCCGACACCCCGCGTGGCCGCATGTACCGCCTCGAGCCCGACGGACCGCTGCTGTACCCCTCGATCACCACGGTCGCGGGCATGCGCGCCAAGGACCACCTGCAGGGCTGGTACGCCACCATGGCCTCCAAGCGAGCACTGGAGATGTACGCGTGGCTGGACCGCAATCCGGGCCGGGCCGCGGCGGAGATCGCCCGTGTCGCCCGCGACAAGTGGGGCACCCAGAAGCGCATCGCCGCGGCCGCCACCGAGTACACGCGCACCGCGGCGGATTTCGGCACCCTGGTCCATTCTGCCTGTGAGCTGTGGGGCACCAGCGGGGCGCGCCCCACCGCCGCCCAGATCGGCGAGCTCGCCGACCACATGCGCTCCTCGCAGGGAGCCTTCGCCGCCGAGAAGGACCCGCAGGCGCTGATCACCCGCGCCGACGTGCGCCTGGACGGCTACGGCCGGTTCCTCGAGGACTACCAGCCCGAGTTCGTCGAGGTCGAGCAGACGGTCGTGAACCATACCGTCGGCTACGCCGGGACCACCGATGCGATCGTCCGTATCGGCAACACGCTGCTCAGCGCCGACATCAAGACCTCGAAGAAGGTGCGCGGCGACTATGCGCTCCAGGGTGTGGCCGTGGTCCGCGCCGAACAGCTGCTGGATGACGACGGCACCGTGCGGGAGATGCCGGACCTCACGGGCGCGTTCATCATCCACCTGCCCGAGGCCGGCGGCTACCAGGTGGTGCCGCTGCGCACCGGTGACGCCGAGTTCGAGGTGTTCCGCTCCCTGCGCAGCGCGTGGTCCTTCGAGCCCGACGAGTGCGCCCTGGAGGCGTCGTCGGGTCCGCAGGAACTGCTGCTGTCGTTGCTTCGCGCCAAGGGCGGGATGGCCGCGCTGGACTGACCCAGCCGATTCAGGGGACCGGGCCGCCCGCTCGCTCCGTGATCTGGGCGGCCGTCAGCTCCCGGCACCGCTGGACATCCCGCAGGAGGCCGCGACGGCGCCGACCCTCGGGGCGGGCGCGGATCGCAGCGATCTCCTCCTCGGTCCAGGGCATCACGTCGCGGGTGCCGCCGCGGGCGGCCCAGCGCCGGTACCAGCGCGGCGCGAGGCGAGCGGGCCACCAGAAGCAGGACACGGCGATCACGAGCATGGCCAGCCAGATGAACGGCAAGTTCCACCACAGCTGCCGGAGATCCTCGCGTCCGAAGAACTCGAACACGGTCGCCGGCAGGGACATCAGCAGTGCTCCGCCCACCCCGGCCATCGTGAACGGCCAGGTGTTGCGGGAGGCGATCTGTGAGGCGTTGTAGGGCGGCTTGACCACCCACGAGCGGCGCGCCCCGGACAGCGCACGGAGACCGGGCGCCACGACGGCGACGACCACCAGGTGCATCGCCAGTCCGATCACGAGCACGTCGTTCGTCATGTACATCGGGCGGGTTCCGTTCTCTACGGCGCCCGGATGGCGACGCAGCGGGCGAGGCGGGGGAGGGACGCCCGGACGCGGCCACCCCGTGGCCCGTCCGGAAAGCGGCCCCCGCCCTGCACGGATGCAGGTCGGGGGCCGCTGATCGAGCTGACGGCTCGGGGAGAGTCAGCTCGAGAGCCCAGAGGGCTCAGATGTCTCCGTCAGCTCAGATGTCGTAGTACAGCTCGTGAGCGGTGTTATCGCAGGTGCAAGCGCGATGCCGATACATCGTGCAGCTAACGTGCAATAGTCACTCATCGGTTCACCAGCTCAACAAGCCAAGACTCGCGACCGGGGAACGCCAGTGTCGGTGCTCCGGCTTGATCTGGCTACGCTCACTGCACCTTCGGACTGCTGCGCGATCCGGTGGGACCGTGAGATCTCTCCGTGCAGCAATCCTGATCGACCTTACGGAGAGCGGGCGGGCTGAGCAGAGCGACCTCCCGCCCCTGCGGCCCTAGTCGTGACGCCACTACTACACCCGTGTCGTCGGGGCTGCTACCCGCGCCCCGCAGGTACTCAGGGCGGTTCATCGCGTGCAGGTATCCGATAGGCGGACTCGATGGCCCTTGGTGCTTGGGCAGGGGAGGATCTACTGATGATGCCGCCGCCGTGGACCAACGAGGTCGCCCATGCGCTCCGGCGCCTCATGGAACGAGCCATGTACCCCAGCCATGCCGGGCTCGACGACATCTTCGCGCGGAGGCATATCGACGTGCCCGAGATCGACGTGCAAGGGGAGCGGATGAGCAAAGTGCGCCGCCTGCGTGCGGCGTTCGAACAAGCTGACGCACAGGGCGAGGACGCTGTGAAGTGGCTAGTGGCGGACGTCATCGACGAGATGCGATTCCACGACGTGTTCTCCCACCCGGGAGAGGAAAGGCTCGAGCTGGTCGAGAGGCTTCGCGCTGCCCTTGCCAGCGCTGGTGCAATCCTCGATGCCGACGGGCGGATCCAGCGGGGCTACGCCGGCCCGGAGATCTCCGCTGGCGGCCGCGAGACCGTCGACCGACTTCAGGGCAAGCTCCGCAAGGGCGACCTGGATCCCGGGTCGATCCTCGGCACCTCGAAGGATTTGCTCGAGGCAACGGCGAAGCATCTGCTGCATGAACACGAACCCGAGGCGCGCCCCGCCGACATGCCGGGCATCGTGACGCAGGCGATGCGCGCTGCGGGTCTGACGACGAACGCAAACGAGATTGACAGCCCGAACGCGAAGGCGATCGCGGGGCTACGCGGCCAGGTGGTTAAGACGGCGGCGGCGGTGGCCCCATTGCGCAACAATGGAGGGGACGGACATGGGCACCTCGAACCGACGGACGTCAGCCCGGAGCTCGCGGAGTACATCAAGAACCTGACACTCGCCGCGGTCGCCTACCTTCTCTCATCCGTGGACGGCCGCCCCGGCGCGAGCTGAGCGAACCCACCGAGAACCCACGCGACGAAGTCTGTCGCGAGCCGGTTCACGTCGACCGCCGTCGGATGTGATCGCAGCTCCATGTACTGCGGATTGTTGATGGCGAGGCTCGGCAGCTCGCCCTCGCGCACGCGGCAAACGGCGTAGCCGGCGGCCAATAGATCGAGGCTCTTCTCGCGGTCGAGGTTGACCTTGCTGGCGTGCCAGTACGCCCCGTCATACTCGACAACGAGCGGGGTGCCACCGTCCCGCTCGACGACGATGTCCGGTCGCCAAGACCGACGCCGGGAGAAGGCCGGGCTCGATATCGGGGTCCCAGAGGTGGCCGACGAGAAGCGCTCGCGCACCGCCGCGAACAGTTCGAGCTCGATGCGGGACTTCCCGGGGACGCGGCACTGCGGGCACTGCGACCCCGAGACACGCGAGACATTGGTTGCCTGCCATACATGCTCCGAGTTTTCCGGGCACACCCAGGTCGGGGTGAAGTCGAGCCTCTGATTCGGGACGATGTGCCACGGGGTCGTGGGGTTCGACTCGGCCCACTGATCGGCGAGCTCTGGGTAGAACGCCGCGAGCGACCCGAGCTTCGTGTTGCACTCTGGGCACAACAGCCGATAGCGCTTCTCGCGCTCGCGCGGTTGCTGGATCCAGTCGTGACCACAGGTCTGGCACAGCCACCGGATCATCCGCCGGGAGTTCGCACCGACCTTCTCGATCGGCACCGAGTTTTCTTGGTGCCACTGGGCACGAATCTCTGGATCGAGAGGCGCTGCCGGAGTTCCGGGCTCGCGGTGCGCTTGCCCTTCGAGCCGTGAGTCGATGGCGCGACAGGACGTGCACCAGTCGTCAAGCACGTCCACAACGCCACGCGGTCGCCGGTGGCCGCGGCCGCACGGGAAGATGTACGGCCACTCATCACCGTTACGAACGACGGGACTCGTCGCCGGATCCCCCTCGTCATCCCAAAGCGCCATCAGCTCCGGCACTTCGGAAACCATCACACCTTCGTACCGACGACGCAGGGCGCGATGCTCCTCGTTGCGCTGTTCCCGGCAGGCCGGGCAGTTAGGGTGCCCGCCCGTCATGTCGTTGACCTTCCGCTCGAACTTGTGACCCTCCTCCGGGCACCTCCACCAGATCACCCTCGCTCCGCGCAGGGGCGCGCTCTCCCAGTCGGCGGCGTCGTTCAGGTGATGCGCCCACCAAGCCGTCGCGGGATCCTCAGAGTCACGCAGGAGCTTCCGTTCGCGCCTTTTCACCGGCTGCGCCCGCTTCGCGTTCACGCGGCAAGAGCATCCCGACGCGATGTCGCCGGCGCATTCGGCGGACAGGCGCTTGCACGTCCGGCAACGCACATGATGCGGATCGCCGGTCAGGCTAGGGTCGGTCAGCGGGCCCAGGTAGTCGTAGTCATTCGAGTCCGCCCCGGAGCGCACGAGGTCCAGATCCACGGGAGTCAGATCCGGAAACTCGTACTGTCCGGCGGCCACGCGCCGAGCACCCTCGGCCGAGTCCCGCAATCGGCAGGCGCCGCAGCCATGGCGATCGCCGAGACCGAGCACGTACTCGAAACGTACGTGTGTCTCGCATCCGCAGTCGCGGCACCGCGTCAATAGGTGATCAGTCGGTCTGGCGAACGTCTCGAGAAGATCCAGCCCGCGTTCGGCGAACATCTCGGCAATGTGCGTCTCGCACCACGTCGGCTTCGTGCGGGTGCCGAACGCCGCCTCGATCTCGCAGCCTTCGGTGTGGCAGGTCTGTGTCGTCACGACACCAGTTTCACCCGGGGACCGCGCACCTCGGAGTCGACACGACGACGGCGGGAGTTCAGTCCCGCATAGTGGTATCGCGCGGTGGCCCCGTGATTGTTCCGGATTGCGGATGCTTGGCGTCTACTGAGCCTCAGTTCTCCTCGAGGCCTTCCTCGCGGACATCCGGGTCGTCGACGAAGTTCTCGGGACGGTCCGAGTCCTCTGAGTCAATTTCCCAGTCACGAGCCACGGCCTTCCCCATCGCCTTCTCCAGAATCGCCACCATCCGTGCGCGACGGTCGTCGAGGAACGCGTCGAAATCTCCTGAACGTAGGAGAGCAGGGTCGATCGCGTGCGTGCGGATGTGCGCATCGACCTCGTCCGGAGAGAGCCCCTTCGCATCGAGCCTCTTCATGTAGACAGACGGCGAGTCACCACTCAGCTTGATGTTGGTGCTCTTCGAGAGCGGCGTCTTGTTCAGGATGGTCTCGCGCCGCCAATCTTCGATACCGTTCTTCCGGCACCATGCCTGCGGGAAGACATGGTGGATATCGACCTGCAACTCGTCGTAGGCAATGAAATCTAGCGTGCGGTCTAGCATCCAGTCCTTCGCGGTGGGTTCCTGCGCCATAAGTAGGGCATAGACGCCCTTGTATGCCGCGGACAACCGGCTCCGCAGGGAACCGAGTCGGGATTCGGCGAAAGTCGCCCGCGCGACGGTGTCGGGAACTACCGACCCTCCCGTCGCCCATCCGGGCACCTGTTCGGCGTCGCGACCGATCTTCGTCTCGATGGTTGCACCGTACTGTTCGCCGAGCACTCCGCACCAGAACCACTGGTTGATCTTGGCGCGCACGGCGTGCTCCTCGGCCCGTTCCCCCAGCAGCACGTGGAAGATCGCCAGGGCGATGAGTTGGCTGCGATACGGAACGTCCCGACTTCGGTGGATGTGCAGCGACCGCAGGTGCCGCGCGACGGCCGGGAGCGCCTCACGGAACCGAGGCGCGAAGCGCAAGTAGTCGGCGAGATCCATGTTGAGGATGTCCTCGCGGCGCGCGCTGGTGGCCGGAACTTTCTTGCCGGTCACGCCGGAGGCGATCGCCTCGTTCCTGCGCGCAAGGGTGACGAGAACCGAGATGCCCATCAGCACGTCCGTGTTGCGGAGGTCGGCCAGTACCCGGTGCGAATCGATGACTCCCTGGGTGATCTGCCAGTCCTCACCCAGGCGGAAATCCTTGCCTGTCCTCTCGTAGTACGCGCTGTCCCCGGCGAAGGTCGCGGTGAGCAGCTCAAAGGTATCGAGGGGAAGTCCACCCGTGTTGACCTTCTCGAACACGGTGGCGACTGCGTCCTTGGTAATGGTCTTGGTCAGTTGGATCGCAGGGATCTGGTATTGCTGCATCGGATAGAGGACAGACGTTGTGAAGCTCTGCATGAGAGCGGTCCGCTGGCCCTCCCCGTTCGGCCCGGGCACGTCCATGTAACCGAAGAGCCAGGGCATCGCCGCCGCCTGGTCGAAGAGCACGCTAAGCGGCATGAGGCCTTTGCGCTGCTGCTTCTCCGTGGTGGAGACGTCGTCGATGATGTCCTTCCCAAAGTTCTCGGTGATGATCCCGGATTCTGGATAGGAGACAATCGCTTCGTCCTGATCTCGCGAGTCCCCAAGAGCCTTCTCGATGTCGACGAAGTAACGGCGGCGCATCCGATGGTGGCGGGCGTCCTCGGTGTCGACGATCCCGTCCCCGGTGAGCGCCTGAAACATTGAGGTCATGCGCTGTTGACCGTCGAGGAGCAGCAGGCTCGGATCGGTGGTCACGTCGTTTGCGCCCGTGATCGGCCGCGGCTTGAACCGGATGTTTTCACCTCCAGTCTCGAGGGTCATGATCACGCCCATTGGGTGTCCGCGAAGGATCGTGACGAGCAGCGATCTGATGCGGTCGTCGTCCCAGCGGTACGCCCGCTGAAAGTCAGGAAGCTGCAGCTGTCCTTCAGCGGCTTGCTTCAGAAGTTCGGTGACGGTGTACAGGGGCGTCTGGAACGTGGCCAAGATCGGAGTCCTTCGGAGGGAGTTCAGGTTGCGGTATCGGAGATCGGCGGCAGGGAGTCGGCAATCTTGACGGTACGAACCGACACGGTGATCACCTTCTGCAACAGGTCGAGGATGTAGCGAGGGTTGCCGTGCTCGACGCCCCACTGGTTCGGGTCGTTGACGATGCCGGAGGCCCTGTCGTTGGTGACTTGGTACTGGCGGATGATCCACTCGACCGCACTGCGTGAACCGAGCTGGTAGCGGTAGGCGACTTCCGGGATGCCCTTCACCGTGATGTTCGGGTTCAGCACGAGGGAGTCCGGCGCATCTGCGGCCCTCGTCCCGGAGGGAAAACGCATCTTCTGGACGCGGTAGTAGTCCTCCTCGCCACCCATCGGAGGCTGCTCACCGCCGACAACCTCTAGCGGGTAGGGCTCGGCATCCTCGTAGTCTGCGTGGAGGTGGAACAGCTCGCGTCCAGCCGCCGTGAACTCTTGGAACCTTCCCGTGGGAACGTCAGGTATACGGGGCAGCATCTGCTTGAGCTCCCCGGCGTAGCGCTCGCGGTACTCGGGGGAGTGGAGCAGGCCATAGACGAAGAAGAAAATGTCGTCCTTGGTGACGTCGCTGCCGTAGCGCTCGGTAGTGAGACCGTGGATCGCGTCGGTGATGTTGTCGATCCGGCGATATCCCTCCACGATGTCGCCGTCGAGTCCGAGGGCTAGCTCACCGTCAGGTAGGGGCTCCCAGGAGTAGCGCGGGAAGAACTGGCCCGTATCCAGAGCGTGTAGATCCGGGACCTGACGGGTGCCGAGGACGGAGAACTCGTGGTGTGAGGACACTCCAGTCATGTAGAACCCGTAGTTCTCGTGCTTCGGGGTGGGGAAGTAGCGGCGCGCGACTGCTGGGCGGTGGATGAGGCCATCGGTGATGTCGACATGCTGGGTGTTGAAGGGGCGGTACAGGCTGTCGATGATCTGGGATCCGGTGCGTTGGATCGGGCGATCCTTGGCGAGCCGATCACGGAGTCCGCTGGTCCACTTGATGAGGGCGTCGTCCGTAGCGACCACACCGACGGTGTCGGCGCCCTTCGGCTTGGTGATGCGGTGCTTCTCGGCGTGTGTGGCGAAGCGGTCGCGCTCGGCGTCGTAGGTCTCGATGAACCGTGACAGGTTGGCGTCGAGCGCGTCGCGGGAGTGGTTGTAGACCCAGGCATCCCGGTTTGTCTGGAGGCCTGCGCTGTAACCCTTGAATACCCGGATCCCATCGTCGGGGTCGCCGCCGAGGATGGGGTAGGTCAGGTAGTTCTCGTCTCGCTGGTTGATCCAGTCGCCGTGCTCGTTGGGTTCGATCTGGCGCCAGGGGACGGCGTCGAGGGTGGCGTCGTTGACGATGGCGAGCTTGTCGTTGGCGGTCAGGTAATCGCCGATGTCGCGGTAGTGGATGGTCGCCGGGCCGGTGTGGTGTTTGGTGCGGACGAGAAGGAAGATCGCGACGGTGTTACGGGAGCCAGCGCCGAAGATCTTGCCCCCTTCCTTGCGGGAAGTCTCGCCTGCGGTGCGTTGATTACCGCGAAGGTTGAAGACGTAGATGCTGCTGAACTCGTCGGTGAGGGTCTTCCGGACGCCGGCGGCGGTGTTGCCTTCGATCCAGCCGCCGTTCGTGACGAACCCGATGACGCCTTCGTCGCCGACTCTGTCGGAGGCCCAGCGGATGGCGCGCATGTAGGAGTCGTAGAGGCTGTTCTTGTTCGTCGCCACGGTGCGAGCGGCGAAGGTGTCGCGCACGCGGGCGTCGAGGGTCGGGTACTTGACGTTGGCGTTGTCATCGTTGCCGGAGGTCTGCCCGACGGAGTATGGCGGGTTGCCGACGATGACGCGAATGTCGAGAGCCTTCTGGGCCTCTGCGCGAGAGTTGTTGGTGGGGAACACAACCTCGTCGGCGAGGTCGCCATCCTCGGTGAGCTGGAACGTGTCGGTCAGAACGATGCCGTCGAACGGCTCGTAGGCCTCCTCGGTGAGTTCCACATGGTCGGCTGCGGCTTGGAGGTCGTGGAACGTGGTCTCGATGTTGATCGCGGCGATGTAGTAAGCGAGCAATAGGATCTCGTTGGCATGCAGTTCGCTGGCGTACTTCCGAGCGATGTCCTCGGGCTTGATGAGCCCGGACTGCAGCAGCCGAACGATGAACGTTCCGGTGCCCGTGAAGGGGTCCAGGACGTGTACGCCTTCATCGCTGATGGAGCGCCCGAACTCCTGCTGAAGGACGTCGTTGACGGAGCGGAGGATGAAGTCAACGATCTCGATGGGGGTGTAAACCACGCCCATGGCGTCGGCCGTGGAAGGAAAGGCGTTCTTGAAGAAGGACTCGTAGAGTTCGGTGATGATCCTCTGTTTACCCTCCGCGTTGTCGATACCCGCTGCCCGGATGCGGACGGACTCGTAGAAGGCTTCTAGGGAGGCGGCTTCGGCGTCGACGTGCATGGCGGTGAGGGAGGCGACCATGCGCTCCATGACCTGTGAGACCGGGTTTTCATCGGTGAACGTGTATCCCTCGAAGAGGGCGTCGAACACGGGCTTGGTGATCATGTGCTGTGCAAGCATCTCGATCGCACCGTCGCGGGTGATGGACTCGTTGAGGTTCCGCCGCAGGGCATCGAGGAATACGCTGAACTGCCGGGAGGCGGCGGTGTCGGGATCATCGACGAGACGCGTGATCCGGATGATGTGAGCACTGGCGATGGCAGCGATATCCTTGGCCCACTGGTCCCAGTAGGTGCGGGAACCGACCTTCTTCACCATCTGTGCGTAGATCGCGTTGCGCAGCTCTTCCATCTGCGACAGCTTGAGATCCAGGCTGCCCTGCGCAGATGCGCGGCTGCTCTCGGCACTGCTTTCGCCGTCGTCATCGCTGGGGAAGCCGACGCCGATGACGTCGATCTTGTTGTCGCGTTTCTCGTTCAGCTCCACCTTGTTGACCATGGCGTCGAACCGCTCGTCATGCGCACGGAGAGCCTGCAGGACATCCCAGACCACCTGGAAATTCTTGTGGTCATCCAGGGCCTTCTCCGGCTCCACCCCGGCCGGCACGACTACGGGAAGAACGATGTAGCCGTACTTCTTGCCCTGAGCCAGGCGCATCACCCGGCCCACGGACTGCACGACATCGACCACGGACTTGCGGGGGTTCAAGAACATGACCGCGTCCAGCGAGGGAACGTCCACGCCCTCGGAGAGGCAGCGGGCGTTGGACAAGACACGGCAGGCGTTGCCATCGGCGTCCTGCTTCAGCCAGTCCAGGAGTTCGGTGCGCTCCATCGAGTTCATCGACCCGTCTACATGCTGCGCCTCCACGTTGAGGACATCCTCGGGCCCGTCGTCCTCGTGGCTGGCGACGTAGGAGGACACGACATCGGTGAACTGTGAGGCGACGCGCTTAGAGGACTTAATGTCCCGTGCGAACGCGACTGCGCGCCGCATCGGCTGCGCGTCCAGACCGAAGGCGTGCTCGGAGTCGCCGCGTTTGGCCAGACCGTTCCAGCAGCCGATCAGACGAGTCGCGTCATCGAGGGTGAGTTCACCGTTCTCGGCGAACGCGTCCTGCATCGCTTCGTTCACGGTCTCCTGGTTCACCGTGAGGATCAGGACCTTGTAGTCGGTCAGCATCCCCAAGCCGACGGCCTCGCCGAACCCGAGCCGGTAGAACTCCGGACCGTAGACCTCCTCGTCGTCCATCGAGGCGAGCACTGCCTGTGCCTTGCCGGCCTTCGCCTTGGAGGCATCATCGTAAATGCGGGGCGTGGCGGTCATGTAGAGCCGCTTCTCGGCCTTGAGATACTCGCCGTCGTGGACGCGGACGAACGCGGACTCCTCGGTGCCCGATAGCGTCGCTCCCGTGGTGCGGTGGGCCTCGTCACACACCACCAGATCGAACGGCTCCAGGCCGGCCATCTTCTGAGCGTGGGAGACCACGTCGATCGACTGATAGGTCGCGAACACGACACGCATGCCGTCGCCGTTGACACGTGCTTCCTTCATCCGCTGCGCCAGTCGCGCAGGGTCCGTCGTCGCCGGTAGCGCCAGGTCCACGACAGAGATCTCCGAAGAGTCCTCAGAGGCTTTCCTGCCTCGCGACGCCTTCGCATCGGAGCAGACAGCCATGGCAGTCATCCCGAGAGTGGTGTTGTTCGACCACTCCCGCAGCGCCTGCGACAGCAGCGCAATCGAAGGCACGAGGAACAGCACGCTGCCGCCAGCACCCACGTACTCCTCCGTGAGACGCAGTGAGGTAAACGTCTTGCCCGTGCCACACGCCATGATCATCCGGCCACGGTCAGACGTACCGAACCCCTCGACGACCTTCTCAATCGCCGTGCGCTGATACGGCCGCAGATCCGAAGCGCCCGCCAGCGACAGCACCGTGGGCGTGGCAGGGTTGAACGTGGCCCAGTCGATCCGGGACTGCTCGAAGTCCTCCAGCCCGAGCCGGCGAACAGGCACGGACTGCTCCCGGATCGTCGCCTCCGCCGTCGCACCCCAGTGCGTGGTCGTAGACACCACTAGACGCTCCGTGAAGCCGCCACGCCCCGAGGCTGCGAGGAACTTGTCCAGGTCGCCCTTGGAGACCCGGTGAGAGG
This sequence comes from Brachybacterium sp. GCM10030267, assembly GCF_042666875.1. Lineage (NCBI taxonomy): Bacteria > Bacillati > Actinomycetota > Actinomycetes > Micrococcales > Dermabacteraceae > Brachybacterium > Brachybacterium sp. GCM10030267. Next base: position 354,074 of record NZ_JBHTCX010000012.1, on the reverse strand, counting down.
GCGCGTAGAACTTGCACTGGATCGCGGTCAGCCCGCCATCGCGGCGCTCTGCGACGAGGTCGATCCCGGAGTCGTGGCCCCACTTCTCCGGCCACTGGTCCCACATCCACACTTTCGCGAACTGTGCCGACCACAGCGGATCGGTCTGCAGGAACGACAACGTGAAGCGCTCGAACTGCGTGCCCTGATCCGCAGTCGACGTCGCTCGGTTGTACAGGTCGTCGAGTAGCTTCATCGGGGAGATGGCGGTGGGAGTCGACATGATCCAAGTATCGCTGAGTTGAGTTCGTGTTGGACACGAAGTCTGGATCCCGATGGGCGCGTGCCCGTCTCGAGCTGCGCCTTCGAGCCGAGGCGTGCTCGTTGGTACCGGCCTTCGTAATGCAAGTCACCACGATATTATCCGAGCGACTGCGAGCAATGGAGCATCGGAATTGCCATTCAGAATGTGTTCTAGGGTTAGTACACAACCCGGGGCAACGTACAGCTCTGGACGGGTTGTGTACTGTCCACGGATCGAAGCGCTGGACTCCGAACGGACCCGGCAGTAGCCGACCAAGGTACTTCCACACTCCATGATTCTGGTCTGATTCGTGGCCCCGTCGCTGCCGTGGCTCCGCCACTGCTCTGCGTCTACAGTTTGACCATGTCCGACCTGCCGAAGTTCGTGCCTCTGGAGTACATCATGGCTGAGCTATCGATCAGCAAGCAGCAGGCCTACGCATTAGTGCGCTCGCGGGTGCTGCGCGCCATCCAGGTCGGAGGACGAGGGCAGTGGCGCGTGAGCCTTGAAGAGCTCGACGCCTACATCGACCGCTCCTACGAGGAGACAGCTAGGTTCATTCATCAGGACTCGAACTCCTAGGTCCCGCGGAAGCCATTGGGCCATCTGCCGATGGAACTACCGCCTGTACGCCAGTCGGCCCCCGTACTTGTTCAACGCGGAGATCGCACCCGCGCAGGCGCTCACGTCCACGGCGCCGCAGCCCTTACATCGACGTGCCGGGTGCCCGTCACCGGATGCCATGTCGCAACGGCAGAAGCGCCATCCCGCTCGCGCTTGCGAATCGCCACACGGGCACGGAGGCAGGGGCAGGTACGTCCAGCCGGCACGGGTTCGGACCAGATCAGGCATGCGGCATAGCTTCCAGCACCGGAGTGACACTCGGGGCATGCTCGGGCGTCAATCGACGCATGGAACGTTTGGTGACCTGCCACTCCCATGGAACAGGTCAGGTCGCGACCAGGGACGCCGTCGGCAAGCAGCGACGACTCATCCTGGCCGGAATACGCTTCCGACTTTGGTCCGGCGCGCATCGAATAAATCGAGCGCCATCATTCCCATCAGCGCACAGGACTGCGCCAGCATCGAGAGCCCCTCAACATCCACCTTCAACCGGCCATGCACCACCACGCCATCCCGGCCCACCTCCTCCACCTTCGCAAGACGCGCCCACTCGAGACCGTGCGCATGTCCCGACGCGTTCCGCCACGACGACAGGATCGATGTCCGGATCAACCCCTCCTCCGAGCCATCGATCAGCTTCGCCACACGCACGACCTTCGTCGTGTCTACGGGACTGTCCTGCCGTACAACATCCGAGACCGCTAATCCCCGCTTCCGCGCCTTCAACCGCACCCGCACCGCGTCCAGATCCGCCAGCTCAGAAGCGAGCTGCCCCGCCGCGTCGCCATCCAGGAGCGACAACACCCCCGACGCCCTTCCCAGATCCTCGAGAGGCTCCCGCTGCCGCTGAACATCTTCCTCGTGCAGCACACACGAGCGGTACACCCGAACTGCTGCATCATCGGGCGAGATCAACCAGACCGTTCGCACGTACGACAACAGCACCGTCCGCAGCAGCGTCCACATCGACGACACCCCATACCCGCGAACCTCGCCGTCATTCCACAAGATCTGCGCCGATCGCAGATGCTCAAGACTGGTAGCTAAGTACGCCCACGCACGGAGGTTCGAAGCCTCTCGCGGTTCCAATACCTGATCCCGCGCGAACTCCGACCCGGCCGCGATCACGGGCGGGCCATCAAACAACATATGCCTCTCCAACAGGTACGACAGGGCTGCCGGAATCCGAGCCCGCGATGGCAGGCTTGAAAACGGCACAGGGACAACTCGCGGAGAGGACTCGACGTTCATACCGCAGAGAGTAGTCGGGACCTCTGATTCACGGAGCGGAACTCATCGTGCTCATGGATTGCTCGCACCATTCGAGACCCATGGACTGTCCCCAGAGGAGGCCATCAGGCGGCGACCAGTGCCCCCATGCGCTCGGAGTTGAGGACCGACCTGACGCTCGAAGCGTGCCACCGCCCGCCCTTCGTCGTTGTCACACCTTCATTGGTCAACATCTCTGCGATCTTCCGCAGAGACAGGCCGTGACCGTGCATGCGGTGGATCCGCGTGAGCAGCTCGTCGGGGTAAGCGGTGGGCTTCCCAAGGGAGACCCCTCGCGCCTTGGCGGAAGCTAGGCCTTCCTTCGTGCGGACTCCGATCAGCCGCCGCTCGTACTGTGCCGCTGAGAGCAGCACACCGGCAACCATCTCGCCGGCTGGAGTGGACATGTCTACGCCGGAGCCGAGGTCCACCAGAGCCCACCGTTGTCGGTTCGCTTGGTCGATCACGTCTGCGCCATCTCGGATCGATCGAGAGAGACGGTCGAGCTTCGCGACGACGAGGAAGGATGCCTCTTTACGTCGCATCCTCCCGAGCACGAGTTGCAGTCCTGGACGATCGTTCCTCGAGCCTGAGAGGCCTGCATCGGCCACGATGTCTACGAGGTCTCATCCACGTTGCTTCGCGGCGAGACGGATGGCGCGCTCCTGGGCCTCGAGACCTAGAGCGGAGCGGGCCTGCTCCTCAGTGGAGACCCGGACGTACCCGATCGCGCGCGGTAGATTCATGGTCGCACTGTATTGCTGACGACCGTCACACGTTCGAGGTCGATGCCGGAGTGCCCACCCCTGAAGCAAGAGTACTTGCTCGCTTCAGGGGTGGGCCAGCGGTAGTTGGACTAAAGGGGCCCTGCTTCGGAGAGTGTGGGTCCGAGCGGGAGCGTGTCCCTACATGTCCACGGCACTAGCTTCGTCGGCGTCTGCGTTCTGCAGTTGCACGGCGGATAGCTTTGAGGTCCCTCAGCTTCTTCTTAGAGGAGCCAGTGAGAACCTGATCGTGAGGGGTCACGGCAGGGTGGCTCGTCGGTTCGGACGGCTCAGACGGTGTCGACAGTTCGCTTGGGTGGACGTCCAGATGCGGTCGAGCGACGTCATCAAGCCCAATCGCTCGCCAACCTCGGGTGAATGCACCCCGGTGATAGCCACGCCGATCCGTTGCGTCTTTCCCAGACCGGATCTCGAACCGCTTGGCCAACATCTTACCCATACGCTGAGCCGTCAACGTTCTCCCGAAGGCGGACGATGCCGACCACCTCTCAGGGTGGCGGGATTCCAGCATCGAGAGAATATCCTGCGTCGGCAGGAAAGCCATGTCTTCGGCGAGAAAGAGACCGTGCAGATCCCTAAGTAGGTGGACATGTATGGGCATGTTCGACAAACCCTCGTCATGGTCCCGGGCCATCTCGTCCAGGTTGGCGATGATCATCCGGTCTACCCGTTCGGACCAGTCGCCACCGGCGAACACGGCTACCCGCTTGAGCGGCAGCCACCGCTCCTTAACCCTCCCAATGCAACCCTTCGGGACAGGCGGGCGGGTCTTGCGCACCTCAGCCCGGATCGAGTCGGCCCACGCGGCAATGTCCGCCCCGAGGCCCAGTACTTCGGGATCGAGCACCTCCCAGTCGGACTCCTCTACCTCCCCTTCAGAGGCTGGGAACATCGTTACGACGATGGACCGTTGCATCGTGTCCTCCGGCAGATCTGGCGCATTACCAGCCATTGCGACGGGGGCGAACGTCGACAGATTGGTTGATTCCCAGCCGCCATCTTTCGATGGCACCAGAGTGGGTCGTTTTCCTCCGATCTTGTACCCGCTGTTGAGTACGCTCAACACGTCGCCGATCCCGGGCTTCCCAGGGCTAAGGGCCTTCTCGGCCTCGTCGATCAACAGCACGGATGGCTGCGCCGCGAGAATGCGGGGGATCAGCGCGGACGACGACACGGAGGACAACTGTACCGGGTTCGGCACCAGCCGCTCGAAGTGCTCGAGGACGGTCGTCTTGCCCGATCCGGGTATCGGTGAGGTGAGGATCAGTCGCGGGGTCGTGTAGGACTCCGCTGCCAGATGCGTGTGCACGGCCCAAAGTGCGAGTACGTCAAGGTCGACTTCGGAAGCAGTGTGCAAGTACCTCGACAGGTGGCTCCTAACTTTGTCCAAGATTGTTTCCACGGGTATCGCAGGTGAACCGTCGAAGCCGTCTGAACCGTCTGAACCGTCGAGTGCGCTAGCGCTGGAAGAGGTGACTGAACAGCGAACCGGGGCTTGCAGGGCAGGTTCGCTAACAATGCTGGAAAGCAGCCTGGGGTCAGAAATCCCAGTATCATTAGAGTGCGTCGCCACAACGCTCATGGACCGCTCCGGGCCCGCCTCCGGGGCGGTCCTCTTCGTGAGTCTCTTCATCGGTTGCTACCCACCTTTGCGGTGGGGATGGGCGTAAGGAGATCCTCAACTTCTCTCATGTCGACGCGGATAGCTCGCTTACCTAGGCGGTAGCCAGTGAGCCGGCCTTCGGCGATGAACTTCCGCATCCCGGCTTCGGTCATGGAGACGTACTCCGCGGCAACGGATAGCGGGACGTACCGGGTGTCCTTCATCGCGCGGCGCCCTCAAGGAGGAGGTCTACGAGTCGGGCGGTCTGCTCGGTAGTGAGCGCTGGAGCGTCGGCGGTCGACGTGCGAATTGCCGCTTCGATCTTGGCTGCGGCGAGGTCTCTACGAGCCTCTGCTGCAGCAGTTGGGTCTCCGTAGCGGGTGGCGAGGGCGAGGCGGGATCTGGCCTGGTAGACAGGGTTCTGCATGGGAAAGCTCCCTAAGGAAGGGCGCACTGAAGCGCATCCTAGGGAGCTGGACGTGGCGACGAACCCCGGCGGGGAACCCCTGTTGCGGCGGAATCAAGGCTCCGCACGGGCCTCCCCTGATCCTACTACGTCAAGCGGTAGGAGCCCGCCAGTGAACCTGAGGAGGCCAGCCTCCAGCCGGCACACGACCCTGATCGGTGAGCCGATCGCGGTACTTCGCAAGAGCGTCGAACATGGCATCGCCAAGAAAATCCACTGGGTCGCGGCGCGTGGGCTTGTCGCAGACCCGGCAGCGGATCTCGCACCAGTTCGGTTCGGTGGCTTCTGGAGCTTCGTACTCTGCAGCGGCGACCGTCATCACTTTGCCGTATCGCTTCCCCCAGCGGACCCGGACCCACCATCTGCCGGCGTCCCTGCGCTCAAGCCTCATCTCCACGCCGGTGTCGTGCAAACGGCCTCCGATGTCGCACTGCATGCGCGTCCACGGCGCCTTGCCGTGTGGATACCACTCGTTAAGCACCTCTTCGAAGGCGAACTGCCGTCGCGCCTGGAGGGGGATACTCGCCATCGGTACTACTTCGAGGTCGGGGCGGACTCCTCCACTGGCATTCTGCCGATGCTTCTGCTCGTCGGTTGCTGGTGCCAGGCCATCGCGTTCCTCAGTCATCATCGCGTCCTTCCCGACCCTTGCCGTTCATGTTCGTCGAAGAGAAGTCCCCGCCCAGGGCGTCCGCAATGTTCTTGTCCCGCTCCTTGGCCGCATGCTGGTACCTCATAGCGACGGTGGGGGAGGTGTGGCCGAGGCGCGCCATCAGCTCTCGTGTCGTCGCGCCCGTCGCGGCCGCGAGCGTGGCGCCGGTGTGGCGGAGGTCGTGAGGCTTGAGGTCGCTCAGCTCGGCGTCCTCAGCGGCACGTTTGAACATGTGGAGGTACCCACCGTAGGAGAGCGGCTGTCCGTCACCCCGAGGAGAGGGGAACAGGTGGTCGGTCGGCTCAGCGCCCGTGTGCTTCGTCAGATGCTCCAGGACGGCCTCTTGAACCGCTGATGGGTAATGGACGGTCCTCACGCTGCTGGAGGTCTTGACCGGTCCTACGCGGCTGGTGCCGGCGTGCACCGCGGAGGCGGTCTCACGGATGCTGAGCGAGTGCGTTCGTGGATCGACGTCCCGTCGGCGCAATCCGAGCACTTCGCCAGGACGGAGGGCGCAGAAGGCCGCGAGGAGAATCGCCAGTCGTCGACCCTCAGGGACCTTCTCGGAGAGGGCGTAGACCTCGGAGGCCTGCAGTGCATGACCTTCACGCTTCCGGGTGTATTGGCCAGCGCCCTTCACTCTCACCGGGGTCTCGGTGACGATGCCGTCTTCCACTGCCGCACGGAACACCTGGGACAGGACCCGGTAGGCGTTGGCGCGAGCTGCCGGGGTGTCTGACGAGAAGCTGCCGACCCACTTCCTGACCATCGCCGGGGTGACGGCGCTCATGGGTGTCGTCCCGAAGGTGGGCTTGATCCACTTATCGAGGTTCACCTTGTAGTGGTAGCGCGTGCGGTCGCGCACCTGGAGGGCCTTGACCCACTCGTCCGCGAACTCGCCGACGGTCGTGCGGTCGTCCCTGCCGCGCCAGGACCCGCTCTCTATGGCGGCGCGCTGCATAGCGAGCCAAGCATCGGCGTCCATTTTCGCCGTGAACGTCTCCGGGGCGGTACGGCGCGCCCCAGCCGGGTCCAGGTAGCTCGCCTGGTACCTGCCGCTGGGAAGCTTCCGTACCGCCCCGAAGGAGCGACGTCCGCGACGTCGAGTAGCTGCCACTCTCTGACCCCCAAGTCGTGCGACGACCGTGCGATAGCTCGGTCGTACTCCGTATGACTTGAGCCTACTGCACGTGTGCAACAGACGAGGTCTCACGGCCTATGAAAGTGCAGGTCAGAGGCGAAAGCTGCCCTGCTTTCGCTCAGATGTCGTAGTAGAGCTCGAACTCGTGCGGGTGCGGGCGGAACCGGAAGGGATCGATCTCCTGGGTGCGCTTGAACTCGATCCAGGTCTCGATGAGGTCCTGGGGGAACACGTCGCCCTCGGTGAGGTAGTCGTGATCGGCCTCGAGGGCGTCCAGGGCGGCGCCGAGGGAGTCCGGCAGCTGACGGATCTGCTGGTGCTCCTCCGGGGGCAGCTCGTAGAGGTCCTTGTCGATCGGCTCCGGCGGCTCGATGCGGTTGCGGATGCCGTCGATGCCGGCCATCAGCTGGGCGGCGAAGGACAGGTACGGGTTGGCCGAGGGGTCCGGTGCGCGGAACTCGATGCGCTTGGCCTTCGGGGTGGAACCGGTGACCGGGATCCGGATCGCGGCCGAGCGGTTACGGGCCGAGTACACCATGTTCACCGGCGCCTCGAAGCCCGGCACCAGACGCTTGTAGGAGTTCACCGTGGGGTTGGTGAAGGCCACCAGCGAGGGGGAGTGCTCGATGATGCCGCCGATGTACCAGCGGGCGATGTCCGAGAGGCCGCCGTAGCCGCGCTCGTCGAAGAACAGCGGCTCGCCGTCCTTCCACAGCGACTGGTGGGTGTGCATGCCGGAGCCGTTGTCGCCGAACAGGGGCTTGGGCATGAACGTCGCGGTCTTGCCGGACTCCCACGCGGCGTTCTTGACGACGTACTTGAACTTCATGACGTCGTCGGCCGCGTTCAGCAGGGTGTTGAAGCGGTAGTTGATCTCCTGCTGGCCCGCGGTGCCGACCTCGTGGTGGGCGCGCTCGACCTGCAGACCGACCTGGTCCAGGACCGCGCAGATGTCATCGCGTAGATCGGACATCTGGTCGTTCGGGGAGACGGGGAAGTACCCGCCCTTGACGCGGGTCTTGTAGCCCTGGTTGCCGCCGAACTCGGACTCGTCGCGGTCGGTGTTCCACACGGCCTCGTCGGAGTCGATCTGGTAGAAGCCCGAGTTGATGCTGGTCTTGAACCGCACGTCGTCGAAGATGTAGAACTCGGCCTCGGCGGCGAAGATCGCCGTGTCGGCGATGCCGGTCGAGGTCAGGTACTCCTGGGCCTTCTGGGCCACCGTGCGCGGGTCGCGGGAGTAGGGCTCGTCCGTGAACGGGTCGACGATCGAGAAGTTGATGACCAGCGTCTTGCGCTCGCGGAACGGGTCCACGTACGCCGTGCGCAGATCAGGGATCAGCTTCATGTCGGACTCGTGGATCGCCTGGAACCCGCGGATGGACGAACCGTCGAACAGCTGACCGGTCTCCATCGCCTCCGCATCGAACGTGCTCGCCGGCACGTTGAAGTGCTGCATGATGCCGGGAAGGTCGCAGAAGCGGATGTCGATGAACTCGACGCCCTCTTCCTCGATGTACTTCACGACCTCGCTGGGACTGTTGAACACATTTCCTCCATCCGCGCCCATAGGCGCGTGTTTGTGCTGTCGAACCCCGAGGGGGTCATCACCATGTCGAGATCCGGGCACACGGGTGCGGACCGCATCTCGGGTGCCGTCCACCATATGCGCCGTCGGTCCGAGCCGGTTCCCATGACCGCAGAGCGGGCAGCCGCTCCCAGATCGGGGGTCTAGGGTTTCGGTCGTGGTCGAGCGCAAGGATCTGGGGTCGTGGATGGGCGGCGTGCCGTCCGATCCGGACTATGTCGCGGGGGCGGATCTCGGCCTGCCCGCCGAGGGGTCGGGGTCGGTCGCCCCGTTCTGGCGCCGTCCCGTCTCGGTCGTGATCGACTGGGGCCTGTGCGTGGCCATCTCGGCGCTGTTCTTCCAGTACGACGCCACGGCCAACCTGGTCCTCTTCGTGGTCGTGAACCTGCTGTTCATGAGCCTTTTCGGGGCCACGCCGGGCCAGTTCGTGATGCGGGTCCGGATCCTCCCGGTGCGCGGACGGATGCCGATGCCGCTGCGAGCTGTGGTGCGCACGGGTCTGATGCTGCTGCTGATCCCGGCCGTCGTGTGGAACAAGGACGCGCAGCCCCTCCACGACACGGCCGCCGGCACCGCCGCCGTCACCGTCTGACGGCTCTGCCCTCGCGGCGGGTCTGCCTCTCCGGTGCCGATGCGCGGGGCACCTCATCGCGGTCGCGCGGCGATCCTCTACGCCCGTCCCCCTCGTGCTTCTACGCCCGTGACCTGGTGCGATAAATATGGTCACGTTTCGATAACACACGTAACGGAGAGATAACCACGGCTCGCGGGCAGCCGAGCCGGTGAGGAAGCGTCCCAGGTTTCCGACAGACGAAACCCCCGCGCGGTCGGAACCGGGCGGGGGCGTCAGGAGGGGAGGCGCCGCGAGTCAGCGGCCGCGCATCGCCTTGCGGTTCGGGCGTGCCCGCATCGGGTCCACGCCCTTGGGAACAGCCTGACGGATCGAGCGGTGCAGCGCTGTCAGCCGCTTGCTGACCTGTGCGGACTCATCCTTGGTGAGGACCTTCTTCATCCGCGTCATGTGGGTCGGCAGCTTGTGCAGCGGGACCTCACCCTCGCCGTCGCCGACGACGATCTGGTGGACCGGGACGCCTTCGTGCTGGAGCACCCGGCGGATGTTGCGCCGCTCCTTCTCCAGCAGCTTCATGGAGATGGCGGAGGAATCCTCCGCCACCACGGCGATCCCGGCGCGGCCGGAGGCGCGGAAGAGCATCTTCTGGCTGCGGGGATCGACCTGGACGGGCTCGTCGGCGACGTCCCAGCCGCGGCGTATCGACTGCATCGCGGCCAGGGCGGCGCCGGGCTGGCCCTTGATGCGGCTGAAGGCGGCGCGCTCGGCCTTGCGCGCCAGGATCAGCATCGCGACCAGCACGCCGACGGCCAGTCCGAGGAAGATGCCGTACCAGGGGCTGTTGAACACGAGCCAGCTGACCAGGATGCCGGCGGCGATGGAGGCCACCACCGCGAGGATCATCAGGGGCAGGGTGGTGCGGTCGACGTCCTGGGTGTACTTGAACACCTCGAGCATCTGCTTCAAGCGCCCCGGCTTCTTCGAGCCGTCGGCGTTCTTCGCGCCCTTGGCGGGCTTGGTCTCGCTGTTGCGGGCCATGGGTGTGGGTCCTCTCGGGGGCGCGCGAGCCTCAGCTCGCGGCGGCCTGATTGCTGCGGGCGACGACGCTCGCAGCTTCCTGACGGGCGGGCTGGTCCTGATCCAGATGGCGGAGATTCTCCGGGATCTCCCGGCCGAGCTTCCTCATCGCCTGCGCCCAGAGCTTCCCGGCGCGGTAGGAGGAGCGGACCATCGGTCCGGCCATGACACCGAGGAAGCCCATCTCCTCGGCGGCCTCGGAGAGCTCGACGAACTCTTCGGGCTTGACCCACCGGTCGATGGGGTGGTGCTTCTTGGACGGGCGCAGGTACTGCGTGATCGTGATGAGATCGCAGCCGGCGTCGCGCAGCCGCTGCAGGGACTCGAGGATCTCTCCGGTCGTCTCACCCATGCCCAGGATCAGGTTGGACTTGGTGATCATGCCGGCGTCCTTGCCCAGGGTGATCACGTCCAGCGACCGCTCGTAGCGGAAGGCCGGACGGATCTGCTTGAAGATCCGCGGGACGGTCTCGAGATTGTGGGCGAACACCTCGGGCCCGGCCTCGAAGACCTGCTGGAGCGCCTCGCCGTTGCCCTTGATGTCGTCGATCAGCAGCTCCACGCCGGTGCCGGGGCTGACCGAGTGGATCTGGCGGCAGGTCTGTGCGAACAGGCCGGCGGCGCCGTCGGGCAGGTCATCGCGGGCGACGCCGGTGATCGTGGAGTAGCGCAGGCCCATGTCCTTCACCGATCGCGCGACCTTCACCGGCTCCATCGGGTCGACCGGCATGGGCTTGCCGGTGGCGATGTCGCAGAAATCGCAGCGACGGGTGCAGGTGTCGCCGCCGATGAGGAAGGTCGCCTCGCGATCCTCCCAGCATTCGAAGATGTTGGGGCAGCCGGCTTCCTCGCAGACGGTGTGGAGGCCCTGCCCGTGCACGCGCTTCTTCATGGCGCTGTACTCGGGACCCATCACGGCGCGGGTCTTGATCCATTCGGGCTTGCGCTCGATGGGTACCTCGGCATTGCGTGCCTCGACGCGCAGCATGCGCCGGCCTTCGGGAGCGACAGTCACCCTCATGCCTCCTACGTTCGACGTTCCGGGAAGTCTACCGAGCGGGCCTGGGCCCGGCGCACGTCATACCACGGCAGCAGAGGTGCGGTGCGCCACCAGTTCCGTCATCGCCTCTTCGGCCTCGTCGATCACATCGGCCACGGCGATGCGACGGCCCGCCTCGCGGCTGAGGCTGGTCACGCCGGCGTCGTCGATACCGCAGGGGATGACGTTCTCCGCCCAGCTGAGGTCGTTGGCGCAGTTCAGGGCGAAGCCGTGCATGGTGGCCCGCTTGGAGACCCGCATCCCGATCGCGCAGACCTTGCGGGCCTCCTCGCCCTCCGGGGCGACCCATACGCCGCTGCGACCCTCGATCGGGAGCGTGTCCACGCCCATCTGCCCGCAGACGCCGATGAGAGTGTGCTCGAGCGCGCGCACGAAGCCGACGACATCGATCGGGATCGGGAGCTTGACGATCGGGTAGCCGACCAATTGCTGCGGCCCGTGCCAGGTGATCTTCCCGCCGCGGTCGATGTCGATCACCTCGGCGCCGTCGCGGGGGCGCTCGTGATCAGCGGTGAGCTTGCCGGCGGTGTACACGGCCTGATGCTCCAGCAGCAGCAGCGTGTCCGGCCGGGTGCCGGCGACGACCTCGGCGTGGAGGCGGCGCTGGATATCCCAGGCGGAGCGGAAGTCGACCGGACCGGGAGGCAGGTCGAACTCCTCATGGCGGTCTCCCTCGGGGAGGGGTTCGCTGAAACCGAGGCGGATGACGTCGAGCACGCACACAGGCTACTCCGGCCCTCACCAGTGCGTTGTGGACGGCCAGCGGTCGGCACCGGAGTGACGGGGTTCACTGGACCCATGGAGGACTTCGATCAGGAGCGGTTCGAGCACGGGCCGGGCCCCCTGCACGGTGGGCTGGGACGCTCCGCCGGGGCAGGGCGCCGCCTGTTGTCCGAGCTCGGCGCCGCGCAGCGGCGAGACCGCGATCGCGAGGAGACGCAGGTCCGTGTCCGGGGTGACCGTATGGCCCTGCACGTCCAAGCGCTCACGCCGACCGGCCTGGAGAGTGTGCGCGCCGAGATGCAGCTGCTCGCTGCGCTCGAGGTCGCCGGTGCCTCGGCAGCGCCGACGGTGCTGGAGATCGGGGACGAGGGCTACGTGCGGGAGTCCGCCCGGCCGCTAGACCTTCGCGGAGGCCGGCGCTCCGCGGTCGACGGCAGCCCGGCGACCGCCGAGCGGATGGCGCAGGCCCGCGCACGCGAGGATCTCGACGCGGTGGTGGACGCCCTGCATGAGCGGGGCTGGGCGCTGGGCGCCGCGCCCGGGCAGGGGATCGGGATCCGGGCCGACGGCAGCGTGGTGCTGCTCGACCTGACCGGCTTGGCGCCCGGGACCGAGGTCTCGGCGCAGCGCGCGGACCGGGCGTGGGTCGACTCCGTGCTCCAGGATCAGGAGCGCACCTTGCGGCGCCGGATCGACGAGCCGCGGCATGAGATGCCGCGGGAGGAGACGGGACCGCCGCCCGAGGACGACCCGGGGGAGGGCGCGGGAACGCCGCCCGAGGAGGCCTCGGGGGACGACGAGGTTCCGGCGAAGGGCTCCGCGGCCACTCGCGCTGCGGCGCCGTTGCCGGCTCCGCGCCTGGTCCGGGCACGGACGCGGTATGTCGGCGATACCGCCTCCCGCGACATCGGCGGCGGCGGTGTGACCGGCTCGTCGTGGCGGACCGGTGCGCGCGGGCTGGCCACGGCCGTCCGGCAGGTGCTGGCAGGGCGCCGCACTCGTCGCACCGCCGTGCTGTCCGCCGCGGTCGTGCTGGTGGCGGGCACGGTCCTCGGCGTCGCCAGTTGGCTGATCCTGTTCCCGGACTCGGGGCCACGGACCTCCGCTGAAGGAGCCGGCCCCGCTGCTGCTCCTGCCTCGGCCGAGGCCGCAGTACCGAAGATCGAGGATCCGTGGGCACTGGCCACAGAGCTCGCAGGGACCCGCCACTCCTACGTGACCGGCATCTCGGAGGAGCCGGCCGCCCTCGAGGGCAGCGAGGCCCTGGCAGAGGACGACCAGGTGCGTGAGGCCTACGAGGGGGTGGAGGTCCGTGGCGGCGGCCCGGTGGTCCATGAGGCCGAACTCGTCCGGGAACCGACTGCGGACGGTACGGCACGTCTGCAGATCGAGACGTCCACGGCCGAGCACGAGGTGATCGAGGCCGACGGCTCCACGCGGACCGTGCCGGCCACGGAGGCGACCGTCGTCGACCTGGATCTGCGCTGGGACGGCTCCCGGTGGCTTGTGCAGCGCACCCGGACGGTGGACGACACCGACGAGAGTCCCTGACCCGCAGGCCCCGAGGAGAACACCCGTCACACAGCGCACGAGGGCGCCGGCGACGGTTCGCAGGGCGTCCGAGCGCGATCTGGCGGCGGGCACAGCAAGAGCTGGCGAGGGCACAGCAAGGGCCCGGCACCGAATCGATCGGTGCCGGGCCCTGCGGATGCCGTCCGCCGCGCGAGGACGGGCGGGCTACGGGCTCAGAGGCCGAGTTCCGCCTCGAACGCGCCGTCCTCGAGACGCTTCTTCATGAAGGTGAGGAAGCGAGCGGCGTCCGCCCCGTCGACCAGGCGGTGGTCGTAGGAGAGGAACAGGTACATCATCGAGCGGATCGCGATCGAGTCGTCGCCCTCGGCGTTCTGGACCACCGCGGGCCGCTTGGTGATGGTGCCGGTGCCGAGGATGCCGACCTGCGGGCTGGGCACGATCGGGGTGTCCCAGAGTGCGCCGCCCGAGCCGGTGTTGGTCAGCGTGAACGTCGCCCCGGAGAGGTCGTCCGGGCCGAGCTTGTTGTTCTTGGCCTTCGAGCCCAGCTCACCGATCTGACGGGCCAGGCCCGCCAGGTTCAGGTCGCCGGCGTTCTTGATGACCGGGACGACCAGCCCGCGCTCGGTATCCGCTGCCATGCCGATGTTCTCGGCCGCGGCGTACTTCACGGTGTCGCCGTCGATGGTGGCGTTGAGCTTGGGGTAGACCTTCAGACCCTCGATCGCGGCCATCATGAGGAACGGCAGGAAGGTCAGCTTCGCGCCCTCGCGCTGAGCGAACGCATCCTTGGCGCGGCCGCGCAGCTTGGCGATCCGCGTCATGTCGACCTCGACCGCCGTGGTCAGCTGAGCCTGCTCGTGCAGGGACTCGACCATGCGCTTCGCGGTGATCTTGCGGATCCGGGACATCTTCTCCTCGGTGCCGCGCAGCGGGGAAGCCTCGACCTTGGGAGCTTCGGCGGGAGCGCCCGCGGCCGGGGCGGACGCCGCCTCGGCAGGTGCCTCGGCAGCGGCCTTCTGCTCGTCGATGGCCTGCTGGACGTCCTGCTTGCGGATCCGGCCGCCCAGGCCCGTCCCGGTCACCGTGGAGAGGTCGTTGCCGGCATCGGCCGCCATCTTCCGCACCAGCGGCGTCACGTAGCCGGAGGACTCGGCGCCGGTGACGGAGTCCGCGGCCTTCGGGGTCGTCTCGGGCACGGAGGGATCCTGCTTCTCCTGCCCCTGGGGGGCATCGGCCTTGGCCTCGGCGGGCTGCTCGCTCTGCGTCGGCGCCGCCGGCTGCTCGGCCTTCTCCTCGGCCGGCTTCTCCGCGGCCTCTGCCTGCTCGGGCTCCTTCTCCTCCGCCTTCTCCTCGGCGGCCGGAGCCTGCTGCGTCGGCTCATCGCCGCCCGCGGACGCTCCGGAGGAGTCGCCGACGACTGCGAGCACGGCACCGACCTCGGCGTCGTCGTCCTCCTGGACGCGGATCTCGAGCACGGTGCCCGCGACCGGGGAAGGGATCTCGGTGTCGACCTTGTCGGTGGAGACCTCGAGCAGCGGCTCGTCGACCTCGACGCTCTCGCCGACGCTCTTGAGCCAGCGGGTCACGGTGCCCTCGGTGACGGACTCACCAAGGGCCGGCATCGTCACCTCCTCGCCGGCGGCGGCGCCACCGGCGGCACCCGAACCGGCCTCGTCCGACGCATCGGCGGGCTTCTCGGACTCTCCGGCCGGCGCCTCCTCATCGGTGGAGGGGGCGACGGTCTCGTCGGAGGCGAGATCTTCGCCCTCGCCGGAGGGCGCGGAGCCCTGGTCGGAGCCGCCATCGGACTCGGTCTGCTCGTCGGAGGCGGCAGGAGCTTCCTCGCTCTCCTGCTGCGCACCCGAGCCACCGGAGCCCTCCTCGGAGGAGCCGGATCCGTCGCCGATGACGACGAGATCGGCACCGACCTCGGCGTCGTCGTCCTCCTCGACCAGGATCTTCTCGATGGTGCCGGCGACAGGGGAGGGGATCTCGGTGTCGACCTTGTCGGTCGAGACCTCGAGCAGCGGCTCGTCGACGTCGACGGTGTCGCCGACGCCCTTGAGCCAACGGGTGACGGTGCCCTCGGTGACGGACTCACCGAGCGCCGGCATCTTCACGGTTTCAGACATGGGGGTTCTCCTCCTGGTGGGCTCAGGCGTGGGCGTGCAGGGGCTTGCCGGCGAGCGCCAGGGCGGCTTCGCCCATGGCTTCGTGCTGCGACGGGTGGCCGTGGATGAGGGAGGCGACATCCTCGGGGTAGGCCTCCCAGTTGACGATGAGCTGGGCCTCGCCCATGAGCTCGGAGACGCGCGAGCCGATCATGTGCACGCCGACGATCGCGCCGTTCTTCTCGCGCACCATCTTGATGAAGCCGGTGGTGCCGAGGATCTGGGACTTGCCGTTGCCGGCGAGGTTGTACTCGTAGGTCTCCACGGCATCCTCGCCCAGCTGCTCCTTGGCCTGCTTCTCGGTGAGGCCGACGGAGCCCAGCTGCGGCTCGCAATAGGTGATGCGCGAGATGCCGGACTCGATGATCGGGGCGGGGTTCTGGCCGGCGATGCGCTCGGCGACGAAGATGCCCTGCTGGAAGCCGCGGTGGGCGAGCTGGAGGCCGGGGACGATGTCGCCGACGGCGTAGATGCCGGGGACGTTGGTCTCCAGGGTCTCCATGTTCGCGAGGACGAAGCCCCGGTCCATCTCGATGCCCTGCTCCTCGTAGCCCAGCCCGGAAGTCGTCGGCCCGCGGCCGACGGCGACCAGCAGGTAGTCGCCCTCGAAGACCGTGCCGTCGGTCAGAGTGACCTTCACGCCGGAGTCGGTCTGCTCGGCCTTCTCCGTGAACACGCCCAGCGAGGAGGTGATGCCGCGCTTCTTGTAGGCCCGCTCGAGGGCCTTGGACAGCGACTCGTCCTCGTTGGCCACCAGGTGGGGGAGGCCCTCGACGATGGTCACGGACTCGGCGCCGAGCGACTTCCACACCGAGGCGAACTCGACGCCGATGACGCCGCCGCCGAGGATGATCGGGTTCTTGGGCACCTCCGGCAGCTGCAGCGCGGTCTCGGAGTCGAGGAACCGGCCGCCGAGGTCGATCCCCGGCAGCGTCTTGGAGTAGGAGCCGGAGGCCAGCACGATGTTCTTGCCGGTCAGCTCGCGGGTGCCGGACTCGGTCTCGACGGTCACCGTCTGCGGACCGGTGAGACGGCCGAAGCCTTCGACGTACTCGACCTTGCGCGCCTTCACGAGGCCCTGGAGGCCCTTGTAGAGGCGGCCGATGATCTTGTCCTTGTAGCCGAGCATCTTCTCGACGTTGACCGAGCCGACGGTGAGCTCGAGCCCGACCTCGGACGCCTCGGACGGGGTGTCGGCGAGCTCGCCGACGTGCAGCAGCGCCTTCGTCGGGACGCAGCCGCGGTGCAGGCAGGTGCCACCGAGCTTGTCCTTCTCCACGAGAGCGATCTTCTGGCCGAGCTGGGCTCCGCGCAGCGCGGCCGCATAGCCGCCGCTGCCACCGCCCAGGATCACGACGTCGAACTGGTCAGTGGTTGTATCCGCCACCTGTGTGCTCCTCGGTGTGTGGGTGTTTTACGCGGCGCGCTGACCGGGCTGGTCGACGGCACCGCCTGCGGGTCCCATGCTAGGCCACCAGGCGGTGCCGTTCGGCTCGCTGCGCAGGATGCCCAGCGGGGCCGGGCATCCCGGGTCAGGCGGCGGGGGCGGAGGCGCGGTCCTCGAGCACCCGCAGCACGGTGCGCACGCTCATGCCGGTGCCTCCCTTGCCCATGTATCCCAGCGGGGAGGATGCGTACCCGGGGCCGGCGATGTCCACGTGGGCCCACTCCGTCTCACCCACGAACTCGGCCAGGAAGATGCCGGCGGTCAGGGCCCCGCCCCAGCGTTCGCCGATGTTGCGCAGATCGGCCACCCGACCGGTCAGGTCCGCCCGCAGCTCCGCCGGGAAGGGGAGGGGCCAGAACGGCTCGCCGGTCAGCTCGGACGCCTCCATCACGGCGTCGCGACCGGCCTGGGTGCCCATCACCCCGGCGGTGCGCTTGCCGAGCGCCACCACGGCGGCGCCGGTGAGCGTGGCCACATCCATGACCAGGTCGGGCTCGTCGGCGACCGCGTCGACCAGGGCGTCGGCCATGACCATGCGGCCCTCCGCGTCGGTGTTGAGCACCTCGACCGTCTTGCCGTTGCGCATGGTGACCACGTCACCGGGGCGCTGGGCGCCGCCCCCGGGCATGTTCTCGGCCAGCGCCAGGAAGGCGGTGACCTTGACGTCGAGCCCGAGCCGGGCGGCGCCGACCGTCGCGGACAGCACGGTCGCGGCGCCGGTCATGTCCGAGGTCATGTCGTCCATGCCGGCGGCGGGCTTGATCGAGATGCCGCCGGTGTCGAAGGTGATGCCCTTGCCCACCAGCGCGACGGAGCTGCGCGCGTTCTCCGGCGCGTACTCGACGCGCACCAGACGCGGGGGACGGGTCGAGCCCTGGCCGACGCCGACGATGCCGCCGTAGCCGCCCTCGGCGAGCTGCTTCTCGTCCAGCACCGTGACCGTCAGCGGGAGGTCGGCAGCGACCTCCTCGGTCCGGCGCGCGAACGCGGCGGGGTAGAGCAGGTTCGGCGGGGTGTTGACCAGATCGCGCGTGAGACCGACGACGTCGGCGAGCACACCGGCACGCTCGGCCGCGGCGGCGATGGCCGGCGCGGCGGCGTCCTCGCTCAGCAGCGTGATCGAGCCCAGAGCCGGCTTCGGGGCGGACGAGCCCGAGCCGGTCTTGTGGGCGGTGAAGGCATAGGCACCCAGGGCCGCGCCCTCCAGAGCCGCGGCCTGCTGGGCGGCAGTGCCGCCGGGCAGAGCGATCGCGGCGCCGGCGGTGCCCGTCAGGGAGCGGGTGGCGGCGCCGAACGCCAGGCGGAGGTCCTCCTCGTCGGCCTCGGAGAGATCCTCCTCACCGAGGCCCACGAGCAGGAGCGAGCCGGCGGAGGTCAGGCCGTAGGAGGGGATCCGGTGGAGGTCGCCGCGGGCTGCGGAGGCGTCCAGAGGTGCGATGACCTCGGAGATCTCCGGAGCACCGGGGGCGCTCGAGGGGGCGTCGCCGGCCCCGGCGAGCAGCGGCAGGATGAGGACGTCGGTATCGACGTCGCGCAGGGAGGTGTCAGACACGGTGATGGTGGGCATGGTTCCATCGTAGAGCTGGCGCGGACCTGCCGGTCGCCCCGTGCGGCCCGCTGACGCAGAGCCGGCAGGCCGTGGCATCTCCACGGCCCGGACATGACGAGGACGGGACGGTCGATGCTGGCGCTGAGCATCCTGGTGTCGGTGGTCTGTGTGGTGACCGCGCTGCTGGGCATCTACTACGCGGTGCGCGATCTGCGGGCCGATCTGGTCCTGCTCGGTGCATGTGCGCTGGTCGCGGTGGTCTGGGTCGTCCTCGCCGTCGTGCTGGGGCTGGAGGACCTCGCCGGCGGTGCGCCGGCCGACCGGGTCACCCTCTACGGCTATCTCCTGACCGGCCTGGCCATGGCCGTCGCCGGCGTGTGGGTCGGCGTGTGGGAGCGCAGCCGCTGGGGCAGCCTCGCGATCGCCGTGGTCGCCCTGACGTCCGTGGTGCTGCTGATGCGCCTTCATCAGATCTGGCCGGGAGGCTTCGCGTGAGCGATGACATGAGGCACACGACCGACGGGGAGAAGCGCCCCACCGCTGCGCCGCGTGCGGGGGAGCAATCGCGCTCACGCGGCTTCGAGGCCGTGCTGATCATCGTCTACGGGCTGTTCGCCCTCTCCGCGACGGCCCGCAGCCTGGTCCAGATCCTGCGGGACTTCTCCTTCGCGCCCGTCGCCTATGGCTTCTCGCTGCTGGCGGCGCTGACCTACATCGCCGTGACCCTCGCCCTGATCCGCCGCGGCCGCCGTTCACCCCTGGCCCAGGCGCTGTGCACCCTCGAACTGGTCGGCGTGCTGGCCGTGGGCACGCTGAGCCTGCTCGATCCCGAGCTGTTCGCCGACGCCACCGTGTGGTCGGTCTATGGGCGCGGATACGGCTTCGTGCCGCTGCTGCTGCCGGCGGTGGCGCTGATCTACATGGTGCGCGGCCGACGCACCCGGTGAGCCGCGTCGGTGCCGGCCCCTCGGCCGCGTCCCGACGACGCCCGACCGCGTACGGTATCCCCGTGACCACAGACGACACCTCCCGACGCGGGCCGTACGAGACGCTGTTCCGCCGCGGCCTCAGCCGGCTCGATGCCGAGCAGGCGCACCGCCTCACCGTCAGCTCGCTGCGGGCGGCCCAGAACCTGCCCGGCGGTCGGCGACTGCTGCGGGCGGCCTTCGCCACCCCTGACCCGCTGCACGATCACCGTCCCGCCCGCCATGTCCTGGGCGCCGACCATCACAGCCCGCTGGGGCTGGCGGCCGGCTTCGACAAGGACGGTGAGGTGCCGCTGGCGCTGCTCGACCTCGGCTTCGGCCATGTGGAGGTGGGCACGGTCACGGCCAAGCCCCAGCCCGGCAATCCCCGCCCGCGATCGTTCCGGCTGATCCCGGACCGCGCCCTCATCAACCGGATGGGCTTCAACAATCACGGCGCCGAGGCACTGGCGCGGCATCTCGCGGCCGCTCGCCGTACCGAGCGCGGCCAGCGCGCCGTGATCGGTGTGAACATCGGCAAGTCGAAGGTCACCCCCCTCGAGGATGCGGCGGAGGACTACCGCTTCTCCGCCCGTCTGCTCGCGCCGTACGCCAGCTACCTCGCGATCAACGTCTCCAGCCCGAACACCCCGGGGCTGCGTGACCTCCAGGGCGTCGACATGCTCCGGCCCGTGCTCGAGGCCGTTCTCGATGAGGTCTCCCGGGCACGACGACGGCTGCGCCGTGAGCTCCCCGTGCTCGTGAAGATCTCCCCTGATCTCCACGACGAGGACCTCCGGGCCGTCGCTGCCCTCGCCACCGACGTCGGCCTCTCGGGCGTCATCGCGACCAACACCACCATCGCCCGGCCCGCATCGCTCCGCACCGAGCCCGAGCGGCTGGAGACCATCGGCGCGGGCGGCCTGTCCGGGCCCGTGCTCGCCGAGCGCTCCCTGGAGGTGCTGCGACTGCTGCGCGCTGAACTGCCGGGCGAGGCCGCCATCATCAGCTGCGGGGGAGTGACCACCGCCGCCGACGTCCGCGCCCGTCTGGCGGCCGGGGCCGACCTGGTCCAGGGGTACACGGCGATGATCTACGAGGGCCCGGGCTGGCCGGGGCGGCTGGCCCGCGAGCTCGGTGGCGAGGCATGGGCCTGAGCACGTCCTGCCGCCCGGCGGCGGTGCACGGCCGCGGGCGCAGGACCTGCGGCGCCGGCGTCCCCGACCTAGGCTGAGGGTATGGACGAGGACCTGTTCTCGCTCGGTGGCGATGCGCCGACCCCGCGCACGCTGTCCGACCGCAACCGCGACCATCGCGCCCCGCTCGCGGTGCGGATGCGTCCGCGCAGCCTCGAGGAGATCGTCGGCCAGCACGACGCCCTCGAGCCCGGCAGTCCGCTGCGCCGCCTGGTGGCGGCCGACGACGCCCGGACCGCGCCCAGCTCCGTGATCCTGTGGGGCCCGCCCGGCACGGGCAAGACCACCCTGGCCTACGTCGTCGCGCAGTCGGGGGACCGCGAGTTCGTCGAGGTCTCCGCAGTGCTCGCCGGCGTCAAGGACATCCGCGAGGTGGTCGACCAGGCGCGCTCGAGGCTGCGGACCGTCGGCCGCGAGACGGTCCTGTTCATCGACGAGGTGCACCGCTTCTCGAAATCGCAGCAGGACGCCCTGCTGCCCAGCGTCGAGAACCGCTGGGTCACCCTCATCGCCGCGACCACCGAGAACCCCTACTTCTCGGTGATCTCCCCGCTGCTGTCCCGCTCGATCGTGCTCACGCTCGAGTCGCTGGAGCGCTCGGATCTCGACGAGCTGATCGATCGCGCCCTGAACGACGAGCGGGGCCTGGACGGCGCGGTGACGCTGACGTCCGAGGCCCGCGAGGCCCTGCTGCGCCTGGGCGGGGGAGATGCGCGCAAGATCCTGACCTCGCTCGAGGCCGCCGCGGCCGCCGCCCTGATGAAGGAATCCCGGGAGATCGACGCGGCCACCCTGTCGCAGGCGGTCAACCGCGCCGCGCTGCGCTACGACCGCGCCGGGGACCAGCACTACGACGTCACCAGCGCCTTCATCAAGTCCATGCGCGGCAGCGATGTCGACGCCGCACTGCACTACCTCGCCGTGATGATCGAATCGGGGGAGGACCCGCGCTTCATCGCCCGCCGCGTCGTCATCGCCGCGAGCGAGGAGGTCGGCATGGCCGACCCCGACGCCCTGCAGGTGGCGGTCGCCGCCATGCAGGCCGTCCAGATGCTCGGCATGCCCGAGGGCCGGATCCCCCTGGCCCAGGCCGTGGTGCATATCGCGACCGCCCCGAAGTCGAACGCCTCCTACCGGGCGCTGGATGCGGCGATCGCCGACGTCCGGGCCGGCAAGGGCACCGGGGTACCGGCTCATCTGCGCGATGCGCACTACGCCGGGGCCGAGAAGCTGGGCCACGGCACCGGCTACCGGTATGCCCACGACGCGCCGCACGGCGTGGTCGCCCAGCAGTACGCCCCGGACGATCTCGTCGGGGTGGACTACTACCGGCCCACGAACCACGGCAACGAGGACCGCACCAGCCGGCGGGTCGAAGCGCTGCGCAGGATCCTGCGCTCGGACGACGCGCGCGGCAGCTGAGGGCGGCGCCCTCCGCGGCGCTGTGGGGGACTCCACAGGACCCGGGTGCTGATCGGGGCCGATGTCCGTTGAGCAGCGGTGTGCGCTGGGGTAGTGTGGGGCGCTGAATCCGCGGCTGCAAGATCAGGATTCAACCACGCGAACAGAGGTAGACCTCGTGACCAACGTCACCCGTGCGCGCCGGCAGGCGCGCCTGTCCCGAGCCCTCGGGCTCCCGCTCACCCCGAAGTCGATCAAGTACTTCGAGAAGCGCCCGTACCCCCCGGGCGAGCACGGCCGTGCTCGCCGTCGGACCGAGTCCGACTACGCCGTGCGTCTGCGCGAGAAGCAGCGTCTGCGCGCCCAGTACGCACTGCGCGAGAAGCAGATGCACCGCTCCTACCTGGACGCCAAGAAGGAGGCGGGCCTGACCGGCGAGAGCATGGTCGAGCTGCTCGAGATGCGTCTCGACGCGCTCGTGCTGCGTGCCGGCTTCGCCCGCACCATCCTCCAGGCCCGTCAGGCCGTCGTGCACCGCCACATCATGGTCGACGGCAAGGTGGTCGACCGGCCCTCCTTCCGCGTGAAGCCCGGCCAGACCATCCAGGTCAAGCCGAAGGCTCAGGCCATGGACCAGTACCAGATCGCCGCCGAGGGCGGTAACTCCGACGTCTACGCCTCCACCCCGGTGTACCTGTCGGTCGAGCTCGACCAGCTCAAGGCCAAGCTGGTCTCGCGGCCCAAGCGCGCCGAGGTCCCCGTGACCTGCGACGTGCAGATGGTCGTCGAGTACTACGCGCGCTGACATGCGCTGATCGCGACGCGAAAGGCCCCGGCAGGAGTACTCCGGTACCCTGACCGGGGCCTTCGTGTCCGCACCGCCCGCCCGGCGCCGCCGCGGGCCCGCCCCAGGTGTCTCAGGAAGGACCTCCCCAGACATGCGCACCTCAGAGATCCATCGCCGCTGGCTCGAATTCTTCGCCTCGAAGCAGCACGAGGTCGTCCCCAGCACCTCGCTGGTCTCCTCGGACCCCTCGATCCTGTTCACGATCGCCGGCATGGTTCCCTTCATCCCGTACATCGTGGGCACCGAGAAGCCTCCGTACGCGCGCGCGGTCAGCGTCCAGAAGTGCATCCGCACCAACGACATCGAGAACGTCGGCCGCACCACGCGCCACGGCACGTT
This sequence comes from Brachybacterium sp. GCM10030267, assembly GCF_042666875.1. Classification (NCBI taxonomy): domain Bacteria; kingdom Bacillati; phylum Actinomycetota; class Actinomycetes; order Micrococcales; family Dermabacteraceae; genus Brachybacterium; species Brachybacterium sp. GCM10030267. The sequence goes on along the minus strand of NZ_JBHTCX010000012.1, from coordinate 330,784 downwards.
CTTCCAGATGGCGGGGAACTTCTCCTTCGGCGACTACTTCAAGCAGGGTGCGATCGACCTCTCCTGGGAGTTCCTGACCTCCAGCCAGGACGCCGGCGGGCTCGGTATGGATCCCGAGCGCCTGTGGTTCACCGTCTGGGAGCACGACGAGGAGTCCTACCGCCACGTCACCGAGGTGATCGGGCTCGAGCCCCGCCGCGTGGTGCGCCTGCCGCGCGAGGAGATCTTCTGGGACACCGGCCAGCCCGGTCCCGCCGGTCCCTGCGGCGAGTGGCACTACGACCGCGGCCCGGAGTACGGACCCGAGGCCGTCACCGGCACGGTTCCCGAATGGCCGGGTGACGAGCGCGCCGAGGACCGTTACATCGAGATCTGGAACCTCGTGTTCGACCAGTACCTGCGCGGCGAGGGCACGGGCAAGGACTACCCGCTGCTCGGTGAGCTCGACCAGAAGTCCATCGACACGGGGCTCGGCGTCGAGCGCGTCGCCTATCTGCTGCAGGGCAAGCAGAACATGTACGAGATCGACCAGGTCTTCCCCGTCATCGAGAAGGCGCAGGAGCTCACCGGCCGGGTCTACGGGGCCGACGAGGAGGACGACGTCCGTCTGCGCATCGTCGGCGATCACGTCCGCAGCGCGATGATGCTGGTGGCCGACGGGGTCCGGCCCGGCAACGAAGGCCGCGGCTACGTGCTGCGCCGCCTGATCCGACGCGCCGTGCGCTCGATGCGGCTGCTCGGCCACACACAGCCGTCCATGCCGCAGCTGCTGCCCATCTCGCAGTCGGTGATGGTGGAGTCCTACCCGGAGCTCGAGGCGGACTTCGGCCGCATCTCCGAGATCGTCTACGCCGAGGAGGAGGCGTTCCGCCGCACCCTCGAGACCGGCACCACGATCTTCGATCAGCTGGTGAGCGATGTGAAGGGCAGCGGGGGCCGCTCCGTCCCCGGCGAGGACGCCTTCCGTCTCCACGACACCTACGGCTTCCCGGTCGATCTCACCGTCGAGATGGCCCACGAGGTCGGCCTCACGGTCGACGAGACCGCCTTCCGCAGCGCCATGCAGGAGCAGCGCGAGCGCGCCCGCGCCGACGCCGCCGCCAAGAAGTCCGGGCACACCGACACGGCGATCTACAACCGTCTGCTCACCCAGCGCGGCGAGAGCGTGCCGTTCCTGGGCTACACGGAGTCCACCGTCGCGACCACCGTCGAGTCGGTGCTGGTCGGCGGGGAGCTCGTCAACGCGGTCGATGCCCCGGCGGATGTCGAGGTGGTCCTCGCCTCGACCCCGTTCTACGCCGAGGCCGGCGGCCAGCTCGCCGATCAGGGCCAGATCACCATCGCCGGCGGCGGCCTGATCGAGGTCGACGACGTGCAGGCCCCGGTGCGCGGGCTCATCGTCCACCGCGGCCGTCTCGTCGAGGGCTCGGTCGCCACCGGGACCGAGGCGGTCGCCGCGATCGACACCGCCCGCCGCGGCGCGATCGCCCGCGCGCACACCGCCACGCACATGGTCCACCAGTCCCTGCGCGAGGAGCTCGGTGAGGGCGCGACCCAGGCCGGTTCGGAGAACTCGCCGGGCCGCATGCGCTTCGACTTCCGCTACGGCCAGGGCGTCCCGCACAGCGCGCTCGAGCAGATCGAGGGCAGGGTGAACACCCTGCTGCAGGACGAGCTCGCGGTCACCGACCAGCAGATGCCGATCGACGAGGCTCGCGCGCTCGGTGCCCAGGCCCTGTTCGGCGAGAAGTACGGCGACATCGTCCGGGTCGTCTCCATCGGCGGGGACTGGTCCCGTGAGCTGTGCGGCGGCACCCATGTCCCCAGCACCGGCGCCATCGGCACCGTGCAGCTGATGGGGGAGTCCTCCATCGGCAGCGGCGTGCGTCGCGTCGACGCTTTGGTGGGCCTGTCCGCCTACCGCTACCAGGCCAAGGAGCACGCCCTGGTCTCCCAGCTCTCCGAGCTGCTGAAGGTGGGATCTCCTGACGACCTGCCCGACCGGGTGCGCGCCCTGACCCAGCGGACCAAGGACATGGAGAAGCAGCTGGCCGCACTGCGCGGGCAGCAGCTGCAGGCCGAGGCCGGGCGCCTGGCCGGCGAAGCGGTCGACGTCGCCGGGGTGCGGCTGCTGGCCCACGACGCCGGGGAGGGGATCGCCGCCGGTGATCTGCGGACCCTCGCGCTGGACCTGCGCTCGCGCCTGGGCGACGACGCGCCTGCCGTGGTCGCCGTGGCCGGGCACGAGAACGAGCGCGCCGCGCTCGTCGTCGCCACCAGCCCCGGAGCCCGCGATCTGGGCCTGGCCGCCGGGAAGATCCTGGCCACCGCCGCCGAGGCGATGGGCGGACGCGGCGGCGGCAAGCCCGACCTCGCCCAGGGAGGCGGCGGTGAGCCCGCCCGCATCCCCGATGCCCTCGCCGCGGTGCGCAGCACTATCGAGGCGGCCGTGACCGCATGAGGCCATCCGACGACGTCCAGGATGTCGCGGGGCTTCCCCGCGGAGTCCGTCTGGGGGTTGATGTCGGAGATGTCCGGGTCGGGCTCGCCCGCAGCGACCGCGACGGGTTGGTGGCGACCCCGGTCGAGACCGTCGAACGGCAGTCCGCGGCCGCGCGCGTGGCGCTCGTGGCGCGCGAGACGGAAGCTCGTGTCATCATGGTCGGGCTTCCGCGTTCCCTGGACGGGACCGAAGGACCTGCCGCCGCCAAGGCCCGCGACTTCGCTGCAGAACTGGCCACGGTCCTGGCACAGGGCCCGCAGGACACCACGGGAGTCGGCGACGTCGAGATCCGCCTTCTCGACGAGCGGCTGACGACGGTGACAGCGCACCAGGCGCTGCACACCTCGGGTCGCAAGGGACGCAAGCACCGGCAGGTCGTCGATCAGGTCGCCGCCGTGATGATCCTGCAGCAGGCGCTGGACATCGAACGGTCGACCGCAGCACGCGCCGGCGAGCTCGTGCCTGCCGCGCAGGACGATTCCGAGCAGGCGGAACGCACCGATCAGGAGGGCACCGCATGAGCGACGACGAGCTGTCCCTGGAGGAGCTCACACAGGAGGAATCCAGCAGCGGCGATCACGGCGCGGCGCCGGCGAAGGGCAACAGCCATCGAGGCCGCCGGCGCAGTCCGCGGCGCGGAGGGTTCGTGCGCTCGGTGCTCCCTGTGCTGCTGGTGATCCTGGTGGTCGCCGGGCTCGGCGTCGGCGGCGTCCAGGGATACCGGTGGCTCACCTCCAACGTCAGCGTCGAGACCGAGGCGGCCGATTACCCGGGGCCCGGCAGCGGGGAAGCCGTCGTCGAGGTCGCCGAGGGCGACACCGGCACCGACATCGCACAGACCCTCGTCGAGCACGACGTCATCAAGACCACGGGCCCGTTCGTCAATCTCTTCGCCAACACGCCCGACGCCTCGGGCATCGAGCCGGGCGTCTACCGGCTCCAGCAGAAGATGCCCGCCGCCGACGCGCTGGAAGCCCTGATGGATCCCGCGAATCTCGCCGGACACCGGGTGATCGTGCCCGAGGGGCTGCGTCTGACCCAGATCTGGCCGCTCCTGTCCGAGGCCTCAGGGATCCCGGTGGAGGACTTCGAGGCGGCTGCCGAGGACTACACCTCCTACGGCATCCCCGAGAACCCGGCGGAGTCAATGGAGGGATACCTGTGGCCGGGCCGCTACGACATCCCCGAGGAGGCCACCGCCGAGGAGGTCATCTCGATGATGTGGGAGCGCATGGAGGAGGAGCTGACAGCTCGCGAGATCCCGGAGGAGGAGTGGCACGAGTCGCTGACCATCGCCTCCCTCGCGGAGCTCGAGGCCAGCAACGCCGAGGACTACGGAAAGGTCGTGCGCACCATCCATAATCGGCTCGAGGGCGCCGGTGATGCCGGCGGCAAACCGATGAGGCTCCAGTTCGACTCCACGGTCCACTACGTCACCGGCAAGAGCGCCAGCGTCGGCACCACCGACGAAGAGCGTGCCACCGACAGCCCGTACAACACCTACGCCCACACCGGCCTCCCCCCGGGGCCGATCGCCGCCCCCGGGGGCGCGACGCTGGATGCGACCATCGACCCGCCCGAGGGCGACTGGCTGTACTTCGTGACGGTCAACACCGACACCGGGGAGACGAAGTTCGCCGAGACCTGGGCGGAGCACGAGAAGAACGTGGCCGAATGGCAGGCCTGGGCGGAGGCGAAGGGGTGACCGCCCCCTCCCGGTTCGCGGTGGTGGGCTCGCCGGTCGCGCATTCGCTCTCGCCCGTCCTGCATGCCGCCGCCTACCGCACCCTTGGTATCGAGGACGCGACGTACGAGCGCTACGACGTCCCCGCCGGCGAGCTGGAGGCATTCGTGCAGGGCGGCGCCGGCCGCGAGCTGGACGGCCTGAGCGTGACGATGCCCGGCAAGCCGGAGGCCTTCGCGCTGGCCGCCGAGACCGATGAGACCTCGCGCGACCTGGGCGTCTCCAACACCCTGATCCGTCGCCCCGACGGCACGTGGAGGGCGGAGAACCACGATGTCCACGGGATCGTGGCGGCACTGGGCGATCACGGCGTCGCACCCGCCGGCTCCGGAACTGCCGGGCCCGTTCGGGGCGCGGTGATCGGGTCGGGGTCGACGGCGCTCAGCGCGGTCGCCGCCCTGGTCGCTCTCGGGACCGGCACCATCGTGCTGACGGCACGCAGCCCGGAGAAGCTGGCACCGCTGGAGGCCCTCGCCGCCCGGGCCGGTACCCCCGTCGAGCTGGTGGCGTGGGAGGACAATAACGCTGCCCTGACGGCGGAGGTCGTCGTCAGCGCCCTCGCCGTCGGCGGCGCCGAGACGGTCGCCGCCGACTGGCGCCGGCGCGAGCCGCTCGCGGTGCCGCAGGTGTTCCTCGACGTGCTCTACGACCCGTGGCCGGCCCCGCTGGCGGCCCTGGTCGCCGAGCGCGGCGGCACCGTCGCCGACGGTCTCGAGATGCTGGCTCACCAGGCCGACATGCAGGTGCGCTCCATGCTCGCGGTCACCGCGGCCCCCGTCACCGAGATGCTGGCGGCGGCGCGCGGAGAGCTCGCCCGGCGCGCCTCGGGCCCCGGGACGCCGGGCTGACGACACCGTGCTCCCTTGTCGGGTTCAGCAAAGGAGTAGTAAAGTGGCGGCGCCCGACGGGTCTCGTCGGACGCCGCTGGATCGAGCACGAGGAAGTGACTCATGGACCTGGACCAAGGGCTCGGGGGCGAGAACGACCCCATCGACCCGCAGCGAGCCGGTTCTGCCACGATCGTCCCCGCCACGTCCCCGCCCACGGCGAAGTCCACAGCCGATCCGGCCACGGACACTGCGCCCATCGGCCCGGACGTCTCGACACCGCTGCTGCGACGCTGCACAGCACTGGCCACCCGGGCCCGGGTGGACCTGCTGACCGCGACCCAGCACGCCGCCTCCGACGAGCTCGACCAGACCCTGGCCACTCTGGAGGCCTGGGATCCGGACTCGCTCATCGACCCCGACCCGACGATGGTCGTCCTGGCCGCTGCCGCCCTGCAGGACCTCGCCGAGCGCCTGCCGGACAGCTCCGCCGGCCCCTTCGTCGCCCGCGTGGAGGCGGCACTGGAGCTCCTCCGCACACTCATGCGGACCGGCCGGATCGGCGTCATGGCGTGATTGTCTTCACGTCCGTGCTGGCAGGAGGCGGATGGGGCCCATTTCGAGCGCCGGCCCGTGCTAATCTTCTTCAGTCGCTGCGGCGGCCGCCTGTCCGGGTGGCGGAATTGGTAGACGCGCTAGCTTGAGGTGCTAGTGCCCGTATTAGGGCGTAGGGGTTCAAGTCCCCTCTCGGACACCCTGTGGGACCCCGTCTCCGATCGTGGAGCGGGGTTCTTCTGCGTCACCGGCCGGCTGAGGCACCGCCGGGTCACGACCCGGGTCACCACGGAGCACCGTGGGAGAATCGTCGGCATGGTCCACGTCTTCCTCCATGAGCCCGCGATCGCCGGGAACACCGGCAACGCCATCCGGCTCTCCGCCGTGACCGGGGCCCGGCTCCACCTCATCGAGCCGCTCGGCTTCGATCTCGAGGACGCGAAACTGCGCCGGGCCGGGCTCGACTACCACGATCTCGCCGATGTGAGCATCCACCCCGATCTGGACCGCGCCCTGGCAGCCGCGCCCTCGGCGCGGGTGTTCGCCTTCACCGCGCATACCGAGACGACCTTCGACGAGATCGACTACGCCCCCGAGGATGTGCTGCTGTTCGGCACGGAGCCGACCGGCCTGCCGGCCTCGGCCCTGGAGCACCCCCGGGTGACCGCCCGGGTGCGGATCCCCATGCTCCCGGCCCGGCGCTCCCTGAATCTCGCCAATGCCGTCTCGATCGCCGTGTACGAGGCGTGGCGACAGTTCGGATACGACGGGGCGGGCGCATGACGCGGTCGCACGGAACCGGCACCAGGCTCCCGGCGCGGCTCGCCCGTCGTAACGCCCTCTTCCAGCAGTGGCAGTCCCTGCTGACCAACCGCACCAAGCGTTCCCGCAGCGGAGAGATGATCGTCCAAGGGGTCAGGCCGATCACCCGGGCCATCGCCCATGGCGTCGAGATCCGGGCGCTGCTGTCCGACGGCCGGGAGCGGCCCTCCCGGTGGGCCCGCGAGCTCCTGGCCTCGCCGCCGGCGCCGGTCGTCGAGGTCGATGCGGAGCTGATGGCCGAGCTGGGGGAGCGCGAGGAGGGGGTCCCCGAGCTGCTCGCTCTGGCCGCGGTGCCGAGCGACGACCTCGACCGGTTGACGCCGTCGTCCGATTCGTTGCTGGTCGTCTTCGACCGGCCCTCGAGTCCCGGCAACATCGGGTCCCTCGCCCGGACCGTCGACGCACTCGGTGGCGCTGGCCTGATCATCACCGGGCACAGCGCCGACCCCTGGGATCCGGCCGCCATCCGTGCCAGCACCGGGTCGATCTTCGCCCAGCCCGTGCTGCGACGGGCCTCGCACCGCGACGTGCTGGACTGGGTCGATTCCCGGCGCGGGGAGGGCGAACCTTGGACGGTGCTCGGTCTCGACGAGGCCGGTGGCCGCGCGATCTCCGACGTCGATCTCACGGGCCCCGTCGTGATCGTCGTGGGCAACGAGACGATCGGGATGAGCGCCGGCTGGCGCGAGGGATGCGACGTCGTCGCCGAGATCCCCATGACCGGCAGCGCCTCCTCGCTGAACGCCTCCATCGCAGGCTCGATCGCCCTGTACGAGGCGCGGCGCCAGCGCCAGGCCGCCGGGAAGCCGTCGCAGGGCCCCTGAGCTCAGGCCGTCCCCAGAGCGCTGCGGACCACCGGAGCGCCCAGCAGGCCCAGGAACGGCCCCGCCAGCAGCACCGGGCCCAGAGCGAAGCGCACGCCGGCGCGGCGGGTCACGGCCACCACGACGGTCCCGGCGGCGCCCGCGACCAGCGCGATCCCCAGCAGCCCGGCGATCAGCACGTCCCCGCCGAGTGCGGTGCACATCAGCACCACCACCGGTACCGTCTTCGCGTCGCCCATACCCAGCAGCGCAGGCGCCACCAGGGCGATCAGGATCGCGCCGACCCCCAGCGCCAGCGCCAGCACGACAGCGGTACGCAGCCCGCCGCGCAGGGCGGGGACGGCGGCCGCCGTGATCGCCAGAGCGGCGGCCACGGCCGCCGTCATCGAGCCGACCCACGGATTGGGCAGGCGGTGTTCGCGCCCGTCGACCCAGGCCAGCACCAGCGCCGGCGGCAGGTACAGCACCAGCAGCACGACGAGCGGGATCAGCGGGGCAGCAGCAACGGGCACACGGTCATTGCACCAGAGATGCGGGACGGTTCCCGCCCGTCCGGGAGGATTGTGGACGGGCCGGCGATCTCAGATCTCGATCACGGGGGAGTACCCGAGGGTGGATTCGACACGGATGATGCGTCGCCGCATCCACACCTTCTTGCCCCCGCCCATGTACAGGCGGGTGCGGGCGTGCTCCCACCGGCCGTACTCGGCCTGCTCCGTCAGTGTGGCCCGCACCTGGGCCACGGAGCTGTTGCGCGGGACCGTGATGATCTGGAACTCGTAGTCCTCCGCGCGGCGTCCCCGCTCCAGCGGCAGATCCCTGATCCCGCGGGGATCGCGCACGTGCTCGATTCGAGCCGCGAGGGGCTGCTGGCCTCCGGACAACGGCATCCTCCTGTGTGCATAGACGCGTATCGGCCGGCTCCGGGGCCGCCGCTGCCCGACGAGCAGAGTCGTGACCCCGGCCCGGCCGGTTCCACTGTCCATTCTGCCGTCCGACGCGGTACCGTCCAACCATGAACACGGATCCTCGCTCCGCTCTCGCTGCGCTGATCGCTGCCCTGGAACGTCACTACGAGGCCGCCGCCGCGTCCCGCGGTGACGACGATCCGGCCCTGGACGCCGCGACCGAACGTCTGACCACGGCCTTCGACACCTACGACGACGCTCTGTTCGACGCCTACGACATCGCCACCCCGCTCATCGTCTTCGACGCCGAGGACGACGACGATGAGGATGACGACGACTTCGACGACCTCGATGAGTTCGAGGACGACGAGGACGATGACGATGACTACGAGGACGGCGACTACGACGAGGATGACGCCGAGCGCTGAGACCGCTCCATGAGCGGGTCGTAGAACGTGCACGCCATCTTCACCACAGGTCCCCACGCGGCGCCGGGCATCGAGCCCGGCGCCGCGTACTCTGTCCGAGGCCGATGAACGTGTCGGCCCGAGTGCGCCGTCCGTCCTTCCCCGAGGAGAGTCCATGTCGTTCATCGAGGCGATCATCCTGGGGCTCGTCCAGGGACTGACCGAGTTCCTCCCGATCTCCTCGAGCGCCCATGTGCGCGTCGTCGGTGAGCTCATGGATCCCGGCCAGGACCCGGGCGCGGCCTTCACCGCCATCATCCAGCTCGGCACCGAAGCGGCCGTGGTGATGTACTTCTGGAAGGACATCACCCGCATCATCGGCAAGTGGTTCAAGGCCCTGGCCGGCAAGGTCCCCCAGTCCGATCCGGACGTGAGGATGGGCTGGCTGGTGATCGTCGGGTCGATCCCGATCGGCGTGCTCGGACTGCTGTTCGAGGACCAGATCGATCACGGCCTGCGCAACCTCTACATCACCGCGTCGATGTTGATCGGATTCGGTGTGCTGCTCGGACTGGCGGACCGCATCGCTCCTCAGCGCAAGGAGCTGGACACCCTCACCGTCCGTCACGGCATCCTCTTCGGCCTCGCCCAGGCCCTCGCCCTGATCCCCGGCGTCTCACGGTCCGGCGGGACCATCACCGCAGGCCTCCTCATGGGCTACACCCGTCAGGCCGCCGCACGCTACGCGTTCCTCCTCGCCATCCCGGCCGTCTTCGCCTCCGGCCTCTACAAGGCCGCCAAGGAGGTGCCGGCGCTGCTGTCCGCCGACGGTCGTGCCGCCGCAGCCGCGGCCGGGGAGCCCTCCTTGGTGGCGATCATCATCTCGACGGCCGTCGCCTTCGGGGTGGGATACGCCGTCATCGTGTGGTTCATGCGGCTGATCGAGAACCGCTCCTACCTGCCCTTCGTCCTCTACCGCGTGGCCGCTGGCCTGGTGCTGCTGGTTCTGCTGTGGCTCGGAGTGGTCGACCCTCTCGGCGGCGCCTGAGGCCTCGCACGGCCCGTATGATCGGACGGTGCTTTCCTGGACCTCCCCGTCGATCACGCCCCTTCCCGCCTCCGACATCCCGCTGAGGCTGCACGACACCCGGACGGGGCGGGTGGCGCCCCTCGTCCCGATCATGCCCGGTCGCGCCCGGCTGTACGTCTGCGGGATCACGCCGTACGACGCGACCCATCTGGGGCATGCGGCCACGTATCATGCCGCGGACCTGATGCGGCGTGCGCTGCTGGACACGGGGCTGGAGGTGGACGTCGCCCAGAACGTCACCGACGTCGACGACCCGCTGCTGGAGCGTGCCGCCCGCGACGGGGTCGACTGGCGCGAGCTCGCCGCCTCGCAGACCGCCCTGTTCGCCGAGGACATGGAGGCGCTGCGCATCCTCGCCCCGGACACCTATCGCTCCGTCAGCGAGAGCATGGACGGGATCATCGCTCTGGTCCAGCGCGTGCACGAGCGCGGACGCGCGTATCCCGTCCCCGCCGAGGACGCTGCGGGCCCGGACTGGTATCTCGACCTGGCTGTGGACGGGGCGCTGGGCGATGTCTCGGGCTGGAGCGAGCAGCAGATGCTCTCGGTCTTCGCCGAGCGCGGCGGTGACCCGGAGCGCGAGGGCAAGCGGGGCCGCTTCGATCCGCTGCTGTGGCGCGCCGAACGGGAGGGCGAGCCCGCGTGGGACGGCGGTGTCCTGGGCCGTGGCCGTCCCGGCTGGCACGTCGAGTGCGTCTGCATCGCCGAGGACGGCCTCGGCCTGCCCTTCGACGTCCAGGCCGGTGGCAGCGATCTGATCTTCCCCCATCACGACCTCGGCGCGGCGCATGCCGTGGCCCTGGGCCGCGGCTTCGCCGGGACCTACATGCACAGCGGCATGGTCGCCCATGAGGGCGAGAAGATGAGCAAGTCCCTGGGCAACCTGGTCTTCGTCCACCGACTGGTGCGCGATGGCATCGACCCGATGGTGGTCCGGCTGGTGCTCATGGCCCATCACTACCGCGCCGACTGGGAATGGTCCGCCGAGGAGGTCGACCTCGCCACGAGCCGTCTGCACAGCTACCGGGGCGCCGCCGAACAGGGAGGGCAGCACCCGGAGACGGTCGAGGCGCTGCGCCGCGCGCTGCGCGACGACCTGGACACGCCGTCCGCGCTGAGCGCCCTGGACGCCTGGGCCTCCGACTCGGCCGGCAGCGGTGAAGCCCCCGAGGCCGGCGACCGGGCTCCCGGCGATGTGCCCGCCGCGGCGGACGCCCTGTTCGGACTGGACCTGACTCCGCGCACGAGCTGAGCGGCCGGCAGCCGGGCGGCCCCGGGCCGACTCGACGCGCCGGCCCGTTCCCCCGGTCCGACGCGCCGGCCCGTTCCCCCGATCCGTGGCGCAGGAGACACGGATCGGGGGAACGGGCGGCACGGGTCGGCGAGCCGTCGTGGTGGGCCATGTCCTGCGCCGCGACGTCGCGCGGAAAGCAGGCCGCCCGGGAGGAAGACCACCTGGGAGGAGGCCGTGCGGGAGGGGGGCCGCGCGGGAGGGGGGCCGCGCGGGAAGGAGGGGGACTACTCCGACTCGCGTCGCCGCCGCAGGAACTGCTCGAACTCCTTCGCGATGGCGTCGCCGCTGGCCTCGGGCAGCCCGGCCGCGTCCTGCGCCTGCTCCAGTCGCCGCACGTACTCCGCGACGTCCTCGTCGGTGCGGGCCAGCTCGTCGACACCGCGCTCCCACGCCTCCGCGTCCTCGATCAGCTCCTCGATCGGGATCGGCGCGCTGACGCGCTCCTGGACCTCCCGCAGCAGACCCAGCACCGCCTTCGGCGAGGGGTTCTGCGAGACGTAGTGGGGCACCTGCACCCAGATGCTGGTGGTGCGGAGACCGGCGGAGGCGGCGCGCCGCGCCAGGATCGTCGGCACCCCGACCGGACCGGAGTACAGCTCCGAGTCCTCGACCGGCTCGGCGGACCCGGGCTCGACCGCAGAGGAGACCGGCAGCGGGCGCGAGTGCGGCGAGTCCGCCAGCAGCGCGCCCAGCGAGATGACGGAGCTCACGTCGAGGATCTGCATCTGCTCGAGCACCTCGTCACAGAAGCGCTTCCAGTGCAGGGACGGCTCCGGGCCCAGGACGGTGACGATCTCCGGTCCCCGCGGGGGCTGGAGGATGCGCAGCTCGGTGTCGGGCCAGTCGATCACGCGCAGGCCCGCCTCCGTCGTGCGGATCTCGGGCCGGTTGACCTGGAAGTCGATGTACTCCTCGGCATCGACCGCTCCGGCAGGACGCGACGGCCACACCTCGAGCAGGTGCTCGATCACCCCCGTGGCGGCCTCTCCCGCGTCGTTCCATCCGCTGAAAGCCGTGATGGCGATTCGACTCATCGCTCCATCATAGGCTCCGCCGACGGGACGGAGCCGGGGTGCAGGCGCAGCGGATATCCTCGCCCTGTCCTGGGGAGCCGCCGTCCCCGGCCCGAAGGAGACGGATGATGAAGAGCCCCACGCTGCGCCTCGGCCCGCTGCCGCCGATCCGTGTCAGCCCGGGCACGCTCGTCACCGTGCTGATCCTCGCCGTGATCATCCACCCCGGGCTCGCCCGGGGCGGCACGACGGATCCCTTGACGCCCATCCTGCTGTCCCTGGGCATAGCCCTGTTCATGATCGTCTCCGTGCTGGTGCACGAATCCGCGCACGCCCTCAGCGCCCGGGCGTTCGGCGCCACGGTCGACCACATCGCCCTGACCCTGTGGGGCGGGCACACCCAGTACCGCGGGGAGGCGCTGGGAGCGCTGCCCTCGCTGGTGATCTCCCTGTCCGGCCCGATCAGCAACGGGGTGCTCGCAGCCCTCACCGCCGGCGCCGCGTCCCTGTCCGAGCCCGGCTCGTCCGCCGCGGTGTTCTGGGGCCTGTCCTCGTGGCTGAACATCGCCCTCGCCCTGTTCAATCTGCTCCCCGGGCTGCCGATGGACGGCGGCCGCGCCCTGGAGTCCCTGCTGTCCGGCGTGCTGCGCAACCCGCTGCTGGGAACCCGCATCACCGCCTGGATCGGTCGCGGCATCGCGGTGCTGGTGGTCGTGTTTCCCCTGGTGCGGATCGTGCGGGCCGACGGGGCGGGAACACTCTCGCTGCTGACCGTGCTGTGGGCCGTCCTGATCGCGGGCATGCTGTGGCAGGGCGCCTCCCGGGCACTGGAATCGGCGAACCTCAGCCACCGCGTCGACTCCCTCGACGCGGAGAGCCTCGCCCATCCGATGCGAATCGTCCCGCCGAGCCGGCCCCTGGCCGAGCTGGGCACCACCGGCGACCTCGACGACGTGCTCATCCTCGACCCCGCCCCGCCCGGGTCCGGGCACATCGGCAGCGCCTACCGCATCGATCCCGTCGCCGCCGCCGCGGTCCCGGCGGACCGGCGCGCAGCCACCCCGGTCAGCGCGGTCGCCGGATCCGTCGGCCCGATCGGCCGACTCGACGCCTCCCTGCGCGGCAACGCGCTGGTCTCGGTGATGCTCGCCCGCCCTATGCCCGGCTACCTCGTCACCGACGCCGAGGGGGCGGTGCACGGGGTGATCATGAGCGCCGACGTCAATGCGCTTCTGCGCGGTCGGTGAACATCGCCTCCCTTCCTCCCGTCCGTCTCACCGCACGTCATATGCTGGAACGCATGACTGATCAGCCGTCGCAGCCCGCAGCCCGGACCGGGGCGCAGGGCCCCGCGCCCCGCGCGCCCCGCCGCGGCCTGGACCGCACCGGCCCCTTCGATCTCGGCGACAAGGTCCAGCTCGCCGACTCCAAGAACCGGCTGCACACCATCACCCTGAAGCCCGGCGGCGAGTTCCACACCCACCGCGGCGTGCTGCGCCACGACCAGCTGATCGGCGCCGAGGACGGCGTGGTCGTCGAGGACAACCGGGGCACCAGATACCAGGCGCTGCGCCCGCTGTACGCCGACTACATGCTCTCCATGCCGCGCGGCGCCGCCATCATCTACCCCAAGGACGCCGCCCAGATCCTCATGTGGGGCGACATCTTCCCCGGCGCCCGCGTGCTGGAGGCCGGGGTGGGCTCCGGCGGCCTGACCACGGCGCTGCTGCGCGCCGTCGGCCCCGACGGCAGCCTGCACTCGATCGAGCGCCGCGAGGACTTCGCCGAGGTGGCCCGGGAGAACGTCGAGACCTTCTTCGGCGGCCCCAACCCGTCCTGGGATCTCACCGTCGGCGACTTCCAGGACGTCGCCCCGACGCTGGCGCCCGACGGGCCCGCCGTCGACCGCGTCGTCCTGGACATGCTCGCCCCCTGGGAATGCATCGAGGCCGCCGCGGAGGTGCTCGTCTCCGGGGGCGTGTTCCTCGCCTACGTCGCCACGGTCACCCAGCTCTCCCGCACCGCCGAGGCGCTGCGCGACCATGGGGAGTTCACCGAGCCCTTCGCCTGGGAGTCCTTCGTGCGTCCCTGGCACCTCGAGGGGCTCGCGGTGCGACCGGAGCACCGCATGAACGCCCATACCGGGTTCCTGCTCACCTCGCGCCGCACGGCCCACGGCACGTCGGCCCTGTCGCGCGTGACCCGCCCGGCTCCCGGCTCGCGGGTCGAGGAGGAGATGAACGATCCCGCCAACGACGGCTTCGGCGGCTCGGACAGCGAATGGGGCCCGCAGGACCTGGGGGAGCGCGGCGTCGCCCCGCGCAAGCTCAAGCGCGCCCTGCGCGACATCCGGCAGGGCCGGGACCGCTGAGCCGACCGGCGACGACAGGGAAGGAGAGGCCGCGACGATGAAGACCTACGCGGAGATGACGGCCGAGCTGGAGCAGCTGGCCGCCCACAACGACCGCCTCACCAGCGGGCTGCGAGCCGCCCGCGCCCAGATCGTCGAGCTCAAGGCCGACCTGGAGCGGGTGGGGGATCCGCCGAACTCCTACGCCACGTTCCTGCGCCGCACCGAGGGGACCACCATCGACGTGCTCCACAACGGCCGCCGGCTGCGCGTGGCCACGGCCGCGAGCCTGGACCTGGAGAGCCTGGAACCCGGCGCCGAGCTGCGACTGAACGAGTCGCTGGCCGCCGTGGAGGCGGTGGCCCCGAGCGATGCGGGCAACGTCGTGCCCGTCGTGGAGTCCCTGCCCGACACCCGCGTGATCGTGGCGGTCGCCCCCGACGACACCCGGGTGCTGCGCCGCGCCGGCGCCCTGGCCGAGGAGGCGCTGCACCCTGGTGACCACGTGCTGGTCGACCTGAAGGCGCAGCTGGTCATGGAGCGCATCGACCGCGCCGAGATCACCGACCTCGTCCTCGAGCAGGTCCCCGACGTCACCTTCGACCAGATCGGGGGGCTCGGCGGCCAGATCGAGGCCATCCGCGACGCCGTCGAGCTGCCGTTCCTCCAGCAGGACCTCTACCGCACCTACGGTCTGCGCCCGCCCCAGGGCGTGCTGCTGTACGGCCCGCCCGGCTGCGGCAAGACGATGATCGCCAAGGCCGTCGCCCACGAGCTCGTGCTGCGATCGGCCGAGGTGCGCGGCGTCAGCGTCGCCGAAGCCCTCGAGAACTCCGCGTTCCTCAACATCAAGGGCCCGGAGCTGCTGAACAAGTACGTCGGTGAATCCGAGCGCTCCATCCGCCTCGTCTTCGAGCGTGCTCGCGAGAAGGCCGCCGCCGACCACCCCGTGGTGATCTTCTTCGATGAGATGGAGGCCCTGTTCCGCACCCGCGGCTCCGGCCTCTCCAGCGACGTCGAGACCACGATCGTGCCGCAGCTGCTGGCTGAGATCGACGGCGTCGAGGACCTCGACAACGTCATCGTCATCGGCGCCTCCAACCGTGAGGACATGATCGATCCGGCGATCCTGCGCCCCGGCCGGCTGGACGTGAAGATCCGAGTGCGCCGTCCCGATCTCGAGGCGGGCCGCGAGATCCTGGGGCTCTATCTCGACGAGTCCGTCCCGATGCGGGAGGACCGCGACCAGCTGCTGGATGTGGCGGCCCAGGACATCTACGACGACGGCCCGGCCTCGGCGTTCGTGCGCCTGGAGTACTCCGACGGCTCCGAGGAGACCCTCCACTTCCGCGACTTCGTCTCCGGGGCGACGCTGCGCAACATCACCGACCGCGCCAAGAAGCTCGCGGTCAAGGACCAGCTGGCCAGCGGGTCGGTGGGACTGACCGCACAGCATCTGCGCGAGGCGATCACCGCCGAGTTCGTCGAGAACGAGGACATGCCCTCGGCGGCGCACCCCGAGGACTGGGCTCGCGTCTCCGGCACCCGCGGCAAGCAGGGCCGCCGGATCGAGGCAGTGGTCCCGCTGCAGGGACGCTCCCGCGCGGCCGAGGCGGAGGAGCCCCTGGTCGAGGAGGTGCGGGGATGAGCACTGACACGAGCGATCAGGCCGGCGGCCCGGCGGGCCTGGCGGATGTCACCGACCTCACCACCGAGCGCGTCATGGGGATCGAGACCGAGTTCGGTGTGCTCCACACCGATCCCGAGACCCGCTCGCGCGCCGGTGCCGGCAGCGCCGTCGGACTCTCGCACCTGGTCGTCGGCGCCTACGCCCTGCTGGACCCGCACGAGGGCGAGCGCGGATCCCGCGTACGCTGGGACTACGGCGATGAGACCCCGCTGCGCGACGCGCGCGGCTTCGACCTGCAGCGCGCCGCAGCCCACCCCACCCAGCTCACCGACGAGGTGCACGAGGCGCACCTGCCCAGCGCCCCGAGCCTGCCCAGCGTCGAGCTGGATGCCCCGGCCGCCGGCCCCGAGACCGCCCCGGACGGCGATGACGCCGAGGTGCTCAGCTGGGCGGCCCAGCGTTCGATCGGCAACGCCGTGCTGGCCAACGGCGCGCGCTGGTACGTCGACCACGCGCACCCGGAGTACTCCGCCCCCGAGGTCACCCGTGCCCGCGAGGCCGTGGTCGCCGACCGTGCTGGGGAGGAGATCGCTCGCCGCGCCATGGGAATCCTCGAGGCCGCCGACGGCATCCCGGGCGTCACCCTCTACAAGAACAACACCGACGGCAAGGGCGCGTCCTACGGCACGCACGAGAACTACCTCGTCGAGCGCGAGGTGCCGTTCGAACGCCTCACCGCCGCGATGCTCCCGTTCCTGAGCACCCGCCAGGTGCTCGTGGGCGCCGGTCGTGTGGGCCTCGGTCCCCGGGGCGAGCAGCCCGGCTACCAGATCTCCTCCCGCGCTGACTTCATGGAGGCCGAGGTGGGACTGGAGACCACCTTGAACCGGCCGATCGTGAACACGCGCGACGAGCCCCATGCGGACCCCTCGCGCTTCCGCCGCCTGCACGTGATCATCGGTGACGCGAACCTGCTGGAGGAGTCGACGTTCCTCAAGCTCGGCTCCACCTCCCTGGTGCTCGCCGCGCTGGAGGCCGAGCACCGCACCGGGCATGCGATCCTTCCCGATCTGCGCCTGGCCGACCCGGTCGCGGCCGTGCACACGATCAGCCACGACCCCACGCTGAGAGCGACCGTGCCCCTGACCGACGGGCGCGAGCTCACCGCCCTCCAGATTCAGCGCGCCCACCTCGAGGCGCTCGAGCCGCTGTGCGACCCGGGCGACGAGGAGACCGCGGCGGTACTGCGCACGTGGGGCGAGCTGCTGGACCTGCTCGAGCAGGATCCCGCGCTGGCCGCCGACCGCATCGAATGGGTCGCCAAGCTGCAGCTGCTCGAACGCTACCGCGCCCGGCACGGCCTGGAGTGGGGCGATCCGCGGTTGTCCCTGATCGACCTGCAGTTCAGCGACCTCCGTCCCAGCCGGGGCCTGTTCGCGAAGCTGCGCGCAGCCGGCGCCGTGGGCACGCTCGTGGCGCAGGAGGAGGTGGACGCGGCGATCACCACCCCGCCCGCGTCGACCCGCGCCCACCTGCGCGGCCGCCTCATCGCCGCCCATCGCGAGCACGTCCCCTCGGCCGGGTGGGACGCGATCACCCTGGCCGGGCCCGACGGCGGACACCGTCTGCGCCTGGCGGATCCGCGCCTCGGCTCCGCCTCCTGGTGCCAGGCCCACGGCATCGACCTCCGCGGGGGCGTCGAACAGATCCTCGACTCGCTGCGCCGAGCCGTCGGCGAGCACTGAGGATGATGCTCGGCCCCGACGCCGGCGTCTCCGCACGACGGCCGCGCTGACACCACGATTCCGCAGACCGACCACAGCCCCCGACCACCGAGGAGAATCCCGTGTCCCAGCAGTCACTGCATGCATCCGGTCCCGAGCCGGACGACGACAACGGCAGCACCGAGAGCGCCAGCGGCGGCCAGACCCATGCCTCGGCCCAGGCTGCGGACGACCTGCTCGACGAGATCGACTCCGTGCTGGAGTCCAACGCCGAGACCTTCGTGCGCTCCTTCGTCCAGAAGGGCGGCCAGTGACCCGATGAGGCGTCGAGTCGGAGGCCTGGAGACCGAGTTCGGGCTGGTGTGCGTGCACGCCGACGGCACCCGCGCGCTCGAGCCGGAGAACGCGGCCCGCGAGCTGTTCCGGCCCGTGGTCGCCATGGGCCGTTCCTCGAACGTCTTCCTGCCCAACGCCGCCCGTCTCTACCTCGACGTCGGCTCCCATCCGGAGTACGCCACGGCCGAATGCGACGACTGGTGGGAACTGGTCGCCCAGGACCGCGCCGGCGAACGCATCTTCGCCGACCTCGCCGAGCAGGCGGGGGAGCGCCTCGCCGCCGACGGCCAGGACGCTCGGATCCACCTGCTCAAGAACAACGTCGACTCCGAGGGCAATGCTTTCGGCTCCCACGAGAACTACCTCGTCGACCGCCGCGGCGAGTTCACGCGCCTGCCGCGGTACCTCCTGCCGTTCCTGGTCACCCGGCAGATCGTCACCGGCGCCGGGGGAGTGGTGCGTGACGAGGACGGGGCCCGCTTCGTCTTTTCCCGTCGCAGCGACCACATGTGGGAGGCGGTCTCGTCGGCCACCACCCGAACCCGTCCGATCATCAACACCCGCGACGAACCCCACGGCGACCCCACCAGGTACCGCCGCCTGCACGTCATCGTCGGCGACTCGACGATGAGCGAGGTCTCCACGCACCTGCGCTTCGCCACCACCGACCTGGTCCTGCGCGCCATCGAGTCGGGCCGGGCCCTGCCCGATCTGACCCTGGCCGACGACATCGCCACCATCCGCGCCGTCGCGCGCGACCTCACCGGGCAGGCGCCGATCCCCACGGCCGGCGGCGGCACCACCTCGGCGGTCGAGATCCAGCAGCGCTGGCTGGATCTCGCCGCCGAGGTCACCGAGGAGACCGAGGGCTCCGACAGCGCCGAGCGCGACGTGCTGGAGACCTGGCAGAGAGCGCTCGACGCGGTGCGCACCGGGGACCGCAGCTGGGCCGCGACCCGTCTGGACTGGGCCATCAAGGAGCGCCTGTTCTCGCAGGTCGCCGAGCGCCGTGGGGTCGAGCTCTCGGATCCGGCGCTGGAGCGGCTCGACCTTGCCTACCACGACATCTCGCCGGGCCAGGGCCTCTTCGCCAGTCTCCAGGCCCGCGGGCTCGCTCCGGCGGTCCTCTCCGAGCAGCGCATCGAGGCCGCCCGCGAGGTCGCTCCCGCCACCACGCGGGCGCACCTGCGCGGGCAGGTGGTCACCGCCGCTCAGCAGCATGGCGTCGACCATGTCGTGGACTGGACCACGATGCGCCTGACCCGTCCCGGGTCCATGCCGGTACAGGTCCTCGACCCGTTCGCGACCGAGCTCCCCGCGGTCGACGAGCTCCTGGCCGAGATCCGCCGGTCCGGGACCGGATCGGCGAGCGATGATCCGCCGCCCGCCTGAGAATCCGGGGCCGCGCGCCCCGTACCCTGGTGCACGTGCCCCGCTCGGGGCTCCCGATCCGAAAGGCCTGCTCTTGATCCGCCGCCGCACCTTGTTGACCTCCGCTCTCGCTGCGACCACGGTTGCCGGCGTGGCCGCCTGCTCCGACGACGGCGCTGATGCCGAGAACACCGCGGCGGCCTCCGACGGCGGCGGCGACCCGGCCCTGTCCGCCGTGACGGTCAGCGACGACCTCGAGGCGGAGCCCACGATCGAGTTCACCCCGCCGGTGCAGATCACCGCGCCCGATTCGGCCCTGATCACCTCCGGGGACGGCGAGACGATCGCCGAGGGCGACACCATCATCTGGCGCAGCGTCTATTCGGACGCGAGCACCGGCGACGTGCTCGAATCCTGGTGGCAGGGCGCCCCGGCCAATGGCGTGCAGGTCACCGCGGAGACGCTCGGTGACGAGGCGTTCGCGTTCCTCACCACGGTCCCGATCGGCTCGCGCGTCGCGATGGCCGGCTGGCAGACCACGACGTCCGGGCAGTCCTACGCGCTCATCCAGGCCTCCGACATCGACCGTGTCGTCTCGCCGCTGCGCGCCGACGGCGAGGCGCAGGAGCCCTCCGGAACCTTCCCGGCCGTCAGCCTCGACGAGAACGGCGCACCCTCCCTGGAGTCCGCGCCCGAGGGCGAGGCACCCACCGAGACCGTCCGCGAGACCCTCATCCAGGGCGCCGGGGACGCCACCCGCGAGGGCGACTACCTGACCATGCACTACACGGGATGGAACTGGGACTCCGGTGAGCAGTTCGACTCCTCGTGGGAGCGTGGGGCGCCGTTCGGTTTCCCGCAGGGCATGCAGAAGGTGATCCCCGGCTGGGACGAGAACCTGCTGGACCTTCCCGTCGGGTCCCAGGTGATGCTGGTGGTCCCCCCGGCCGAGGCCTACGGTGAGGAGGGCGAGTCCGAGCACGAGCTCGCCGGACAGACCCTCCTGTTCGTCATCGACGTGCTCGATGCCGCGCACAAGGCAGACTGACCCCACGACACCGACACCGTCCCGGCGGAGGCGGCCGCACGACGGCCCCTTCCGCACATCCCAGGAGGACCCATGGATCGCAGCAAGCCCGAGATCGAGCACCCCGAAGGCCCCGCGCCCACCGAGCTGGTCAGCAGTGAACTGATCGTCGGGGACGGCGAGCAGGCCGCCCGCGGCGACGTAGTCGACGTGCACTATGTGGGCGTCTCCCACTCCACCGGCGAGCAGTTCGACGCCTCCTGGGATCGTGGCGAGCCGCTGCGCTTCCAGCTCGGCGTCGGCCAGGTCATCACCGGCTGGGACCAGGGCGTCCAGGGCATGAAGGTCGGCGGGCGCCGCCGCCTCGAGATCCCCGCCTCGCTCGCCTACGGCGACATGGGCGCACCGCCCGTGATCGCCCCCGGCGAGTCCCTGATCTTCGTGTGCGACCTGGTGGCGGTGCACAAGCGCTGAACACGTCCGCCACGCCGGCGGCGGGGGGACCGCTCGGGGAGCAGGAGAGCCTCTTCACGGCCCCCGTCGCCCCCGAACCTCCCGCCCCGGAACGCGGATCGGCGCCCCGGGACGGGACGCTGCGCACCACCGCAGGCTTCGACGTCGTCGACGAGCTTCCCGTGGCCAGCGTGCGCCTGGTGGGCGTGCTGCCGCATCTGGACCGTCCCTTCGAGTACGCCGTCACCCCCGATACCGCCGCAGCCGGGCCCGGTATGCGGGTACGGGTGCGCTTCTCGGGCAAGGACACCGAAGGCATCGTGCTGGGGCGGCACGCCGAGGCGTCGACCGACCGCCCCCTGGCGCCCCTGCGCCGCCTGGTCTCCGAGGACGTCGTGGTCCCGCCGGCCATGATGCGGGTCTGCGAGGAGGTCGCCCAGCGCTGCGCGGGCACGGTGGGGGATGTGCTGCGCCTGGCCCTCCCGCCGCGCCATGCCCGCGCGGAGAAGGCGGACCGCGCCGCGGAGGACAAGGCGCTCCAGCAGGAGCAGGCCTCCGAGGACGCCCACACCGAGGCCTCCGATCGCGAGGACGCCGACGGAGAGGATGCCGGCCAGGACGTCGCCGGCGATGAGGCTGCCGGCCAGGACGCCGGCGACGGCGCGGACACGGGGGCTCCCGCGCCGCGCCCGGGCGATCGCTACCCCGGCCTGGCCGCTCTGATCTCCCGCGCCGGGCAGCCGACCGGCCCGGTGCCACGTGCCACCATCACCCTCGACGCCGCCGATCCCTGGACCGTCGTGGCGGCCGACGCCATCGCCGACCTCGGGCCCGATCAGGGAGCCCTCGTCATCGCCCCGGACCAGCGGGACATCGCCCGGCTCAGCCGGGTCCTGGCGGACAGGGGCATCGAGCACGAGATCCTGGCGGGCACCGAGGGCCCCGAGAAGCGCTACCGCACGTTCCGCCGGATCCTCCGAGGCGCCACCCGCGTGGTCCTGGGGAACCGCTCCGCCGCCTTCGCACCGGTGGCGAACCTCGCCCTGGCGATCTGCTGGGACGAGGCCGACGACCTGCTCGAGGAGCCCCGCGCCCCGTATCCCCACGTCCGCACCGTCCTGCAGTGCCGGTCCGCCGAGCAGCGCTGCGCCCTGCTCTTCCTGGCGGCCAGCGACTCGGTCCCGTTGCAGGCGCTCGCGGAGGCTGGCTACCTGGCCCGGCTCGAGCCGCTCCCGGCGTCCGTGACCGCCGTGCGCCCGCACATCGTCGCCATGGACCAGTACCTCCGCGAACGGGAGGGCCCCTCCGGGCGCTCCCGGCTGCCCCAGGAGGCGATGCGCGTGATCCGTCGCGGACTGGAGCGCGGCCCGGTGCTCGTCCAGGTCCCGCGCAGCGGATACGTACCGGCCATCGCCTGCACCTTCTGCGGCACCCGTGCCCACTGCCCGAACTGCGCCGCCCCGCTGTCGGTCACCGGACGCAGCGGCCCGCTGCACTGCCGGGTGTGCGGGCGCCGCGAGGACGGGTATCGCTGCCCCGAATGCGACCGCACCCAGGTGCGTGCCATGGTCATCGGTTCCACCCGCACCGCCGAGGAGCTCCACCGCGGCTTTCCCGACGTCCCGCTGAAAGTCGCCGGCGGCGCCCATGGTGCGCTCGAGGACGAGAACGTCCCTGAGCACGGGATCGTGGTCGCCACCCCGGGCGCCGAGCCCGCACCCCCGGGTCGCTTTGCCGCCGCACTGCTCCTGGACGCCGACGCCATGCTCGCCCGCGCCGCCTTCGATGCCGACGTCGAGGCCGTGCGCCGCTGGCGCAACGCCATCGCACTGGTGCGCACCGCGGACGAGGGCGGGCACGTGCTGGTCGTCGGCACCGCCACACTGCCTGCGATCCGTGACCTGGTCGCCCATCGCTCGCGGGTGTTCCTCGACCGCGTCCTCGCCGACCGCCGGGAACTGGACCTGCCTCCGTTCAGCAGGGTCGCCGAGATCGTCGGTGACAAGGACGCCTGCCGCAACTACCTGGAGACCACGGATCTGCCGGACGGCACCGACGTGTTCGGCCCCGTCGACCTCGAGGAGCCGGAGTCGGCAGGCCGTGCCCGGGCCGTGGTGCGTCTGGACCCGCGCCGCTCCCGTGAGCTCGCCGATGCGCTGCGAGCGGGCGTGGCCGCGCGCTCGGCCCGCAAGGCTCGCGGGTCGCTGCGGGTGCGCCTGGATCCGCCCGACGTGTTCTGACCCCGAGGCGCGGTCCCGTCGGCGTCGCGACCGTGCCTCGGGGCGGTGCCCGCACCGGCCTGCTCGCCTCCGCCGCCGACGTCCCGTAGTGTGATCGGTCGCACCGAAGAGATCGCGACGAGGCGACGGAGGGCACAGATCATGCGCGAGGGACCGACGACGTCCAGCACTCCTGAGGGGCCCGAGGGACAGGACGCACGTGCCGGAGGGGACCGACGCGTCGAGAGCGGCACTCCCGAGAGACGCGACAGGCCCGGAGGGCGCGACGACCTCGTCGAGACCGAGCACGCCGAAGGGGACGGGAACCGGGACGATCTCTCCGAGGGGGAGCGGGCGCCGGCCGCGCCGGGCCGCACCGTTCTGGTCCGGCGCCTCGGTCTCGCCGTCGGGCTCGTGGCCGCCGTGGTCATCTACCTGATCATGCCGGCCGAGGCACCCCACGCCGCCCGGCTCACGGCCGCCACCGCCGTCCTGATGGCCGTGTGGTGGATGACGGAGGCGCTGCCGATCCCGGCGACGGCCCTGGTGCCGGTGGTGGTCTTCCCCGTCCTCAACACCGACGTCGGCTTCGACGACGTCGGCGGCTCCTACGGGAACAACATCGTCTTCCTGTTCATGGGCGGCTTCATGCTGGCGCTGGCCATGCAGCGCTGGAACCTGCACAGACGTATCGCCCTCGCGATCGTCGCCGCCATCGGCACCAGCCCGTCGCTGCTCATCCTCGGCTTCATGGTCGCGACCGGATTCATCTCCATGTGGGTCTCCAACACGGCCACCGCGGTGATGATGCTGCCCATCGGGGTCTCGGTGCTGCTGCTGGTGAACAAGCTCCGCCTCGAGGACGCCGCGACCAAGGGCGAGGAGCCGGGTGAAGGCGTCGATCCCGACCCGTCGGCCGAGGGCACGGCCAGCAAGGCCGTCCGCTCCAACTTCGGGGCCGCGCTGATGCTCGGCATCGCCTACTCCGCCTCGATCGGTTCGCTGGCCACCATCATCGGCACCCCGCCCAATGCCCTGCTCGCCGCGCACATGAGCCAGGACTTCGACGTCACCATCGGCTTCGGCCGGTGGATGGTCGTGGGAGCTCCGCTGGCGCTGGTGTTCATGGCGATCGCGTGGGTACTGCTGACCAAGGTGATCTTCCGTCCCGAGATCACGGAGATCCCCGGCGGGGCGGAGCTGATCCGGGACGAGCGCCGCAAGCTCGGCAGCATCTCCTCGGGAGAGGTCCGTGTGCTGACCATCTTCGTGCTCGCAGCCCTCAGCTGGGTGTTCGTCCCCCTGATCTGGCGATTGGTGAGCGAGGGGGACCCGCCCATCAGCGACGCGGGCATCGCCATGCTCGTCGCCCTGCTGCTGTTCCTGCTCCCGGCCGGAGCGGCCCGCGGGGTGCGCCTGCTGGACTGGGAGGCGGCGGTGAAGCTCCCGTGGGGCGTGCTGCTGCTGTTCGGCGGCGGTCTCGCCCTCAGCGCCCAGTTCACCAGCTCCGGGCTGACGGACTGGATCGGCGAGGTCACCCAGGAGCTCGGCGGACTGCCCATGGTGCTGATCGTGGTGATCGCCGCCGCCGGCATCCTCTTCCTCACCGAGCTGACCTCGAACACCGCCACCGCCGCGACATTCCTGCCGGTGGCCACCGCGGTCGCCACCGGGATCGGCATCGACCCGATGCTGCTGGCGATCCCGGTGGCGCTGGCCGCCACCTCGGCCTTCATGCTGCCGGTGGCGACCCCGCCGAACGCGATCGCCTACGGCTCGGGATACGTGCAGATCCCGCAGATGGCCAAGGCGGGAGTATGGCTGAACCTGATCGGCATCGTGCTGATCACCGCGGCGACCATGACCCTCGCGGTCTGGGTATTCGGGCTCGTCTACTGATCTCGCGCCGGTCGCGCGCCGGACTCCGCAGCGGCCGGCTGCGGGCGCCGCGGCCCGTCGTCCCGGCCCTCCGGCCGCAGGGCTCCGGCGTCATCCGCCCTGCGTGCGCAGCACTCCCAGCGCCAGTGCGGCGGCGAGGATCACGCCGGCTCCCACGACCGCCACGGTGGCGGGCCACCCGAACGCCTCGTAGACGTGGCCCGTGCTCCATCCCAGCACGCTGGAGCCCGCGTAGTAGGCGAGGTTGTACAGTCCCGTCGCCTGCGAGCGCGCCCCCTCGGCCCGGGCCCCTGCCCAGCCGCTCGCGATCGAGTGCGCCGCGAAGAAGGCGCCTGTCATCACCAGCAGGCCCACCAGCACCAGGAGCAGGGGCCCGGCGATGGTCAGCAGGAGCCCGAGCAGCATCACACCCATCGCCGCGAGCATGACCGGCAGCCGGCCGTACCGGGTGGCCAGACGCCCGGCGGCGGGGGAGGAGACGGTCCCGCCGAGGTAGGCGAGGAAGACGAGCCCCACCACGCCCGCCGACACCCGGTACGGCGCCGCGGTGAGGTGGAAGGCGAGGTAGTTGTAGATCGCGACGAAGCCACCCATGAGCAGGAATGCGCACGCGAACAGGACGAGCTGGCCGGGATCGCGCAGCGTGCGGGTCAGGCGCGCCGCCCGGGGAGCCCACCGCCGGGAACCCGTCCCGGAGTCCGGCGGCACGAATCGCCGTTCCCGCGGGGCCGTGAGCACAAAGGCGGCGGCAGCGGCGGCCGAGAGCAGCGCGACGGCGCTCATCCCGGCCCTCCAGGTCAGCGCATCGGCGATCGGAGTGGCGACCACGCGTCCCAGCAGCCCGCCGACGGTGGTTCCCGCCACGAACCAGCCCGCCGCGATCGCCCGGGCCTGCTCGTCCACCTCCTCGGAGAGGTACGCCATGGCCAGCGCCGGGATACCGCCCAGAGCCGCGCCTTCCAGCAGCCGCAGCACCAGGACCAGCTCGTAGCTGGGTGCCCACGCCGCGACCAGCGCCAGCGTCGTGGCCGCGGACACCGCGAGGACCATCGCCCGCAGCCTCCCGATCCGGTCTCCCGCGAAGGACCAGGGCACCACGGCCAGAGCGAGGCCGCCGGTCGCGGCCGAGACCGTCAGCGCCGCCTGTTCGGGGCCGACGCCGAGATCCGCGGAGATCAGCTGCAGCATTCCCTGCGGGGAGTAGAGCTGGGCGAAGGTGGCGATGCCCGCGCACACCAGAGCCACGAGCATGCGCCGGTACGCGGGGCTGCCGACCGGGTGTCCGGGCCGGTGCTCGTCGAGCATCACACCACGCCCCTCACAGCAGATCCATCAGGCGGCGTCCCTCAGCGGACGACGCGGACCGGGTACGACACATGCCCACTCTAAGCAGGCGCCCGCCGAGGATGCGGGCCGCTCGTCCTGCTGGGTGCACCTGTCCGGGAGGCGCATCCAGCGCTGCCGGTCCGGGGACTCGGCCCCGTAGACTCGGGGCATCATGCGTCTGCTCTTCGCCGGCACCCCCGAGGCCGCCCTTCCCTCCCTGCGCACCCTGCTCGACTCGCACCACGACGTCGTCGGGGTGCTCACCCGAGCCGACGCCCCCGCGGGGCGCGGCCGCAAGCTCACTCCCAGTCCTGTGAAGTCCCTCGCCCTCGAGGCCGGGGTACCGGTGCTGACCCCTGCGACGCTCCGCGACGAGGACACCCAGCAGCAGATCCGCGAGCTCGCGCCCGACGCCGCCCCGGTGGTGGCCTACGGGAACCTGGTCCCGCCGGCAGCACTGTCCATCCCTGCCCACGGCTGGCTGAACCTCCACTTCTCCCTGCTCCCGGCCTGGCGCGGCGCCGCCCCGGCCCAGCGTGCCGTTCTGGCCGGGCAGCGCGAGACCGGTATGAGCGTCTTCCGCCTCGAGCAGGGCCTCGATACCGGCGACGTCATCGCCACCGCGCGGACCTCGATCGGCGAGTACGAGACCTCGGGAGAGCTGCTGAACCGGATGGCCGAGGAGGGAGCCGATCTGCTGCTGTCCGCGCTGGATGCCCTCGAATCCGGCACCGCGACCCTCACCCCGCAGGACGACTCGCTGGCCACGCATGCCGCGAAGCTGACCACGGCCGAGGCCCGGATCGACTGGACCCGCCCGGCCGACGAGGTCAGTGCCCATATCCGCGGCATGAGCCCGCACCCGGGAGCCTGGACGGTCCTGGCCGGATCCCGCCTGAAGGTTCTCGGTCTGGAAGCGCCGCCCGAGCACCCGCCCGTGCCGCCGGGCCTGATCGAGACCACCCGCCGCCAGGTGCTCGTGGGCACCGGCACGGACGTCGTCGCCCTGGCGACGGTCGCTCCGGCAGGGAAGCGGCCGATGCGGGCAGCGGACTGGGCCCGCGGCGCGGCCCTCGGCGAGGGCGGCAGCGCCGTCTTCGCACACGATCTGG
The DNA here is from genome assembly GCF_042666875.1 of Brachybacterium sp. GCM10030267. Lineage (NCBI taxonomy): Bacteria > Bacillati > Actinomycetota > Actinomycetes > Micrococcales > Dermabacteraceae > Brachybacterium > Brachybacterium sp. GCM10030267. The sequence continues at coordinate 303,350 of NZ_JBHTCX010000012.1, read as the reverse complement.
ACGACGACGAGGAGCAGGCATGAACGACCAGCGCCGCAGACGGGGGGACGCCGGTCGCGACGACCGCAGCCGCAGCCGTGACGGTCGTGGCCGAGACGCTCGTGCCCGCGACAGCGGTGGCCGCGATGACCGGGCCCGCCGGGAGGAGGGGCGCGGGACGGCCCCCTCCGGCGGTCGCGACGCGAAGGGGCGGGAGCGCTCGGGTTCCCGCGGCCAGGGCGGCCCCCGCCGTGGCTGGTCCTCCTCACGGCCCTCCGAGCGCGGTCGCCGCGCCACCGGTTCTCGGCAGGTGGCCTACGAAGGGCTGCGCCTGGTCCGCGAGGAGGACTCGTACGCGAACCTCGTCCTTCCGCGCCTGCTGCGCAGCAATCGGCTCTCCGGTCGCGATGCCGCCTTCACCACCGAGCTCTTCTACGGCTCCCTGCGCGCCCAGGGTCGCCTGGACGCGATCCTCGCCGCCTGCATCGACCGCCCGCTGGACGACGTCGACCCTGCACTGCTGGACGTGCTGCGCCTGGGCGCCTATCAGCTGCTGGACATGACCGTCGCCCCGCATGCCGCCACCTCCGAGACCGTGGCACTGGCCCGCTCGGAGGTGGGCGCCGGCGCCGCGAGCTTCGTCAACGCGATCCTGCGCCGGGTGGGGGAGAAGCCCCTGGAGGAGTGGATCGCCGAGGTCGCTCCAGATCGCGAGCGTGACCTGACCGGTCATCTCGCCATGGTCCACTCCCACCCCCGTTGGGTGGTGCGGGCGCTCACCGACGCCCTCGCGGGCAACGGTCGCGACCGGTCCGAGATCGATGAGCTGCTGGCCGCCCAGAACGCCGCTCCAGCAGTGTCCCTGGTCATGCGCCCCGGCCTCATCGATCTCGACGAACTCATCGACCACGGCGCGAGCGCCGGCGAGCTCAGCATCTTCGCCGCCTCCTGGCCGTCGGGGGACCCCGGCGGCATCGACCCGGTCAAGCAGGGCCGGGTCGCCGTCCAGGACGAGGGCAGCCAGCTCGCAGCGCTCGCCCTCGCCCTCGGTGCGGACGATCTCGTCCGTGCGGACGACGTGCACTGGCTGGACCTGTGCGCGGGCCCCGGAGGGAAGACGGCCCTGCTGGGCGGGCTGACCATCGACCACGATGCCGACCTGCTCGCGGTCGAGGTCCAGCCCCACCGCACCGAACTCGTCGACCGCTCCATCGCGCCCCTGCAGGAGGCCGGCTGCGAGATCACCACCCGCACCGCCGACGGCACTGAGATCGGTGCGGAACTGCCCGGGCACTTCTCCCGGGTCCTGGTCGACGTGCCGTGCTCGGGTCTGGGCGCCCTGCGCCGCCGCCCCGAGTCCCGCTGGCGCCGCACGCCCGGGGACATCGGCCACCTCGGCGTGCTCCAGCGCGACCTGCTGACCTCCGCGCTGGACGCCACCGCGCCCGGAGGCGTCGTCGCCTACGTGACGTGCTCCCCGCACCTCGCCGAGACCCGACTCGTGGTCACCGACGTCCTGTCCCAACGTGAGGATGTCGAGCAGCTCGATGCCCGAGACGCCGTGCGCGCCGCGATCCAACCGGCCAAGGCCCACGAGGTGGACCTCGGGGAGGGGCCCGCCGTGCAGCTCTGGCCCCACGTGCACGGCACCGACGCCATGTACATCTCCCTGCTGCGCAAGCACCCGATCCCCCTCGCGGAAGGAACCTCGCCCTCATGAACTCCCCGTACTCGACCGATGGCCAGTACATCCACCCCAGCATCCTCAACGCGGACCTGATGAGCATCGGCACCGAGCTGGACAAGATCGCCAGCGCCGACAGCGTCCACGTGGACGTGATGGACAACCACTTCGTGCCCAACCTGACCTTCGGCCCCAGCGTCGTCGAGCAGATCGTGGGACGCAGCGACATCCCCGTGGACGCTCACCTGATGATCGAGGACGCCGACCGCCAGGCTCCCGCCTTCGCCGAGGCCGGCGCAGATTCGGTCACCTTCCATCTCGAGGCCGCCAAGGCGCCGATCAAGCTGGCCCGCGAACTGCGCCGCAAGAACACCGCCGTCGGCGTGGCGCTGCGCCCGGCCACCGCGGTGGAACCGCTGCTGGACGTCATCGGCGAGTTCGACATGCTGCTGATCATGACCGTCGAACCCGGATTCGGCGGGCAGAGCTTCCTGGAGACGATGCTGCCCAAGATCCGCCGCGCCCGCGGCGCGATCAGCGAGGCCAACCTCGAGGTGTCCATCCAGGTCGACGGCGGGGTCAGCCGCGAGACCATCGAACGATGCGCCGAGGCCGGAGCGAACGTGTTCGTCGCCGGCTCCGCGATCTACAAGGCCCAGGACGCCGCCGAGGAGATCACGGCCCTGCGGGAGCTGGCGCGAGGCCACGGGGGTCACTGAGGCCCGCACGCCGCTCACCGGGGCTCATGAAGTCCGGGACATAGGAGCCCGAGCGATCGGGGGCTCAGCCCCCGAATCGTCGGGGTCGACCGGTGCCCGCTGCCCCGGCGGGAGGGCGTTCGCCACACTCGGCCACGGGCCCGCCGGGTCACGACGCGAGGCGGCTAGCATTGTCCCGTCACGACCAGTGACGTGCTCCGGGGTCGGTGAAAGTCCGAGCCGGCGGTGACAGTCCGCGACCCGCTTCGGCGGTGGAGCCGGTGGAATTCCGGCACCGACAGTACAGCCTGGATGAGAGGCGCACGTCCTGCATGTCGCCGGCGCGCCCTGGCGCCTCCCGGCGGCCTGCCGGAACCCCTTTTCCCCCGGAGCCACTGCATCGGCGGAGAAAGGACCGGCATGGATCTTCTGCAGTGGCTCTTCGACGCGCGACTCGAGTTCGCGGGCGGGCAGTTCATCCTCTGGCGCGAGGTGCTCGGCAACCTCTTCGGCCTGCTCAGCGCGCTCGGTGGCATGCGCCGCAAGGTCTGGGCCTGGCCCATCGGCATCGCCGGCAACGCGCTGCTGCTGACGGTGTTCCTGGGCTCCCTGTTCGGCAGCGCCGGGACCGTGGATCTGCTCGGCCAGGCCGGCCGCCAGGTGATGTTCATCGCCACCAGCATCTACGGCTGGGTCCGCTGGCGGCAGGCTCGGCACGAGGGCGGCACCGCCGTCGAGCCCGAGTGGGCCTCCTGGCGGACCCGCATCCTCCTGCTCGTCGCCATGGTCGGCGGCACCGCCGGGCTCACCCCGATCTTTCGCGCCCTGGGCTCCTACGAGCCCGTCTGGGCCGACGCGTGGATCTTCGTGGGCAGCCTCCTGGCCACCTTCGGGATGGCCAAGGGCTGGGTCGAGTTCTGGCTGATCTGGGTGGCCGTCGACATCGTCGGCGTCCCCCTGCTGGTCAGTGCGGGCTACTACGCCAGCGCCCTGATGTACCTCTTCTACGGCGTGTTCACGCTGACGGGGTTCTTCGTCTGGTGGCGGGTGCGCAACCGGCGCGAGCACGACGAACGGGTCACCGTCGAGACCGCCCACCTGGATCCGACGGTCCGCCAGGAATGAGCGACCTCCCCGTCATGACGCGTAAGCTACGCCCCGTGAAGGATTTCGAGGCGTTGTTCGCCGAGCTCACCGAGAAGGCCCGCACCCGACCCGAGGGGTCGGGCACCGTCCGCGAACTGGACTCGGGGGTCCATGGGATCGGCAAGAAGATCGTCGAGGAAGCGGCCGAGGTATGGATGGCCTGCGAGCATGAGACCCATGACGACGCGGCCACCGAGATCAGCCAGCTGATCTACCACCTGCAGGTGATGATGGTCGCCAAGGGCATCACCCTCGAGGACGTCTACGGCCGGCTCTGATCCGAGATCCGACGGCGAGACCGTCGGGCCCCGCGGTCGCCGGGTCCCACGCGCCTCGCCCGCACGTCAGCATCGCCCCTCTCCACCCCTGACCACCATCCGTCCCCGTTCCGTGCGCCGCCCCGAGGCGGCGAAGGAGTATCCGTGCTGCGCATCGCTGTTCCCAACAAGGGCGCTCTGTCAGAGCCCGCCGCTGATCTGCTGCAGGAGGCCGGCTACCGCCGCCGCGGCATGGCCAAGGAGCTCGTCGTCCTCGACGAGGACAACGACGTCGAGCTGTTCCATCTGCGCCCCCGGGACATCGCGGTCTACGTCGGCTCCGGCACCGTGGACGTCGGCATCACCGGCCAGGACATGCTGCTGGATTCCCGCACTCCCGCGCAGGAGATCCTGCCGCTCGGCTTCGCCGGCTCCACGTTCCGCTTCGCGGCCCCGATCGGGACGCGCGAGGACGTGGCGAGCCTCGAGGGCGCCCGGATCGCCACCAGCTACGAGAACCTCGTCGGCGACTACCTGGCCGAACGGGGCATCAACGCCGAGGTGGTCCACCTCGACGGAGCCGTCGAGTCCTCGATCCGCCTGGGCGTGGCCGATGTGATCGCCGACGTCGTCGAGACCGGCACGACGCTGCGTCAGGCAGGGCTCGAACCCTTCGGAGAACCGATCATGACCAGCCAGGCGGTTCTGTTCTCCCGGCCCGGGATGGAGCTGGAGGAGACCGCGGCCCACTCCCTCGAGGTCCTCGAGCGCCGCATCCGCGGGGTGCTGGTGGCCCGTGAGCACGTGATGCTGGACTACGACATCCCCACCGCCCTGATGGAGAAGGCCGTACAGATCACCCCCGGCTTCCAGTCGCCGACGGTCTCCCCGCTGCACGGGGGAGAGTGGCACGCCGTGCGGGCGATGGTCGAGCGCAAGGCCGCCCACCGGATGATGGACGACCTCTACGACGTCGGCGCCCGGGCGATCCTGGTCACGGCGATCCAGGCCTGCCGTATCTGAGAACCATGGATCCGAGGGAGCCGGAGCATCCCATCGGCCGGGAGCCGGCGACCGTCGTGATCCGGCCGCGGATGGTGCGTATCGCCGGGTACATCACGGGAGTGGTCGTGCTCGGCGGGACAGTGGCAGGTGCGGTCGTCATCCCCGGTCTCCTGCTCGGTGGCCGCCTCGGCCTGGTGGCCGTGGGCGTGCTGATCCTCCTCTTCTGCCACCTCGAGGCGTCGGTGCGGCTGATCGCCGGGCCGGACTCCCTCGAGGTGCGCAACGTCTTCCGGGCACGCACGCTGGACTGGGCCGAGATCCTCGCCATCAGGTTCCCGGTGGGGGATCCGTGGGCGCACCTCGATCTGGCCGACGGCACGACTCTGGCGCTGAACGCGATCCAGCGCTACGACGGTGAGCGCGGCATCGCGGCAGCCCGGCGGCTGCGCGACCTGGTGCGCGAACGTGGAGAGGCCCCCGACGTCGGCTGAGTGCGCCACGTCTGCGGAACCGGTCCGGCAGACCCCGGTTCGGAAGACCCCGGTTCGGACGGCCCCGGTGGGAGCGGCTCGGATTCCGGTGCCGTCCGCACAGCGTCCCGGCATCCGCTCCCTCGGGCTAGGGGATCAGCGAGGCGGCGCAGCGCCCTGCCATCGCCGCATAGCGGAAGGCCTCGGGGTCCTCGGCGAGCGAGCGGCCCATCGTCGACAGCCGCACCGGGACGTCCTCGAGAGCGTCCCGCAGACCTCGTGCATCGACCTCGGCGAGCTGGTGCTCGATGCCTCTGGCGCGAGCAGGCTCCATGATCGACGTTTTCACCTGTTCACGAACCGACGCATGAAAACCGTTGTACTTGTGATAGTTGCGCTCGAGCAGCGGCAGATGCACCGGGGTCAGCGTCGCCCGGCCGTACACGGTGGAGGAGTGGTGGGAGAGTCCCCGATGACGACGACGGGGGTCGGCTCCGGAAACCCGCAGCGTGGCGACGGGGGTGCCGCCCAGCACGGCGGTCGCATGCAGCGCCTCGGCGGACTGGATCCCGGAGAAGCCCCACCCGGTGCCGGTACCGAGATTCCCGGGACCCTGGACCGCGATCACCACGTCGGCCGCGACCACGTGCCGCGCTCCGAGCAGCGCCGAATGCACCGTGACGGCCTCGAGGTCGCCCCCGAAGGACTGGCCCGTACTGATCACCGCCGCGAGCAGCCCGGCCTCGCGGAGCCTTGCCGCGGCGCGCGAGTACGCCGCCGGCAGGGCGGCCCCGTCGGTGTGGACGTACGCGATGCGCGCCGAGTGCCGCTGGGCGCGGATGCCGGCGAGGATCGCGGGCAGGGACGAGTGCAGGTCCGCCACCACCACGGGCATGCCCTCGATGTCCTGCGCCGCCCGGATCGTCTCGTAGTGCTCGCTGTCCGGATCGTCGATCGCATCGACCATGGTCTGCATCGGTGTGTACCGGGCCTTGATCATGTGCCCGGCCGGTTCCGCCGATGTCGGCAGCACGTCGAGGCGCGCCACCACCAGGGCATCTCCGCCGGTTCCGAGCTCACGACGGAGCGCATTGGTGTTCAGCAGTACGCGTTCTCCCCGCGCGGGAGTTCCGGTCAGCTCCGGATAGGCGATCGCCTCGACCGTCTCACCGCCTGCGGGCTCATCGTCCTCGCCGTCGAGCTCGACGTGCAGCCGTTCGACCCCGTGCCAGGACGTTCGGACCCCGGTCACCGTTCCTCGTTCCCAACGCAGCATGGGCCCAGCTTAGGGCCGCGCGCGCCAGGGGACGGTTAGTCTGTGCAGGTGGCTGCCAAGAGTGTGGAAAGAATGCTCAACGTGATCATGACGATCGGCTCCCGCCGGCGCATCGATCGCGCGAAGCTGTTCGCCGTCATCCCCGATTACGCCCAGGCCCCGTCGGAGCAGGCCGCCGAGCGCATGTTCGAGCGCGACAAGGCGGCGATCCTCGACCTCGGTCTGCCGCTGGTGACCGACCGTGACCTGTTCGACGAGAACACCGTCTACTACCGGATCGACGCCGCGGAGTCCGGAGCCGTCCTCGACCTCACCACCGAGGAGTACACGGTGCTGCTGGCCGCGAGCCGTGCCTGGGACGATGCCGCCGCCGGCGGAGCCGCGCGCCGGGTCCGCTCCAAGCTGCTCAGCCTCGGACACGACGCGGACCCCGATCTGCTGCGACGCACCCCGCGCGGCGCCGTGGAGTCGCTCCCGGTGCTCACACCGCTGTTGGAGGCCGTGACCTCGGCCCGCTCGGTGCGATTCGTCTATCGCGGCACCCACGGTGCCCCGGCAGAGCGCACCGTCGAGCCATGGGTGGTGGGTGTCCACGATGGCCACTGGTACGTCCACGGCTGGGATCTCGACCGCGCCGCCCCGCGGGTGTTCCGGGCCTCCCGCATCGAGTCCTTCCCGGCGCAGGGCGCCCCGGCCACGCAGCCCCGACCCGAGCACACGGACCTCTCCAGCGTGCTCGAGAAGATGCACGACAGCGACGATCAGTCCGTCGCCGTGCTGGACGCGGCCCCGTACAAGGCCCTCGACCTCCGTGACCGTGCCGGAGCGGCCCTGGACGAGGAGCGCGTCGAGCTGCCCGCCCTGCCCCGCCCGGCGGCGCGCAGACTGGTCCTCGGCGATGTGCGCTGGGTCGAGCTGGTCGAGCCCAGCGCCTGGCGCCGCGAACTGGGCGAAGTCCTCTCGGCCATCGCCGAGACGCATTCGGGTGAGCCCGATACGGCGGCCGTCGACGCCGCGACCGTGCGGCCCGCTCCGCGCATCCGGACCACTCCGACCGGGAACGATCTGCTCTCCCGGCTGATCTCCGAGGCGTCCTATGTGATGTCCCGCGGGGAGGCCGACCTCGGTGAGCTCGCCGATGCCCTCGGGATCACGGAGAAGCAGCTGGTCACCGATCTGCAGGTGCTGTTCGTCTGCGGCGACATGGGCACCGGCTGGGAGGACCTCATCGAGGCGGAGTGGGAGCACGGCACCGTCCGCGTCCGCAACGCGGAGCCGCTGCGCCGCGCTCTGCGCCTCAGCGCCGTCGAGGTCACGGCACTGCTGGCAGGCCTCGCCGCCCTCGAACCGTCGGCCGGGCAGGCGGAGAGCATCGTCGCCGGTGCCCGCCGGAAGCTGCTGGCCGGCCTCGGCGAGGTGCCCGACGCCGGGGCTATCGGCGCCGACGGGACCGCGCGCGGCTCCGAGGCGCCGCCGACCCGCGCCGAACTGGCCGATGCCGCCGCCTCCGATGAGATGGCCTCGCGCACCGCCGACCGGGCGGAGACGGTGCTCGCCGCCGTCCACCGCGCCCTGCGCGCGGACGAGGACTCCGAGGAGAGCCGCCTGACCATCCGCTATTCCTCGGCCGACCGCGCGGGGACGAGCGTGCGAAGGGTCCGTCCGCTGCGGATCGAGACCGACGGCGCCCGCTCCTATCTGCTCGCCGAGTGCGAGCTCGCCGGCGGGGAGCGCCGATTCCGTCTGGACCGCATCGTGGAGGTCCTGCCGGACGGGACCCCGCCGCAGCGTGCCGAACCGAGCACCGGCCCTGCGCTCGAGGGGCGCGTGGACGGGGAGGTCTGGGTGTGCCTGGACCCACCGGGACGCTGGGTGGCCGAGTCGTTCGATGCCGCCGAGCTGCGCGACGGACAGGACGACGTCACCTTCGCCCGCCTGGACCGCCCGGTCCGGGCCGCGCTGGTCGACGCCGTCCTCGAATCCGCCGGCGCGGTGGAGGTCCTCTCGCCACGTGATCTGAGAGACACGATCGTGACCGTGGCGCAGGCCGCAGCCGACCGCCACCACGAGCCGCAGCCGCTAGTCTGAGATGACCCGCCGCGCGGTGGGCCGGGCCGCCCCGGAGCGGCTCGTCGAGTGCCCAGTCCGCTGTGGGATGATGGGTGCGCCCGTGCGACATCGCGGCGCAGTTGAAAGGGAATTCCATGAACCTATTTCGCAATCCCTGGGCGATCATCCTGCTGGTCGTGCTGGTGATCCTTCTGTTCGGTGCCAACAAGCTGCCCGGACTGGCACGCAACATGGGCAAGTCCATGCGCATCTTCAAGAGCGAGGTGGAGGAGCTGCGCGGGGACGAGCGCGGCAAGGCCGAGGATGAGGACGAGGACGAGGTCGTCGACCGCCGCACCGCCTCCTCCCGGGCCGATCGCGAGCGCGAGGAGCGCCGTCCGCGCGAGGACCGCGAGTACGATCCGCGCGACGAGGCCGAGCGCGCCGATCGCGAGCCCGTCCGCGCACGTGAGGACGACGACTCCTACCGTCGCGACTGAGCACCTCGTCGCTGAACGACGTTGACGGGTCCGGGCGAGTGATCGCCCGGACCCAGAATGCTGGGAGGAAGCAGACCCGTGGCGAGTGATACGCAGGGACGTGGGCGGACGGCGGCGCGGCGGTCCAAGGATCCCGAAGGACGGATGTCCCTGGGGGAGCATCTGGTCGAACTGCGCAATCGCCTCGTGATCAGCGCTGTCGCCGTCCTGATCCTCTCGATCGTCGGCTGGTTCGTCTTCCCCTGGGTCTTCGAAGCGCTGAAACGGCCCTTCGTGCTCGCCGCCGCCCAAGGCATGCAGGCTGAGCTGAACTTCCAGGGCGTGGGCACGGGATTGAACGTCCGTCTGCAGATGTCCGCCTACACGGGCCTGCTGCTGTCCTCACCGATCATCATGCTCCAGGCCTGGCTGTTCGTCATGCCGGGCCTGCACAAGAACGAGCGCCGCTATGCCATGGGGTTCTTCGGGGCCGCGGTCCCGCTGTTCTTCCTGGGCTGCGTCGCCGGCTACTGGGCCGTGAACCAGCTGGTTCCCGTCCTGCTCAGCTTCACGCCCGACTCAGAAGAAGTCCAGCAGCTGATCAAGTACGACGAGTACCTGGCCATGCTCGTCAAGACCATGCTCGCCTTCGGCATCGCCTTCGTGATGCCGGTGGTGCTGGTGCTGCTGAACTTCCTCGGCATCCTCCGGGGACGCACCATGCTCAAGGCCTGGCGCTGGGTGATCTTCCTCAGCTTCGGCTTCACGGCGGTCATGGTGCCGACACCGGAGCCGTTCACACTGATCGCGATGTCGCTCGCGATCGCGAGCCTGTTCTTCGGTGCTGTGGCCATCGCGATCCTCCACGACCGCCGCCAGGACAAGCGCAGCGGGGACGAGGATCTCGCCGACGACGAAGCCAGCCGCCTCGATGATGAGGTGGAGCCGATCGACGGCCCCTCGGACCTCGATGATGCGGACGGCCGGTGAGCAGACTCCGGGTGGGGCTGCTCTCGAACCCGACTGCGGCCCGCGGCGCGGCACATCGGGTGGGACGGCAGGTCGGCCACCTGCTGCGCCTGGCCGGTATCTCGGTCGTCGACCTCTCCGGCCCCTCGGCCCATGTGGCCCGGGCTCGCGCTGAGGAAGTTCGGGACACTCTCACGGCGCTCGTGGTCGTCGGAGGTGACGGCACCGTCTCCCTGGGTGCGGAGATCGTCGCCGGCAGCCCGGTACGGCTCGGCATCGTCCCCGCCGGGAGCGGGAACGACTTCGCCCGCGCGCTGGGGCTGCCTGCCAATGATCCCGAGGAGTCCACGCGAGCGCTGCTGCACGCCCTGTCCCGGCCGGTGGTCGCGATCGACGCGATCGAGATCGTCGCCGCCGGGGAGCACGCGCTGCCGCATCGCTCGCTGGCTCTGGGCAACGTCAACCTCGGTTTCGACGCCCTGGTCAACGCGCGGGCCAACGGTTCCAAGCGCGGGCACACCGTGCGGTACACCACGGCCGTGATGCGCGAGTTCTCCGCGTTCAAGCCGTTCCCGTACTGGCTCGAGGTCGACGGAGGCGAGCGCACGGCTCTGGATGCCACCGTCCTCACGCTCTGCAACACGGGCGTCTACGGTGGGGGGATGCAGATGGTGCCCGAGGCCCGCGTCGACGACGGGTCCCTGGAGCTGCTCACCATCGAGGGACTCGGCCGCGCCGATCTCCTGCGCTTCTTCCCCCGCGTCTTCCGGGGCACCCACACGTCGCTCGACGGGGTGGGGATCCGCCCGGTCCGCGACGTGACGATCGGGCTCCGCCATGGGCGCGCGCTGCGCGCCTATGCCGACGGTGAGCCCCGCTCCCTGCTGCCCATCACGGCCCGGGTGCTGCCCGGTGCCGTGCGACTGCTCGCCGACCTCTCGGCCTCGCGCGCCGGGGAGGCGAGCACCGGCGAAGGAATCTCGTGACCTCACCGAATCAGCCCCACAGCCCGAGTTCACCGGCTCCGCAGGACGGGGCACCGGCTCCGGCCGGCGCGCCCACGCCGTCGCAGCAGCCCTCGCCATCGGAGCAGTACGCGAGGTGGGCGGCCGAGAAGAGGCTCGCCGCCTCCGAACTCGGTGCTTTCACCCGCCGGTACCCCTTCGACCTCGACGACTTCCAGCTAGAGGGCTGCCGGGTCCTGGAGGATGGCAGCTCTGTGCTGGTGGCCGCTCCGACCGGCGCCGGCAAGACCGTCGTCGGCGAGTTCGCCGTGCACCTCGCGATCGCCCGCGGGCGCAAGGTGTTCTACACCGCTCCGATCAAGGCGCTGTCGAACCAGAAGTTCGGCGAGCTGGTCGACTGGCTCGGCCACGAGCGGGTGGGGCTGCTCACGGGCGACACCTCGATCCGGCCCGACGCCGATGTCGTGGTGATGACGACCGAGGTGCTGCGCAACATGCTGTACGCGGACTCCTCGCTCCTGGAGGATCTGGGCTTCGTGGTGATGGACGAGGTCCACTACCTCGCCGACCGCCTGCGCGGGCCGGTGTGGGAAGAGGTGATCATCCACCTCGATCCCTCGGTGCAGCTGGTCGCCCTCTCAGCCACGGTCTCCAACGCCGAGGAGTTCGGCGCCTGGCTGCAGGAGGTCCGCGGCACCACCGAGATCGTCGTCTCCGAGACCCGGCCCGTCCCGCTGTGGCAGCACGTGGTGATCGGTGACGAACTGCTGGACCTCTTCGTCGACTCCGAGGGCAGGCCGGTCGTCTCCCACGGTCCCGGCGCTCGCGGGCAGCGCCAGGTGAACCCGGAGATCGAGCGCGTCACCTCGTTCTCGCTGCCGGTGGACGAACGCTCCGGAGGCGGCCGCGGCCGATCACCGAGCGGACGCAAGGGCACGCGCGGGAGGCATCGTCCCCGCGGGTCCGGTCAGCACCGGCCCCCGCACAAGCGCGGCGGCCGCGGCGATCGCGGCGGCCCCCGAGGCGGCGGACGCGAAGGCAACCGCGGCGGACGCGACAGCGCAGGTGGCGCTGATCGCGGGTACGGCGGCATCCCGCGTCCGCTGCGACGCCCCGAGATCATCAGCCTGCTCGACGACGCCGCACTGCTGCCGGCGATCCTGTTCATCTTCTCCCGCGCGGGCTGCGAGGGCGCGGTCCAGCAGTGCGCGAGGGCCCGGCTGCGGCTGACCGACGACGAGGAGCGCCGCGAGATCCGCGCCGTCCTCGATGAGCGGCTCGAGGGGATCGGGGTCGAGGACGAGGAGGTCCTGGGGATCGCTGCGTTCCGGCGCGCCGTCCTGGATGGCTACGCCGCCCATCATGCCGGGATCCTGCCCCTGCTGAAGACCGTGGTCGAGGAGCTGTTCGCGCGCGGCCTGGTCAAGGTCGTCTTCGCCACCGAGACCCTGGCGCTGGGCATCAACATGCCCGCCCGCTCCGTCGTCCTTGAGAAGCTGGTGAAGTTCAACGGCGTCGAGCACGCCGATCTGACACCGGGGGAGTACACGCAGCTGACCGGCCGTGCCGGCCGTCGCGGTATCGACACCGAGGGCCACGCCATCGTGGTCGCCGGACCCGGGTTCGACGCGGATGCCGTCGGCTCCCTGGCCTCACGGCGCACCTACCCGCTGCACTCCGCGTTCCGCCCCACCCCGAACATGGCGGTCAACCTGCTGGACCGGTTCGATCTCTCCCGGGCCCGCGAGAGCCTCGAGATGAGCTTCGCCCAGTTCCAGGCCGACCGTTCCGTGGTCGGGCTCGCCCGCCGCGCCCGCGAGCTCGAGGACACCGCCGAGTCGTATCGGGAGGCCATCACCTGCGATCACGGCGATCTGCTCGAGTACGCGAGCATCCAGGAGCGCATCGCCGAGCGGGAGAAGTCCCTCTCCCGCGCCCGATCCGCGGCGCAGCAGGACCGTACCCGCTCGGTGCTCGGCGGGCTGCGCCGGGGCGAGATCATCGCGCTGCCCGGCGGCAAGCGCCGCGGCTACGGCGTGGTCCTGGACGTGGACCGCTCCGTGCTCGGGGGGCCGCAGATCGATCTGCTGGACACCGAGGGCCGCCGCCGCAGCCTGCGCCCGGGAGACGTGAAGTCCCCGCCGGCGGTTATCGACAGCTTGCGTCTGCCCCGTCCCGAGGCGCTCGGCAGCGGCAAGGTCCGCAAGGACACCGCCGCGGCTCTGCGTCAGCGTCTGGCCGGGCACGATGATGACGCCCGCCGGGAAGTGCGCCGGCGGGCCGAGCGCCCGCCGTCCACCGCCGCGACCGATGAGACCCTGCTCCGGCTGCGGGAGGAGCTGGCCGCGCACCCCTGCGGCGACTGCCCGGATCTCGCCTCGCACCTGCGCTGGGTGGGTCGCTGGCGGAAGGCCCGCACCGACCTCGAGGGCGTCCAGCGGCGCATCCAGGGCCGCACCAGCTCCCTGGCCCGCCAGTTCGATCGCCTGGCCGATCTGCTGGTCGAGCTGGGCTACCTGGCACGGACGAGCGAGGGCGCGGACGGGACGGAGGACCGCGACGATCCAGCACACCCCGAGGCCGCGGACAGTCCCCCGGACCGCGGGGACGCGCACCAGTCCGGTGAGTTCGGGCAGACGCGGGAGGAGACGCTGCGGCCGACGACCAGTGGGCTGCGGCTGCGGCGGCTGTTCAGCGACCGTGACCTCCTGATCGCGGAATGCCTGGAGCACGGGGCCTGGACCGGGCTGGACCCCGCCGGTCTGGCTGCAGTGGTCTCCGCCGCGGTGCATGAGGCCCGCCGGGACGACCGGGCCCCGGAGGTCATCGACGATCCCGCGGTCGACGCCGCGCTGGCGGCCTCCGCCCGGATCGCGGCCGAGCTCCAGAGCGCGGAGTCGCGCCACGGCATCGATCCCACCCCGCCGCCGGATCCGGCGGTCGCGGCGATCGTGCACCGATGGGCCCGCGGGGCGCATCTCGCGGCCGCCCTGGACGGCAGCGATCTGCCTCCCGGGGACTTCGTGCGCCATTGCCGGCAGGTCATCGATCTGCTCGACCAGCTCACCGCCGACGAGCGCCTCGGAGCGATCGCGCGTGCCGCCATCCAGGGAGTGCGACGCGGGCTGGTCGCCCAGGAGATCGATCGATGAGCGTTCTCCCAGGTGCGCACGAGACCCTGGAGCGCGTGACCGAGAACGACCGCACCGCGACCGACCGTGCCGCTCCCGTGCTCTACACCGGGATCGTCCTCTACAGCGCCCAGGATCCCGAGGCCGCCGCGATGCTGGTGGCGGACGGACTGATCGCGTGGACGGGCCCGGAGGACACGGCGCGCCGGATCCACGACGGCGCCGACGTGGTGGACGCGACGGGCTGTCTGGTCACCCCGGGGTTCGTCGACGCCGCGGCGACCTCGGACGGCACGGCGCCGGATCCCACCGGGGACGCCGAGGCCGCTGCACGAGGGATCGTGCTGCGCCTGCCCGGTCCCACGGGGGAGCGGGACGGGGTGCGCGTCATCGCCCCGGTCGCCGAGAGCGCCGACTACCTCGACCTGCTGGCTGCGGGCGTCCCACTGGCCTTCGGCTCCGCGGGACGCAGCGATGCCGCCGACCCCTGGGACTGGGTCCGAGCCGCCGCCCGCCACAGCCCGACCGCCCAGCGCATCAGTGACCGCGCCGCCTTCCTCGCCGCCACCCGCGGCGGGCAGCGCGTCGCCGGCCGCCGGCATCCCGGATCCCTGCAGACCGGGATCGAGGCCACGTTCGTCCTCTGGGAGCCGTGGGACCTCACGGTGCAGTCGCGCGCCGAGCGCGTCGAGACCTGGTCCACGGACCCGCGCTCGCGCACCCCGCTGCTGCCGGACCTGGACCAGGGAACGCCCCGCGCCCTGCGCACGGTGGTCGGTGGCACCGTGGTCCACGACCGCCTCGAGCAGGTCCTGGGATGACGGCGACCACCCGAGCCCCCGCCGCAGCAGCGTCCCGGGGGCGCACTCGCGACGACTTCGACCCCACGCCGTGGCCGGCGGCTCTGGTGTGCGGCGTCGCCGGCGGCGGCTGCGCCCTGCTGGCTTTCCCTCCCTACGGGATGTGGATGCTGCTGCCGGTGGCGATCGCGCTGCTGTCCGCGGGCCTGCTGGTGCGTTCGATCTGGGTGGCGACGCTGGTCTCGTTCGCCTGGGGCCTCGCCTTCTTCATCCCGCTGACCGTCTGGGCGGACACCTACGCGGGCACCATGCCGTGGATCGCACTGGGCATCTTCGAGGCGCTCTACATCGTCGTCTTCGGTCTGCTCGCCCGCACGGTGATGCTCCGCCGCGGCCTGACCGTCGCCTCCGCGATCGTGGTCGCCGCGCTGTGGACGGGCGTGGAGGGCCTGCGCAGCCACGTGCCGTGGGGAGGACTTCCGTGGGGGTCCAGCGCCTTCGCGCTGCAGGACTCGCCGCTGCTGAACCTGGGGCCCTGGATCGGGGTGCCCGGGCTCGCCTTCACCGTCGCCCTGCTGGGACAGATGGTGCTGCACGGTGCGCTGTCGCTGACGGGACGTCGGCACCGGGGGCTGGTCGGATTCTCCGGCGTGTGGCCGCTCGCGGTCGCCGTCGCCGCCATCCTCTCGACCGTGGTGGTCCCGTTCCCCGTCAACCGTGCCCCTGCGGACCGCCCGACGATGGCGATCGGCGGCATCCAGGGGTCGATGGACCGGATCGACCCGGCCACGCTGGCGATGCCGGAGGACGTCTTCGACAACCACCTCTCGGTCACGCAGGACACCATCGACCAGGCGGAGGCCTCCGGGAACGAGCTCGATCTCCTCGTGTGGCCCGAGGACTCCACCGGCTACGACCCGCGGCAGGATCCGTCGCTGGCCCAGCAGCTCACCGAGGCCTCGGCGGCCGCGGACGCCCCCATCCTCATCGGTACCCAGACGGCCGTCGGCGAGACCGAGCGCCTGAACCAGTCGGTGCTCTACACGCCCGACGGCTCCTCGCCCTACGTGTACTCCAAGCGCCATCCGGTCCCCTTCGGGGAGTACATCCCGTACCGCGACTTCTTCCGGACCTTCAGCGACAAGGTCAACCTGGTCTCCCGCGACATGATCCCGGGGGAGGAGGTCGGCACGATGGACCTGGCGGCCCTCGGTCAGGGGCAGGACACCGCCGGCGTCCTGATCTGCTTCGAGATCGCCTACGACGGCCTGGTCCGGGACGTCGTCCGGGACGGCGCCGAGGTCATCGTGGTCCAGTCCAACAACGCCCTGTTCGGCGATTCCCACGAAGCGATACAGCAGCTCGCCGAGGCGAAGGTCATGGCTGTCGTCTCCGGCCGCAGCGTCGTCCACGTCTCGACCGTCGGCCACTCGGCGATCTACACGCCGGAGGGCCGCCGGCTCGACTTCGTCGACCACTGGGACCAGGGCTCCGTGGTCGCTGATGTCCCGCTGCGCACGGGCATCACCCCCGCCGTGGCGGCGGGCCCGTGGATAGCCATCGGGATCTCCGCCCTCGGCGCGGCCGGGTTCCTCGCCGCGCTCACGAGCCGTCGGCGGGCGCTGGGGCCGTCGCGCGGCCGCGGCGGGAGCCGGCGCGGGAGGGACGGATGAGCCCGCGCGGGTCGGATCCGGGCCCGCGGCCATCGACCGCACCGCTGCCGCCCACCCTCGTCGTGATCCCCACCTACGACGAGCGCACGGCGCTGCCAGGCACGCTGGCGCGGCTGCGGGAGGCGGTGCCCGCGGCCCATGTGCTGGTGGTCGATGACTCGTCCCCGGACGGCACGGGCGAATGGGCCGACGCCGTCGCTCGCGAGGACGACCACGTCCACGTGCTCCACCGAGCGGGCAAGGAGGGACTCGGCCCCGCCTATCTCGCAGGCTTCCGGTGGGGGCTGGAGCGCGGCTATCAGCAGCTGGTGGAGATGGACGCCGACGCCTCCCACCGGCCCGAACAGCTTCCGTCGCTGCTGGAGGCCGTGCGCCGGGGCGCGGATCTCGCCATCGGGTCCCGCTGGGTACCGGGGGGCCGCGTCCATGACTGGCCGCTGACCCGCCTCCTGCTCTCGCGGGGAGCGAACCGCTACGTCCGGGTGCTGATGGGACTGGGCGTGCACGACGCGACCGCCGGTTTCCGGGTCTTCCGTGCAGAGCTGCTCGAGCGGATCGTGGCGGGGCGCATCGCCTCGCAGGGGTACTGCTTCCAGGTGGACATGACCCGGCGGGCCCGGGACGAGAGGGCGGTGATCTGCGAGGTGCCCATCGATTTCGACGAGCGGATGGAGGGCGCGAGCAAGATGTCGCCGCGCATCGTCCGGGAGGCTCTGGTGCTGGTCACGCTCTGGGGGCTGTCACGGCGCACCCAGCAGCTATTCGGACGCCTGCGCTAGCCTGGATCTCTCCGGCGGACGCCGGATGGGACGAAGGAAGGGAAACCGCGTGAGCACTCCATCGAGTACGTCGCCGCGGAAGACCTCGCGGTCGTGGCTGGGTACGCTGCTGCCGATCGCGATCGTGGTACTGGGCCTTGCCGAGCTCGCCATCCTCGTCCTGATCGGGGTCAACTCGAGCCTGTGGTGGTCGGTGCTGATCATCGCCGTGGGCTGGGTCATCGCCGTCGCCCTGCTCGTGGCCGCCGGCCAGCAGTCGGCCGTGCGGCTGCGGTCCCTGGTGCGCGCTGTGCGCGGCCGGGGAGACGTCCAGGACCACCTCTCGCGTCCTGCCTTCACGATGCTCGCGGCCCTGTTCTTCTTCTTCCCCGGCATCCTCACCGATCTGCTGGGAATCGTGCTGCTGTTCACGCCTGTCCAGCGCCGGTCGGTCAAGGCGATGGGTCTGGGCAGCGGCTCCGACGGAGCTCGCAGAGTCCTCTACCGGCGCACCGGCAACGGCGTGATCGACGGGGAGATCATCCTCGAGGCCGAGAAGACGGAGCGCTCCTCACGGAACACCGCGCACGGCGCGGGCGCGGGCGATCCGGCCACCCGCCGTGACGGTCCGCCGCCCACGATCACCCAGGACTGAATTCGGCGGTTCGCGCGCCCATGCGGCGTCGGCGAGCCCTGCACCCTGGCGGGTCGAGCCGGCCACCCAGCACACTGCCGCCTCGGGTCGGCCAGCACACCGCCGCCTCGGGTCGGCCAGCGCACTGTCGGCTCGGGCCCGCCACCCGGAACCGTATGCCTGCGCCCCCGCCCCGCCGATCGGCGGGACGGGGGCGCAGGGGCGTATCGGACGGGCCTGGGACCCTCAGAGGTTGCGGCGCTGGTGGAGCTTGCCGGCACGCAGCAGCTCCAGGCGCTGGTCCAGGAGGACCTGGAGCTCCTCCTCGCTGCGACGCTCCAGGAGCATGTCCCAGTGGGTGCGCACGGGCTTGCCGGGCTTCGCCTCGGGCTTGTCGTGGTCACGGAGCACGGCCGAAGCGCCGCAACGGCACTCCCACGCGCCGGGCACATCGGCCTCGACCGAGAACGGGAGCACGATCGTGTGGCCGTTGGGGCAGTCGTAGATCGCCTCCTGGCGCGGTGCGGCGAGGACGCCCTCGTCGGTCTCCATGGAGAGGGAGCCCAGTCGGGTGCCTCGCAGGCTGCGGCTGTTCATGCGGTTCTCGCTTCCTGCCGGGGGATGGTGGTTCGGGCGGAGTGCCGCCCGGGAGGTCTGAAGGGGTCAACGCCCCGGGGGCCGGGATTGTTCCCGACCGGCACGGTTCCGGGGTGCTCGCGCCGCGATGGCTGGTGACCTGTGGTCACTCGCCGTCGAGCAGCTCCGAGAGCACGTCGACGCGATTGGTGATGATACCATCCACGCCGCTGGCCAGCAGATTCTGCATGGTCACACGGTCATTGACCGTCCACACATGCACCTCGCACCCGACGCGATGGGCCGCGGCGATGTTGGCCGGGGTGGCCACCGGCAGACCCTTGTAGCTCAGGGGGACCTGGAGAGCACCGTACGGGGCGAGCAGGCGGCGGATGACCGCGTCGGGCGCCTCGACGGCGCGTGCGGCGTAGAACGAGGCGACGGTGCGGCGGGCCGGGCTGCGCACCGGCGTCACCCCGGTGGACGCGCGCACCGTGGCCACGGCCTTGCGCGCCACGGACTCGTCGAAACCGCCCAGGCAGATCCGGTGCGCACTGCGGGTGCGGGCGATCGCCGCAACAGCGGGCCCGATCGCCGAGGACGCCTTGATGTCGACGTTGACCGGGACGTCGACGAACGTTCCCAGCACGTCCTCGAGCATCGCCAGCGGCTCATCGCCGGCCAGGCGCACGGAGCCGGCCTCGTGGGCCGTCAGCTGGTCGATCCGGCGCGGGTCACCGGCGACCCGCTGCAGATCTTCGTCGTGGACGGTGAGAGCCAGTCCGTCGGCAGTGGCCCGTACGTCGGTCTCGAGCATGTCGGCTCCCGCATCCAGCGCAGCCTCGAAGGCACGCAGGGTGTTCTCTGCGCCGTCCGGCGCGAATCCACGGTGGGCGATGCGGCGCGGGCGCCGCCCGGGCAGGAACCGGGAGCCCGTCGCCCTGCGCCGGTCAGTGCTCCTGCTGGTCGATGAGGGCATCCTCTTCCTCCTCGTCGTGGCCCCGCCGCCGGGTCCGTTGCCGGAGGCGGGCGCGGTGGTCGCGGGTACGGTCACGCTTGCTGTGGGCGGCCTCGTCGGTCCCGTCAGCCTCGTCGGCCTCGAGATCCTGCAGTGCACGCCGGGTGCGATAGATCAGGGCAGCGGGGAAGAGCAGGGCGAAGACCCACCACTGGACGGCATAGGAGAGGTGGGAGCCCAGCGAGGTATCCGGGGACGGGAGACTCTCCGGACGCGGTGCGGAGGGGCTCTCCGACACGAGCTCCCCGTAGGCCGCCCTGACCAGCGAGGTCCCGTCGTCAGGGAGGACCCCGGCGATCTGCGGCGGATTGACCGAATGCACCTGTCCCGGGGGCATCTCGCGGTCCAGGACCGGTTCGGCAGGGCGCAGCCGCACGGTGATCGTCCGCTCTCCCTCGGGCACCGGCGGCGGATCGGCCGGGCTGGACTCCTCACTGTGCGATTCGACCCAGCCGCGCACGACGAGCAGCGAGGTGCCGTCGTCGGCGCGGAACGGGACCAGCTGCCAGAAGCCGACATGCCCGGAGAGCTGGCGGTTGCGGACATACAGCACGCAGTCCGGTTCGGCGCAGTAGCTGCCGCGCATCTGCACCGGGGTCCAGTCCGCATCGGACGCCAGGGCGGCGTCGGGCTCCGGAAGCACCTGTTCGAGGGGGACCGGGGCGGCCTCGTAGTTCGTCTCGACCACGGCCGCCTGATCGCGGCGGTCCTCGAAGCGACCGTACTGCCAGAATCCCAGCGCCACACATATCGCCGCGGCGAGCACGACCACGACCAGTCCGATCAGGGTCTCGCGGCCGAGGAGCACGCGCCGGCGTGCCGACCCCCGGTTCATCCGGCCCAGGACGCGGACGCGCTGGCGCCCGCGGCTCCCTCCGCCCCGATCATGGCGTGCGACGACCCGGTCGCGCCGGGGAGATGCATCGCGCCGTCGAGATACCCGGCCGCCCCGGAGACCATCTCCGGGAGGTCCTCGATCGCGAAGTCGACCAGCAGCACGAACATGACCGCGGTCAGTGCGGCCAGCACGAAGCCGAGCGCGGTGACGGTGATCGTCACTCCGAGGCGAAGCCGCGGACGGTCCTTGACGGGCTTGGCGGGCGGGAACCCGTAATCCTCCTGTTCAAGGTGGTTCTCGGCCCACATTCCCGGATTGATCACCGAGACCGGATACGCCTCCACGCGCTGGCGCGGGCGAGCCCCGCTGGTCGGGACGTCCTCCGAGTCCTGCAGTGGAGCCTCATCCCTGCCGCTCTCCTTCCCGGTCAGCCACAAGCGCCATCCGGCCGGCACCGGCCCCCAGTCGGGCTGGGGCTGGAAGTCGGCCGGCGGGGTCCACTCCTCGTGGGGCGGCTCCGGCCAGTTCGGCGGAGGGTTGAAGCGCGTGCTCACGCAGGGACGTCCCAGGTGTACACGTCGGTGTAGTTGTTGTACTCGAGCTTCATGCCGCCGGCCCGCTTGGCATCGAAGAGGAGCTTGACGGTGTATTCCTCACCGGCCTGGAACTCGTAGGAGCTGTCGTAGTCGAGACCCGACTCATCCAGCCCGTAGCTCGCGGAGGCGGCGGAGATATTGCCGCCGTACGGCGTGGTGACCGCGAGGCCGTAGCTCGGGAATTCCATGGCCCCTTCGGTGACAGTCATCTTCGCCGTCACGACGAGGTACTCACTGTTCTCGCCCGCCTCGACAGTGCCGCCGTACATGCTGGGGAGATCTTCGGGCGGGAGCCACTCCATGTCGACAGCGACGGTTCCCGAACCGTTCTCGCCGGTGACTTCCTTCTCCTCGGCGTCGGAGCTGATGGTGGGAAGGGGAGTGGTCGGATCCGGGGATGCCGCCCCTCCGCCTTCCTCCTCCGTGGGGCTCTGCCCGTCTGTGGGGCTCTCCTGATCGGTGGCCGTCTCCTGCGACGACTCCTCGCTGGGGCTGCCGCCCGCATCTGGACCGGAGTCCCGGAGGCTGAAGAACGCGACGCCGGCGATGGCGGCGATCAGGGCGGCGATGAGGAACAGGACGATGCATCCGACCCACCAGAACCGGGCGATGACGCCCTTCTGGGGCTTCTCGCCCGGTGCTGTGGTCGCTGTCCAACCAGAGCCGGTGTCGTCGCCCGGCGCACCACTCGCGGAACTCGGACCATAGCCCTGGCTCGGCGACGGCTGGCCGAAGCCCCGGTTCGGCGAGGCCTGACCATAGCCCTGGCTCGGCGACGACTGACCGAAGCCCTGATCCGGCGAGGCCTGACCATAGCCCTGGCTCGGCGACGACTGACCGTAGCCCTGATCCGGCGAGGCCTGACCATAGCCCTGGCTCGGCGACGGCTGGCCGAAGCCATTGTCGGCACCACCCTGAGCAGGGCCGCTCTGGGCGCCGTATGCGGCGGCGCCACCGGCCGGTCCCGCTGCCGCGGCGGACCCGCCACCGTGGTCCTGCGAGGCTCCGCCCGTGCTGTCGCCGGCACCTGCGTAGGCATCATCGCCGGAGACGGGCCCGGCGCTCTCGTACGGCGTCTGCTGCGCCAGGTCCGAGTCGAGATCGGGGCCCGTGTACTCAGCGGTCTCGGAGCCCGACCCCGAGGACTCGCCCGCCTCCGGGCCCGTTCCGTCGTCCGTCGCGGATCCACCACCGGAGACGGCGTCGTCGGGCTGAGCGGAGCCCGCCACCCGCGTCGCGTCGTCGGCCGGATCCACCGGACCGCCGGCCTGGCCGGAGCCCGCCACCCGCGTCGCGTCGTCGTCTGAGCCCACCGGGCCGTACTGCGCACGGCGACCGCTCACCCGAGTGCCGTCATCGGGGGCTGTTCCCCCGGGCTGCTGGCCGGGAGCGGCGACACGAGTCGCGTCATCCTCCGCGCCAGCGCCGGTGTCGGCGGCGGGGGTGTTCTGCACGTCCTGATCGGCCGGCTCCACGGGCGGTTCCTCGAGAGACGCGGCCTCCTCCGGCTCCGGTGCGCCGGTTGCCGTCTCCGCGCCAGAAGCCTCCGGGCGCGAGTCCGCACCGGTACCGCCCCGCGCCGCATGGAGTCCCGAGCCGTCCGAGGCCGGTGCCGGCTCAGCGCCTCCGGTGGCGGGTCCCGAAGCGCCGACGCGGGTGGCGTCCTCGTCGAGCGGTGCCTCATCCTCCAGCGAGGCTCCTTCCTCGGGAGCGGATGCCTCCTGCTGGGATGCCGGAGCACCGCCGGCCGGTTCGCCCTGGCCCGAGGCCGCCTCACCCGGACCTGCTTCGATCCAGAAGTTCCACCCCTCGGGAGCGGGGCCCCACGACGGATCCGGCTGCCATCCCGGCGGTGGGGTCCAGTTCGGGTCCTCGATCGGCCAGTTGGGCGGAGGGTTGAAGCGATATGCCATCTGGTAGCACCTTCCGGAGGCTGACGTTCCTGGACGGGCTTCCCCCGAGGATCCCGACACTGTCTCGCCCCGTATCGTAGAGCACGCCCGCCCCACGAGGCCTGCTGTCTCCAGTGGACGGGCCGTGCATGCCCACGACGCCTGCGGGGCAGCACTCCGCACGTCCTCTCAGCCGATTTCGCAGCAAGGAGCCACGATGACCGACGCCACCCCCGAGCCGCGCAGTGTCCTGATCACCGGTGGGAACCGGGGCATCGGACGATCCATCGCGGAGGAGTTCCTCCGCCGCGGCGACAAGGTGGCCGTGACCAGCAGGTCCGGTGAAGGCGGTCCTGATGGTGCCCTCACCGTCGGCGCCGACGTTACCGACGGCGACAGTCTCGATGCGGCGATCAAGGCCGCTGAGGAGGCTCACGGCCCCATCGAGGTGCTGGTGGCCAACGCCGGGATCACGGATGATCAGCTGCTGATGCGGATGAGTGACGACTCCTTCGAGTCGGTGCTGGACACGAACCTCACCGGTTCATTCCGCACCGTCAAGCGCGTCATCAAGTCCATGATCCGCAAGAAGAAGGGCCGCATCGTGCTGATCAGCTCCGTGGTGGGCCTGTACGGCTCTCCCGGACAGGTCAACTACGCGGCCTCGAAGTCGGGCCTCATCGGCATCGCCCGTGCGCTGACCCGTGAGCTCGGCTCCCGGGGCATCACGGCCAACGTGGTCGCCCCCGGCTACATCGACACCGAGATGACCCAGGCGCTGTCCGAGGACCAGCAGTCCACCTACCGTGCGGCGATCCCGGCGGGACGGTTCGCCGAGCCGGACGAGGTGGCCCGCGTGGTGGCCTTCGTCGCCAGCGACGACGCCGCCTACATCTCCGGCGCCGTGATCCCGGTCGACGGTGGTCTCGGCATGGGACACTGATCCGCATCCGGATCGACTGCAGACCCTCGAACAAAGGCGTGAACGTACCCCCATGTCATCCTCCGACCCCGACTCCCGCCTGCTGCTGCTGATGCGCCACGGCAAGGCGGACAGCGGTTCCGGACAACCGGACCATGAGCGTCCGCTCGCCGAGCGGGGACGGTCCCAGGCGCGGCTGGTGGGGGAGTACCTCGAGTCGCAGAACGTCCGGGTCTCCCGCGTGCTGGTCTCGGACGCACTGCGCACGACGCAGACGTGGGACGCCGTGCGGGCCGCGATGCCCGACTTCGACGGCAAGGTCACCCTCCACGAGGACATCTACAGCGGCGGTGCGGGCGAGGTGCTCTCCCTGCTGCACGACGTCAAGGACAAGCATCCCGTGGTGATGGTCGTCGGGCATGAGCCGACGATGGCCTCGCTGGTCTCACTGCTGGCCGGCGACCACTCAGACCCGGGATCGGTCGCCCAGGCGCGCATCGGGATGCCCACCGGCGGAATGGGCGTCCTCTCGGGCGATCTGGCGCACTGGGATCAGCTCGAGGAGAAGACGCTGACGCTGCACACCATCGTGCGGCCCTGACCTTCAGCTCCGGGCGGCTGCCTCCAGGTGCGGCCACGCATCCAGCAGCGATTCGCCGTCCAGGATCACGTCGGCCACCTCGCGCAGCGCCGGCTTCGCCCGGAACGCGATCCCGGTGCCGGCCGCCCTCAGCATCTCGCGGTCGTTGGCGCCGTCGCCCATCGCCACCACGCGGGAGGCGGGGATCGCGTAGTTTTCGGCGAGCTGCTCGAGGGTGCGGCGCTTCGCGGCCCCGTCGATGATCGGCCCGGCCACGTTCCCGGTGAAGCGCCCCTGGACCGTCTCGAAGCGGTTGGCGAGCACGTGATCGACGCCAGCTGAGGCGGCCAGCTCGTCGATCACCTCGTGGAACCCGCCGGAGACGAGAGCGATCTTCCAGCCGGCGGTCTTCGCGCGGTCGACGAGCTCGAGCACTCCGGGCGTTGGCTCCAGCACGTCGCGCACCTGCGCGAGCACGGACTCGTCGAGTCCCTCGAGCAGCGCCACCCGCGCGCGCAGCGACTGGGAGAAATCGAGCTCTCCGCGCATCGCGGCGGCGGTGATCTCCTCGACCCGGTCGCGCACTCCCGCATGGTCGGCCACCAGCTCGATGACCTCCTGGGTCAGGAACGTCGAGTCGACATCGGAGACCAGGAGCCCGGCCACCTCGGTGGCCGGCGAGGCGTGCGTGGTCGGCGAGGCCTCCGCGCTCACGGCTCGATGACCGTTCCCTTGCCGATCACGGTGATCCCCGAGTCGGTGACGACCCAGCCGCGGGCGCGGTCGGCCTCCGGATCCAGCCCGATCTGCGTGCGCGGCGGGACCACGATGTTCTTGTCGAGGATCGCGCGGTGGATCTGGCTGTGGCGGCCCACGGAGACACCGTCCATGATCACCGAGTCCGAGACCGTCGACCACGAGTTCAGCCGCACCCCGGGCGAGACCACCGAGTTCGAGATCTGCGATCCGGAGACGACCACTCCGGGGGAGATGATCGAATCGACCGCGGTGCCCACGCGCCCCGGACCGGCGTGGACGAACTTCGCCGGCGGCACCGTGCGGTGACCGGTGAACGTCTGCCACGCGTCGTTGTACAGGTTGAACACCGGGTGGATAGCGATCAGGTCCATGTGGGCGTCGTAGAAGGCGTCCAGGGTCCCGACGTCGCGCCAGTAGTCGCGGTCGCGGTCGGTGGAGCCGGGGACATCGTTGTGGATGAAGTCGTAGACGCCGGCCGCCTGCTGCTGGACGAAGTAGGGCACGATGTCGCCGCCCATGTCGTGCTTGCTGGAGTCGTCCTGCGCGTCCCGGGTGACGGCCTCGACCAGCGCGTCGGCGGTGAAGATGTAGTTGCCCATCGAGGCGAGGATGGAGCCGGGATCATCGGCGAGCCCCTCGGTCTGGGTCGGCTTCTCGACGAACGCCTTGATCGCCGTCGGGTCCGACGGGTCGGTCTCGATCACGCCGAACTGGTCGGACTGGTCGATGGGCTGACGGATCGCGGCGACCGTGCAGGGCCTGCCGGATTCGATGTGAGCATCGAGCATCTGGGAGAAGTCCATGCGATAGACATGGTCGGCGCCGACGACGACCACGTAATCCGGCTTCTCCTCGTGGATGAGGTTCAGGGACTGGTAGATCGCGTCGGAGGAGCCGCGGTACCAGTGCTTGCCCATACGCTGCTGCGCGGGCACGGGAGCGACGTAGTTGCCCAGCAGGGAGCTCATGCGCCAGGTGGAGGCGATGTGCTTGTCCAGGGAGTGGGACTTGTACTGCGTCAGCACCACGATGCGCAGGTACCCGGAGTTGACGATGTTCGACAGGGCGAAGTCGATCAGACGATAGATGCCGCCGAAGGGTACGGCGGGCTTGGCCCGGTCGAGGGTCAGGGGCATCAGCCGCTTCCCCTCGCCGCCGGCGAGAACGATGGCGAGGACCTTCTTGGACGACATGGTGCGAGGATAGTCCAGACGTGGCAGCCATCACGCCGGGACCGGCACAATGGGACGCTCGAGGCGCTGGGCCCGAGCAGAGAGGGAGTCCGAGATGCGCGTGGATCTGCTCACCAAGGAGTATCCGCCGGAGGTGTACGGCGGCGCCGGGGTGCACGTGGCCGAGCTGACCCGGGTGCTGCGACCCCACATAGACGTCCGTGTGCGCGCATTCGGCGCCCAGCGGGACGAGCCCGGCACCTCCTCGTACGCCGCCCCTGTCGAGCTCGAGGGTGCCAACGCCTCCCTGACCACGCTGGGGACGGACCTGCTGATCGCAGCGGACTGCGCCGGGGCGGACCTGGTCCACTCCCACACCTGGTACGCCAACTTCGCCGGGCACATGGCCTCGCTGCTGCACGGCATGCCGCACGTGCTCTCCGCGCATTCGCTCGAGCCGCTGCGGCCGTGGAAGGCGGAGCAGCTCGGCGGCGGGTACCGGGTCAGCTCGTTCGCCGAGCGCACCGCCTACGAGGGCGCCGCCGGAGTGATCGCCGTCTCCGGCGGGATGCGCGAGGACATCCTGCGCGCCTACCCCACGGTCGACCCGGCACGGGTTCACGTTGTCCACAACGGCATCGACATCGAGCAGTGGGCGCCGAATCCGGAGACCTCCGCGCTGACCTCTCGCGGCATCGACCCGGAGGCGCCGACGATCGTGTTCGTCGGCCGCATCACCCGGCAGAAGGGGCTTCCCTACTTCCTGCGCGCGGTGCGCGGCCTGCCCGCCGATCACCAGGTGGTCCTGTGCGCCGGCGCGCCGGACACCGCGGAGATCGCCGCGGAGGTCGACGACCTGGTGAGCGAGCTCGCGGCGGAGCGGGGGAACGTCCATCTGATCTCCGAGCACCTGCCCCGCCATGAGCTCACCCAGGTCCTCACCCACGCGACCACCTTCGTGTGCCCGAGCGTGTACGAACCGCTGGGCATCGTGAATCTCGAGGCGATGGCCTGCGGCACCCCCGTGGTCGCCTCCGCCACCGGCGGGATCCCCGAGGTCGTGGCCGACGGGGAGACCGGGTACCTGGTGCCGATCGATCAGGTCAGCGACGGCACGGGCACCCCGGTCGACCCGGACCGCTTCGTCGCCGACCTCACCGAGGCACTGACCCGGATGCTCGCCGATCCTGCGCGAGCGAAGCAGATGGGGGAGGCCTCCCGCCGGCGCGCTGCGGAGCACTTCTCGTGGACCTCGATCGCCGAGCGCACGCTGGACGTCTACCGGACTGTGCTCGCACAGCGGCGCTGAGGGCTGCTCTGGGCGGAGCGGACGGAGCGGTCGGAGCGGTCGGTGTCTGTCTGGCCGCCCGACCGCCACGGCACCTCGGAGGGCGGCGACCGGTCGTGGTCAGCCCATCTCCGCGGCCACGATGCGCTCGACCGCTTCCACGAGCGCACCCCGGGCGACATCGTGGAGCTCGTCCAGCAGCCCGCGTCGTGCCAGGGCCTCCGAGAGATGCACGGTGTGGCCCGAGCCCTCGTCGATCTCCGAGCGGGTCAGGATCAGCGTGCGAGCCGCGAGCACCAGCAGGTGTGCCGCGCTGTCGTCGACATGGCGGGGGAGCGCGGTCGAGGTCCATGTCGGCGGGATCCGCGCGGACTCGGCCGGTTCGTCGGGCACCAGGTCCAGGTCGATGCTCCCCTCAGCCACGCGGCGCATGGCGCGCAGCAGCTCCTCCCGGGCGTGCCCCGAGGTGGCGGCCGGGGGGACCTGCGAGCCCACGGGGGCGTCGAAACGCTCCCAGGTCACGGCGTGGACCATGCCGCCCGGATCGGTGACCGAGGGGATCAGGGTGTGATCGGCGATCCCGGCGCCGGTGACCACGATCGCCTGTTCAGATTCGAGGGCAGCCGGGAGAGCCGCCGGAGGGCCGACCAGGCCGGCGATACGGCCGGGCACGGGGAGCACCAGCCGCAGCTGCGCCAGGGGCAGCCGTCGCAGCCCGGTCATCCAGGCGAAGAGGTTCTGGCCGCCGTCCCCGGGCCCGCTGCGCCCGACGCCGTAGCTCATCTCGGCGGCGTCATCGGGGCCGAGGTCCCCGCGCAGGTAGGCGGAGGCCCACAGCATCAGCACGGCGGCGCGGGGCAGGGCGACGAGATCCCGGGCCGACGGTCCCGCCGCGCTCATGCGGCACCCTCCTGGAGGGGGACGAACACCGCGCGGCCCGCCGTCGCCTCGACGGACTCCAGCCGCACGCGGACGACCTCGCCCATCTCGGCCTCCATCGGCACCCAGTCGGTGACCGGCGGGTCGGTCAGCTGGACCTCGACCCGGGTCGGCGTCGCGGTGCCGCCGTCGCCGGATTCGCTCGCCTCTCGGCGCTCGATCACGGCGGCCTCGAACGTCTCGCCCTCGAAGGCCGCCAGCGCCGCGGTCTCGACCAGGTCGATCGCCCGCCGTTCCAGCTCGCCCGCCGTCGAGCCCGTGCAGCGCATGGCATCGGGGATCTGCCCGAGGGCGGCGAGCAGCTCCGGTTCCGGCCGGCGCCCCTGGACATGCGCGTGGCACACCAGCAGCACGAAGCGGTCCACCAGCCGGCGCAGCGGCGCCGTGGTGTGTGCGTACGGGGCGGCGATCGCGGCCTGGGCAGGATCCTCGGGGATCTCCTCCCTGCTCGTGAAGGCCGCGTAGTCGGCGCCGCGGAACAGGGAGGTGGCCTGGTTCAGCAGAGCGAGGTGGGCCGGTTCGCGCCAGTCCAGGGAGCGCAGGTACTCCCCGTAGGCCTGGTCGTGGCGCCAGGGGACGCCGAGGATCTCGCTCTGGCGTCGGAAGCGATCGATTGCCCGCTGCTGTGCCGGTGGCATGGTGCGCAGGATCCCCGCGCCGTGCTCCAGCATCAGCTGGGCAGCGGCCATCCCGGTCATCAGCGAGATCTGTGCGTTGGCGTCCTCGATGGGGCGGGGGCGGCGCCAGGTCAGTCGTACCAGGTCGCCCTCGGCGATGATCTCCTGCTCGGGCACGTTCAGACTTGCGCCTCCGCGGTCCGCCTCGCGCTGGGCGCGCAGCTCGCCGATCTCCTGCAGCAGGGTCATCGTGGGGTGGCCCGTGCCCTGGTCGAGATCGTCCTGGACCCGGTCGTAGCTGAGCTTCTCGATCGACCGCACCTGCGAACGCTCCAGGTCGATGCGCTGGATCTCGCCGTCGGCATCGAGATCGAGCACCCAGACGAAAGCCGGCGTGCTCTGCCCGGGAAGCAGCGAGGCGGCGCCCTCGGAGAGCACCTCGGGGTGCAACGGGATCCGACGATCGGGGAGATAGACGGTCTCCCCGCGGCGCCGCGCCTCGTGATCGAGCGGACTGTCGAGCTCGACGAACGCGGGCACGTCGGCGATGGCGTACAGCACCCGGAAACCCTCGCCCCGGCGTTCTAGATGCATCGCCTGGTCGAGGTCCGTGGAGCTTTCCGGATCCAGGGTCACGAACGGGACACCGGTGCGGTCGGTGCGCTCGGCGCCGGCGATGTCGCGGGCCGCTGCGCGCTCCGCGTCGGCCAGAACGTCGGCGGGGAACTCCAGGGACAGGTTCTCGCCGTAGGTGCTGAGCAGGGCGTCGATGCCCTCGCGGATCACAGCGGCCGCGACCGACCCTCGCGGGGCGTGCACAGAGACGGGGCGGTGCGGCACATCGACCTCCTGGATCGGCGGTTCGGGCGCGGTCAGTCTAGAGGTCACGCGCGCTCCATACGCGGCCGCGGATCGGGCGCGATCGTCGAGGGTGCGAGCGCGTGCACATGCCCCTGCATGAGGGGCGGCACGTGAGCACTCCGACGTCTCGAACCGGCGCCGGCGCGTCACGTGGGCACGGATCCGGACGATAGGCTCGGACCATGGCCGTCGCAGCAGCTTCACTGACCGATGTCGTCGTCCGCCGCTCGGGACACAACATTCTCGACTCCCTCTCCCTGGACATCGCCGAGGGCGAGCGCTGGGCGGTCCTGGGGCCCAACGGCGCCGGGAAGTCGACCCTGATCCTCCTGCTCGCCGCGCGCATGCACCCCACCAGCGGCACGGTGCGGATCATCGGCGAACAGCTCGGCAAGGTCGACATCTTCGAACTGCGCCCGATGATCGGACTGGCCAGCCAGGAGCTGGCCGACACCATCCCGGCGGACGAGACCGCGCAGAA
This sequence comes from Brachybacterium sp. GCM10030267, assembly GCF_042666875.1. Taxonomy (NCBI): domain Bacteria; kingdom Bacillati; phylum Actinomycetota; class Actinomycetes; order Micrococcales; family Dermabacteraceae; genus Brachybacterium; species Brachybacterium sp. GCM10030267. Next base: position 272,838 of record NZ_JBHTCX010000012.1, on the reverse strand, counting down.
CGTCGTGGTCACCGCGGGATACGGGGTCGTAGGCCGGTGGCGCGAAGCCTACGACGACATCGACCTCCAGCGTGCCCGCACCCTGCTGGCCGCCTTCGGCGTCGGTGACCTCGCCGAGCGCATGTTCGGCACGCTGTCCACGGGGGAGCGCAAGCGCGTCCTGGCGGCGCGTGCCCTCATGACCGACCCCGAGCTGCTGCTGCTGGACGAGCCCGCCGCGGGCCTGGATCTCGGCGGCCGGGAATCGCTGGTGCGCACACTCGGCCGCCTGGCGAAGGACCCCGCCACGCCGGTGACCGTACTGGTCACCCACCACGTCGAGGAGATTCCGCCCGGCTACACCCACGTGGCGCTGCTCCGCGACGGCGGCCTCGTCGCCGCCGGCCCGATCGAAGAGACCCTGACGTCGGAGAACCTCACGCGCACCTTCGGGCTGCCCCTGGTGGCCGAGCAGCACGGGGACCGCTTCACCGCGCGCTCCCTGTCGCTGGACTGACCCCGCTGTGCCCGACCCGCAGCTGCACCGGATCACCGATCTCTCGGATCCGGCGCTGGATGACTACCTGCGCATGACCGACGTGCGGCTGCGCTCGCGCGTGGAGGTCGAGCGCGGCCTGTTCATGGCCGAGAGCTATGAGGTGATCTCGCGCGCGATCGAGGCAGGCATGCAGCCGCGCTCGTTCCTCATGAGCGAGAAGTGGCTGGAGCGGTTCGCCCCGCTGTACACGCGCTTCCCCGACGCTGCCGTGTTCGTGGGCGAGGAGGCGCTGATCGAGCAGCTGACCGGGTTCCATCTCCACCGCGGGGCCCTGGCCTCGATGCAGCGCCCGCAGCTGCCCCGCACCGCCGACGTGCTGGCCACGGCCCGCACCGTCGCCGTGCTCGAGGACATCGTCGACCACACCAACGTGGGAGCGATGTTCCGCTCCGCCGCCGCTCTCGGCGTCGACGCGGTGCTGGTCTCCCCGCGCTGCGCCGACCCGCTCTACCGCCGGTCCATCCGCGTCTCGATGGGCACCGTGTTCCAGGTGCCGTGGACGCGCCTGGGAGCCTGGCCGCATGCGCCGCACCCACCAGGGGAGGACGGGCCGCACGACGGCGTCGACCTGCTGCACGATGCCGGTTTCGACGTCCTCGCTCTGGCGCTCACCGACAGCGCGGTCGCGCTGGACCAGGTCGACCTGCGTGGCGGCCGCAAGGTCGCGTTCGTCCTCGGGGCAGAAGGGCACGGCCTGACGAACGCCACGCTGAAGGCGGCCGACGAGCACGTGGTGATCCCGATGGCCGGCGGCGTCGACTCACTGAACGTCGCGGCCGCCAGCGCGGTCGTGTTCTGGCAGCGGCGAGCAGCTCTCGCGGCCCCCGGAGAGAACCACGCCTCCGACACCGCGTGAATTCCGCGAAACCGTGGGAACTGGGGACGCATTCCCACGGTTCCACGGATCTTGCGTGCTGGTGATCGCTGTCCGGGCCCCTGGCGAGTTCGCGCCTCAGGGATTCGCGTCGCAGGGAATGGCGCGTCTCAGAGGGTGATCTGCAGCTTCACGTCCGTCGGCCGTCCTTCGAGGAACCGTTCGAAGGCCTGCACGGAGTCCTCGAAGGCGAAGGACTGCGAGACGAAGCGGCTGAGGTCCACGGCATCGCTCGCGGCGAGGTCGATCGCCTTCTGGTACACGTTGGCGTAGCGGAACACCGTCTCGATCGAGACGCCTCGGCTCTGCGCGGTGGCGATGTCGAAGGGCACCGGGTCGACCGGCATGCCCACCAGCACGATCCGGCCGCCGGGCGCCGGCAGGGACCAGAGGTTCTTGTAGGCAGGGGCGGCGCCGGAGGCCTCGAAGACGACCTGAGGTCCCCATCCGCCGGTCTCCGCGCGCACCCGCTCCCCGAGGTCCTCCTGGGTGGCGTCGACGGGGACGATGCCCTCCAGTCCGTCGAGCAGTTCGAGCTTCTGGGGCTGGACATCGCTGATGAACACACGGCTGGCGCCGCCGGCGCGTGCAGCCAGAGCGGTCATGATCCCGATGGTGCCGCTGCCCACGATCGCGGCGACATCACCCGGAGCGATGCCGGCCTTGGTGGCGGCGAACATTCCCACGGAGAACGGCTCGATGAGCGCGCCCTCGGCGAAGCTCAGGGATTCGGGGAGCTTGTACGTGTACGACGCGGGGTGGACGACCTCATCGGTCAGGCACCCGTCGACCGGAGGAGTGGCCCAGAACCGGACCCCGGGATCGACGTTGTAGTTGCCCTCGCGCACGGCCCGCGAGGAAGGATCCGGCACGCCGGGCTCCATCGCCACGCGATCACCGGGGGAGAGGTGGGTGACGCCCTCGCCGACCTCGACCACGGTGCCGGCGCCCTCGTGGCCCAGCACCATGGGCTCCTTGACGACGAACGGGCCGATCTTGCCGTCGGTCCAATAGTGCACGTCAGAGGCGCAGATCCCGACCGTGTGCATCGCGATGCGAACCTCACCGGGCCCCGGCGACCCGGCGGGCTCGACCTCCTCGATGGACATGCGGTTCTTCTCCTGCAGCACCAGTGCGCGCATGAGCGGTCCTCTCCGTGGGGGTACGTCGGTGGGCTTGGACTCATCATCGCAAAGAGTCCGGCCGGCGGCCGCGAGTGCCCAGCGCCGTCTGTCGGACCCTCCTGCGAGTCTTCGCACTGTTGTTCGATGTGAAGACCCCCTCTCTTGAGCACACCTCCATCCGGGCGTAGCATTCGAACTGTTGTTCGAACGACGAGGAGGGTGGCGGTACGGAGGTGACCATGAGCGCGGCAGTCCCGCAGGCGACGCAGGAGGAGCGGCTTCATCGCGCCCGCGCGGCTCTCGGCGCGGCCGAACGCAGCGCCGCCCGGTGGGGCGGACCGATCGATCGCACCGCTTTGCGCAGTCTCGAGGGCGGGAGGTCCGCTGCCCCTGCGCCCCCGGGAGCCGCTCCCGCAGGCACCTCGACCTCCGCCTCACCTGCCTCCGCCCCGGCTCCCATCGCGCCCGGTCAGGTCTCCGGGACCCTGCTGCCGGTCCCGGCCCCGCTGGCCGGCCTCTTCCCTCACGCCGGTCTGAGCGCGGGCGGCTCGGTGGCGGTCGAAGGGGCCGCCACCACGTCGCTGCTGCTCGCCCTCGCGGTCGCCGCGGCAGGGGAGGACTCCTGGTGCGCGGTGGCGGGGATGCCCGATCTCGGGCTCCGCTCCGCCCTCGATGCCGGGCTGGATCCCGAGCGTCTCGCCCTCGCCCCGGCCTCGGGGGAGCAGCGTCCGCAGGTGCTCACCGCTCTGGCCGACGGAGTGGGAGTGCTCGTGCTCGGCCCCGACCTCGAGCTCACCCCAGCGCTGTGGCGCAGTCTGCTCAGCCGGGTGCGCAGTGCGGACACCCTGGTCCTGGCCGCACGTCCCCCCGGCCGGGCAGACATCACCCTGACCTCCACCACCCGCGTCTGGCACGGGCTCGGCCAGGGCTCGGGGCGTCTGCGCCGACGCCGGCTCGCAGTCGCCTCCACCGGTCGCGGCATCGCCGGGCACCAGGAGGTCGAGGTCCTGCTCCCGCACGCCGGAGGGATGGTCGAGGCCGTCTCCGCGACGGCGGATGCACCCTCGACCGCGCCCGCCGCGCCGCGGGGGCCTGCGGGTGCCGCCTCCTCCACGGAGCGCGCGGACATCGCTCCCGTCGCCTCCCACCTCACCCTGCACGATGCGCGGAGGGCGGGATGAGCACCCTCGAGAGGAACGCCGCCACCCGGACCGTCGCCGTCATCGTCCCGGACTGGCCGCTGGTCGCGGCGCTGGACCGCCATCAGCGTCGCCTCGAGACCGACGGGGCCGACGGGACGATCGACCCCGCCCATGATCCGGTGATCCTCGTCGACCAGTATCGCCTCACCCATGCGGGAGCCGCCGCCCGGGAGGCCGGGGCGCTGCCGGGGATGAAGCTCCGGGCCGCCCGCGCGGCCTGCCCCGAGGCGCTGGTGCTGGAGGCCGACCGGGAGCATGAGTCCTCCCTGTTCGAGCTGGTCGCCGCCGCCGTGGACACCGTCGCCGCGGGGGTCGACGTGCTGCGGCCGGGCACCGTGCTGATGGCGGCCCGCGGCCCCTCTCGCCACCACGGCGGGGAGGAGGCCCTGGCCGAGGCGATCATCGATGCCGTCGCCGACCTCACCGGCTGGGACTGCAGCGTCGGGATCGCCGACGGTCCCTTCGCAGCGCTGCTGGCAGCCACGCCCGGACGCATCGTCCACCCCGGCCGCAGCGCCGACTACCTCGCCCCGCACCCGATCGCCGCGCTCGGCAGCGCCCCCGTCGGCCCCGGGTGGGGCCATCGCGGCCAGCCCGCCGCGACCCGGCCCGGACGCCGGCTGGATCTGGCCGAGACGGTGGACCTGCTCCAGCGTCTGGGGATCGCCACCCTGGGGGATCTCGCGGCCCTGCCCTCCGCCGCGGTCGCCGATCGTTTCGGTCCCGATGTCGCCACGCTGCACCTGCTGGCCCGCGGCCAGGAGCCGGCCCCGCCCGCCACGCACCATCCCACTCAGCCGATCCTGGCCGAGACCACCCTGGAGACGCCGCTGGTGCGCACCGACCAGGCGGCCTTCATCGCGCGTCCGCTGGCCGAGGAGCTGCACGGGATGCTGGTGGACCGCGGCCTGGTGTGCACGCGGCTGCGGATCGTGGCGCGCACCGAGGGCGGCGAGGAGATGGAGCGCACCTGGCGGCACGACGGCGCGCTGAGCGTCGCCGACGTCGTCGACCGCATCCGCTGGCAGTGCGACGGCTGGATCACCCGCTCGCGGCTCGGGGGACCGGCGACCGGCGCGATCACCCGGCTCGGTCTGCACCCGCTGCAGCTGGCGCCGGCGGGGGAGAGCGCCCCGGCGCTGTGGGGCAGCGCGGGGGAGGCGGCTCAGCGGGCCTCGCGGGCCTTCGCCCGTGCTCAGGGTCTGGCGGGGGAGGACGCGGTCCAGGTCCCCGCCGTGGTCGGAGGACGGCTGCTGGCCGAGGAGGTGCAGCTGGTGCCCTGGCGTGCGGAGAAGCCTGCCCGGCGTGAGGGCCCCTGGCCGGGGTCGCTGCCGCGCCCCGTGCCCGCCACGGTGTTCCGCGAGCCGCCGGCGGTCGCCCTCGAGGACGCCGAGGGGCGGCCCGTCGTGGTCACCGCCCGCGGTCTGCTCAGCGCCCCGCCCGCCCGTCTTCTGGTCGCCGCGCCCGGGACGCCTCTGCTGCAGCGGACGGGGCTGCGCGCCGGCTCCCCGCACCCGGTGCTCGCCCACGGTGCTCCCACCGTGATCGACGAGCGCTGGTGGACCCGCGACGGCAACCGCTCGGCCCGTCTGCAGCTGGTGGTGCGCGGCGCGAGCGCGGAGGAGACCGCCGTGCTGGCCCTGTCCCGCACCGGCCGCTGGTCGCTGGAAGGACTGTACGACTGATCGACGTACTGCGAGGAACGAGCGGTAGGAGACCAGTCAGAGAGCAGAGTCTGATCGACGTACTGCGAGGAACGAGCGGTAGGAGACCAGTCAGAGAGCAGAGTCGGAGGAGAAGAGCGATGGCCGGATGGTTCCTGGGGCCGCCCGCGTGGAAGGATCTCGAGGCGATCCTCTCGGACCGCCCTGCCCAGGTGACGACCCCGCCGGTCGTCGTCGAGAAGCCCGCCGCGCCGGCCGGCGACACCTACCGCCCGACCGCGAGCGTCGATTACGCCGAGCTGCACGCCCATTCGCATTTCAGCTTCCTCGACGGCGCCTCGAGCCCGGAGGACATGGTCGAGCAGGCCGCCCGGCTGGGACTGGGGGCCATCACCCTCGTGGATCACGACGGACTGCCCGGCGCGGTGCGCTTCGCACGCACCGCGGGGGAGCAGGGCATCGCCACGGTGTTCGGGGCCGAGCTCACCCTCGGTCTCGAACCGGGCTCCGAGGCGGCGAGCGCCACCCCGGTGACCTCCGCGCCCCGCACCGGCATCAGCGACCCGGACGGGGAGCACCTGCTGGTGCTGGTGCGCGACACGGACGGGTACCGGCAGCTGTCGGCGGCCATCGCCCGCGCCCACCTCGACAGCGGGGAGAAGGGCACCCCCCGCTACCGGCTGGCCGAGCTGAGCCGTGCGGCGCGGGAGGGGCACTGGCAGATCCTCACCGGCTGCCGCAAGGGATCGGTGACCCGCGCCGTCGCCCCGCACCTGGAGGTGGGGGATCTGGAGGGTGCGGCCCAGGCCGCGGCCGAGGCGATCGCCCGGCTGCTGGAGCTGTTCGGCGCGGGCAATGTGGCCGTCGAGCTGGTCGCCGGCGGCGGGGGAGCGGCCGACGAGCTCCACGACGCCCTGGCCCAGGGTGCTCGCCTGGTGCGGGAGTCCCACGGGCTCGACGAGATCTCCCTGCCGCTGGTGGCCACCACCAACGCCCACTACGCGCGGCCGGTCGACAAGCATGTGGCCGACACCCATGCCGCGCTGCGCGCCGGGGTGCCGCTGGCCGAGGCGGATCCCTACCTCTCCTCCCGCCCCGCTCATCTGCGCAGCGGCGAGGAGATGGTCCAGCTGCTGCCCCGCTACCCGCGCGCGATCTCGGCCGCCGCGCGGCTGGGCCGGGACTGCGCCCTGGACCTCCACCTGCTCGCTCCGAACCTGCCCCCGTTCCCGGTGCCGGCCGGGCACGACGAGACCAGCTGGCTGATCGAGCTGGTCGAGATCGAGGGCCGCGAGCGCTACGGCCCCCGGCCCACGCCCGAGACCCCCGAGCGGGTTCCCGGGGCGTGGGCGCAGATCGATCACGAGCTGGAGGTCATCACCGGCCTGGGCTTTCCCGGATACTTCCTGATCGTCCACGACATCATCGCGTTCTGCCTGGATGAGGGGATCCTCGCCCAGGGGCGCGGCTCGGCCGCGAACTCCGCGGTCTGCTACGCGCTGGGCATCACGGCGGTCGAGCCCGTCGGCCACCAGCTGCTGTTCGAACGGTTCCTGGCCCCGGAGCGGGACGGCCCGCCGGACATCGACATCGACATCGCCTCCGACCGCCGCGAGGAGGTCATCCAGTACGTCTACGAGCGCTACGGCCGGGAGAACGCCGCGCAGGTCGCCAACGTCATCACCTATCGCGCCAAGCTCGCGGTGCGCGATGCCGCCCGGGCGCTCGGCTACGACACCGGCGCGCAGGACGGCTTCTCCCGCCGCGTCGAGCGTTCCTTCTCCTCACTGGCCGGGGCGGAGATCCCCCAGGACGTGGTCGACCTCGCCCGGTCGCTGCGCGATGCCCCGCGCCACCTGGGCATCCACTCCGGGGGGATGGTGCTGTGCGACCGCCCGGTGATCGAGGTGTGCCCCGTGCAGTGGGCGGCGATGGAGGACCGCAGCGTGCTGCAGTGGGACAAGGACGACTGCGCCGAGGCGGGCCTGGTCAAGTTCGATCTGCTGGGGCTGGGGATGCTCACCGCCCTGGATCATGCCCTGGCCCTGGTCGCCGAGCACCACGGCCAGCGCTTCGAGCTGCGCACCCTGCCGCAGGAGGACCCGGCGGTCTACGACATGCTGTGCGCCGGGGACAGCGTGGGCGTGTTCCAGGTGGAGTCCCGTGCCCAGATCTCCACCTTGCCGCGGCTGCGGCCCCGGGAGTTCTACGACCTGGTGGTGGAGGTGGCCCTGATCCGGCCCGGCCCCATCCAGGGCGGCTCCGTCCACCCCTACATCCGTCGCCGCGCCGGCGAGGAGGAGGTCACCTTCATCCATCCGCTGCTGGAGAAGTCCCTGGGCCGCACCCTGGGGATCCCGCTGTTCCAGGAGCAGCTGATGCAGATGGTGGTCGACGTCGCCGACTTCACGCCCGCCCAGGCCGACCGGCTGCGCCGCGCGATGGGATCCAAGCGCTCCACCGAGAAGATGCTCGAGCTCTCCGACGCGCTGTTCGCGGGGATGGCGGCGCACGGGATCACGGGGGAGGACGCCGAGGCGGTCCACCGCAAGCTGCTGGCCTTCGCCAACTACGGCTTCCCCGAGTCCCACGCCTACTCCTTCGCCTACCTGGTCTATGCCAGCTCGTACCTGAAGTGCCACTATCCGGCGGCGTTCACGGCGGCGCTGCTGCGCTCCCAGCCGATGGGCTTCTATTCGCCGCAGTCGCTGGTGGCCGATGCGCGCCGGCACGGCGTGCTCACCCGGGGCCCGGACGTGCTGGCCAGCCGCGCCCGCACCGATCTGGAGACCGACGCCGATCACCACGGGTACCGGGTCGATCCGCCGCGCCAGCAGGTCCAGGGGGAGGCGGCCGCGCAGGGCCCGGCGATCCGGCTGGGGCTGGACCAGGTGCGCTCGATCAGCACCGAGACCGCGGAGGCGATCGTCGCCGAGCGCGAGGAGCACGGCCCTTTCGTCTCGGTCCCGGATCTGGCCCGACGGGTCCAGCTCAGCGCCCGCCAGCTCGAGGCGCTGGCCACCGCGGGCGCTCTCGATCAGCTGGCCAGCTCCCGCCGGCAGGCGCTGTGGTCCGCCGGGGCCGCCGCCCAGGAGTCCCCGGAGACGCTGCCGCACCTGGCGGTGGGGGCCCGGGCCCCGATGCTGCCCGGCATGAGCGATACCGAGCTGGCCTCCGCCGATGCCTGGGCCACCGGGATCACGCTGGATGAGCACCCCATGGCGCTCGTGCGCGAACAGCTCACGGCCGAGAAGGTGCTGAGCATCGAGGGCACCCGGGCGGCGGAGGACTCCTCCCGGATCCGGGTGGCCGGGGTGATCACCCACCGCCAGCGGCCCGCGACCGCCGGGAACGTCACCTTCCTCAGCCTCGAGGACGAGACCGGGATCCTCAACGTGGTCTGCTCCCAGGGGTTCTGGCACCGTCACCGGGTGCTGCTGCGCACCTCCCGAGCGATCGTGCTGCGCGGGATTGTGGAGAACCGCAGCGGCGCGGTGAACCTGATGGCCGACGACGTGGCGTCCCTGGACCTGCCTGCGGCGGGCAGGTCCAGGGACTTCCAGTGAGCAGCGGTTCCCGGCGAGCCCGGATCGCCGGGAACCGCTCACGGACGTGCTGTGAGCCCGACCGTCCGGCGCTATCGCCTCACGCGGGGGAGGGCACGGCCCCCATCGCGACCCGCTCGGAGCGATCGGCGCGGCGCGCGGACCGGGAGGCGACGAACGTCAGGGCGAGGGAGACCAGCGCCCAGGCGAGGATCGACAGCAGCGTGCCGGAGGTCGTCACGAGCGTCCCGCCCAGGGCGGCGTGGACCAGCCCCTGCGTGACGATCGGCAGCGGCATCAAGGAGCTGACCGAGGCGAGCAGCGGGGGAGCGCTGGCCACGGGGACGATGCCCACCAGCGTCACCACCTGCAGCACCATCACCACGATCGAGGTGATCCGTCCGATCCGGTCTCCCAGCACCGTCATCAGCGCCTGGTGCAGGGCCGCGAACATCACCGCCCCGGCGAAGGCGACCACCCCCACGGCCAGCGGGGAGACGGGGGAGACGCCCACGGCCGTGAGCACGGCGAGGACCGCGACGGTCTGGACCACGGCGATCACCACCGCGGGGGCCAGGGAGCGCAGCACCACCATGCCCATCGGCACCGCCCGGTCCAGCAGCTTCCGGGACAGGGCCGGCAGCAGCAGGAAGCTCGCGAACGCTCCCAGCCACAGCGCGAGCGCCGTGACGAAGGGGAACGTGGCCGTGGAGGCGTCGTCGGCCGCGTTCTCGCGCTCGGCGTCCGTCGCGACCGGGTTCGTGGCCATCTCGCTCATGCGGGCCCGCTCGGACTCGCTGTAGCTGGGGACCCCGTCGGCGCCCTCATGGAGGCCGTCCGCGAGCTCGTCGGTGCCGTCGGCGAGCTCTCCGGTCCCATCGGCGAGCTCCTCGGAACCATCTGCCAGGTCACTGGTGCCGTCGGCGAGCTCTTCACTGCCGTCGGCGAGCTGGTCGGAGCCCTCGCCGAGCTCGGTGGCGCCGTCGGCCAGCTGGCCGGTGCCCTCGGCGAGCTCATCGGCGCCGTCCGCGCTCGTGCGGGTGCCTTCCGCCAGATCATCGAGCCCGTCGGCCAGCTCTCCGGAGCCGTCGGCGCTGGCGCGGGCACCGGTGGCGAGCTGGTCGGCTCCCTCGGCGAGCTGGTCGACGCCGGCGGCGTACTCGTGCAGCCCGTCCTGCAGGCCGGTGACGCCGTCGACGAGAGCGGGGGCCCCGTCGGCGGAGGCGCGGGCGCCGGTGGCGAGCTGGTCCGCGGCGGCCGTCAAGCCGGGGTTGTCCTGGGTGCCGTCGCCCTCGAAGGCAGTCTCGACGCCCTCGGCATAAGTGACCACGCCCTGGGCGCCCTGGACCAGGCCCGGCTGATCCGCGGTGCCGTTCAGGCCGGCGGCGAGCTGCTGAGCGCCCGCTCCGAGACCGGGATTCTCCTCCGAGCCGTCCCCGTTCAGCCCGGCGGCCACCTGCTCGGTGCCTGCGACCAGGCCCGGGTTCTCCGCGCTGCCATCACCGTTCAGGCCCGTCTCGACGCCCTCGGCGTAGCCGAGCATGCCCTCGGCCTGCGCTTTCAGAATCTGCGCGTTCGGATCATCGGGGTTCTCGGCCAGCATCGACTCGGCGGTGGCCAGCATCTGCTCGGCGAGCGGGACCATGCCCGGGTCCTGCTCGGTGCCCTCACCCTCGATCCCGGCGGCCAGTTCGCCCGCGCCGTCGGCGACGCTCTGAGCGCCGCTGCCGAGCTCGGTGGCGCCGTCGGCGGTCTGCTGCGCGCCGTCGGCCAGCTCCTCGGCGCCGTCGGCCACGCTCTGTGCGGTCGGCACCAGGCCCGGGTTCTCCGCGCTGCCGTCGCCGGAGACGGCCGCTCCGGCTTCCTCGACCCCGTCGGCGAAGGTCTCCACGCCGGTGGCGAGCTGCTCGGAGCCCTCGACCAGGCCCGGGTTCTCCGCGGTGCCGTCGCCCTCCACGCCGGCGGCGAGCGCGTCTGCCCCGTCGAGGATGCCGGGCTCGGAGTCGGTGCCGTTCATCCCGGCCTGCAGGTCCGAGACGCCGCCTGCGAGATCCTCGGCGCCGGTGGCGAGATCGTCCAGCCCGGTGGCGAGGTCCTCGGTGCCGTCCGCGGCCCCGTCGGCGCCGGTGGCCAGCTCGTCCAGCCCGTCGGCCAGGTCCTGGGTGCCGTCCGCGGTCTGGCCGGCGCCGTCGGCCAGGCTCCACACGCCGCCGGAGAATTCTCGCGTGCCCTCGGCGGCCTGGGTGGCGCCGTCGGAGAGCTCGCCGGCTCCGTCGGCCAGATCCTGGGTGCCGTCCTCGAGCTCGGAGGTGCCCTCGGCGAGGTCGTCGGACCCGTCGGCTGCGTCCTCGAATCCGTCCTTGATGTCGTTGAACCCGAGGTAGAGCCCGTCGAGATACTGCTCGGCCATCTGGCCGCCGACGGTGGAGGCCGAGGCCTCCGCCACGGCGGTGGCGATCATGGCGTTGATCTGTCCGCTGGCGTCGTTGGTGGTGACCTCGAGGATCGCCTGGGTGGACTCCGGCGTGCCGATCGTGGTCAGGCGCTCGGAGAAGTCCTCGGGGATGACGACGACGGCGGCGTAGGTGCCGTCCTCGAGGCCCTGTTCGGCGTCGTCCTGGGAGGTCAGCTGCCAGTCGAAGCCGGTGGTCTCCGGGGTCTGCTGGTCCTCGACGGTCTCGGGGTGGGTGAGGCCGCCGGCGAGCATGCGTCCCAGCGGCACCTGCTGGGTCTCGCCGTTCTCGTCCTGGATCTCGGCGCCCTCGTCGAGGTTGACGACGGCGGCGGGCACGGTCTCGAGCGCCTCGACGCGCCCGCTGAGCGCCCACAGGCCCAGACCGGCCACGAGCAGGGGCAGCACGAGCACGACGATCAGGGTGCGGGGGTGGGCCAGGCGGGTCATACGAGTGCTCCTTCAGGAACGGAGACGGCGGAGCCTTCGGCAACGGCGGTGCTGGAGCGCTGGATGGTCAGAGCGAGCAGGCGGCGCGGATCGCGCAGGGTGCGCGCGAGATGGTGCTCGGCCTCGACGGGGTCGGGGGAGCGGGAGCCGGTGACGATCGTGGCCCCGTGGGCCAGGAGCTCGTCGAGGCGTTCGACCAGCGTGTCGTCGGCGGTGGTGGCGGAGTGGGCCAGGTCCTCGAGCCGTTCGATGACGATCAGGGCGCGGCCGGCCCCGCGGCCGTCGACCTCCCGCAGCCGTGCGGCGACGTCCGCCCCGGAGGGGACCCAGTGGACGCGGGACTGGATGGCGGCGAGGTCGTCGGGCGCGAGGCGGTCGTGGACGGCGAGGATCCCGGAGGAGGGCTCGAGCCGGCCGGCGACCAGCGAGAGGAACGAGGCGCGGGCGGCGTCGTCGGCCGAGCGCACCACGAGCAGCGTGCCGGGGGCGACCTGACCGGTCAGCGGGCCGATCGTGCCCTCGGCGCCGAGCAGGGGCGCGACGGTGCGCTCGAGACGCAGGGCGTGGACTCCGTGCTGCTCGGTCCAGCGGCGGTGCTCGAGGACGGCCTTGAGGCCCTCGCCCTCAGCGTCGACCATGGGCAGTGCCCGGTCCAGCCAGCGGGGCAGCCACCAGGCGTGGCGGCCCAGCAGGGCGAGCACGGCGGGGACCAGGGTCATGCGGACCACGAAGGCGTCCACCAGCACGCCGGCGGCCAGTCCCACCGCGATGGGCTGGAGCATGAACTCGCCGGAGGTGACGAACCCGGCGAATACCGAGACCATGATCAGCGCGGCGGCGATCACCACGGGGGCGCTGGCGGTGAAGCCCCGCTCGATCGCCTCCTTGGCGTCGCCGGTGTGGACGAATTCCTCGCGCATGCGGGTGACCAGGAACATCTCGTAGTCCATGGCGAGCCCGAAGAGGACACCCATCACCATGATCGGCATGAAGGCGACGACGGGGCCGTTGACCGAGACGTTCAGCGGCCCGTTGAACCAGCCGTACTCGAAGACCATCGCCGTGACCCCGAAGGCGGCGCCGACGGAGAGCAGGTAGCCGACGGACGCCTTGATCGGCACCCATACGGAGCGGAAGACGAGGGCGAGCAGGATCAGGGAGAGGCCGACGACGAAGATTCCGAAGGGCAGCAGCGCTCCGGTGAGCTTCTCGGTGACGTCGATGCCGACGGCGGTGTTGCCGGTGACGGTGACCTCGGAGATCCCCAGGTCCTGCTCCCAGGAGCCGGCGTCGGCGCGGATCTCGTGGACGAGGTCCTTGGTGGACTGGGCGGTGGGCCCGCCCTCGGGGATGACGACGATGACGGCGAGGTCGGCGCCCTGGTTGGGGGTGGCCAGCTGGATCTCCTGGACCCCGTCGAGGGAGGAGATGTCGGCCTCGAGCTCGTCGACGACGCCGAGGGGGTCGGTGGTGTTGATGATGTCCGCGGTCACCAGCAGGGGCCCGTTGTGGCCGGGGCCGAATTCCGAGGCGATGAGGTCGTAGGTCTCGCGGGTCGAGGAGCCCTCGGCGTCGGTGCCCTGGTCGGGCAGGGCGAGCTGGAGGTCCTTGATCGGGATGGCCAGGGCGCCGAGGCCGAGGACGACCACCAGGATCGTCAGGGCCGGCACCTTGGTGGCCAGGCGCACCCAGGCGGTGCTGACGCGGCCGGCGGACCTCGCTCTCGATTCCGCGGCGCCGGTGGCCCGGTCGGGCATCACGCCGCCGTTCTCGGCCATCAGCCGGCGCGCCCGGCGTGGGCGCAGCCGCTCCCCGAGGATGCCCATGATCGCGGGCAGCAGCGTCAGGGCGACCACGACCGACAGGGCGACGGTCGCGGCGGCCGCGACGCCCATGATGGTCAGGAACGGGATGCCGGTGACGAACAGGCCCACCAGGGCGATGATCACGGTCAGCCCCGCGAAGATCACCGCGCTGCCGGAGGTGGCCAGCGATTCGCCGATGGATTCGCGCACGTCCTCGCCTCGGCCCAGCTGGTCGCGGTGGCGGGAGAGGATGAACAGCGCGTAGTCGATGCCCACTGCCAGGCCCAGCATGGCGCCCAGGGACGTGGTCACCGAGGGCATGTCGATCCCGGCCGAGAGCGCCATGACGCCGGCCATGGAGGTGCCCACGCCCATGATCGCGGTGAGGATCGGGATCACGGCGGGCACGAGCGCGCGGAAGACGATCGCGAGGATGATCAGGGCGGCGATGATGCCGATGACCTCGCCGATGCTGAAGGAGACGCCGGTCTCCTGGAGGACCTGTCCGCCCAGACTGACCTCGAGCGGGCCGGCGTCGGCCTCGGCGGCGATGTCCTCGATCTGCTCGACGGACTCCTCGGGGAACTCGCCGATCTGTCCGTCCATCTGGAACTGGGCGAGGATCGCGGTGTCATCGTCGGAGCGGGTGCCGGGGGAGACGTCGTCGAACGGGGAGGGGGAGGAGGCGACGCCCTCGACCTCCCCGATCTCGGCCATGAGGTCCTCGATCTGGTCCTGGTGCTCATCGACCGTGCCGCCGTCGTCCCCCTGCAGCACCAGGGTGCCGGAGGCGCCACCCATCTCGGGGAAGCGGTTGGCGAGGTTGTCGATGCCGCTCTGGGCCTCGGTGCCGGGGATCTCGAACTCGTTGGAGAAGGTCCCGCCGAGCCCGACGGCGAGCCCGCCGACGCCGACGAGCAGGACGGTCCAGAGTGCGACGATCCTCCATCGCAGGGTGGCCATGGTGCGGCCGAGGCGGTACAGGAACGAGGACACGAGACCTCCGAAGGGGCGCAGCGGTGAAGCGGAGACAGCAGAACAGCGGGCGACTGCGGCGCAGGACGCGCTGCAGCCCCGAACGCAGGGAGGCCCCGTCCATCGAGGGGAGAACCGGCCTGTCGGTGCGTGCGGCCCGGTCAGGGCAGCGACGGGGGCCGACGGGACCAGGATCCGCATCCAGAACATTCCTGCATTCGATACAGGAGTGTATCGATGGGATACTCTGGAGTCACGCGAGCCCTCCTCCTCACCGTCGAATGTGAGGCCTTGCACACGATCCCTCCCCGACGTTCCGAGGACCCCATGACCGAACTGTTCGACCCGCTGCCCGAGTCCGCGGACACCCGGCGCAAGGAGAACACCCGCACGAAGCTGGTGCGCGCCTCGCTCGACGTCTTCGTCGAGAAGGGCATCGACGGCGCGACCGTGGACGACCTGGTCCGCGCAGCCGGCTTCACGCGAGGGGCGTTCTACTCCAACTTCTCCACCAAGGAGGAGGTCTTCGCCGCACTGTTCGCCTCGGTCACCGAAGAGATGCTGGCCATCGCGAACTCGGCGGTCGCCAATGCCCTGGTCTCGACCCGCACCGACCCCGCGGAGCCCCAGAGCATCTCCGAGATCGACGACGCGGAGGTGATGATCGCGGTCTTCGAGGGGATCCGGCCCTTCGGGCGCCAGTGGTACCTGCTGTACTCCGATGCCATCGCGCGATCGCTGCGGGATACGACCATGCGGGCCGAGCTCGCCGTCCAGCGCGAGCGGCTGCGGGACGAGATCGGCAAGCTGCTGACCACGCGCATCGAGGAGGCGGGGGACCGCCCGCTGCTGCCGCCGGAGGATCTCGCCCAGCTGCTGGTGGGCGTGTTCGTCGATCTCATGGTGCGCGAACAGATGGACGGGCGGGACATCACCTCGCTCGCCGCGACCACCATCCTGGGGACCCTGCGCGCCTTCGTCGAACCCCGCACGACGGGGCAGAGCGACACACAAGCACCCTCGCAGTGACCACAGATCGCGCGGCGTGTCCGTTTCGCCACGACACGCCGTAGTTGCGCAGGTCGCCGCGCCGGTTGCGCGCTTGCATACGGTGGAGCCGGTGTGGCATCCGTCGCACTGCGCTTCCCCGCTTCCCCAGGAGACTGACATGCCTCCCTACCGTCCCCGACACCTCGCGCCTCCCGCGAGCCCACCGGCCACCGCCTCCTCCCGCCGTTCCGTCCTGCGCGGTGGCGTGCTGGGTGCTGCCGCCCTCAGCGCCGGCACCGCCGCTGTGCTCGCACCCGCTGCCAACGCCGCCGGTATCTACGGTCAGGACGTCTCCGGCTGGCAGGGTGAGGTCGACTGGGCCGCCCAGGCCGCAGCCGGCTCCCGCTTCGCCTACGTCAAAGCCACCGAGGGCCGCTCGTACCGCAGCCCGGCGTTCAACCACCAGTACCTCGGGGCCGGCAATGCCGGCCTGGTGCGCGGCGGCTACCACTTCGCCCGCCCCGATTCCGGAGGGCCCGAGGAGCAGGTGGACTTCTTCGTCAACAACGGGGGAGGCTGGAGCGACGACGGGCGCACCCTGCCCGGCCTCGTCGACCTCGAGGAGTACACAGGCCTGCCGCGCAACTACGGCTATACCGCGCAGGAGATGCGCGAGTGGATCATGGGCTTCTCCAATCGGTACCTCGAGCACACGGGCCGCCGTCCCGTGCTGTACACCAACCTCAACTGGTGGAACGACGTGGTGGGGGACTGGACTCCCGTGAACTCGCCGCTGTTCCTGGCGGCATATCGCGAGGATCCGCCCACCGTGCTTCCGGGCCGCTGGTGGGCCTGGGAGATGTGGCAGTACTCCTCCTCGGGACCGTTCGCCGGGGACTCCAATCTCTGGCACGGCAGCGAGGAGCAGTTCGAGAGCTTCGTCGGCGATTCCGACTACGACGCGATCGGTATCTGAGAACTCCGACACCGCACCCCGCGTCCCGCTCCGGCCGGGTCGCAGTCACGTGGCTGCGACCCGGCCGGCTGTGTACTCTGCCTCGGTGAACACCACCGACAGCACTCCGCAGACCACCCCGCCCGTCCCGTCTGGAAGCCCGGCCGGCGCCGTCTACGCCGACCGGGGCAGCTCCCACTTCGACATCCTCCTCGCCGCCATGGTCACCGTGGTGATCCTCTCCGGCATCGGCGCCGCCAAGGGGGTCAGCTTCGGCACCATCCCCGGCATCGGCTTCGAGATCATCACCGACGGCGGCTTCTTCCTCTTCCCCCTCGCCTACGTCCTCGGCGACATCGTCACCGAGCTGTACGGCCCCCGCGCAGCCCGCCGCGCGGTCCTCACCTCCTTCTCCGTCAGCATCCTCGCCTCCCTCAGCTACTGGGTGATCATCGCCCTGCCGCCGCTGGGCGACGACTACGGCCAGGCCAAGCAGGAAGCCCTGGAACTGGCCCTGGGCCCTGTCTGGATCGTGGTCCTCGCCGGGCTCGCCGGGTTCCTCGCCGGCCAGTCCCTGAACTCGTTCGTGGTCAGCCGCATGAAGCGGCGCATGGGGGAGCGGGGCCTCATCGGCCGGCTGTTCACCTCGAGCGGCCTGGGAGAACTGGTCGACACCATCATCTTCTGCACCATCGCCTCGGCCGCGATCGGTATCACCACCGTCGAGCAGTGGGCCGAGTACACGATTCTCGGGTTCGTCTACAAGGTCGCCGTCCAGTACCTCATGATCCCGGTGACCTCAGCAGTGATCCGCTGGCTCAAGCGCACCGACCCCACCTACCAGGCGCGACTCGCCGATCTGGAGGGAACCGGCGGCATCGCTCCGGCGACGTCGGCCCCAGCCCGCCCCGCGCTCTGATCCCAGCTGGGACCCCGGGTCGGGACCCGGGCAGAGTGCCGAGATCTCACCCAGGGAAATCCTCTTCCAGCGCTGTACAGCCCGGTCATAGCATGGAGGGCTCGCGCCGCCTCCCCTCCACGGTCTCTCCGTGGCCGCGCGGCGCGACCCCTTCAGCGTGAAAGGACCCCCGTGGCTTCCGCCGCCCCCGACCCCCGGCGCGATGACGACCGTGACGATCATCGCGATGAACCCCTGACCTCCACAGGCTCGATCCCTACGACCACCACCGGTTCGATCCCGACCATCACCGGTGCCATCCCGGTGATGGAGGATCCGGCCGATCACGACATCGCGCATCTGCCCAGCGAAGCGGATCTGAGGCGCACGCGGGACAAGGTCACCGTGATGGTGATCGTCGTGCTGACTACTCTCAGCGCGATCGGCCCGCTGGCCACCGACATGTACATCCCGGCCTTCCCGGAGGTCGCCGACGAACTCGGCACCACGGCCTCGCGGATGCAGCTGACCATCACCGCGTTCTTCCTCGGCACTGCCAGCGGCCAGGTGGTGGCCGGCCCGCTCTCGGACCGTCTGGGCCGGCGAGCCCCGCTGCTGCTGGGCATCGTGCTGTGCCTGCTCGCCTCGCTCGGCTGCGCCTTCGCCTCCAGCGCCGAGATGCTGCTGGTGCTGCGCGTCATCCAGGGCATCGGCGGGGGATTCGGGATGGTGCTGGGTCGCGCCGTGCTGATCGACATGACCGACGGCCCCGAGCTGTTCCGCACCATGAACATCATGCAGGGCGTCGGCGGCATCGCCCCGATCGTCGCGCCGCTGCTGGGCGGCCTCATCCTGATCGTCGGTCAGTGGCGCGAGATCTTCCTGGTAATCGCGGGCATGTCCCTGCTGTCGCTGATCGGTGTGCTGGTGCGGATTCCCGAATCGCTGCCGGTCTCGCGCCGCCATTCCGGGGGATTCCATACGTTCCTGCGAAACTGCCGCACGCTGCTGGGCCGACGGATCTTCGTCGCCTACATGCTGGTCAACGCCTTCTCCGCGTTCGCGCTGATGGCCTACGTCTCCGCGTCGTCGTTCGTGGTCCAGGAGATGCTCGGGTTCACCTCCACCGAGTACTCGGTGAGCTTCGCGATCAACTCCTGCGGAATGATGGCGCTGTCCCTGCTCTCGGCGCGCCTGACGCATACGATCCATCCGCGCCGCCTGATCCGGGTGGGCCTGATCCTGGTGTCCTCGGCGAGCTTCTCTCTGCTGATCGGCAGCCTGTTCCTGGATACGCCCGCCTGGATCGTGCTGCCGGCGTTCTTCTTCACCGTGGCCCCGCAGGGGCTGATCTTCGGCAACGGCGGCGCTCTGGCCGCCGATCAGGCGCGGGAGTTCGCCGGGACCGGTTCGGCGATGCTGGGCCTGGGCTTCTCCTTCGCCGCCTCCATCGCGGCACCCCTGGTGGGCATCGCGGGCACGCATTCCTCGCTGCCGATGGCGGTGACGATGGTGATCGGCTGCACGATCTCGGTGTGCTGGTTCATCGCCGCGGGCCGGGGGAGCGGCGCGACCGCCGTGCGCGGCTGACTCATCACCCCATCCGACGGGCGGGGACGACGAAGGTCGTAGGCGGCGGCGTCGAACACCGGCCACGGGACGGAGCGCTGAGCCGCCGAAACGCCATGGCAGAGCCAGGGGAGAGGCGCCAGCCTGGGAGCATGAACATCGCATCCTCCTCCTCAGCTCGTCCCCATCCGAGCCCCGGCCCGGATCAGACCCCCGGCCCGCATACGTCGATGCCGCGGCAGCCCGTCGGAACCGCACCCGCCGTCGCCCCGGACGGCGCAGCCCCCGCGGCGCCCGGTCTGCCGACCGGCTCCGCCCACTTATCCCATCCCGCCCCGAACCGGCCGTTCGGTGCGCATGTCCGGATGAGCTGGTGGAAGCCTCTGGTGATCGTCGTCGCCGCGGTGGTCCTCATGGTCGGGACGAGCTTCGTGCTCGGCATCGCCGCGATGATCGCCGAGGTGCTGCTGTTCGACCGTGATCCGGAGAACCTGCAGATGACGCCGCTGATGCTGCTGGCGACGAATGCCAGCCTCGTCATCATGGCGGTGCCCACCCTGATCCTGACCGCCTGGCTGAGCCGCACCCCATGGCGTCGGCTGCTCCAGGCGGACGGGCGCGTCCGGTTCGGTCGTGGCGGGCTGTACCTGGTGATCTTCGGCGCCCTCGTCCTCGTGGCCACTGCCGTGATGTCGCTGGTCGACCCCTCGACGGCAGGCGTCGGCGGCTTCGCCGTCTCGGGCACGACGATCGCCCTGATCGCGGCCGTCGTGCTGACGACGCCGCTGCAGGCCGCCGCCGAGGAGATCACGTTCCGCGGGGCCATCATGCCGGCCGTGGCTTCGTGGATCCGGCCGGCCCGCGCGGCCGTCGTCGTCGGGCTGGCCGGCTCCAGCCTCGTGTTCGGCACCGTGCATCTGTCCGCCGATCCGTGGCTGTTCGCCTACTACACCTTGTTCGGCGCCAGCATGGCCGCCATGGCCGTGATCAGCAGAGGGCTCGAGGCTCCGATCGCCTTCCACGTCGCGAACAACGTGGTGATGATGCTGCTGGCGGCCCTGTTCGCCGACGGCGGCGGCTTCACCATCGATCGTTCGGTGGGCATGGGTGGGCCGTTCATGCTGTTCTTCATCGCGGTCGACGTGCTCGCCGTCGTCATCGTGTGGCTCATGGAGCGTCGGGCCCGCCGCGAGCGTCGTACGCTCGAATCATGAACCCGGTCACACAGGTCCAGGTCAGTCAGATCCAGGTGAACCTCTTCTGCGAGGACGTCGAGCAGTGCCTCGCGTTCTACACGGCGTTCGGCTTCGCTGAAGCGTTTCGCACGCCGCAGGACGGTCCGCCGACCCATGTGGAGATCGACGCCGCGGGCACGCGGATCGGGCTGACGTCGGCGGCGACAGCGAACGAGCTCGTGAGGCTGGGCGTGACGACACCGGGTACACCGTCCGCGGAGATCGCACTGTGGTGCGAGGACGTGGACGCGGCCCATGAGCGCGCGGTCTCCGTCGGCGCACGCAATCTGGTCGAGCCGACGCACTCGCCGGATGGCAGGCTTCGGTTCGCCTGGGTGCGCGATCCCGAGGGGCACCAGCTGAAGTTCGTCCAGACGCGCTGAGAGGCGTCTGCCGGCATGTGGCGCTCTGCTCATCGAGAGTGCGCAGAGCGAGCTGCACGAGATCGACCGCTCCACCCCTCCCGATGAACCGCCGATAATGTACGTTATGTAAAGTGGAGCGTAAGCAGCCGACCATAGGCCCTCTCGAGCTTCCCGACCGGCGCTCCCCTCCAGCCCGGGCCACGCTCATCGGACGCAGCTCCGGAGTGACAGCAACGAGTTCCGGTACACAGTCCCAGTCCGGAACGCAGTCTCAGTACGCCGCGACGACGCCGCTGCCGTCGGACCAGGCCGCCACGAGACGCACGGTGCCATCCAGCTCGCCGACGGTCCGCACGACGGTGAACGGCGCACCGTCCAGCAGCGTCTCGGCGCTCGGCAGCTCTTCGCCCTTATCGACCTCGAGACTCAGCGTGACGGACTGGGCACGGCTGCCTGCCGGCTTTCCCTCCGCGTCGACGATCTCGAGCTCGGCCTGCTGCTGCTGACCGCACAGCGCCCGCCGGAAGCAATCCAGGACGACCTCGTCCTGCAGCCCGTCGTAGACGTAGCGCTGCCCGAGCACCGAATGCTCCATGAGACCGATCAGGTGCTCCTCCGTGTCGGCGACGGGCGCGCCGCGGTACGCCAGCGGCAGGTGGAAGATCGTCTCCCCCACGCGTGCCACATGGCACTCGATGCCGACCTCGCCCTCGGGGTCATCGAAGCGGTAGGCACCCAGCACCTCGAGCTCCCCCGCCTCGCCCCACGACCGGGACTCCAGGAACGTGCGCAGCATGTCGGACTTGCTCGGGGTCAGCTCGGCCTGGTGGATCGTCGCCATGGCTCCAACCTATCGCGGCGCGGACTTCGCACCGCGGTGCCTACGCCGCGACGGGCGGTACGATCCTCCCGTCCAGCAGCTCGATCACCCGATCCGCGCCGTCAGCCATCCGCGGGTCGTGGGTCACCATGACCACCGCGGTGCCGTCGGCCGCGATGCTCTGCAGCAGCATCAGCACCTCTGCTGCGGCACGGGAGTCCAGAGCGCCGGTGGGTTCGTCGGCGAACACGATCTCCGGTTCATTGATCAGTGCTCGGCAGATGCCCACGCGTTGCGCCTGACCTCCGGAGACCTCGCCCGCGAAGCGGCTCTCCAGGTCCGCGACCCCCATCCGTTCCAGGAGCTCACGAGCCCGCGCCGTGACCTGGGCCCGGGATGCCCGACGGGCCGCGCGGCCGGGCAGCACCACGTTCTCCAGCATCGTGAGGTCGCGCAGCAGTTCCGGTTGCTGGAAGACCACACCGATCCGGTGCAGCCGGCGCGCGGCGAGCTGCTCGTCCCCCAGCGCTGTCAGCTCCTCTCCCCCGAGCTCGATGCTGCCGGTGCTGGGCCGGGACATGCCGCTGAGGGTCTGCAGCAGCGTGGATTTGCCACTGCCGGAGGGGCCGGAGACGGCCACGAACTCCCCCGCACCGACCTCGAGATCGATCTCGTGCAGCAGCTGTGTGGTTCCGACGTGGTGGCTCACCCCTCGGGCGCGCAGCGCGTCTTCACTCATGATGGTCCTCTCCTCGTGGTGCGTTCGATGGTGGCCAGTCGGGTCGCGACGGTGACGGCAACGGCAAGCACGAGGGGTATGGCGACCAGGACGATCACGGGCGCACGGTGCACGGTGATGCGGCTGGTGCCCTGACCGAGCGTGGCCAGTCCCCCGGTCATGGCCTCGATCATCACGTTCAGTCCGCCCTGTGCGATGAGTTGGCTGAGCAGCAGTCCCAGCGGCAGGGCCAGCAGCAGTGCGGCCAGCATGCGCACGAGGTACGGGCTGCGGCGCACGCCGCGCGGGACGCCGAGGGCACGCTGGGTGTCGAGCTGGCGCGAATCCTCGGCCAACACCATGCGCGTGACCAGCGCGGCGATCAGTCCCGCGAGCGCCGCCGCGACCGCGGCCGCGGCCGTCGCCGCTCGCGTCATGCCCCCAGCCATCCCGCCCAGCAGCTGCTGGTGATACATGCTCACATCCCCCACCGTGGCCTCCGGCAGGGCGGCGGCGAGGTCAGCGATCAGCGCCTCCTGGTCCGCGCCGGGTGCAAGGCGCGTGGCGATCACGGACCACTGCACCTCCTCCTGCGCGGTGGGCAGCTGAGCCTTGGCGGTCAGCCCGCCCTGGGTGACGTCCTGGTAGGCGCCGACGACCCGCAGCGTCCGGGCCCCGGCCGCTGTCCGCACGGTCAGCGTGTCGCCCAGGCTCGCGCCGGTCTCGGCCAGCGCGACCAGGCTGAGGGCGATCTCCTCGTCGGCCGTCGGCGCGCGGCCTTCGGCATACTGGACGGGCAGGACCGTGTGGTCACCGGACTCGATGGGGAGATTGAGCGGAGGGCCGTCCTCGACCTCGACCAGGTGGCGGGTGCTCACTCTGGCCGCGTACTCCTCGATGCGGGGATCCGAGGCGACGGCGGCGAGGGCACGCTCGTGCACCGAGGAGTCGACCTCCCCGGCGAGCGGAACGTCGATCCGGACGTCGAACCGACCGATACCCATCGCTGTGACGATCCCCGGTGACGTGAGGGTCGATGCCACCCCGGTCGGGGCCGCCGCCAGCACGGTGCACAGCGTAAAGACCGTCAGCAGCATGAACGACGAGCCGGCGCGCCGCACGAGCGTGCGCAGTCCCAGCAGCAGCGGGACGGGCAGGGGCGAACTGTGCAGGCTCAACAGCCCGAACAGACCGTGTGCCCGCCTCGGCCCGCTCCGGCCTGCCGCGCCGCTCGCCGCTCCGCGCAGCACCTCGACGGGGTCGATCCGACGGATGCGCCTCAGCATCAGGGAGACACCGGCGAGTGCCACGATCAGCACCGCGAGCGCTGCGACCACGGGTGCCAGCAGGACCGCTGCCCCGCCGGTGGGGCCCGAGTACGCCGTGAGATCCGCGGCGAGCGCGGAACCGAGCGGGATACCTCCGAGCAGCCCGATGATCGTCGCGGCCAGGGCGATCGTTCCGTAGCGCAGCAGATAGGCGCGGCGCAGGTCAGCGCGGCGGATCCCGAGGGCACGCAGGACCCCGATCTCGCGACGCTCCCGCGCCAGCGCGGTCGCCAGCGCCAGCCGTACACAGATCAGCGCGATCGCCAGCACCACGAGGGCCGCGCCCAGCACGGCGGCGGCCACCAGGCCGTCTCCGAGCACGGCGAACAGCATGAACGCCTGGCGGTCCACCATCGGCCCGTCCTCCGGCAGATCCGCCACCTGGTAGGCGGTGCGCACGGCGGAGACCTGCGTCTGCGGATCCTGGAGCCAGAAGCTGATCAGGTACTCGGTGCTGCCGGTGCGGTCGGCGATCTCGGCTAGATCCTGCTCGCTGACCAGCAACCGCTTGGAGCTCGCCAGAGGCGTGTTCATGAGGGAGTCGCGGAAGAAGCCGGCGACCTCGAGGTCGCGGGCGAAGCCGTCCGGCCCTGTGATGGTCACCTCGGAACCGGTTCGCAGGCCGTCCTCGATCCGGTACATCACCGGCAACCAGATCGTCCCCGGTCGCACCTCGGTCACGGCCTGCCCGTCCAGATCGAGCATGAGGTCGCTCTCGACGGACGGGACCGTGAGGGAGTTCTGCTGGATGCTGCTGTCCTGGCCGACGCCGTCGAAGCTGAGCTGGGAGCCGTCCAGACCCAGCAGCAGTTGCGTCCGGTGAGCCGTGACCTCCGGGCGCTCGGCCGCGAAAGCGTCCACCGCACCGGCGTCGAGCTCCCCGGCGTGCATCTGCGCCAGGTGCGGGGCGTCGGCCTGGTCGAGCAGAGCGGTCGACGCGCCGGCCAGGCGGGCCATCAGACCGGCCGCGGCGACAGCGCACACCACGGCCACGGCGAGCAGCACGGTGAGCGTCGCGGTGACCGCGGCATCGCGACGAAGACGGCAGACGGTGGCGAGGCCCGGCATGGGCTGGTCCTTCCGGCGGGTGCGCCCCGCTGAAGGCGCGGCGCCTGCCGTCAATCTAGGCGCGCCGCACCCGCGGGGGAACAGCTCGCGGGCAGGTCAGCCGAGAAATCCGGCGATCCCCCGCGAACTCTCGGGGGATATC
Organism: Brachybacterium sp. GCM10030267; assembly: GCF_042666875.1. Taxonomy (NCBI): domain Bacteria; kingdom Bacillati; phylum Actinomycetota; class Actinomycetes; order Micrococcales; family Dermabacteraceae; genus Brachybacterium; species Brachybacterium sp. GCM10030267. The sequence continues at coordinate 248,121 of NZ_JBHTCX010000012.1, read as the reverse complement.
CCGCGCGCTCCGTCGAACGGCCGGGCTCAGAGTCCGAGCAGCCCCGGCAGCTCGTCCACGCGGGTGATGCGTGGCGCGCTCCCCGCCGGCATCGGGACGCCGGGAGTCTCCAGCAGCACGCTCCGGACCCCGGCGGCCGCGGCGGCTTCGACATCGGCGGGTCGATCGCCGATGGCCAGGCACTCCCCCGGGTCGAGATCGTGCCGGCTCAGCAGCTCCCGGATCATGGCAGGGTCCGGCTTGCGTTCGAACCCGTCCGGCGCGCACACCATGTCGTCGATCCGCAGCTCCAGCGCGTCCAGGAGCGCCTGGGCGCTCGAGCGTTCACGGTGGGTGGCGACCAGGTTCATTCCCCCGGCGCGGCGAACCGCCTCGATCACCTCCGGGGCGCCCTCCATCACCGCGGGAGGGTGGTTGAGCCAGTGCTGCTTGGTCGCCTCGTACGCCACGCGCAGCCGCCGCTCGGAGACTCCGTGGCGCTCGGCGAGGGTGGCGATGGCGTGGGAGCTGGAGACGCGGGTGAGCCGGGCGACCTCGCGCAGCGCCGCGTCGTCGACCTCGGAGTGGACCGCCGAGGCGAGGGCCCGATCGACGTCGGGATACGTGTCCACCAGCGTCCCGCCGAGGTCCCAGATCACTGCTCGCATACCGGCAGTGTGACAGCCTGCGCGACGTCCCGATTGGTCGTCCCGGCCACCGCGGTGTTGACTTGCGCCGTGCCTCTCCTCGATCAGCTGCTCCAGCTCTCCGCGCTGACCCTGGTGCTGCTGATCGGAGCCGCCTTCCTCGCGGGCTGGGTGGACGCCGTGGTCGGCGGGGGCGGTCTGATCCAGCTGCCGGCGCTGCTGACGGCGCTGCCGGCCGACACCTCGACCGCGACGGTGCTGGGGACCAACAAGGTCGCCTCCGCCGCCGGGACCGCGGTGTCCTCGTGGACCTATGTGCGCCGTATCACGCCGGTCGCGGTGACCGCGATACCGCTGGTGCTGTGCGCCCTGCTGGGCAGTGCCGGCGGTGCCGGGCTGGCCACCTTCATCCCCCGACCGTGGCTCTCCCCCATCGTCCTGGTGGCCCTGATCGCCGTCGGCCTGTACACACTGCTGCGACCTGCGATGGGCCTGGTCCACGATCCGCGGCACACCGGCCGCGCCCACATCCTGCGATCCGGAGGCATCGGCGCCGTCGTCGGCCTCTACGACGGCATCCTCGGGCCCGGCACCGGCAGCTTCTTCATCATCCTGATGGTCGCCGTCCTCGGGTACGGCTTCCTCGAGGCCAGCGTGCACGCCAAGCTCGCCAACCTCACCACCAACATCGGCGCCCTGCTGGTGTTCGGGACCCAGAGCGAGGTGTGGTGGCTCCTGGGCGCCGTCATGGCCATCGCCAACGTGCTCGGCGGCTATCTCGGTGCGCGACTCGCGATCAGGTTCGGCTCCGGTTTCGTGCGGATCGTGTTCCTGATCGTCACCGGGGCCCTCGCGCTGCGACTGGCAGTGGACACAGTGGCGCTCATCACCTGAGATGGGGCTTCGGGGGGAATACTCCCCTGCCTCGTGTCGTTGTCCTTTCAGTCACCACCTGCCGCCCAGCCGGCGGCCCGTTGCCTGGAGGTCACGATGGATCCGACGACACTGTTCAGCTATGAGCGTCACGTCGACTCGCGCTCCTTGCGCGCCCGCACGCTCCTGGTCACCCTCGGCGCGTTCAGCGACGCCGGTAACGCCCAGGACCTGGTCGACGATCACCTGCTCAACACCCTGCCCAGCCGCGTCGTCGGCCGTCTGGACATGGACCAGGTCTACGACTACGCCGGTCGCCGCCCCGAGGTCACCCTGGAGCTGGACCATTTCTCGGACTACGAGAAGCCCGAGATCCTGCTGCACGAGGTCACCGACCCCGACGGTGAGCCGTTCTTCCTGCTCACCGGCCCGGAGCCGTCCTTCCAGTGGGAGCGTGTGGCCAATGCGCTGCGCATCGTCGTCGATCAGCTCGGCATCGAGCGCACCCTGCTGGTGCAGGGCTTCCCGGCACCTGTCCCCCACACGCGTGAGCTGCCGGTGACGCGCTTCGCGGGCAACCCGCAGTCCATCGCCGTGCGCCGCACCATGCCCGGCACCTTCCGTCTGCGCGCGCCGTTCACCGCGCTGCTGACGATGCGTCTGGCCGACGCCGGTCACGAGGTGGTCGGTCTGGTGGTGCACGTGCCGCAGTACCTCCACGAGATGTCCTACCCCGACGCGGCGATCGCGCTGCTGACGGCGATCGGTCAGGAGAAGGGCCCGCACGTGCCGGTCGACGCGCTCGAGGCCCAGGCCGGGCCGGTGCGCGAGGCCGTCGCCGCTCAGGTCGAGCAGGCGCCACAGCTGCAGGAGATGGTCGAGGGGCTCGAGCAGCGCTTCGACCGGATGATCACCTCCGGCGCCGGAGCCGAGGTCCCCACGGCCGATGACATCGCCGCCGAGGTGGAGAACTACCTGGCCGGGATCGCCGAGGACCACGGGGACGACGGGACAGACGGCGACGCGCCGGCCCCGGACGATGGGCGGCCCGACGCCGACGGTTCCTCGGTCGCAGAGGATCCGCAGCTGGACGAGGATGACTCCTCCTCGGATCAGGACTCGTCCGGCTCCGGTCTCTGAGGGTCGCGCTGCGGGAGCGGCTGCTCAGCGCAGCGACAGCCGTTCCCGCGGATCCTCGCGGGGCAGCTCCGGGTCCGCGACGGCGGTGACCTGGATCCCCGTCAGCGTCACGTTGCCGGCCAGCGTGGTCATGAAGGCGGTGTCCGCCGCATCCTGCCCGGTCGCTATGCGCACCATCGAGGCACGCGGCGCCAGACGGGTCGAGTCGAGCACGAGCCAGGTCCCCTCGACCAGGGCCTCGACCACGAGATGGAAGTCCATCGGACTGAGCCCTGGGGCGTACGCCGAGGCGCACCGCGCCGGGATGCCGCTGGCACGCAGCAGCGCCACGGTCAGGTGCGCGTAGTCGCGGCACACCCCCTGTCGGGAGTCGTAGGTGGTGCGCGCGGAATCGGTGACGGTGCTGGAGCCGGGGACGTAGTCGAGCTGATCGCCTACCCAGTCGACGACGGCGTCGGCGGCCTCGATCCCGGTGCGCCCGCCGACGATCTCGCGGGCGATCCCGGTGAACTCGTCGACCTCGCAGTACCGCGAGGGGCGCAGGTGCTCGGCCGTCTCGGCGTCCACGTCCCCGGGGTGCGGGACCGGGGCGGGGATGATGCCGCGGGCGGCGTAGACGATCTCCACCTGCCCGGCCGGCAGCCCGGTGACGGTGTGGAGTCTGCTGCCGAAGCGGTCCCGGGTCTCGGTGACCGGATGCGGCCGGGACCCCGCCAGCACCGTCAGCGACTCCTGCGCCACCGGTGCCCGAGAGACGGCCACCAGCAGGGCGATGTCCGTCCCTGCCGCGACCTCCGCTGTCATCCACGCGCGCACATGTCTCTCCACGCTCTCAGTCTCTCCCATCGCAGGCTCGCTGCGGAACGGACCGTCTTTGCCCGGACGTGATCACCGACATAGTGTGGTCATCCCGGTATCGGATCGGGTCACAGTCGAACCTGAGGAGCAGTCAGTGCAGATCTCCGTCCAGCTCTACAGCGTGCGAGAAGCCTTCGCGGCCGACCCGGCCGCCACCCTGCAGCGGCTCTCCGGAATCGGATTCACCCATGTGGAGCCTTTCGGGCTGATGGAGCACGCCGAGACGCTGGGGCCGCTGCTGGCCGAGCACGGCCTCGACGCCCCCTCGGCCCACGTCTCCCTCCTGGGTGCCGAGGACCCGGCCCGGGTGCTCGCGACCGCGGCCGGCCTCGGGGTCCGCACGGTGATCGACCCGCACTGGGGCCGGGAGCACTGGACCCGCGAGGACGACATCAAGGCGACCGCCGAGCGCCTGAACGCACTCGCCCCGGTGGCCGCCGAGAACGGTGTGCGCGTGGGCTACCACAACCATGACCACGAGGCCCGGCCGGTCTTCGAGGGCCGCTGCGGACTGGAGGTGCTCGCCGATCACCTCGACCCCCGCGTCGTCCTGGAGCTGGACACGTTCTGGGCGGCCGTCGGCGGCACCGATCCGGCGGAACTGCTGGGACGTCTCGGCCAGCGCGTTCAGCTGGCACATCTCAAGGACGGCCACCTGCAGGGTGACGTCAAGGATCAGCTTCCACTCGGCGAGGGCGAGATGGACGTTCCCGCGATCCTCGCCGCCGCCCCCTGGCTCGAGACCGGCGTCATCGAGTTCGACGACCACTCCGGGGACATCTTCGAGGCCGTCAGCCGCTCCTTCGCGCAGCTGACCTCCCACCTGCAGGGCACCCAGGCATGAGCGGGACCACCGGACCCGTCGGCGTCGGCATCATCGGAGCCGGCGTCATCGCCGCCCAGTACCTCGGCCAGCTGACCACCTACCCGGACATCGACGTCCGCGCCCTCGGTGACCTGCGGCCCGAGGCCGCCGCCGCGCGCGCCGAGGAGCACGGCATCGCCGGGCACGGCCCGGTCGAGGCCGTGCTCGATGATCCTGAGATCGAGATCGTCGTGAACCTGACGATCCCCGCAGCCCACCACGCCGTCTCCCGCGACATCCTCTCCGCCGGCAAGCACGTGTGGAGCGAGAAGCCGCTGACGACGACCCGCGAGGACGCGGCCGACCTGCTGGAGCACGCCCGTCGTCAGGGCCTCCGCATCGGCGGCGCACCGGACACGGTCCTGGGCGCGGGCGTCCAATCGGCGCTGCGTGCCGTGCGGGCCGGGGAGATCGGCGAGCCGCGCTCCGCGCTCGCTCAGTTCCGCTCCCCCGGTCCCGAATCCTGGCACCCCAACCCGGACTTCCTGTTCCAGGCCGGCGCCGGGCCGCTGTACGACATGGGCCCCTACTACCTGACCACCCTGGTGCTGGCCTACGGGCCCGTGGTCTCCGTCTCCGCGGTGGGATCGCGGTCCCGGGACACCCGCACGATCGGGTCGGGCCCGCGTGCCGGTGAGTCGTTCGCCGTGGAGGTCCCCACCCGGGTCCAGGGGCTGCTGCGCTTCGCCGACGGCGCCTCCGCCGCGGTCGAGTTCTCCTTCGACGATGCGCTGGACCGTCCGCACGTGCTGGAGCTGGCCGGGTCCGCAGGCACCATCGCCCTGCCCGATCCCAACCAGTTCTCCGGCGTCTCCGGCATCGCGATGCGCGGGGAGGACGACTGGACCGAGCGCGAGCCCGTCGGCGCCGTCGGCGGGCGCGGCCTGGGAACGCTGGAGATGGCGCGGGCCCTGCGCGCCGGCCGGCCGCACCGCCTCACCGGGGAGCTGGCCGCCCACGTCCTGGACGTCATGATCAGTCTCGAGGAGGCCACCACCGTGGACGGTGCGGTGACCGTGTCCTCCACGGTGACCGCACCCGACCTGCTCGACGCGGACTTCGACCCCCACCTCTCGACTCTGTGACCGCTGACCTCGCCCGCAACCGACCGAGCACGCACTTCTCGAAGGAGACCCCTGTGTCCGACACCCCCAACCTCCCCTCCGGCCGGCCTCTCGGCGTCGCCATGATCGGCTACGCCTTCATGGGCCGCGCCCACTCCCAGGCCTGGCGCACCGTCGGCGCCGCCTTCGAGGTTCCCGAGGTCGCCCGGCGCGTCATCGTCGGCCGTGACGAGGAGGCGGTGGCGGAGTCGGCACGCCGCCTGGGGTGGGAGGAGCACGCCACCGACTGGCGCGAGGTCATCGCCCGTGACGACATCGACATCGTCGACATCTGCACCCCCGGCTTCCTCCACGCGGAGATCGCCATCGCCGCCCTCGAGGCCGGCAAGCACGTGCTGTGCGAGAAGCCCCTGGCCAACGACACCGCCGAGGCCGAGGCGATGGTCGAGGCGGCCGAGGCCGCCACTGCGCGCGGCCAGATCGCGGCGCTCGGCTTCACCTACCGTCGCGTCCCGGCACTGGCGCTGGCCAAGCAGTTCGTCCAGGACGGCAAGCTCGGACAGATCCGCCAGGCCAAGGCCGCCTACCTCCAGGACTGGCTGGTCGACGAGACCGCCCCCATGAACTGGCGGCTGCGGAAGGAGACCGCGGGCTCCGGTGCGCTCGGCGACATCGGATCCCACGCCATCGATCAGGTCCAGCACCTGACCGGACAGAAGGTCACCGCGGTGCGCGGACGACTGGCCACCGTGGTCCCCCAGCGTCCCGGGCCGGACGGCCCCGAGGACGTCACCGTCGACGACGCCGCGTGGGCCACCCTCGAGCTCGATGGCGGCGCGGTCGCCTCCGTGGAGGTCTCGCGCATGGCCAACGGCGCCAAGAACCAGCTGACCGTCGAGCTCTACGGCAGCAAGGGCGCCCTGAAGTTCAGCCTGGAGAACCCCAACGAGCTGTGGTTCCTCGACGCGACCCGGCCGATCGCCGAGCAGGGGTTCGCGCGCGTGCTGGTGACCGAGCCCGAGCACCCCTACCTCGAGGCCTGGTGGCCGCAGGGGCACGTGCTGGGCTGGGAGAACGCGTTCTCCAACCAGGCGCGCGACCTGCTGGTGGCCATCCGTGACCGCGGAGGCGAGGACGCCACCGGCTACTCCCCCGATTTCGCCGACGGGCTGGCGCTACAGCGCGTGCTCGACGCCGTCATCTCCTCCGATGCCGCCGACGGCGCCACCATCACCCTCTGACCCCGGCCGCCGAAACGCGGCCGGCCCCCTCCACGCCGAACGCACTCGATATCGCTCACCGCAGAAGGAGCATCACCACCATGGCTCATCCGCACACCCTGTTCACCGGCCAATGGGCCGATCTCACCCTCGACGAGGTGGCCGAGCTCGCCGCCGGCTGGGGCTACGACGGCCTCGAGATCGCCGTCTCCGGCGAGCACCTCGACGCCTCCCGCTGGGATGACGACGACTACGTCGCCGACCGCCTGGGCATCCTCGACAAGCACGGGCTGAAGTGCTGGACCATCTCCAATCACCTCAAGGGCCAGGCGATCTGCGACGATCCGATCGATTTCCGCCACCAGGCGATCGTCGGCTCCGAGGTGTGGGGCGACGGTGATCCCGAGGGCGTCCGCCAGCGCGCGGCCGAGGACATGAAGAACACTGCCCGCCTGGCGCAGAAGATGGGCGTGAAGACCGTCGTCGGCTTCACCGGCTCGAAGATCTGGAAGTACGTGGCGATGTTCCCGCCGGTGGGCCAGGACGTCATCGACGACGGCTACCAGGACTTCGCCGACCGCTGGAACCCGATCCTCGACGTCTTCGACGAGTGCGGGGTGCGTTTCGCCCACGAGGTCCACCCCTCCGAGATCGCCTACGACTTCTGGACCACCCAGCGCACGCTCGAGGCGATCGGTCACCGCGAGGCGTTCGGCCTGAACTGGGACCCCTCCCACTTCATGTGGCAGGAGATCGATCCGGTCTCCTTCATCACCGATTTCGCCGACCGCATCTACCACGTCGACTGCAAGGACATCCGGGTGCGGGTCACCGGTCGCAACACCCGCCTGGGTTCCCACCTGGCCTGGGGCGATCCTCGCCGCGGCTGGGACTTCGTCTCCTTCGGCCGCGGCGACGTGCCGTGGGATGCGGCCTTCCGCGCGCTGCGTTCGATCGGCTACGAGGGTCCGATCTCCATCGAGTGGGAGGACGCGGGCATGGATCGTCTGCACGGGGCCAAGGAGGCGATCGAGGTGCTCGAGAGCCTGGACTACCCGGTCTCCGAGGTCTCCTTCGACGCCGCGTTCAGCAACCAGGGCTGATGAGCGACGATGGCGACGCTCGCGAGTGACGAGCGCAGGGCCTTCGCGGCGACCTTCGCCGACCTCGGTCCCGAGGCGCCGACGATCCTGCCGGGCTGGGGCGCTCCCGAGCTGCTCGAGCACCTGCTGCTCCGGGAGCGCTACCCGCACCTGATGGTGGGGCCGAGACTGCCGGGAGAGCTGGGCCGTCGCGCCCAGCAGGCCCGGCAGCAGCTCCGCGCCCGGACCTGGGGCGATCTCGTGGACCTGTTCCGCGCGGGCCCGGGACCGCTGTCCTTCGCGGGCACGGTCGACTCCTTCAGCGGGGAGGGCGAGCTGCTGATCCATCACGAGGACCTGCGCCGGGCACAGCCGGGATGGGAGCCGCGAGCGCTGCCCGAGGCGACGCAGGCGAAGGCGTGGCGCGCTCTCTCGCTGCTGGCCCCGGTGGCCGTGCGGGTTCCGGCCGACGTCACGCTGGTTGCCCCGCACGGCGGGAGACGGCTGCGCTCCCGCCGGCCGGCCGGCAGCGTGCGCGTGCACGGCGATCCGCTCGAACTGCTGCTGTGGGTCTCGGGCCGCGACGAGGTCGCACAGGTCCGGATCGACGGCGACGACGGCGGCGTGCAGGCGCTCGAGGAGGGCCGACGCGGTCTGTGACCGCGGTGATGGCGGGGCCGACGGTGCGACCTGTCGGCCCCGGTATCGCCGTGCCCGGCAGCTCAGCCGCGCTCGAGCAGGAACAGCCGCGGATGGTGCCCCTTCTGGAAGAAGCGGTGCTCCCCCACGGGACGCCAGGGCAGGCCCGGCCGCTCGAGCACGCGGTGCATCCGCGTGATCTCATGCGTCAGCACGCCCATCCTCGCCTCCGGTGCGGCCAGTTCGGCGCCGCGATCCAGCAGGTCGGCCAGGAGTCGCTCGTTGCTCTCGTGCTCCCCGTGCAGGGTTCCCCAGGGCGGGTTGGTCAGGAGCCTGGTGAAGCCGGGGTCGAGATCTGTCGTGAGCACGTCCCCGGTGATCCAGTCGATCCGGCCCCGGCGGCGTGCGGCCCGTTGGTGCTGCCGGGCGGCGTCGATCGCCGCCGGGTTCAGGTCCACCCCTATCGTCCGGGCGGGAGCGACGACGGCGAGCTGTTCGATCAGGAACGTCCCTGATCCGCAGGTCATGTCGAGCAGGTGGTCCTCAGCACCCACCTCCAGGAGGTCGAGCACCGTCGCGGCGATGGTCGCGTTCACCGCGCCGGGATAATCGACCGTCCGCCAGGCCCTGGTGGACAGCGGGCGCGGGGTAGTGCGCAGCAGCACCTGCCACGTACCGGGCCCTGCACCGCGGCGCACCCTCACCACCAGGTCGCCGTCCTCATCGACCTCGACCCCCGCCTGCTCGGCGAAGGCGTCGGCCAGGCGTCGCATGTCCGGGGTGTGCGAGCCCGCGGCCTCCAGGCGCAGCCCGGTGAAGCGCTGTCGGGGCCGCTGGCGGCCGATGTCCGCCAGCAGGTCCCCGATCCGCTGCTGGACGGAGGTGTCGAGCAGCTCGCGAGGCCGGCGCGCGGGAACGGTCATGCTCGTCGAGGCGGCCACCACGCGGCGCAGGCCCCGCACCGCGTCAAGGTCCTCCGTCGTGAGCACGAGTTCCGTGGGGCCGGCCGCACGGGCCGGTCCGAGGCGCTGGGCCTCCTCGAGCGCGCTGTGCGCGCACCCCTCGAGCACCTCGAGCACGAGTTCATGGGTGACATGCGACATCGTCGGGCCCTCCTCACTGTGCTCCAGGCACGATTCACGCAGGTTACCGCCTGTCGCGTCCGCGGTGATCAGGGTCGGGTCGGTAGACTCCCTCCGTGTTCATCGTGAGTGTGTGTTCCCTGAAGGGCGGCGTCGGCAAGACGTCCGTGACCCTGGGCCTGGCTTCCGCGGCCCTGCACCAGGGGGTGAACGCCCTCGTCATCGATCTCGATCCCCAGGGCGACACCACGCTGGGTCTGCTGGGTGAACCGTCCTCCACGGTCGACATCGCCGAGGTGGTCTCCTCGCCGCGCACGGAGACGATCGACCGTTCGATCATCTCCACGCCGTGGGCGACCGATGCGGGCTCGCACCTGGACATCATCCCGGGCTCCAGCCGGTCCTCCGTGATGGACTCCCCCACTCCGCATCCCAAGGATGTGCGGCGCCTGCGGGACGCGCTGGACAAGCGCACCCACCAGTACGACATCGTGCTGATCGACTGCCCGCCCTCGCTGAACGGCCTGACGCAGATGGCCCTGGCCGCCTCGGATCGCGCCCTGGTGGTCGCCGAGCCCGGGTTCTTCGCCGTCACCGCCGCCGATCGTGCGCTCAAGCTCGCCGCGGAGATGCGTGAGGACGGGATCGCGCCGCGGCTGCTGCCGCTGGGGCTCGTGGTCAACCGTTACCGTCCGCGGTCGGTCGAGCACCAGTACCGCCTGGCCGAGCTGCGGGACCTCTTCGGCGACGCCGTGCTCGAGCCGGTCATCGAGGAGCGGGTGGGGCTCCAGCAGGCACAGGGCGGCGCCGTGCCGCTGCACCGCTACGAGGGGGCCTCGGGCAGGCGACTCACCGAGGACTTCGACGCCCTGTTGAAGACCGTGCTGGACTCTCGCCAGCACTCCTGATCCGGCCCGCCCGATTGATCCCGCCCGCCCGATCCGGCGTGATGGCCGGATCCGGGTGCGACCGCATGCGAGCGCGCGACCACTCGAACAGGGTCCGTACGTCCTGTCCCGGCATGCAGAAGCGGCGAGCCCCTTCCCGGGGGCTCGCCGCTTCTGTCGGAAACTGCGTTGGTCAGCCGGCCTGGCGGGATCGGCGACGCGCGGCCAGCTCGTCCTGGAGGGCGAGGGCGGCGTCGTCGGCGGGGTCCACACCGGGCAGCACGGCCAGGTCGTTCTCGACCTCGCGCCAGACGCGGCCGACGGCGATGCCGAACACTCCCTGACCACCCTGGACAAGATCGAAGACGTCCTCCGCCGAGGTGCATTCGTAGACGGAGGCGCCATCGCTCATCAGGGTGATCTGGGCGAGGTCGTCGATGCCGCGCTCGCGCAGTGCGGTCACGGCGATGCGGATCTGCTGGAGCGAGACCCCAGTGTCCAGGAGGCGCTTGACGACCTTGAGCACGAGGATGTCGCGGAATCCGTACAGACGCTGGCTGCCGGAGCCGGACGCCGCCCGCACGCCCGGCTTGACCAGGCCGGTGCGCGCCCAGTAGTCGAGCTGACGGTAGGTGATGCCGGCTGCCTTGCAGGCAGCCGGACCGCGATAGCCGAGTTCGCCTGGCGTGTCCACGACATCGTCGAACAGGACGCCCTGCGCGGGCTCGGCGGGCACGGTGGATTGCTCAGTGCGATCCTCGCCGCGAGTGGCGTTCACAGCTACCTCCGGTATCCGGCTCTCCGAGGGGAAGACGAGAGCACGCGACAACAGTAGCGCGTACTGCCCGCCGGCGAACAGCAACTCGCCGGTCGAAGATCACGGACTGGTGACGACTCTCAGCACTCTTCCGGGCGGCCCTCAGGTGTCCCGCAGCTTCGTGCGCAGCACCGCGCTGTGCAGGGAGATCATCGATTCTCCCAGGTCACGGGCGAAATCTTCGGCGCCTCCGCGGGCTGCGGCATCCCCGGAGCGCGACCGCGGCCTGGCGACGGACCGGATCATGTGGGCCTCGCGCTCGGCCGAGGTGCGCAGCATGACCAGGTGGCGCGGGTGCAGGCCCTCGTCGGCGAGGTCGCGGGCGGCGGTGACGATCTCGAGCTCGGCCGCACCGTAGAACATGGCCCCCTCGGCCAGCAGGCCGTACTGCTCGAGCTCGGCCAGGAACTCTTCGTCGATCGCGGCCTGACGGATCAGCCCGCGCCGGTCCAGACGCACGGCCTGAATGGTGGAGCTGGGTCCGGGACGGGAGGCGATGGAGGTGACCTCGGAGTCGACCCCGTGCTCAAGCAGATGTTCCTTGATGACTTTCAGCGGCCAGAACCGGTCGCGCTGGGCACGCAGGACGAACAGGAGCCGGTCGACGTCCTCGCGGGTGTACTTGCGGTAACCCGCGGAGGTGCGTTCGGGGGCGATCAACCCCTCGGACTCCAGGTAGTGGAGCTTGGAGTGGGACAGGTCCGGGAACTCGTCGCGGAGGATCTCGAGCACCTGACCGATGCTCAGCCGTGCAGCCCCGGACGAGCTCGGCCTGCGCGATGCGGAGGCCGGCATCGACTCAGTCCTTCCCGAGGAAGGGGTGGTACGTCAGGCGGTACTTGCCGATCTGGACGTCCTGGCCGGGCTGAAGACGCACCTCGTCGACGCGGTCCTTGCCCACGTACGTGCCGTTGAGCGATCCCAGATCGCGGACCAGGAACCCTTCCCCGTCGCGCACGAAGGCAGCGTGCTTGCGCGAGACGGTGACATCGTCGAGGAAGATCTCGCAGTTGGGGTGGCGACCGGCGATCGTGGTCTCCGAGTCGAGCAGGAAGCGCGCGCCGAGGTTGGGGCCCTTGCGCACGATCAGCAGAGCGCTGTGCGGGGGCAGGTTCTCGATCGCGCGGCGATCCTGGGCTGAGAGTCCGGGCTCGGCGTCGTCGACCGCGTCGCTGGGCGATATCGCGCTCAGCTTCGACGTGTGGTCGAGATTCTCGTCGTTCCAGTCGGTGTTCCCGGACACCCCGCACCCCTTCCTGGCCTGCAGCGGACCCTGTTCCGTGAGCGAACAGGATACGGCCCGCCCATCTTCGCACGCCGGATCGGTCACCAGCGCCGTTCCTGCTGGGACAGGGTCAGAATTTGACGATCACTTGACCACTCGTGAGTGTTCCGGCTCGCTGAGCTCGACGGTCGCCTCGATCCGGACGTCGTCCTCGGTCGCCACGGCGAGCGTTCCGCCGTCGCCGGCCACCGAGTCGGCGGCGCCGCCGGGGATCTGCAGCGCCGGCTCCATCACGGCGGGGTCGCCGATGGCGCGGATCGTGTACGGGGCGGGCACTGCGGTGCCGTCGACGACGAGATCACCGTCGGCGTCGGTGGTGACCGCGGTGGAGGCGACCACGCGGACCTCGCCCACCTGGATCACCTCGGCGCCGGCGTTGCGCAGCTCCTGGATCACACCGAGCAGGGTCGAGGACCGCACGCCGCCGTCGGGATCCGCGATGGAGACGACGATCCCGCGGCCGTGGGCGGGAGCGGTGCCGGCGAGGATCTCGAGGTCGTCCAGTCGATCCTCGGCGGCCTCCTGCGCGGCCGCGTCGTCGTCCTGTCCCGAGCGCAGGGTCTCCAGCGTGCTCTCGAGCTCGGCGTTCTCCACCTCGAGCCCGGCGACGTGTCGCCCGGATTCATCCAGCAGCCGCACCAGCTCCTGCTGGGAGGCGCCCTCCAGGGAGTCGTCGCTCTGGCGCACCTGGGCGGCGATGGACAGGCCCAGCAGCACGCAGAGCAGCCCGACGATCCCTTGTGACCAGGTGGCGCGGGGACGCAGCGTGCCGCGGAGCCGCCGCCAGATCAGCTTCTGCTGCTCCGGGCTCTCGGGGATGCGCGTGCCGTCGCTCATGAGCGGAAGAGCAGGCGCCTGATCGCCGCGGCGTTGGAGAAGATGCGGATGCCGAGCACCACGATCACCGCCGTCGACAGCTGAGCGCCCACGCCCAACTGGTCCCCGAGGAACACGAGGAAGGCCGCGATCAGCACGTTGAACAGGAACGAGGTGATGAAGACGTGGGCGTCGAAGAGCCCGTCGAGGCTGGCGCGCAGCCCGCCCGCGAGGGTGTCGAGCGCGGCCACCACCGCGATCGGCAGGTAGGCCTGGAGGGCGGCGGGCACGTCGGGCTGGACGACGACGCCCAGCACGATGCCCAGGGCGAGGCCGATGATGGCGATCATTCGGAGTCCTTCCGGGACCCGCTGTCGTCAGCGGGGTCGGGGGCGGTATCGGCAGATGAATCGGCAGAGTCCGACGCAGCGCCGCCGTCGGGCCCGTCGCGCTCGGACTCGATCACGTCGGCTTCCCGCAGCGAGCCCACGGAGCGAGCGGGCACGGTGAGCTCGTCGCTGCTCTCCCAGGAGTAACGCACGCCGAAGCGGGTGGAGACCTCGGTGAGGTACTCCCCCGTCTCACCGTCCTCGACCCCGGATCGCAGCGCCTCGGGGTCCCCGAGAGCGGTGATGACGTAGGGCGGCGACAAGGGGCGGAAGTCGACGAGCACGGCGGATCCGGCCGTGCGGATCGCGCTGGTGGTGCTGAGCCGGTGCCCGTTGATGGCTACCGCTTCGGCGCCCGCCGCCCACAGTCCGTTGACCGCGATCTGCAGATCCCCGTCCGTGACCCGGTTGACGGTGCCGCTCTCGACCCCGGGACTGGCCGGCAGCGGGGCCGAGTCCTCGAGACTCAGCGTCACCCCGGGGCCCGCCATGGCCACCCCGGCGCTGGCGATCTCGTAGGAGGCCAGTCGCTGCGAGGCGCCCGAATCGGCGCTGTCCAGGACCTCCCCCTGTGCGGCGGCCACGTCGCTCTCCAGCGTCTCCTGGCGGGCCTCGAGCTCGTCGGCCTCGGTGCGGGTCTCGCGCACCTCCGCCTCGAGCAGGGTGCGGGGGCTGTCATCGGCTGCTGCGTCCCGGCGCAGGTCGGTGACCGCGACAGCGACGGCGAAGCCGAGCAGGAGGGCCAGCAGCAGGGTGATGGTGCGGGTGGCCCGGTTGTCCGGCGGGGCATCCTCCGTGTGCGTCCCGCCGTGGATCCGCAGCTCGTCGACGTCATAGGGGTTCGCGGTCAGGGCGCGCAGCAGCGACGCCGGCGAGTACGGCGTCTCGCCGTGAGGGGTCGACCGTGGGGCCGACCCCGGAGTCGACCGCTTCGGGGCACGCATATCAGCAGACTACTGGTGCTGACGGGGCCGAGAGCTCAGACCCGCGGGACCTCGAGATCATCCGCGGGGAGGTCTGCGAAGTCGGTGCGGCCGGGATCGGGCCTGCCCGGGGCGCGGGCGAGGACGAGGAACCGGCTGGAGGTCGCGAGGAGAGGACCCTCCTGCATCCGTGCGTGCAGCTCCTCGAGCTCCACGCGGTGACGGTCGACGTCGAGATCCCCCGGTGCGTGCCATGGCAGGCGGCGGAGGCAGCCCAGCAGGCTCGCCATGTCGTCGAACTCGTACGTGCCGTGGAACGAGTCGGCGCGCTCGATCGTGAGGCCGGCGCGGCAGAGAGCATGCTCCATGGTCGCGAGGGTGATGTCGGGCAGCGGCGGATCGATGCCGAGGACCTCGAGGACCTCGCGCAGATCGTCTCCGCCGACCTGCTCGGTGAGCAGGACTCCGTCCGGGGCGAGGACCCTCGCGACGTCCACAGGGTCGAACGCTTGGTGGCGGCTCAGGACGAGGCCGACACTGTCGTCCTCGGCGGGAAGGCGCGACCCTGGGCTGCCGGCGTCATGCTCGAGGACGTCGATGCCCAGAGGGTCCAGCCGGGCGCGCGCGACGGGAAGGCTGGACGGCCTGCCCTCGGTGGCGACCGTGTTCTCCGGCAGGACATCGGCCAGTGCGGCCAGCACTTCCCCGTTGCCCGTGCCGAGGTCCAGCACTGCGTCGGACATGCAGGCGAGGTTGGCAACCAGTTTCCGCCATCGCCACGGCGGCGTCTGCTCACGGAACCCGGGCAAGGCGGTGACGTCCCATCCGGCGGGCTGCTCGCGCAGAGCATCGTGCCAGCGCTGAGTCTCGGCTGTGTCCACCATCGGGCACGTCCTTCCGTGTGCGGAGACCTCTTGCCCCACTGTCGCACGCAGAGCGACGAAGACCGCTCCGGGAGCCGTTGTCGCCCCGCCCATCTGGTCGGTCGCCGACCTCGGACCCGGTCGGCCGGCCCGCCGCGCCGCCGGTTCGCACCGGAGGAGGCCCGACGGGCGCCGCACCCCGCACCTGCAGGTCCCCACGGGCACGGTGGACACCGCGCCGGCGAGGTGCCGCAGGTCACGCCGCTCTCGATTCGCTCTGGGGTCCGGTTCGGGGGTACTATCGTCGTCGGTCCTCCGGCAACGGAGGGTCTCGGGCTGTGGCGCAGTTTGGTAGCGCACATCACTGGGGGTGATGGGGTCGCAGGTTCAAATCCTGTCAGCCCGACCGAGATTCGCGCAGGCCACAGGCACCTTCCAGATCATGGAGGGTGCCTGTTGCTCTTCACGGGCTACGGGCCCGCCCACGGCGAGATGTTCACCGGCGACACTCCGCGCCGCCGGCACGGAGCTCCATGGCCGCCACGGTCTCACCTGCGATCCACGGCCCATACAGTGACGGCCACGCTCACGATGGTCCAGCACGTCGAGGACCTGGGGATGATGGGGTCACACAGAGCTGGGACGGGCGTAGAACGAACGCAGGCGACGGAGAGAGGCCCCACAATGATCGATCGCAAGGAGCTGGCGATCTTTCTTCGGCGGCGGCGCGAAGCCCTGCAGCCCGAAGACGTCGGACTCACTCGGGGACAGCGGCGGCGCACGCAGGGCCTTCGTCGCGAGGAGGTGGCGACGCTCTGCCACATATCGACCGACTACTACGCCCGTCTCGAGCGCGGCACAGGGCCCCAGCCCTCGGAGCAGATGATCGCCTCGGTCGCGCAGGGGCTTCATCTCTCCCTGGACGAGCGCGATCACCTCTTCCGACTGGCGGGGCGCATGCCGCCGGCCCGGGGACCGGCGAGCGAACATATCGGTCCCGGCCTCCTGCGTATCCTCGACCGGCTGCAGGACACGCCCGCCGAGATCGTCACCGAGCTCGGCGAGACCCTCCGGCAGACTCCCATGGGGCGCGCGCTCCTGGGCGATGCCGGTCGCTTCACGGGGCCCGAGCGAAGCCTCGGCTACCGCTGGTTCACCGACACTGCGGCGCGGGAGTGCTACCCCATCGACGAACAGGATCATCTGTCCCGGCTGTACGCCTCAGGCCTGCGCGAGCTCGTCACGCTGCGCGGGCCCGACTCGAAGGCCGCGCAGCTCTCGACCCTCCTGTACGCGCGCAACGACGAGTTCCGGGCACTGTGGGGCCAGCGCGAGATCGGCATCCGTCCGCCGGAGGTCAAACGCTTCCAGCATCCGGCAGTGGGCGCGCTCGAGCTGCACTGCCAGACCCTCTTGGACCCCGAGCAATCGCACCGCCTGCTCGTGTACACCGCAGTGCCCGGCACGGACAGCCACGAGAAGCTCGAGCTCCTCTCGATGATCAGCGCGCGAGAGATGGCGTAGCGCGTCCCGGTGCGTCCCACTGACCCGGTATCAGTGGATCACCGAGTCCTGGATCCGCTCGCGCCCGAGGTGAAACATGGAGTCACGCCCGACCAGCGGCGGACGAGAGTCACCGGACGAAGGATCTCCATGGCAAACACCCCCGACCTCCACGACGTACGCGGGAAGCTCGCGGTCGTCACCGGCGCCAGCGACGGCATCGGTCTCCACCTCGCTTCCCGCCTGGCCGCGGCCGGCGCCGACGTGGTGATGCCGGTGCGCACCCCTGCTAAAGGCGACGCGGCCGCCGATCGCATCCGCCGGGACACGGGCGCCGAGAACGTCACCACCCGCCCGCTGGACCTCTCATCCCTGGACTCCATCGCCGCTCTGGCACAGCAGCTGACCGGCGAGGGGCGCCCGATCGCGATCCTCATCAACAACGCCGGCGTCATGACCCCGCCGACCCGGCAGGTCACCCAGGATGGTTTCGAACTGCAGCTGGGCACGAACCACCTCGGTCACTTCGCCCTCACCCTGGGGTTGCTGCCGTTGCTGAAGGAGGGCCGCGCACGCGTCACGCACCAGACCAGCATCGCAGCGCGCAGCGGCGAGATCCTCTGGGACGACCTGAATTCCGAGCGGGGCTACGACCCGATGACGGCGTACACCTCCTCCAAGATCGCGGTGGCGCTGTTCGCCCGTCAGCTCGATGCGCGCAGCCGTCAGGAGAACTGGGGACTGAGCAGCAACCTCTCCCATCCCGGGGTCTCGCCGACGAATCTGCTGGGCGCCCAGCCCGGGCTGGGCCGCGAGCGCGCCACGGGCAGCCGTCGCGTGATCCACGTGCTCTCGCGCCTCGGCATCGCCGGGACGCCCCAGTCCGCGGCGCTTCCCGCACTGCTCGCCGCGGCCGGTCCCTCGTCGAAGGGCGACGAGTTCTACGGGCCGAGACGCACCATCGCCGGCGCCCCTGCCCGGGTGCCGTTCTGGAAGCCCTTCGCCAGCATGGAATCTGCCGCGCGACTCTGGGAGGTCTCCGAGCAGCTCGTCGGTCCTCGGTTCTCCGCCTGATCCCGCATCCCGGCCCGATCCCGCGCGACCGCCCGCGCACGGCACGCGAGCAGAGGCCGCCGACCAGCGCGAACGCTCATCGGCGACCGTCGGTGCCACCGCACGCCGTGCGCGTCACCGTCCGCTCGGCGGCCGGCCTTCAGGACGCGACCGGTCCCACCCACACCTGCTGGGCGTTGACGAACTCCCGGATCCCGTGCGGGCCCAGTTCGCGGCCGTACCCGGAGCGCTTGATCCCGCCGGAGGGCAGGCGCGGGTCGGTCTTGACGATGCCGTTGACGGAGACCTGGCCGGCCTCGATCCGCCGCGCCATCTCCTCGCCCCGCTCGCTCGTGGTCCACACGCTCGCACCCAGCCCGTAGGCCGTGTCGTTGGCCAGCGCCAGGGCGTGCTCGGCGTCGTCGGCGGCGATCACCGCGGCGACAGGCCCGAAGGTCTCCTCGGCGCAGGCGGCCATGCCCGGCTCGACGCCGGTCAGGAGGGTGACGGGGTAGAAGAACCCCTCCCCCTCCGGCATGTGCCCGCCCAGGACGCACGTGGCCCCCGCCGTGACCGTGGAGGTGACCTGACGGTGGAGGTTCTCGCGCAGGTCATCCCGCGCGATCGGACCGACCTGTGTCGTCTCCTCGCGCGGGTCGCCCACCACCAGGTTGCGCAGCCGCTCGGTCAGCAGCTCCACGAACTCATCGTGCACGGACCGCTCGACGATCACGCGCTTGGCGGCGATGCAGGACTGGCCGGCGTTGATGATCCGCGAGAGAGCGGCGACATCGGCCGCCTTCTCCAGGTCCGCGTCAGCCAGGACGATGAAGGGATCCGATCCTCCCAGCTCGAGCACGGCGGGCTTGATCTCCGAGGCGGCCGTCGCCGCCACGGCCGAGCCCGCCCGGTCGGATCCGGTGAAGGAGACCGCCCGGATCCGGGGATCGCGGATCATCGCCTCCACATCCGGGGTGGCCGCCTGGACCGCTTGGAAGACGCCCTCCGGCGCGCCCGCCGCCCGGAACGCTTCCTCGATCGCCGCCGCGCATCCCGGCACGTGCGGGTCATGCTTCATCACGGCCGTGTTGCCCGCCATCAGCGCCGGGGAGCAGAAGCGGAACGCGAGCCAGAACGGCGCATTCCACGGCAGCACCCCGAGCACCGGCCCGAGCGGCAGATACTGCACGTACGACGAGGTCGCATCCGAGGCGATGTGCTCCGTGGCGAGATACGACTCGGCGTGGGCGGCGTAGTGCTCCGCGGCCCACGCGGCCTTGGCCACCTCGCCGCGCGCCTCCGTGATGGGCTTGCCCATCTCCTCGGTCATCAGCGGAGCGAGATGTTCGGTGTTCTCCCGCAAATACGTGGCGACCGCCGTGAGCACCTCGGCACGGCGGGCGAAGCTCGTCGAGCGCCACAGCTCGAAGGCGGTCTGGGACCGTTCGATCGCGGCGGTGAGCTCCTCGGGGCTCGCAGCGGGTACCTCGCGGACCACCTTCTCTGTGGTCGGGTCGACGACTGTCAGCACGGTCATGGCGCTGCTCCCTTCTCCCGTCACCGGGGTTCAGCTCGCACGGGCGTTCAGGTCGGGCACCGGGGCCGGCAGCTCCTCGCCGGGGACGGCGAAGTCCTCCGGCAGGGTGAACAGCGACTCGCAGCCGTCCTCGGTGACATGGAGGGTGTCGGAGATGCCGACGGTCTTGTCACCGTCCACTCCCCACATCCAGGGGATCACGTGGAAGGTCATCCCCGGCTCCAGCAGGGTGTCGTCCCCGGCCATCAGCGAGAGGATGTAGCCCTCGTCCCAGCTCGGCGGGAACGCGATCCCGATGGAGTACCCGGCGCGGGTGACCAGACGGGCGCCGACCTCGTTGGCCTCGATGATGCTGCGCACGATGTGGTCGGTCTCCGAGACGGTCATGCCCGGCCGCATACGGCTGCGCAGCTCGGCCAGCGCCAGCTTCATCGTCTCCTGAGCTTGCCGCATCGACGGGGTCAGTCCACCGGTGACGACGGTACGCATCAGCGCCGCGTGGTAGCGACGGAAACAGCCGCCGACCTCGAGGAACACGTGCTCGCCCGGCTGGATCGTCCGCCCCTCCCACGTGGAGTGGCCGATCATCGAACGCGGACCCGAGGCGACGTAGGGCATGACGGCGGGGAACTCCCCACCGGCCCGGAACATCGCCGCCGAGATGGCGGCGGCGACGTCGTTCTCCGTGGCCCCGGGCACGGCGGCCTCGATCCCGGCGGCCATACCGGCCTCACCGGCGCGAGCGGCCCGGCGCATCACCTCGATCTCGACGTCGGACTTGCGCAGCCTCCCCTCCTCGACGATCCCGAAGCAGTCGACCAGCCCCTCACCGTAGGCGTCGTGGAGACGGTCCTGCTGGTAGGCGGGGAAGTAGTAGCTGTTGCGCTCGAAGCCCAGCCGGGCCTCCCCCAGCCCCCGGTCCTCGAGGACCTGGACCAGGGTGCGGATGGCGTCGCCGGTGTCCGGATAGGGGTTGGTGCGCTCCACCCAGGTGCGGTGGATGACGTTGGACTCCTCCATGGCGCGGGTGATCATCACCGGCTCGTCGTGCAGGGGCACGACCAGGGCCTGGAAGAACGAGTAGCCGGTGGTCTGGTAGTCGGTGAGGTACATGAGGTTCTCGGGATCCGAGATCACCACGGCATCCAGCCGGCGCTCGACCATGCGTTCGCGCAGCTCCCGCACGCGACGCTCGTACTCCTCGGGCGGGAAGGTCATGTCCTCGCGGCGGCGCATCACTTCACCTCCAGGGCGGTCTCGATGGCCTGCTCGAGCCGGTCCAGACCGGCGGTGAGATCATCCTCGGGGATCGTCAGCGGCGGGATCAGCTTGATGACGCGGCCGCCGCTGCCGCAGGGCCCGATCAGCAGTCCGGCCTCGAAGGCCTCCTGCTGGACGAGCTTGGCGAAGGCGCCGTCGCCGGTGTCCAGGGCCTGCATCATGCCGCGCCCGCGCACCTCCCAGCTCTGCCCGGCGTGGGTCTCGGCGATGCGCTGGAGGCGTTCACGCATGACCTCGCCCTTGTCCCGGACCTCGGCGAGGAAGGTGTCATCGGTGAAGTAGTCCAGGGCGACGGTGCCGGCGACGAAGGACAGTCCCTGCCCGCGGAACGTGCCGGTGTGGGCACCGGGGGACCACTTGTCGTCGATCTCGGGCTTGTTGAGGTTCATGGCGATCGGGGTGCCGAAGCCGCCGAGTCCCTTGGCCAGGGTGATGATGTCCGGGTCCAGGCCCATCCCATCGAAGGAGAAGTAGCTCCCGGTGCGCCCGATGCCGGCCTGGATGTCGTCGATGATGAACAGCGCACCCATCTCGTGGGCGACGTCCTGGATCTGGCGGAGCCACTCGGCGGTGGCCACATTGACGCCGCCCTCGGCCTGGACGGCCTCGACCAGGAACGCCGCCGGCTGGGTCAGCCCGCTGGAGGGGTCGGCCACCGCCTCGGCGTACTCGGCGACCGCCGTGGTGCCACCCGGGGCGGTCTCGAAGGGCAGTCGCACGATGTTCTCCAGCGGCACGCCGGCCCACTTGCGGAAGGCGTCGTTCGCGGTCGCGGCGAGTGAGCCCAGCGTCATGCCGTGGAAGCCGTGGCTGAAGGCGACGACCTCGCGGCGTCCGGTGGCCAGTCGCGCGAGCTTCAGAGCGGCTTCGACCGCGTTGGAGCCGGTGGGGCCCATGAACTGCATCCGGTGGTTCATGCCCCGGGGGGCCAGGACCACGTCGTGGAACCGGGAGACGAAGTCGCGCTTGGTGGTGGTGTAGGTGTCCAGGCTGTGGCTGACGCCGTCGGCCTGGAGGAAAGCGATCATCGCGTCCTTCATCCTCGGGTTGTTGTGCCCGAAGTTCAGAACCCCCGCCCCGGCGAAGAAGTCGATGTAGGACTTCCCCTGCTCGTCGACCTGACGGGCATTGGAGGCCGAGCTGAACACCGTGGGGTAATTGCGGCTGTAGCCGCGAATCGTGGACTCATGCTGTTCGAAGATGCTGGTGTCCATGGGAGACCTCTCATCGTGGTGCGAGGCGATCCCGATCTCCGTACCGGACCCCGGCAGCGAAGATCGCCCCTTGTGGCAGGTGCGGTCCGGTGTGATGACCCTCACTCCCCGAGGAACTCCCCGTCAAGTACCCCACGCCCACGAGTTCTTCTCGAGATCTTCCGTCCCAGGTCGCGAGCCCGCGCGGAATCGGCGGGTCAGTCTTCCCGCGTGGTCAGCGGCGCATTCCAGCACACCGCGTCCG
The DNA here is from genome assembly GCF_042666875.1 of Brachybacterium sp. GCM10030267. Taxonomy (NCBI): domain Bacteria; kingdom Bacillati; phylum Actinomycetota; class Actinomycetes; order Micrococcales; family Dermabacteraceae; genus Brachybacterium; species Brachybacterium sp. GCM10030267. The sequence goes on along the minus strand of NZ_JBHTCX010000012.1, from coordinate 225,860 downwards.
CTCGCAGGGCGTCCCGCAGCCGCACCGCGTGCGGATTGGAATCCGCCCCGGGCCGCTGCACCAGGAACAGGGTGTTCAGCGGGCCGTCGCACGGATCGTCGAGCTGGATCAGCCGGCCCGCAGCGAGGTGCTCGGCGGCCAGCGACCGGGGCACCACGCTGTACCCGGCCCCGCGTGCGACGGCGGCCACGACGTCGTGGAGGTTGGGCACCGTCAGCGCGGGACCGATCGGGGGATGCTGGGTCCCGAACACCGTGCGCCAATAGCGGCGCACGATCGGCATGTCGTCGGCATAGCTGACCAGCGGGACCTCCCGCAGCGCGTGGCACAGCACCTGCCCGGACTGCCCGGCACCGACGTGCTGCGCCCAGGATGGTGAAGCCACCAGCACGTACTCCTCGTCGGCCAGCGGGAATGATTCCAGAGCCCGGCCGCGCGGTCGCCGGGTGGTGACGATGAGGTCGTGCTGCCCCTCTCGCAGCTCCTCGAGCAGGGTGTCGCTCACGCCCTGGCTCAGACGCACGTGGACCCCGTCGGCCACCAGCGGGGCGATCGCCGGGACCAACCGGGTGCACACGAGCTCGGAGGGCCCCGCGAGGTGCACCGGGGCCGGGCGCCCCGCGGCGCAGGCCCCGTCGTCCACGCCGGCCAGGGAGTCCAACGGCTCGCTGATGCGGGCGGCGAGTCCTCGCGCATAGGCGGTCGGCTCGACGCCGCGGGGCCGGCGCTCGAACAGCCGGCGACCGGTGTGCTTCTCCAGGGCGCGGATCTGGGTGGTCACCGTGGGCTGGGAGAGTCCGAGCGCCGGGGCGGCGGCGGTGAACGTCCCGGCCCGGAAGACGGCGAGGAAGGTGCGCAGGAGATTGAGATCCGCGGTGCCCGCTCCGGGGCGGTGCGGGTGAGGAGCCGCCGGCGACTCGGCGATCCGAGGTGCCGGTGTGGGATGGCGTGTATCCGTCATCCCCCGATCCTAGGCACGCATCCCATAGTGATCCCTATACCAGTCATAGGGTTCACGATTGGTGCATCGATCGCTGCGGTCGTACATTCGTGGCATCGGTGCTGACACGGCGGTCCCCTGCGACTCGTCCGGTCAGCACCGTTCGTCTCAGATGAGGAGTTCTCCACCATGACCCACGCTCTGTTCGACCCGATCACTCTGCGCTCCCTCGAGGTCCGCAACCGCATCTGGGTCCCCCCGATGTGCCAGTACTCCGTCCATGAGCAGGACGGGAAGGCGACCGACTGGCATCTCATGCACTACGGGTCGTTCGCGCGCGGCGGAGTCGGCGCGGTCATCGTCGAGGCCACCGGCGTGGTTCCCGAAGGGCGCATCGCCCCGCAGGACCTGGGCCTGTGGAACGACGAGCAGCGCGACGCGCTCGCCCGCATCGTCGATCTGGTCCACGACCAAGGTGCGGCGATCGGCATCCAGCTCGCCCACGCGGGCCGGAAGGCCTCCACCCACCCCGAGTGGGGCACCGACGGCTCCGGGAGCCTCACCGAGGACGAGGGCGGCTGGGAGACCGTCGGCCCCTCCGCCGAGCCGTTCCCGGGCCTGAAGGCTCCGCGGGCCCTCGACGCCGCCGGAATCGACGAGACCGTCGAGGCCTTCGTCGCCTCCTCCCGCCGTGCCGTCCAGGCGGGCTTCGACCTGGTCGAGCTCCACGGCGCCCACGGGTACCTGCTGCACGAGTTCCTCTCGCCGCTGAGCAACCTGCGCACCGACGAGTACGGCGGCTCGCTCGAGAACCGGGCCCGCCTGCTGCTGCGCGTGGTCGACGCGGTGCGCGAGGAGATCGGCGAGCAGATGCCGATGCTGGTGCGGCTCTCGGCGACCGATTGGGTCGAGGGCGGCCTCACCGCCGACGAGGTCGGCCAGGTCGGCGCCTGGCTGAAGCAGCACGGCGTGGACATGCTCGACATCTCCAGCGGCGGCAACTACGTTCCCGCCCAGATTCCCGTCGGCCCCGGCTACCAGGTGCCGCTGGCCACCGCCGTGCGCGCCGCCAGCGGCCTGCCCACGGCGGCCGTCGGCATGATCGACGAGCCGTTCCAGGCCGAGCAGATCGTCGCCACCGACCTCGCGGACGTCGTGCTGCTGGGCCGGGAGATGCTGCGCGACCAGAACTTCGCGCTGCGAGCGGCACGGGCCCTGCGCCACGAGGGTGCCTACATCCCGCCGCAGTACGGCCGCGCCCACCGCTGAGGGCCCGCCGAGGCCGAGCGCGGACGCATGTCCCCGGCAGCGGGGCAGCACCGGATGATCCGTCCGGATGCTGCCCCGCTCGTCATGTCGATCCCCCTGCCGGCTCTCGTGGTGAGGGCTGTGCACCCTCGTCCTAGTGCGCACCGTCGAGGGAGATCTCGGCAGTCATGTCCGCGAGGAACGCCGTGACCACCGCGCGCTGAGCGGGCGTCAGGCGACGCGCGGCGTGGACTCGGCGTGCCTGCTGCGCTCCCACAGTCCGGATGGCCGCGGCCCGCGTGGCTGCTTCGAGCCGGATCACCAGCGCCCGACGATCCGCTGGATGCCGCTGACGACGCACGTGCCCGCCGCGCTGGAGGCGATCGAGCAGCTTGGTCGTCGAGGCGGTGGAGATCCCCAGCGACTCCGCGATGGCACCCGGGGTGGCGGGGACACCACGGTTCTCGCAGACGATGAGGAAGTGCAGCGCCCGCATGTCGGTCTCGTTGAGGTTCATGTACCGCCGGGAGGCCTCGGACAGCTCCTTCTCCGCCGCTCGCAGACGCCCGAGAGCGGACATCAGGGCATCGATCTGCTCGATGTCCTGCTCGCTCATCCCCGTGCGGTCGACCAGATCCTGATCGGGATCGCTCCCGGAGAGGCTGTACACGTCGGCCGCCGACGGATGCCCGCCCTCGATGCTCTCCCCCGGGCTCGCCATGCAGGCATGCTACTCGTGCCGCCTCACCCTTCCCGCCGGCGCACGACTAGCTAGCTAGGCTAGCTACTCGTGCGATACTGGCCGTGGCGCACCGGCCGCGCCCCGAGCGGAAGGGACGTGAGCTGCGATGATGGCCCAAGGGACAGATCGCTCCTCTCCGGAGGATCCGAGCCCCTCGCCGGCGGACACGCGTCACACCCACCGTCGGGCGCAGTCACGCACGGGGTATCTGCTGCGACTGCTGCTGCCATCGGTCCTGATCCTCCTCTGGCTGATCGCAGCCGGGATCGGAGGCCCCTACTTCGGCCGCGTCGACGAGGTCTCCTCCAACGACCGCACCGCGTACCTCCCGGAGTCCGCCGAGGCCACCCGCGTCCAGCAGCTCTCCGGCGACTTCACCGGCACCGATGCGATCCCCGCCCTGATCGTCATCACCTCCCCTGCCGAGCTCACCCCCGGGCAGCTCGAGACGATCAGGACGGCCACATCGTCTCTCGCCGATGTCGACGGCGTGCGCGGGGACGTCTCACCACCGATCCCGTCCGAGGACGGTCTGGCCGTGCAGGTCTTCGTCCCGATCGACGCGGAGGCCGATCTCGCGTCCGTGGTCCAGCGCCTGGACGGCCGGCTCGCGGAAGACCTCCCCCCGGGCGTCACCTCCCACGTGACTGGGCCGGCCGGGTTCTCCGCCGACCTCTCCGGAGCCTTCGCCGGAATCGACGGACTCCTGCTCGGGGTCGCCCTGCTGGCCGTCCTGGTCATCCTGGTGGTGGTCTACCGCTCCCTGCTGCTTCCGGTGATCGTCCTGGCCACGAGCATGTTCGCGCTGTGCAGCGCGCTGCTGACGGTGTGGTGGCTGGCCAAGGCGGGGCTGCTGCTGCTGAGCGGCCAGACCCAGGGCATCCTGTTCATCCTGGTGATCGGCGCGGCCACCGACTACTCGCTGCTCTACGTCGCCCGCTTCCGTGATGAGCTGCGCCGCCGGCGCCGCGCCGGGCCTGCCACCGCCGCCGCGCTGCGCGGAACCCTCGAACCGATCCTCGCCTCCGGGGGCACCGTGATCGCCGGCCTGCTGTGCCTGCTGCTGTCGGACCTGAAGTCCAACAGCGCGCTGGGGCCCGTGGCAGCAATCGGCATCGCCTTCGCGATGCTCGCCGCCCTGACGTTCCTGCCGGCCGTGCTCTCCCTCACCGGGCGGGTCGCGTTCTGGCCTCGACGCCCCCGCTACGCCCCCGAGGCCCAGGCCGATGCCGATGCCGATGCCGATGTCGAACACCCCGCCACCGACAGCGGCGCCTGGGGCCGCCTCGCCCGAGCCGTGGCCCGTCGGCCCCGCCCGATCTGGATCCTCACCACCCTGGTCCTCGTGGCCGGCTGCGCCGGGGCGCTCCAGCTGGAGGCCGACGGCGTCCCGCAGTCCGACCTCATCCTCGGACCCTCACCCGCGCGGGACGGGCAGGAGGCGCTCGCGGAGCACTTCCCGGCCGGCCAGGGCAGCCCCGTCCAGGTGCTCGCCGAGGAGGACCAGTTGCAGGACGCCGCCGACGTGCTGCTGGGAACCGCTGGGATCGACAGCGTGACAGTGACCGCCGACGGTGTTCCCAGCGGGAGTGCTCCCGTCACCGCCGACGGCGTTCGGGGCCAGGGTGCCGCGGACGGATCGGCGCCCGAGCCGACCGTGGTCGACGCCCGGGTGCTGCTGCAGGCCACTCTCACCGACGCCCCCGACTCGGCGGCGGCCGAGCGCACGGTCCGCGAGGTCCGGGAGAGCTTCGCCGAGGCGGGCGTGGACGCCGTGACCGGTGGCGTCACCGCGACGGCGATCGATACCGACGACGCCTCGGCGCGCGACCGGGCGCTCATCATCCCGGTGGTGCTGGTCGTGATCCTCGCGATCCTGATGCTCCTGCTGCGCTCCGTGCTCGCGCCCGTGCTGCTGGTGGCCACGACCGTGCTCTCCTTCGGCACCGCCCTGGGGGTCTCCGCACTGGTGTTCACCCATGTCCTCGAGTTCCCGGGGGCGGACCCGGCGGTGCCGCTGTTCGGGTTCGTGTTCCTGGTCGCGCTCGGCATCGACTACAACATCTTCCTCATGACCCGGGTCCGCGAGGAGACACTCCGGCACGGCACAGCGCGCGGGGTGGTGCGAGGCCTGGCTGTGACCGGCGGTGTCATCACCTCGGCGGGACTCGTGCTGGCCGCGACCTTCGCCGCGCTCGGCGTGATCCCCATCCTCTTCCTCGCCCAGATCGCCATCATCGTGGCGCTCGGCGTGCTGCTGGACACCTTCGTCGTGCGCAGCCTCCTGGTGCCCGCCCTCGCACTCGACATCGGCCGGACCATATGGTGGCCCGCTCGCCTCTCCTAGACTCGTCCCATGAGCAGTCCGATCCCCGCCCACCACACCGTCCCCACGCGCGAGTACGTCCTGACCTTCGTGTGCGAGGACCGCCCTGGCATCGTGCACGCCGTCACCGGAGCGATCGTCGGGGTCCGCGGGAACATCACCGAGAGCCGCCAGTTCGAGAGCGGTGCCACCCGGCGCTTCTACATGCGCCTCCAGATCGCCACCAACGCCTCGGCCGACGAGATCCGGGCCGCCATGGCGCCGGTGGCGGACCGCTTCGGCATCGAGTACAGCATCGACTCGGTGGGACGGCCCGTGCGCACCCTGATCCTCGGATCCACGGCCAAGCACTGCCTGAACGACCTGCTGTTCCAGATCGATGCCGGGCACCTCCCGATCGAGCCGAAGCTGGTGCTGGCCAACCATGCCACGCTCGAACCGCTCTCGCAGTTCTACGAGGTCCCGTTCGAGCATCTGCCCACCAAGGACGCCGCGGAGAAGACGGCGTTCGAGGATCGCGTGCGCGAGGTCGTCGCCGAGCACGACATCGAACTGGTGGTCCTGGCCCGCTACATGCAGATCCTCTCCCCCGAGCTGTGCGCCGAGCTCTCCGGACGGTGCATCAACATCCACCACTCGTTCCTGCCCGGTTTCAAGGGCGCCAATCCGTACCGCCAGGCGTACGCGCGCGGGGTGAAGCAGATCGGGGCGACCGCGCACTTCGTCACCAGCGACCTCGATGAGGGCCCCATCATCGAGCAGGACGTGATCCGGGTCGATCACACCCGTTCCCCGCAGGAGCTGATGGCGATCGGGCAGGACGCCGAGGTGCGCACCCTGCGCCAGGCCGTCACCTGGTTCGCCCAGTCACGGGTGCTGCTGGACGGGAACCGGACCGTCATCTTCCGCTGACCGCCTCCAGGCGGGCCGCGGCGTCGGGATCGGGGCCCAGACCCGCACCGCTCAGAAGACCGGTCTGCCGCCGGTCACCCCGATCACGGTGCCCGAGACGTAGCTCGCGTCGGCCGGGCTCGCCAGGAACACGAACGCGCCGGCGCACTCGGCGGGCTGCCCGGCGCGGCCCAGCGGGGTGTTGCCGCCGAAGGCGACGTAGTCGTCCGGGACGCGGGTGGCAACGTTCAGCGGCGTCCAGATCGGCCCCGGCGCGACCGCGTTGACCCGGATCCCCTTCGAGCCCAGGTCGGAGGCGAGGTTGACCGTGAGGTTGTTGATCGCGGACTTCGTGGCCGCATAGTCCATCAGCGGCACCGAGGGATCGTAGGACTGGATCGAGGAGCAGTTGATCACGCTCGAGCCCGGCTGCAGATGCTGGGCGGCCTCCTGGGTGATCCAGAACAGCGCCTCAAGGTTGGTGGTCAGCGTGCGATGCAGCCGCTCGGAGTCGATCCCGGCGAGACCCTTGGGCTCGGCCCTGCCCCACTGGAAGGCGGCATTGTTCACGAGCACGTCCAGATGCCCGAACTCCTCGACGGTGCTCGTGACCAAGGACCTGGCGGTCTGCTCGTCCCGGATGTCCCCGGGCAGCAGCAGGGCTCGCCGGCCGGCCTCCTCGATCCAGCGCCGGGTCTCCTCGGCGTCCTCCTGCTCCTCGGACAGGTAGTTGATCGCCACGTCCGCGCCCTCCCGGGCGTAGGCGATCGCCACGGCGCGGCCGATGCCGGAGTCGCCGCCGGTGATGAGGGCCGACATCCCCTGCAGGCGGCCGTGGCCGACGTAGGTGCTCTCGCCGTGGTCCGGAACGGGCTGCATCGGGGAGGTCAGCCCCGGGGGCTGCTGGTCCTGTGCGGGGAACGACGGCTCGCCGCCGTGGGTGGAGAGGTCGTGGGCGCGCCGGGCGACCTCCGGCACCAGCGGCTGAGTGTGCGCGGACTGCTCGGACGAGGACTGGGACATGCCGTCTCCTTCTTCCATGGTGCGGACCATGTACCGTAGCGCTGCCGCCTGTGCAGGTCACGGCGCGGAACGAGTGGTCGAGCGTCAGACCAGGCCGTGCTCCCATGCGGTGCGCACCGCGGAGGCCCGGTCACCCACGCCGAGCTTCTCGTACACGTGCATGAGGTGGGTCTTCACGGTCGCTTCGCCGATGCCGAGGCGGGAGGCGACGGCCCGGTTGGTGCAGCCGTCGGCCACCAGTCTCAGCACCTCGGCCTCGCGGGCGCTGAGACTGATCTGCTGGCTGCGCGCTCCGGTCAGGGCGGCGAGCGCCGCCGGGGCCAGCACGGGACGGCCCTCGGCGAGGTCATGGACGGCACGGATCACCTCCTCGCGGTGGGCGTCCTTGAGCAGATATCCGTCGGCGCCGGCCTCGAGCGCGCTGCGGATGTCACGATCGGTGTCGTAGGTGGTCAGCACGAGCACCCTGGGCTGGGGGCCTTCACACTCGCGCAATGCTCGGATCGCCTCCGCGCCGGGCATGCCAGGCATCCGCAGGTCCATGAGCACCACGTCCGTGCCGCTCGCGGCGATCTCCCGCAGCGCCTCCCCGCCGTCGGAGGCGGTGGCGACCACCTCGATGCGCTCGTCCGCACCGAGCATGGCCGCCAGGCCGTCGCGCACCACCGGATGGTCGTCGACGACGATCACCCGCACCGGGGCCCCGGCCGGCACGGCGCTCATCGGGACACACGGGCGGTGACGGTGCATCCCCGTCCCGGCTCCGCGACGACGGTGAGGCTGCCCCCGACGGCGCGCAGCCGATCGCTCATGTTCGCCAGTCCGTGGCCGCGCGGGACGCTGCCGGGGTCGAAGCCCTCGCCGTCGTCGGCGATCCGCAGCACGTGCTCGTGCTCGTCGCCGACGAGGGTGATGGTGACGGTGCCGGCCTCGGCGTGACGCGCGACGTTGGCGAGGGCCTCCTGCACGATCCGCACCAGCACGGCACTGTGCTCACCGGTGCGCGGGGCGTCGTCGGCATCGAAGGTGGCGACCACGTGGTGGGCGCGCGCCCATCGGGCCACGAGGTCCCCGAGCGCCTCGATCACATCGCCGTGCTGGAGCTGGTGAGGCCCGAGCGCCTCGACCGCCCGGCGAGCCTCCAGCAGGCTGTCCCGCGCGGCGTCCTCCGCGGCGGCTAGGCGATAGCGGGTTGCTGGATCGATGTGGTCGCCGACGGCTTCGAGCTGACGGATGACGCCCACCAGACCCTGGGCGACGGTGTCATGGATCTCGCGCGAGAGCCGCGCCCGCTCCTCGGCGACGCCGGATTCACGGGCCCGGGCCATCAGCTGCTCGTGCAGCGCCGCGTTCTCGCGAGTGACCCGGCCCCGTTCCCGGACCGCTGCCTCTCGCTGATCGATCATCCGCTCCCGTTCACCGCTGAGGAAGGTCATCGCTCCCGCGAGGCCGAGGTTGACCAGCGCCAGCAGGGCGTAGAACGCGGGATGGGCGAATGCCACCTCGGCCCCTCCGACCTGACCGAGGGCCGACACCAGCGCGGTGGCGGCGAGCACGAAGAGCACGGCACGGCCAGTGAGGAAACGCCCGCTGTCGAGGTAGCCGACGAAGGCATAGATGCACATCAGCGGGTTCACGATCACCGCCGCCGCGACCAGGAGCAGATGCAGCGCGTAGAGGGCGGTGAGTCCGTGGTCCCCGGGGCGGGTGCGACGGAGACGGAGCTCCAGCACCGGGCGCAGAGCCAGCAGGGCAGCCGCGGGCACCAGTGATCCGTTCACCGAGAGTGGCTCGAGCCCACGCCCGGCGACGGCCCGGCCGATGGCCCACGCCAGGACCAGCAGCACGGGAGGCAGCCACACGAGCACCATGGTCCCGATCCGGCCGGCGTCCGCTCCGGTCGCCACCGCGGGCGAGGCGGCGATGGCGGGCGTGCGCTCGCCGTCGAGCGGAGGCCTACCGGCGGACAGCGGGGCGGTCTCCGCTGCAGGGACTGTGGATGCCGACGGCCCGCGCCGGATGGATCCGGACGGCATGGAACCGGCCTGGTCCTCCTCCGTGACCCCGGATCCGGTCGCTGTCCTCGCCATAGCTGTCAGTCTCCCGTGCCGGGCCCGCCAGCACCAGGCCCGCCACCTCCACCGATCGGTGGAGCGCACCCGGCCCGTTCGGGTGAGGCGCTCAGCGCCCGCCGTTCCTAGGTTGTGGACATGCCCGAACATCGCGATCCTGCCCCCGCCTCCCCTGCCGCTCCCCTCTCCGGGCCGGCCTCCGGCCCCGGCACCGCGGCGAAGCCCGCACGGGTACCCGGCTCGCCATCCGGCTCCAGCTCCGGGGCCGGACCTCAGTCGCGGCCCGCTCCCCCGCCGATGCGCATCCCGTCCCTCGACGCCCTGCGCGGTGGTGCGCTGCTGCTGGGCGTCCTGCTCCATGCCGTGATGCCGTTCCTCCCCGGCGTCCCCTGGCTGGTCACCGATTCGCGCAGCTCGGACGCCGCGCTCGTCGTGGTCTACGTGCTCCATCTCTTCCGCATGGTGCTGTTCATGCTCCTCGCGGGCTATTTCGGTCGCATGGTGCTGAACCGGCGAGGCGCCGGGGCCTACCTCCGCGACCGAGCGACCAGGATCGGCCTCCCGCTGGTGGGCTTCTGGCCGATCATGGCGGGACTGACAGTGCTCGCCCTGGTCACGAATCAGCTGCTGCGCAGCGCGGGCCCCCTCACCCAGCCGCCGGCCCCCGAGGGCAGCGGTGGGGACGCGGAGGCGGGCATCCTCGCTCTACCCACCTTCCACCTGTGGTTCCTGCTGCTCCTGCTCGAGATCGTGCTCGTGAACGTCGCCGCTCGCGCCATCCTGGTGCGGATCATCGGTGCTCACCGCGCCGAGAAGCTCATCTCCCGCGCCGGAGGACTGCTCTCCTCACCTGCCGGGGTGCTGATCGCTGCGGTGCCGTACGCGCTGGGTCTGATGGCGCAAGGGACCATGGCGGGCGGGATCGTCGAGCCCCGCACCCTCATGCCTGTGGCAGGCGCCAGCATCGCCTACACCGGCGCGTTCCTCATCGGCTGGGCCCTCCACGCCCGCCCGGAGGCACTCCGGCGACTGCATCGTCAGTGGCCAGCGCACCTCACCTGTGCGGTGCTGCTGAGCATCCTCGGATTCCTCGGTCAGCACCTGGTCCCGCTCCCCGTGGCCGCGATCGTGACGGCCGTGGCGGCGTGGACCTGGGTGTACGCCCTGCTCGGGCTCGCCGGGCGGGTGCTGGACCGCGAGATCCCGGCGGTCCGGTACCTCGCCGACGCCTCGTACTGGATCTATCTCATGCACCTGCCGCTGCTGCTGCTGGTCGAGGTGCCGCTGGCCGACCTCGCCCTACCGGTCATCGTGAAGCTGACCATCACCCTCGTGGTCGTGGTGGGCGTGCTCCTGGTCAGCTACGACCTGTTCGTGCGGTCCACGTGGCTTGGGGCGTGGCTGAACGGGCGACGGCGGCCGCGAGCATTGTTCGCCCGCTCGCAAGCTCGCAGTACCTCGATCAGCCTGCGTTCCACCGCCTGATCTCCTACCGCTCGCAAGCTCGCAGTACGTCGATCAGCCTGCACCCGACCCGCTGATCTCCTACCGCTCGCAAGCTCGCAGTACGTCGATCAGCCTTTGACCCCGCCTGCGGCGGCGAAGCCCGTGCCCAGGCTGCGGCCCAGGAACAGGTACAGCACCACGACCGGCAGGGAGTAGAAGATCGAGAAGGCCGCGAGCTGGCCGTAGGCGACCTGCCCGTACTGCGAGGAGAACGTGTACAGCGTGACCGCGGCCGGGAGGTTCTCCGGGCTCAGCAGCAGCATGAACGGGACGAAGAAGTTGCCCCACATCATCACGAAGGTGAAGATCGTGGCGACCGAGAGGCCCGAACGCATCAGCGGCAGCACCACGGACCACAGCGCCCGGTAGACACCGGCGCCCTCGGTCCATGCCGACTCCTCGATCTCCACCGGGACGCCGTCCATGAAGCCCTTGGTCAGGAAGATGGCGTACGGGAGCGAGCTGGCACCGAGGAACAGGATCGCGCCGAACATCGAGTCGATCAGGTTCACCTGCACGAACAGCGAGTACACCGGGATCATGATCGCGGTGATCGGCAGACCCGTGGAGAAGATGATCGTCAGCAGCAGCGGCCGCTTCGCGCGGAACCGGAACCGCGACATCGGGTAGGCGCACAGGACGGCCGCGGTCATCGTCACCACGGTGGCGCCGCCGCACAGGATCAGCGAGTTCGCCAGCGGCCGGAACGTGGTCTCCATGTTCCAGATGGCGCCGAAGTTGCCCAGGCTCCAGCTCTCCGGCCAGGCCACCGACAGCGACGCCTCGACGTCGAACGAGGCCAGGACCACCCACAGCAGGGGGATCAGGAAGATCAGACCGATCACGAGCATCACCACGCTGCTGGCGGCCATGGTGGCTCGCGCACGCGGTCCCTCCGACGCCCTCGGGGTGATGCTCCGGCGGCCTCCGGAGCCGTCTCCGGCGGGATCCGCCGCGCCGGGGGTGCCGGGGGTGGTCCCGGTCGTGGTCTCTGGGGTCGCGCTCATCGCTTCTCCTCCTCCGGCAGCAGACGCAGGTACACCAGCGAGGCGACAGCCCCGATCATCAGCAGCAGCAGGGCGACGGCGGTGCCGTAGCCGAGCTGGCCGTAGGAGAACGCCTGCTCGTACATGTACAGCGGCAGGGTCTGGCTCTGCCTGGCCGGCCCGCCGCCGGTCATGATGAAGATCAGGCCGAACACCGAGAGGGTCTGCAGGGTGATCAGCATCAGGTTGGTCGCGATCGCCGGCCGCAGCAGCGGCACGGTCACGGACCAGAACCGGCGCACCGGACCGGCGCCGTCCAGCGAGGCCGATTCGTACACGTCGGCCGGCACGGAGCTCAGCGCTGCGGAGTAGACCAGCATCGAGAAGGCCGTGCCCCGCCAGATGTTGGCGAAGGCGACCGCGATGATCGGTGCGCTGAACAGCAGATCCTGCTCAGGCAGCCCGATCGCGGTGATGATCGTGTTCAGGCTGCCCTCCGGAGCGAAGAACGTGTACAGCAGGTACCCGGCCACCACCTCCGGGAGGATCCAGGCCGCGATCACGATCGAGGTGACCGCGAAGGTGATGACACGGTTGGCGCGCTCCATGAGCAGCGCCAGCACCATCCCCATGATGTTCTGGCCGATCACGGCGGAGATCACGGTGAACACCAGGGTCAGGGCCACCGAGTTCCAGAAGTCACCGTCCGTGAACGCATCGGTGAAGTTCTCGAAGCCGACGAAGCTGGTCTCCTCCGCGCCCTTGCCGCGGATCGCACTGTCGGTGAAGGCCAGGTACAGCGAATACAGGATCGGCCCGAGCATGAAACCGACCAGCAGCAGCCCGGCCGGAAGCATCGGGACGGCGCGAGCTGCGGTGAGGCGGTCGCCGAGGCGGGTGCGCCGACGCGGCTGCGCCGGGGCGTCCTGCGCTGCGGCATCCTGCTCCGGGGCTGCGGGTGCACTGGTGGTCATGAGGTGGCCTCCTGCACGTTCTCCGGACCGACGATGTCCGTGACGGTGGCGTCGTACTCGGCGGCCGCGGCCTCCGGCTCGGTGCCGGTCATCACGGCCTCCATGGCCTCCTGGATCGCGGAGGACACCTCCGGGTACGAGGGCAGCGCCGGCCGGTAGTACGCGGTCTCCAGCAGGTCGGTGAAGTACTCGACCGCCGGGGAGTAGCTCAGGTAGCGCTCGTCCTGGGCGACGTCCTCGCGCACGGTGATGTGGTTGTCGGAGATCGCGTAGTTCACGAGGGTCTCGGTGGAGACCAGCTTCTCGAGGAACTGGAAGGCGACCTCGCGGTCCGTGACCCCGTGCGGGATCGACAGGCCCCAGCCGCCGGCGAGGGTGACTGTGCCGGTGCCGCCGCCGTCCTGGGTGGGCATGTCCGCCAGGCCCAGCACATCCGGCCATTCCGGCCACGGGGCGGGCGCCGACTCCGTCCAGTTCTGCGAGATCCAGGAGCCGTCCACGAGGATCCCGAGCTTCCCCTCGGGCAGCAGCGAGGTGTAGATCGTCTCGGAGATGTTGGGATCCAGGTGCTGGCCCAGGGACAGCGTCAGCTCCTCGTCGAACATCGTGCGCAGGAAGGTCAGGGAGTCGATGAAGCCCTGGCTGCCCAGGATCCACTTCTCGGCGTCGCGGTCGTAGAGCCCGGTCCCGTCCCCGGTGCCGTACAGGAGCATCTCGAAGCCCTGCATGGAGGCCTTCTCCCCCTGCGGGGTGCCGGCGAAGATGAACAGCGGGGTCGCCTCGCTGTCGGAGTCGCGGATCGTGCGGGCCGCCTCGAGGATCTCCTCCCAGCTGCCGGGCTGCCAGTCCTCCGGCAGCCCCGCTTCGGCGAAGACGTCCTTGTGGAACCACAGGGCACGGGTATCGGTGGTGATGGGAATGCCGTAGACCTCCCCGTCCTCGCCGGTGACCGCTTCCTTCGAGGCATCGGCGATGTCGTCCCAGTGCTCGAAACCCTCGACCAGGTCGGTGATCGGCTGGAGGTATCCGGCGCCGACGTCGGAGAGCAGGATGAACGAGTCCTCGTAGACCAGGTCGGGGCTGGTGCGCGGCGAGCTCATCAGCAGTTCGTTCTTGGTGAAGTAGTCGTTCTCGGAGGCGACGATCGGGACCAGCTCGACGCTCAGCTCGGGGTGCTCCTCCGAGAACTCCTGGGCGGCCGTGGTGATCCATTCCTCCTTGATCGTCCCCGAGCCGAACTGCTGGAACGCGATCCGGATCAGGTTGGGGTCGCGGTTGGCACTTGAGCAGCCGGCCAGGGCCGTCAACGGCAGCACGGCCGCAGCTCCGGCGGTGAACCGCAGGAAGCTGCGGCGGTCGGCCGGCATCCGATGGAGCGGGGTGGGGGGCACGATGACCTCCTCGTCGTCGTCGTTCACGCACCGAACCATAGCCTGTGTCTCGCGCGTCACACCACATCGCCACCGGCGCGCCGCGGCCCGGACCAACCGGTACGGCGGCGGGCGCCGGGGCGGGCCGGTTCAGGGGCGTGGGCGGGCTCTGCCGGTTCCCTGGGCGCGCTCCGCATCGGCGTACCGCATGCCCGGGGGAACCTGGGCGAGTTCGAACCAGCGCCCGGCTCGCGGCAGCAGCCGGACGTCGTGCCAGGGAATCTCGACGTCCTGGCCCTGCCACAGGGTCAGGGCGATCTCGGCGCGCCGGCCGGCGGCGACCAGCGTCAGCCGCCGCAGCCGCGACAGTGGGTGGGGGTCGGCGCGGCTCGCATCGGGGATCGCGATCGCGCCGCCCAGCGCCAGGGGCCAGACGGTCTCACCCCAGTGCAGCTCGGCCTGATCGGGGGTGCCGACGATCACAGCCGGCGGGCGCAGGTCCGCCGCGGTGACTCGGGCCGGCGCGATCGGCGTTCCGCGGTCGATCACCTCGCGCTGGACCCAGGCCCCGGGCAGGACGACCCGCCCGTCGACCGCGACGTCGACCAGCAGCGCGTCGGCGAACGAGTGCAGAGGCACGCTGAGGCGACCGGCATGGACCATGTCGCGCCGGGGCGCCGCGATCACGCGGACGACGGCGACGTCGTCGACGCGGTCGGTGAGCGGGATGGACACCCGGGTGCCGGGCAGCGGGTGGTGCGCTCCGCCGTGGAGCGGGGAAGGTCGTGGTGACGTCATCGGTGGGAGGCCGGCCGGCTCATGTGCGGAAGCGCGCCTGGGGCTCGTCGGAGAGCGCGAGCTCGAGCTGTTCGAGGAACCGCGCGCTCATCGGCGGAGGCTGATCGAGGGGGAACCAGCGGGCCTCGGTGTTCTCGGCGTCGGCCGGGTACGGGTCGCCGCCGACGTAATGGCACAGGAAGCACAGATCGAGGTACTGGGCGTGATCACCGTTGGCGTACTGGATCGGCGGATGCGTGCGCACGTCGACCAGCCGTATCGGCAGGCAGTCGACGCCCGCCTCCTCGCCGACCTCGCGGACCGCGGCGGTCGCGGGCTCCTCGCCCGGGTCGATGATCCCGGTCACGGGAGTCCAGGCGCCGCTGTCGGCGCGGCGGACCGCGAGCATGCGCGAAGACTGCTGATCCAGGACGATCGCCGTGACCCCGGGCATCCACAGCAGGTCGTGACCGATGCGCTCGCGCAGGGCGAGGACGAACTCAGGCGTGGCCATGGGACCTCTTCGCTCTCGACGCCGGCAGCGGGATGGGCGAGGCGGGACGGGCGCTCACGTCGCGGTGGCCACGGACCCGATCAACAGCACCACGAACCCCGCCCACGCGAGACTCGCCAGCAGCGCGAGCACCGTGATACCCAGCAGCACCCAGGTGATGATCCAGCCGACCTTGTTCATCGTGCGCGCGGAGTACGGATCCGTATCCGCCTGCACCAGGGCGATGATCCCGAAGATCGAGGGGAGCATTCCTCCGCACAGGAATCCGACGACGATCAGCACGATGGCGCTGGTGCGGATGGATTCCTGGTCGGGAACCGGCGCGCTGTAGCCGGGCACGGGAGGCCCAGGGGGCGGATAGCTCATCGCGGTCCTCGCCGTTCGTCGCTGAGAGGATCAATCGGTCAGAGGGCGACCATGGGCGTCGCGCTCGAACTGCGGGGACTTCGCCAGGACCATGATGCCCTCGACAAGACCCCAGATACCGCTGACGAAGCTGAGCATGCCGCAGCTGAGGACCGTGATGCAGACCTGGATGACCCCTATGGTGGTGTATCCCATCAGGAAGCGGTGCACCCCGAAGGCTCCGAGGAAGATGCCGAGCAGGCCGACCAGGAGCCGACTCTGCGCTTCACCGCCGGGCGCACCCGGCTGGCCTCCCTGCGGAGCGCCCTGCTGGCCATATCCCTGCTGGCCATACTCCGGCTGTCCGTATCCCGGTTGGCCGGGCGCCGGCTGGCCATAGGGCGTGCCGGCCGGCTGCGCTCCCCCGGCCGGCTGACCGTAGGGGTCCGAGGCCGACGGGGCGGACCCGGCGGCCGGGGCCCAGGACTGCTGGCCCTGGCCGTACGGATCCGGCGCGGACTGGCCGGACGAGGGACCATAGGGATCGGACGCCGACGGACCCGAGGACTGCCCGTACGGATCCTGAGGCGCGGGCTGGGCCGACGCCTGGCCGTAGGGATCCTGCGACGGCGGCTGGGCCCAGGGATCCTGGGACTGCGGCTGGGCCCAGGGGTCCTGGCCGGCGGCCTGTTCACCGCTGGGGCCGTGGGCGGGCTGCTGGCCGTCGAACTGGTCGTCCTGGGGCGTCCAGGAGCCGTTGTCACCGGAGTTGCTCATGCCGCCCACAATACGTGCTCGCTGGGCGGTCCCGCACTCGCCCCGGCCGTCGACGGGCGCGCCGCGGCTGCGGTGCGGTCGCGGCCGGGATCAGCGCCGCCGCTTCTCCCGGATCCGCACCCCGATGACGATCGGTGAGCCGGTGAACTCGAACTCCTCGCGCAGCCGGCGCTCGATGAAGCGGCGGTAGCCGTGCTCGAGGAATCCGCTGGCGAAGATCACGAAGCGCGGCGGTCGGGTCCGGGCCTGCGTGGCGAACAGGATGCGCGACTGCTTGCCGCCGCGCAGCGGGTGGGGATGTGCGGCGACCAGGGTGCCCAGGAAGGCGTTCAGGCGCCCGGTCGGAATGCGCCGGTCCCAGGATTCCAAGGACTTCTCGATCGCGGGCACCAGGCGTTCTGCGTGCCGGCCGGTCTGGGCCGAGATGTTCACCCGGGGCGCCCAGGCGACGTGCGCCAGGTCCCGCTCGATCTCGCGCTCGAGCAGCTTGTGGCGCTCCTCGTCCAGCAGGTCCCACTTGTTGAAGGCCAGCACCAGGGCCCGGCCGGACTCGAGCACCATGTCGATGATCTTGAGGTCCTGCGTGGAGATCGGCTCGGAGGCCTCCAGCAGCACGATGGCGACCTCCGCCCGGTCCAGGGCCGCACGCGTGCGCAGGGAGGCGTAGTAGTCCGCGCCCTGGGACTGCAGCACCCGGCGGCGGATGCCGGCGGTGTCGACGAAGGTCCAGTCCTTGCCACCCAGGACGATCTTCTCGTCGACCGGATCGCGTGTGGTGCCTGCGCTCTCGTCCACGACCACCCGCTGCTCCCCCGCCAGCCGGTTCAGCAGCGAGGACTTGCCGACGTTGGGGCGACCCACCAGGGCGATGCGGCGCGGGCCGTGATCGGCCGCGGCACCGCGGCCCTCCTCGGGCATCACGGCGAGCACGGCGTCCAGCAGGTCGCCGGAGCCGCGTCCGTGGAGCGCGGAGACGGGATGCGGCTCGCCCAGGCCCAGATTCCACAGCGCGGCGGCTTCGAGCTCCCCGCGCTGATCATCAACCTTGTTGGCCACCAGCACCACCGGGTGCTCGGCCTTGCGAAGCACCTTCAGCAGCTGTTCATCGGTGGCGGTGATGCCGACGTTCGCGTCCACGATGAACATCACGACATCGGCCAGGGAGATGGCGACCTCCGCCTGCTCGGCGACGCGGTGCGCCATTCCCTGCAGGCGGTCCTCCCAGCCGCCCGTGTCCACCAGCCAGAAGTCCTTGCCTGCCCACTCGGCCTCGTAGAACACGCGGTCACGGGTCACGCCCGGGACATCCTCCACGACGGCCTCCCGGCGGCCCAGGATGCGGTTGACCAGGGTGGATTTGCCGACGTTGGGGCGGCCGACGACGGCGACCACCGGCAGGTTGCGCTGCACGGTCGGGCGCGCGTACTCGCCGTCCTCGTCGCCGAGGAGGGCGAGGTCCTCGTCGTCGAGCTCGTAGTCGGTGAGTCCGGCGCGCAGTGCGGTCTCGATCTCCTCGTCGGAGGGTCCGCCGGCGGGATCCTCGTCCGTCCGGTCGGGGCCGACAGGGTCGAGACTGCCGTCGGCCCGCGATCCGCTCGGATCCGGCGCATCCGTCGCCTGTGCCTCGCCCGGGGATCCGGCGCGGCCGTCGGCCTCGTCCTCCAGGACGGACTCCAGCTCGGATTCCGCCTGGGCGACCAGCATCAGCACCTGCTCGACGACGTCCTCGACCTCGAGCCCGGTGGTATCGACCGTGTCGACCCCGTCGGCCGCGCTGAGGAACTCCGAGACCGTGGAATCGTCGCGGTCGCGCCGCAGGACCTGGTCGGCCATCCGCTGGCGGGTGCTCTCGGTGTCCTCCAGGTCGAGCTCGGCGGCGCGTCGGCGCATCCGCTCCTCGTCGCTCGCGGTCAGCAGGACCCGCACGTGGGCGTCGGGGGCGACGACCGTGGTGATGTCGCGGCCCTCGGCGACGCAGAATCCGCGGTCGGCGGCCGTGGCGAACAGCAGCTCGCGCTGGCGGCGCTGGAGGACGGCGCGCACGAGCGTGTTGGTGGCCACGGCGCTGACGTGCTGGGAGATGCGCTCGGTGCGGATCTCGCCGGTGATGTCCTGCCCGCCGACGACCACGCTGGCCCCGCCCGGATCGGTGCCGAGGTCCAGCTCGAGGTCCTGGGCGACCTGCGCCACCGCGTCACGGTCGCCGAGATCGACGCCGCGGTCGAGGCAGGACCAGGTCACGGCGCGGTACATGGCTCCGGTGTCGACGATGCCGCCATCCAGGGCCTCGGCGACGAGGCGGGAGACGGTGGACTTGCCGGAGCCGGCCGGGCCGTCGATCGCGATGGTCACGCCGATCTGCGGTCCCGGGGTCGCGAGGGCAGAGGGATCGTGCGGCGCGCTGGTGTGCATCCTGCAAGGATACGGGGCGCTCAGGCGTCGGCGACGGTCCAGCCGCGTTCGGCGAGCGATCTGGTGAGCAGGTCCTCACGCGAGGCGTCCACGGCGATGTGCGCGAGACCGACCGGCTGGCCGATCGTGTGCTCGAGGCGCAGATCCTCGAGGTTCACACCGATCTCGCCCATCTCGGTCAGCAGGCGTCCCAGCTCGCCCGGGCTGTCGGGCACCAGCACCACGACGGTCGCGAAGGCGTCGGTCGCCCCGCCGTGCTTGCCCGGGATACGCCGCACGCCGCGGTTGCCGTCGGCCACCAGATCGGCGAGGGCGCGGCGCGACCCCACCGCGGGATCCGGGGTGCCGGCGAGTGAGTCGAGAGCCTCCAGCACGTCGTCAGCCCGGTCCCTCACCGAGCGCAGGACGGTGCCGACGGCCTCGGCGTTGGCGCCCAGGATCTCGACCCACAGCCGCGGATCCGAATCGGCGATGCGGGTGGTGTCGCGCAGTCCCTGCCCGGCCAGGCCCAGCGCTTCCTCGGTGGGCTCCAGCAGCGTCGAGGCCAGCAGGCTCGCGAGCACCTGCGGCACGTGGGAGACGTGGGCGACCGCGATGTCGTGGGCGCGGGGGTCCATCACCACGGGCACTGCGCCGATCTCGGTGGCCAGGCCCTTGAGGACGGAGACCGCCCCGGCGCGCGTCTGGGCATGGGGGACGACGACGAAGGGGCGGCCGTGGAACAGGTCGCTGCGCGCGGAGATGACGCCCGAGACCTCGCGTCCCGCCATGGGGTGCGCACCGATGTAGCGCGGCAGATCGCCGGGATCGGCCTGGGCGCGCACACCCTCCAGCACCGTGGCCTTGACGCTGGCGACGTCCGTGACCAGGGCCGAGGGCCAGCGACGCAGCGAGTCCGCGATGACCTGTGCGGCGACGTCGGGCGGAGCGGCGACGACGACCAGCGCCGGGTCCTCGTCCCCGGCCGCGGGAAGCGAGCCGACGCCGAGCTCGACGGCGAGAGCAGTGGTACCCGGGGAGATGTCCTCCACCTGGACCGTGGCTCCGGCGCGGCGCAGCGCCAGCCCGAGGGAGCCGCCGATGAGGCCGGTGCCGATGATCCGCACGGGTGAGGCCACCAAGGGGCTCACAGGCCGACCTCCGCCATCAGAGTGCCGAGCTCGCGCCCGGTGAGCTCGCGGGTCGCCCCCGGGCCGAGGTCACCGAGCAGCACGGGGCCGATGCGGGTGCGCACCAGCGCGGTCAGCTCGAAGCCCTGGGAGGCGAACATCCGGCGCACGATCCGGTTGCGCCCCTCGTGCAGCGTGACCTCGACGACGGCCTCCCGGCCGTTCTGGGCGAGCACGCGCGCGCTGTCGGCGCGGGCCGGGCCGTCCTCGAGCTCGATGCCCTCGCGCAGCGCCTTGACCAGTCCGCGAGGCGGCCCGCCGGGTGCCTCGAAGCGGCACACGTAGGTCTTGGAGACCTCGAAGCGGGGATGGGTGAGGCGATGGGCGAGCTCGCCGTCGTTGGTCAGCAGCAGCAGGCCCTCGGTCTCGTAGTCGAGCCGGCCCACGTGGTAGAGCCGCTGGGGGTAGCCCGCGACGAACTCGGTGAGGTCGCGGCGCCCTTCGGGATCGCTCATGGCCGAGACGACCCGGCGCGGCTTGTGCAGCGCCACGGTCACCTTCGCCGTGTCCAGCTGGAGGCGGCGGCCGTCGACGTGGACCACCTGGGTGGCCGGGTCGATGCGCACGCCCTGCTCGCGGACCACCAGGCCGTCGACCATGACGCGGCCCGTGGAGATCAGCGTCTCGCAGGCACGGCGGGACCCGAATCCGGCGTGGGCCAGGACCTTCTGCAGCCGCTCGCCGTCCTCGCGATGCACGTCGGGACTCTCGTCGTCCGCGCGCGGGGCCGGCGGACGCGGGGTGCCCTCGCCGTCGCGCAGGCGCACCTTCTTCGGCGGGGTGAAGGCGCTGCGGCGGCGCTGACGGCGCCCTGGGGAGGCGGCGCCGGCCATCAGGCCGCCGCGCCGCGGGAGATCAGCTCGCGGGCCAGCTGGCGGTACGCGTCCGCGCCCTTCGTCGAGGAGGCGAAGGAGATGATCGGTTCGGCGGCCACGGACGCGTCGGGGAACTTCACGGTGCGATTGATCGTGGTGTGGAGGACCTTGTCGGGGAAGGCCTCGACCACGCGCTGGCACACCTCGCGGGCGTGGAGCGTGCGCGGGTCGAACATCGTGATGAGGATGCCGTCCATCTCGAGCTTGGGGTTGATGCGGTCCTGCACCTTCTCGATGGTCTCCACCAGCAGCGCCACGCCGCGCAGCGCGAAGTACTCGGCCTCGAGCGGGATGATCACGCCATGGCTGGCCGCCAGGGCGTTGACTGTCAGCAGCCCCAGGGAGGGCTGGCAGTCGATGATGATCACGTCGTACTCGTCCGCGACGGGGCGCAGCACGCGGGCCAGGGCCATCTCGCGCGCCACCTCGTTGACCAGGGTGACCTCGGCGGCCGAGAGGTCGATGTTCGCCGGCAGCACGTCGAGGTCCTCGGTGCCGGTGGACTGGATGACGTCATGGACGTCGTGACCGCGCTCCATCAGCAGGTTGTAGACGGTCACGTCGAGCTCGTACGGGTTGACCCCGGTGCCGGCGCTGAGGGCGCCCTGCGGATCGAGGTCGACCAGCAGGACCTTGCGGCCGAGCTCCGCGAGGGCCGCGCCGAGGTTGATGACGCTGGTGGTCTTCCCCACCCCGCCCTTCTGGTTCACCATCGAGATGACCCGGGCCGGTCCGTGACCGTCGAGCGGGGCTGGCTCCGGCAGCTCCGGCATCGGGCGGCCGGTGGGACCGAGATCGATGTCCAGCTGCTGGTCGGAAGTCGAGCTCACGTCGTTGTCCTGTCGTCGGCGTCGTTCTCTGGTGCGGGGCGGCCCGCCGAGGGACCGGCTCGCGACCGGCCATGGCCCGGGCAGAGCCGGCTGTGGGTGCCGGCCCCGAGTGCTGGTGCGCGGGGCGGGACGGTCGTCGTTCTCGTGCGGGGTCCTCGTGCCGGACAAGTCTAAGCCCCCCGTCGCGCCCGGGGGTGGGCACCGGCGTGTGTCTCTCGCAGCGAATCCACTGTGACCTGCGTGTACAGCTGCGTCGTGGTGACCGAGGCATGACCCAGCAGCTCCTGCACGCTGCGCACGTCCGCTCCCCCGTGCAGGAGGTGGGTCGCATAGGAGTGGCGCAGCGTGTGGGGACTGATGGGCTCGGTCAGCTCGCCGAGATCCGCATCGCCGGCCACGCGCTGGATCACCTGCCAGGCGGCCTGTCGGGTCAGCCGGGTCCCCCGCGAGCCGAGGAAGACGGCCGGGGTGCCCGTCCCCCGGCCGGCGAGGACCGGGCGGCCGCGGGTGAGGTAGGCATCCAGCGCGTCCAGGGCGTACCGGCCGACGGGCACCACGCGCTGCTTGTCGCCCTTGCCGCGCAGGATCGCCGCCCGCTGCTCGCGATCGATGTCGTCGAGGTCGAGGCCCGTGGCCTCGGAGATGCGCGCGCCGGTGCCGTAGAGGACCTCGAGCAGTGCCCGGTCGCGCAGGGCCCGTTCGGTGGCGTCACGTCCGGTCCCGGGGCGTCCGGCCGCCTCCAGCAGCGCCTCGACCTGCTCGATGGTCAAGGGGTGAGGGAGCCGTCCGGGCAGGGAGGGGGTGGGGACCAGGCGGGACGGGTCCCCGGTGTTCGAGACGCGCTCGGCGTCGAGGAAGGCATGCAGTCCGCGCACGGCGGCGAGGGAGCGGGCTGCGGAGGACGGTGACAGAGCGGTGCCGCCGTCGGCCCCGGTCCGCAGGGTCTGGAGCCATCCGGCGAGCCGCCCGGGCTCCACGGCGGCGGGATCGATGTCGTCCTGCGCGAGATCGCGGAGGTAGCGTTCCAGGTCGCGCCGGTAGGCGGCGAGGGTGTTCGCGGACAGTCCCCGCTCGATCCGCAGATGGCTCAGGTACTGCTCGAGGATCCGGCGGTCGCCGGGGCGCAGCGTCGGCTCCCCGGTGGGTCGGCGACCGCCGCGCTCGGTCACAGCCGGACGAAGGGATCGATCGCCAGGGCGACGAAGAGCAGGGTCAGGTAGGTGATCGAGCCGTGGAAGACGACCATCGGGCCGAGCTTCCTGCCGGTCAGGCCACGGTGGACCCGGACGGCGTAGCGGATCACGAGGAACGCGAACCAGGCTCCGGCGGCGACGGCGCTGACGCCGTAGACCCATCCGGTATGGCCCAGCGGGATGATCGCCAGGCTCGCGGCGATCATCAGCAGGGTGTGCATGATCATCTGGCGGGCGACGCTCACGCGGGAGGCCACCACCGGCAGCATCGGCACGCCCGCATCGGCGTAGTCCTGGCTGAACTTCTCGGCCAGCGGCCAGTAGTGCGGCGGGGTCCAGAAGAAGATCACCAGGAACAGCAGCACCGCCGTCCAGGACACCGTGCCGGTCACCGCCGACCAGCCGATCAGCACCGGCATGCACCCGGCCACGCCGCCCCAGACGATGTTCTGGCTCGTGCGGCGCTTGAGGATCATCGTGTAGAAGACCACGTAGAGCACGATCGCGACGAGGGCGAGGCCGGCGGAGGCCCAGTTCACCAGCAGGCCCAGCCATACCCCGGACAGCAGCGACAGGGCGATGCCGAAGATCAGGCCGGCGCGCGGGCTGATCTCACCGGTCACCAGCGGCCGGTTCCGGGTTCGCTTCATGCGCGCGTCGATGTCGCGGTCGAGGTACATGTTCAGCGCGTTCGCGCCGCCGGCGGCCAGGTAGCCGCCGATCATGGTCGTCAGGATCAGCCACGCCGAGGGGAACCCGCCCGCGGCCAGGAACATCGTGGGGATGGTGGTGATCAGCAGCAGCTCGATGATGCGGGGCTTGGTCAGCGCCACGTAGGCCCGGATCACGGAACCTGCCGTGCGCTGCGCAGCGGGGTCACCCCCCGTGCCGGCGTCCCGGGTCGAAGCTCCCTGGGTGGCGGTCACCGCCCACCGTCCTTCCTCCTGAGCGCGACGGGACCGTCGCATGAACCCGGCCAGTCTATGTGCTCGCCCGCCGCTGTCGCAGTCACCGGCGGGGTGAGGCAGGGCACCGTCGGCCGCCGCTGCGAGGGATCTTCGCGGCAACCGGCTGGACGAGGTCCATCATCGGTCTCGACCAGCACTAAGGTGGGACGCGTCGCTTCGGGCAGGAACTGACCACGTCGAAGGATGCTTGTCGGGGATGCCTGCCGGAGCCATCGATCCGCGCGGCCGCTGCGGCCGCTACCCGGCGAAAGGAAGCAATCGACGTGACCGATACGTTCAAGGCCCCGGAGGGTTGGACCGACCTGGACAAGCGCGCAGTGGACACCGTGCGCGTCCTCGCCGCCGATGCGGTGGAGAAGGTCGGCAACGGGCACCCCGGCACGGCCATCAGCCTGGCCCCCGCCGCATACCTGCTCTACCAGGACGTCATGCGGCACGATCCGACCGACCCGGACTGGCTCGGTCGCGATCGCTTCGTGCTCTCGGCCGGCCACTCCAGCCTGACCCAGTACATCCAGCTCTACCTCGGCGGCTTCGGGCTCGAGCTGGAGGACATCGAGGGGCTGCGCACCTGGGGCTCCAAGACCCCCGGCCACCCGGAGAACTTCCACACCAAGGGCGTGGAGATCACCACCGGCCCGCTCGGCCAGGGCATCTCCTCCGCCGTCGGCATGGCCATGGCCCAGCGTCGCGAGCGCGGCCTGCTGGACCCCGAGGCCGCGCCGGGCACCAGCCCGTTCGACCACTTCACCTATGTGATCGCCTCCGACGGCGATCTCCAGGAGGGCGTCAGCAGCGAGGCCAGCTCGCTGGCCGGCACCCAGAAGCTGGGCAACCTCATCGTCCTGTGGGACGACAACGAGATCTCCATCGAGGGCGACACCTCGATCGCCTTCACCGAGGACACCACCGCTCGCTACGAGGCCTACGGCTGGGACGTGCGCACCGTGGACTGGACCCAGGGCGGCGAGAGCTACCTCGAGGACGTGGCCGCGCTCAAGGCCGAGATCCTCGAGGCCCAGAAGGTCACCGACAAGCCGACCTTCATCCGGCTGCGCACCGTCATCGGCTGGCCGATCCCGGAGCTCGCCGGCAGCCACAGCGTCCACGGGGCCAAGCTCGGCTCCGACGCCGTCGCCGGGCTGAAGGAAGCCATCGGCTTCGACCCCGAGAAGTCGTTCCAGGTGGACGAGGACGTGCTCGCCCGCACCCGCTCGCTCGCCGAGCGCGCCGCGACGGCCAAGTCCGAGTGGGACGAGGGCTACCAGGCCTGGCGCTCCGCGAACCCCGAGCGGGCGACGCTGCTGGACCGCCTGGTCGCGCGTGAGCTGCCCGAGGGCTTCGCCGAGGCGTTCCCGGCCTTCGAGGCCGACGAGAAGGGCATCGCCACCCGCGCCGCCTCCGGCAAGATCCTCGCCGAGCTGGCCCCGGTCATGCCCGAGCTGTGGGGTGGCAGCGCCGACCTCGCGGGCTCGAACAACACCACCATGAAGGGCGAGCCGTCGTTCCTGCCCGAGGAGTACAGCTCGGAGCAGTTCGCCGGTGACGAGTACGGCCGTACGCTGCACTTCGGCATCCGCGAGCACGGGATGGGCGCGATCCTCTCGGGGATCTCGCTGCACGGCCTCACGCGTCCCTACGGCGGCACCTTCTTCCAGTTCGCCGACTACATGCGCGGCGCCGTGCGCCTCGCCTCGCTGATGAAGGTCCCCGCCACCTACGTGTGGACCCACGACTCGATCGGTCTGGGCGAGGACGGCCCCACGCACCAGCCTGTC
Organism: Brachybacterium sp. GCM10030267; assembly: GCF_042666875.1. NCBI lineage: Bacteria > Bacillati > Actinomycetota > Actinomycetes > Micrococcales > Dermabacteraceae > Brachybacterium > Brachybacterium sp. GCM10030267. Next base: position 200,144 of record NZ_JBHTCX010000012.1, on the reverse strand, counting down.
GAGCACCTGGCCGCCTACCGGGCGATCCCGAACCTCTCGATCGTGCGTCCGGCGGATGCCAATGAGACCGCGCAGGCCTGGAAGGCTCTGCTCGAGCGGGACAGCGGGCCCGTCGGGCTGATCCTCAGCCGTCAGGCCATGCCGACCTTCGACCGCTCGGAGTACGCGGGCGCCGACGGGCTGGCCAAGGGCGCCTACGTGATGAAGGAGGCCTCCTCCGGCACTCCTCAGGTGATCCTGATCGGCACCGGCTCCGAGGTGCAGTACGCCGCCGAGGCCCAGAAGCAGCTCGAGGCCGAGGGGATCGCCACCCGGCTGGTCTCGATGCCGTCCGTGGAGTGGTTCGACGAACAGGACGAGGAGTACAAGGAGTCCGTCCTGCCCTCGGCGGTCACCGCCCGCGTCAGCGTCGAGGCCGGGATCGCGATGCCCTGGTACCGCTTCCTCGGCGCCCACGGCCGGGCCGTCTCGCTCGAGCACTACGGTGCCTCGGCCGACGCCAAGACGCTGTTCCGCGAGTACGGCTTCACCCCGGAGGCGGTCATCGCCGCCGCCAAGGAGTCCCTCGCGGCCGCCGGCGCCTGACCGGTGCGGGGCGGGGCCCACGGGTCCTGCCCCGCACCCGCCCCTGGCTGGAAGAAATCCGGCCCGACCAGCGTTAGACGACGACAGCAGTTCGACACAGGGCGCGCAGCGTCCGGAAGGATATGCACATGACTCAGAATCCCCGCACCCAGGCCCTGTCCGACGCCGGCGTCTCCATCTGGCTCGACGACCTCTCCCGCCAGCGGATGACCTCCGGCAACCTGCAGGAACTGATCGATACCCGCAACGTGGTGGGCGTCACCACGAACCCCTCGATCTTCCAGGCCGCGATCTCCGGCCGCTCCGAGTACGACGACGACATCGCTCGCCTGGCCGGTGAGGGCAAGGACGTCGACGGCGTCCTCGAGGTCGTCACCACCGACGACGTGCGCAGCGCCTGCGACCTCTTCCAGGGCGTGCACGAGGCCACCGGCGGCGTGGACGGACGCGTCAGCATCGAGGTCGACCCGCGGCTGGCCCACGACACCGACAAGACCATCGAGCAGGCCAAGCGGCTGCGCGACCTGGTCGACCGGGAGAACCTGTTCGTCAAGATCCCCGCGACCGAGGCGGGCCTGCCGGCGATCACCGCCACCATCGCCGAGGGCATCAGCGTCAACGTCACCCTGATCTTCTCCGTGGCCCGCTACCAGGAGGTCATGGAGGCCTACCTCGCCGGCCTGGAGCAGGCCGCCGAGGCGGGCAAGGACCTCTCGAAGATCTACTCCGTCGCCTCGTTCTTCGTCTCCCGCGTCGATGCCGAGATCGACAAGCGCCTCGAGGCGCTCGGGGGCGAGGCCGAGACGCTGCGCGGCTCCGCCGGCGTCGCCAACGCCCAGGCCGCCTTCGGCGAGTACCTCACCGCCTTCGGGCAGGAGCGCTTCGCGGCTCTCAAGGACAAGGGCGCGAACGTGCAGCGCCCGCTCTGGGCCTCGACAGGGGTCAAGAACCCCGACTACCCCGACACGCTCTACGTCGACAACCTCGTCGCCGATCCGTGCGTGAACACCATGCCGGAGAAGACGCTGGAGGCCGTCGCCGAGCACTCCGAGCCCAAGGCCGCGCTGAACGCCGAGACCGCCAAGACGGGTGAGAGCGTCCTGGAGCGCGTCGAGGAGGCCGGGGTCGACCTGGCCGACGTGTTCGCGCTGCTCGAGCGCGAGGGCGTCGAGAAGTTCGAGAAGTCCTGGCAGGAGCTCATCGACACCGTGTCGGCGACCATCGACGACACCCGAGCCTGAGTTCTCCGAGAGCACGGCCGCGCCCGCTGGGGCAGGCCGTGCTCTCGCCGTCCGTGTCCGAGAAAGGACGATCGTGACCGATACCAGCACTCCTCCGGCAGGGGCCGAGACACCGGAGATCGCCAACCCCCTGCGTGACCCCCGCGACCGCCGGCTGCCGCTCATCGCCGGGCCGAGCTCCATGGTGATGTTCGGCGTCACCGGCGACCTCGCCCGCAAGAAGCTCCTGCCTGCCATCTATGACCTCACCCACCGCGGACTGCTGCCGGCCAGCTTCGGCCTGGTCGGGTTCGGGCGCCGCGAATGGTCCGACGAGGACTTCGCCGAGTACGTGCGCAAGAGCGTCTCCGAGCACTCCCGCACCGGCTTCTCGGAGAGCGTCTTCGAGCAGCTCCGCGGCGGGCTGCGCTTCGTGACCGGCACGTTCGACGACTCCGCGGCGTTCGAGCGCCTCACCGAGGTCGTCGGCGAGCTGGACCGCACCCGCGGGACCGGCGGCAACCACGCCTTCTACCTCTCGATCCCGCCGGACGCCTTCCCGAAGGTCTGCGGTCAGCTCGCCGATTCGGGACTGAACACCCCGCGGGACGGCTCCTGGCGCCGCGTGATCATCGAGAAGCCCTTCGGCCACGACCTCGCCTCCGCGCGCGAGCTCAACGACGTGGTCGAGAAGGTGTTCCGCCCGGAGGACGTCTTCCGCATCGACCATTACCTGGGCAAGGAGACCGTCCAGAACATCATGGCGCTGCGCTTCGCCAACCAGCTCTATGAGCCGGTGTGGAACGCGAGCTATGTCGACCACGTCCAGATCACGATGGCCGAGGACATCGGCATCGGGTCCCGGGCCGGGTACTACGACGGCATCGGCACCGCGCGGGACGTCATCCAGAACCACCTGCTGCAGCTGCTCGCGCTGACGGCGATGGAGGAGCCGGTCTCCTTCCGTGCCTCCGACCTGCGGGCGGAGAAGGAAAAGGTGCTCGCCGCGATCGAGCTGCCCGAGGATCTCGCCGCGCACACCGCCCGCGGGCAGTACGTGGGCGGCTGGCAGGGCGGCGAGGAGGTGCGCCCCTACCGCGAGGAGGAGGGCATCCCCGCGGATTCGACCACGGAGACCTTCGCCGCGATGAGGCTCGACATCGCCACGCGGCGCTGGGCGGGCGTGCCGTTCTACCTGCGCGCCGGCAAGCGGCTGGGCCGGCGGGTCACGGAGATCGCGGTCGTGTTCAAGCGCGCGCCGTTCCTCCCGTTCCGCTCCACCGATACCGCGAACCTCGGCCAGAATGCGATCGTCATCCGCGTCCAGCCGGACGAGGGCGTGACCATGCGCTTCGGCTCCAAGGTCCCCGGCACCCAGATGGAGGTGCGGGACGTGACGATGGACTTCGCCTACGGCATGAACTTCACGGAGGAGTCCCCGGAGGCCTACGAGCGGCTGATCCTGGATCTCCTGCTGGGCGATCCGCCGCTGTTCCCCCGGCAGAAGGAGGTCGAGCTCTCCTGGCGGATCCTCGATCCCATCACCGAGTTCTGGTCGGAGAACCTCGAGCCGGCGCCCTACCGCCCCGGCACCTGGGGGCCCGACACCGCCCACGAGATGCTCGCCCGTGACGGACGTACCTGGAGGCGACCGTGATCACCACCCTGACAGACACCACCGCCTCGGCCATCGACAAGAAGATGATCGAGATGCGGGAGACCTTCGGCGCGAACACCATCGGCCGGGTGCTCACGCTGATCATCATCTCCACCGGAGATGTCGAGGATCCTCTCGAGGCGGCCGTGCGCGCCAGTCACGAGCACCCCGCCCGGGTCCTCGTTCTCGACGTCGACCCGGAGGCCGAGGCCTCGGGACTGGACGCGGAGATCCGCGTGGGCCGTGACGCCGGCGCCGGCGAGATCGTGATCCTCCGCGCCCGCGGGGACATCATGTACTCGCTGGACACGCTGGTGATGGCGCTGCTGCTGCCGGACGCCCCGATCGTCACCTGGTGGCCGGAGAGCGCCCCGTCCTCCCCCGTCCACGACGTGCTGGGCTCCATGTCGCAGCGCCGGATCACCGACGCCGCGGCCTGCTCCAGCCCGCTGGCCACCCTCAAGCGTCTGCGCCGTGGCTACGCCAGCGGGGACTCCGACCTCTCGTGGTCGAGGCTGACCCGGTGGCGCGGGCTCGTCGCCAGCGCCTACGAGGTGCCCCCGATCTCGACCCCGAAGCTGGTGGAGGTCTCCGGCAGCGCCGAGGACCCCTCGGTGGTGCTGATGGCCGCCTGGCTCGAGCACACCCTCGGCGTCGATGTCCGCACGGTCGAGCCGGCCGGTGAGGTCTCGGAGGGCCCCTCCGTGCGGGGCGTGCGTCTGCACCGCGAGGACGGCACGATCGAGCTCGTCCGCACCAGCGACGACTCGATCGTGATGAACCTCCCGGGCGATCAGAGCGGCCAGCATGTGACGATGCCCCGCCGCACGCTCAGCGAGCTGCTGTCCGAGGAGCTGCGCCGGCTGAATCCCGACGAGGTCTACGGCGAGGTCCTCGCCAGCGCCTTCAGCGGGATCGACGATTTCGGCACCTACGCGCGGGGAAAGCCGGAGGCCACCGACCGGGTCCTCGAGGACGCCTCCACGGTCGCGACCGCGGCCGCGGAAGCCGTCGCCTCACAGCTCGCGGACGCCCTCGCCCAGCGCCAGGCGGCGCATCTGGTGGTCACCGGCGGTTCGGTCGGCACGAAGACCGCCGCGGCCCTGCCGGGGGCGCTGTCCTCGGCCGGGGCGGACGTCTCCCGCCTGCATATCTGGTGGGGCGACGAGCGCTTCGTGGACACCGACTCGAGCGACCGCAACGAGGTCGCCGTGCGCTCCTCGTTCCTGGAGCCTCTCCAGGAGGCCGGGCTGCCGGCACGCAACATCCACGTCATGCCCTCCCCCGCCGACGGCATGTCGCTGGACGAGGCCGCCGCGTGGTACGGGCAGCAGCTCGACCAGGCCGGTGGCGACGAGCCGTTCCGCACCCGAGGCCGCGCGTTCTTCGACGTGCTGCTGCTGGGCGTCGGGCCCGACGGTCACGTCGCCTCGCTGTTCCCCGAGCACCCTGACCAGCGGCAGGCAGGAGCCAGTGCGGTCGCGGTGAAGAACTCGCCCAAGCCGCCGCCGGAGCGGATCTCCCTGCCCTGGCCCGTGCTGAACTCCTCGCGTCACGTGGCCTTCCTGGTCGCCGGCGGGGACAAGGCCGAGGCGGTCGCGAGGGCCCACGGCGAGATCGATCCGTGGCCCGTCCCGGCCTCTGCGGTGCGGGGCCTCGAGTCCACCACCTGGTTCCTGGACAGCGCCGCCGCCGAGAAGCTCTGAGCCCCCCTGCTCCCGGAGGGCCGGTCACCACCATGGTGACCGGCCCTCTCTGCAATCTCGGACCCACGGCCCCTCCACGAGGCCGGACGCACGCGACGAGCAAGAGGGCCGATCACCGTAGCGGTGACCGGCCCTCTCGGAGAGTTCAGGAATGTGCGCGCAGCACGTTCAGAGCATGCGTTCCAGGATGCCGAGGGCGACGCAGCACAGGCCCCACACCACCGCGACGGTGACGGTGAGCCGGTTCAGGTTGCGCTCGGCGACACCGGAGGCGCTGGCCGAGGACGACACACCGCCGCCGAACATGTCGGAGAGGCCGCCGCCGCGCCCCTTGTGCAGGAGGACGAGCATGATGGCCAGCAGACTGGTGACGGCCAGCAGGATCTGAAGGATGAGCTTCAGCAGGGGCAGATCCACGAGGGGCGATACCTTCCACGGAGACAGGAGGACCGATCCAGCATACGGCACGGGCCGGGCCTCTCGAAGGCCCGGCCCGCGTGGTGCCAGTCTCGCTCGCTCAGACTCCGGCGTTGTAGCCGGCGATCTTGGCGAACTCCTCGGCCTTGAGCGAGGCGCCGCCGACGAGAGCGCCGTCGACGTCCTCCTTGCCCATCAGCTCGACGACGTTGGAGGACTTGACGCTGCCGCCGTACAGCACGCGGACGGCCTCGGCGACCTCGTCGCCCTGCAGGCGGCGCAGCGCCTCGCGGATCGCGGCGCACACCTCCTGCGCGTCGTCCGGGGTGGCGACCTCGCCGGTGCCGATGGCCCACACGGGCTCGTAGGCGATGACGATCTGCCGGGCCTGGTCGGCGGTCAGGCCGTCGATGCCGCCCTCGACCTGGGCGAGGGTGTACTCGACGTGCTTGCCGGCCTGGCGCTCCTCGAGCGGCTCGCCGACGCACAGGATCGGGGTCAGTCCGGCGGCGAAGGCGGCCTTCACCTTGGCATTGGTGACCTTCTCGTCCTCACCGTGGTGCTGGCGGCGCTCGGAGTGGCCGACGGCCACGTAGCTGCAGCCCAGTGCCTTCAGCATGGGCCCGGAGACCTCGCCGGTGTAGGCACCGGACTCGTGCTCGGAGAGGTCCTGTGCGCCGTAGGCGAGGGGGAGCTTCCCGGCGTCGACCGCGGTCTGGACGGTGCGGATGTCGACGAAGGGCGGCAGCACGACGGTCTCGACCGCGTCGGTGTCGATGCCCTTGAGCTGATCACCGAGGTCCTCGACCAGGGCCAGCGCCTGCTTCCAGTCCAGGTTCATCTTCCAGTTGCCCGCCATCAGCGGGGTACGGGTGCTCACTTGGTGCCCTCCTCGAGGATCGAGATTCCCGGCAGTTCCTGGCCCTCGATGAGTTCGAGGCTCGCGCCGCCGCCGGTGGAGATGTGCGAGAAACGGGATTCGTCGAATCCGAGATTGCGGACCGCGGAGGCGGAGTCTCCCCCACCGACCACGGTGTATCCCTCGGCGGTCGCGAGATGCTCGGCGACGGCCTTGGTACCGGCCGCGAACGCCTCGAACTCGAACACACCCATGGGGCCGTTCCAGAACACGGTCGCCGCGTCGGAGATCTTCTGTCCGAACAGCTTCGCCGTCTCCGGGCCGATGTCCATGCCCTCCTGGTCCGAGGGGATCTGGTCGACCGGCACCACGGTCGCGGGGGCATCGGCCGAGAACTCGGGGGCCACCACCGTGTCGACGGGCAGGACGAGCTCCACGCCCTGGTCCTCGGCGCGCCGCATGTACTCGCGCACCACGTCGAGCTTGCTCTCGTCCAGCAGCGACTGGCCCACCTCGAGACCCTTGGCCTTCTGGAAGGTGTAGGCCATGCCGCCGCCGATCAGGATGCGGTCGGCCTTGCCGAGCAGGGTGTCGATGACACCGAGCTTGTCGGCGACCTTCGCCCCGCCGAGCACGACGACGAAGGGGCGCTCGGGGTCGTCGGTCACCTTGCGCAGGGATTCGACCTCCCCGAGAACGAGCTGGCCCGCGGCCGAGGGCAGCAGGGTCGCCAGCTCGTAGACGGAGGCCTGCTTGCGGTGGACGACGCCGAACCCGTCGGAGACGAACGCGTCGCCGAGAGAGGCCAGGGCCTGCGCGAAGACGTGGCGCTCGCCATCGGCCTTCGCGGTCTCGCCCGGGTTGAAGCGCAGGTTCTCCAGCACGGCGACCTGGCCGTCCTGCAGGCCGCCGACGACCTCACGTGCGGAATCGCCGATGGTGTCGGTGGCGAAGGCGACGTCCTGGCCGATCAGCTCGCCGAGGCGGCCGACGACGGGCTTCAGGGAGTACTTGTCCTCCGGCTCGCCCTTGGGGCGGCCGAGGTGGGAGATGACCACGACGCGCGCGCCGGCCTCGCTGAGCCGGGTCAGGGTGGGCAGCGCGGCGCGGATGCGGCCGTCGTCGGTGATGGTGGTGCCGTCCAGCGGGACGTTGAGGTCTGCTCGCACGAGCACGCGCTTGCCGCGCAGCTCTCCGAGCGAGTCGATGGTCTTCAGCACTGTGGTGGTTCCTTCTGTTCGTGGCCGTGGCGGCGCGAGCGGGACGAGCGGAGCCCGCCGGACACCGACCCCTCGGGGTGGTGACCGGCGGGCTCCGGGGCGGGTCCTTGGTCGTCCGGGGACGACGGGTGGATCAGAGGGACTTGCCCACGAGCTGCGAGAGCTCGACGAGGCGGTTCGAGAAGCCCCACTCGTTGTCGTACCAGGTGAAGACCTTCACCTGGTTGCCGATGACCTTGGTCAGCTGCGCGTCGAAGATCGAGGAGTGCGGGTCACCCTCGATGTCCTTGGAGACGATCGGGTCCTCGGTGTAGCGCAGGACGCCCTTGAGGGGACCCTCGGCAGCCTTCTTCACCGCGGCGTTGACCTCCTCGGCGGTGATCTCGCGGGACGCCTCGAAGGTGAGGTCCGTGATCGAGCCGGTGGGGACCGGCACACGCAGCGAGTAGCCGTCGAGCTTGCCCTTGAGCTCCGGGAGCACCAGCGCCACGGCCTTGGCCGCACCGGTGGTGGTCGGGACGATGTTCAGGGCGGCGGCCCGCGCACGGCGCGGATCCTTGTGGGGGCCGTCCTGCAGCACCTGGTCGGAGGTGTAGGCGTGGATCGTGGTCATCAGGCCCTTGACGATCCCGAACTCGTCGTTCAGCACCTTGGCCACGGGAGCGAGGCTGTTGGTGGTGCAGGACGCGTTGGAGACGATGTGCTGGGTCTCGGGGTCGTAGTCACCCTCGTTCACACCGATGACGAAGGTCGCGTCCTCGTTCTTCGCCGGAGCGGAGATGATGACCTTCTTGGCGCCGGCCTCGATGTGGGCCTTGGCCTTCTCGGCGTCGGTGAAGATGCCCGTGGATTCGATGACGACGTCGGCGCCGATCTCTCCCCACGGGATGTTCTTGGGATCGCGCTCGGCGAAGGCGCGGAAGGTGTTCTCGCCGACGGTGATGGAGTTCTCGTCGTGGGAGACCTCGTAGGGCAGGACGCCACCGATCGAGTCGTACTTGATGAGGTTGGCGAGCGTGGCGTTGTCCGTCAGGTCGTTGACGCCGACGATCTGGATGTCTGCCTTCTGCTCGAGCGCGGCGCGCAGGTAATTGCGCCCGATACGACCGAACCCGTTGATTCCGACCTTAATGGTCACGGTTCCTCCTAGATTCACAGGGGATCTGCGAAATATGGACAGTGGCGCGCACGCCCTCGTACGCTCGGACGGCGCCGGCTGTGACCGACGACCGGGATGATCGTATCAATGCCCCGGGTCGGGCGACGGGGGCAACCGCTCCTCGTCCACTCCGTCCTCCGTCCCGGGCAGTCCCAGCTCCTCGGCGCGCTTGTCCGCCATCGCCAGCAGACGCCGGATCCGACCGGCCACGGCGTCCTTCGTGAGCGGCGGATCGGCCAGGCGACCGAGCTCCTCGAGACTCGCCTGCCGGTTCTCCAGGCGCAGGCGCCCGGCGGCCTGCAGGTGCTCCGGCACCTCGTCCCCCAGGATCTCCAGCGCGCGCTGGACGCGCTGACCGGCGGCCACGGCGGCCCGCGCCGAGCGCCGCAGATTGGCGTCATCGAAGTTGGCCAGCCGATGCGCGGTCGCCTTGACCTCGCGGGTGGTCCGGCGGTCCTCCCAGCTCAGCACGGTCTGGCGGGCGCCCATGTGGCTCAGCAGCGCGGAGATGGCCTCGCCGTCGCGCAGGACGACGCGATCCGCGCCACGGGCTTCGCGGGCCTTCGAGGCCACGCCGAGGCGACGGGCCGCACCGACCATCGCCAGCGCCACCTCCGGGCCCGGGCAGGAGAGCTCGAGGGCGGCGGAGCGGCCCGGTTCGGTCAGGGTGCCGCGCGCCAGGAACGCGCCGCGCCACGCGGCCTCGGCGTCGACGGTGGCGCCTCCCACCACGAACGGCGGCATCCCACGCACGGGACGGCCGCGGCCGTCGAGCAGACCCGCCTGCCGGGCGAGCATGCCGCCTTCGCGGTCGACCCGCACCACGTAGCGGCTGGTGCGGCGTATCCCCGACGGGGCGAGCACCGCGAGCTCGGCGCGGTGGCCGTACATGTCGGAGATGATGGCGTGCAACCGCCGCGCGACCGAGGCGGAGTCCAGCTCCGCCTCGACCACGACGCGCCCGGCGACCATGTGCAGTCCGCCGGCGAAGCGCAGCATCGCGGCCGCCTCGGCCTTCCGTGCCGAGGGGCGGGTCACCTCGAGGCGGCTCAGCTCCTCCTTGGCATCACCGGTCAGTGCCATGCAGGTCCTCCTCGCTGGATTCGGCGTCGGCTCCGGCCGCGCCGTGGTTCTCGGACCGGGCCGGCTCGACGTCACCGTAGGCGTCGTCGAACAGATCGCGGTAGGCCGCGGCCAGGCGCACCGGGTCGTGATGCGGGAGGCCGTCGCCGACGCTGACCTGGCGCAGCAGCGCGCGGATCCCACGCGACTCGGCGGACTGGGCCAGCGCGAGCGCGTCCCCGAGGGCGGTGGGGTCGGCGACCAGGGCGTCGAACCGGGTCCCGTCGGCGTGCTCGAGCAGCACGTCCAGCAGGTCCAGGCTCGTCATGCCCTCGGCCTCCTGTGCGCCCACCGACAGGTTCGTGGTGATGCACCGTCGCGCCGGGCTGCTGCGGATGGCCTCGGCGATCTCCGGGATCATCAGGTGCGGCAGCACCGAGGTGTACCAGGATCCCGGGCCGACGATGATCCAGTCGGCCCGGCCCAGCGCCTCGATCACGTCCTCCGCCACCTGCGGCCGCGGCGGCGTCAGCCGCAGGCCCTCGACCCGTCCGTCGGCGGTCGCGACCTGCCACTGGCCGGCGACGGTGCGCAGCTGCCCGTCCGCGGACCGCACGTCGGCCTCGATGTCCAGGGGCTCCAGCGCCATCGGCAGGACCCGCCCCCGCGCGCCGAGCAGCTCGGCCATCTGGTCGAGCCCTTCGACCGGGTCGTCGAGGATCTGCCACAGCGCCACGATCAGCAGGTTGCCGAGCGAATGGCCGTCGAGCTCGCCGTCGGTGGCGAACCGGTGCTGGATGACGTCACCCCAGATCGAACCCCAGTCGGAGTCCTCGCACAGGGCGGCCAGCGCCATCCGCAGGTCGCCCGGAGGCAGCACGGGCATCTCGGTGCGGATCCTGCCGGAGGAGCCGCCGTTGTCGGCGACGGTGACCACGGCCGTGATGTCGTCGGTCAGCAGGCGCAGCGCCCGCAGGTTCGCGGCCAGGCCGTGCCCGCCGCCGAGGGCGACGACGCGCAGAGGCCGCTGGGGGTCTCCGATGCGTCCGCGCCGGGCTCTGCCGGAACGGTCGGCGCCGCGCAGATGGCGGCGCCCGGAGCGGGCGGCGATGCTCATTCCCGCCCCAGATCACGGTGGCGGATGCGCACGGCGTGGCCGGCTCCGCGCAGCGAGTCGCCGATCCGGTCGGCGATGGCGACCGAGCGATGCTTGCCGCCGGTGCACCCGATGGCCAAGGTGGTGAAGTGCTTGTTCTCGACGCTGTAGCCGCGCAGCACGGGAATGATCATCTCGAGGTACCTGTCGACGAACTCGGCGGCGTTGGCATCCCCCAGGACGAAGTCCGCGACCTCCTGGTCGGTCCCGCGCAGAGGTTTCAGCTCGGGCACCCAGTACGGGTTGGGGATGAAGCGGACGTCGCTGACGTGGTCCGCCTCCAGCGGGATGCCGTACTTGAAGCCGAAGGACAGCATGGTCACGGTCAGCCGCTGCTCGTCACTGGTGCCGAAGACGCTGCGCATCTTCATCGTCAGCTCGTGGACGTTCAACGGAGACGTGTCGATGACCAGGTCCGCCATCCGGCGGTACGGGGCGAGCATCTCCCGTTCGCGGCGTATCCCCTCCAGCACGCCCTCCTCGCCCTGCAGCGGGTGGGGGCGGCGCACCGAGTCGAAGCGGCGCACGAGGGTGGACTCGTCGGCGGTCAGGAACAGCAGGCGCAGGCGGAGATCGGCCCGTCGCAGCTGGGCGACCACGTCGGAGAGCTCGTTGAAGAACGGACCGGAGCGGGGGTCGACGACGACGGCGAAACGGTTCTCGCGGCCCACGGCGGAGGCGCGCAGCTCGTACAGCGTGCTGATCAGCTGCGGCGCGATGTTGTAGACGACGTACCAGCCCATGTCCTCGAGCGCGTGGGCGGCGGTCTCACGGCCGGCACCTGCCAGGCCGGTGATGATGACGACGTCGCCCATCGTGTCGGAGCGGGGGGCCAGCGGGGGTTCGTCGTGCACCAGGCATTCCTTCCGGGGTCGTGGGCTGGGGACGGAGGGGATCAGCGCTCCAGGATCTCGCCGGTCGCCATGTCCACCGCGACGTCGATCGTGCCATCCTCCCCGGCCTCCGCGTCACCGGCGGAAGCGCTCCCGGTCTCGGCTCCGGTGGACGTCGCTTCGTCGGATCGTAGCGCGGCCAGGATCTGCGCGGCCAACGCGGGACCGATCCCCTCGACCTGCTGGAGGTCGTCCTCGGACGCCTGACGGATCGCCGAGACGGTCACGAAGCGGTCGAGCAGAGCACGGCGCCGGGCAGGGCCCAGCCCCGCAATGCCGTCCAGGGCGCTGGCCTGCATGGCGCGCCCGCGCTTGGAGCGGTGATAGGTGATGGCGAAGCGGTGAGCCTCGTCGCGCAGGCGCTGGACCAGGAACAGGGCCTCGCTGGTGCGCGGCAGGATCACGGGATAGTCGTCGCCCGGCAGCCAGATCTCCTCCAGCCGCTTGGCGATGCCGGCCAGGGCGATGTCGGTGATGCCGAGGTCGTCGAAGGCGCGCTGGGCCGCAGCGACCTGGGGCGGGCCGCCGTCGACGAGGATCAGCGAGGGCGGGTAGGCGAAGCGGCGGGCCTCCTCCTCCGTCTGCTCGGGCGGATTCAGGTGGTGCTTCAGTCGGCGGGAGATGACGTCGTACATCGAGGCGGTGTCATCCCGCGCCGCGTCACCGGTGACGGAGTAGCGGCGGTACTCGCTCTTCTTGGGCAGCCCGTCCTCGAACACGACCTGGGAGCCGACGACGTTGGTGCCGTGGGAATGGGAGATGTCGAAGCATTCGATGCGCAGCGGCGGCTCGGCCAGGTCGAGGGCTTCGCCGAGGTCCTCGAGGGCCTTGGTGCGGGCGGTGAGGTCGCCGGAGCGCTTGAGCCGATGCAGCCGCAGCGCCTCCTGCGCGTTCTCGGTGACGGTCGACAGCAGGTTCTTCTTCTCACCCCGCTGGGGGATCCGCAGATCCACCTGCTTGCCGATCAGTTCGAGCACCTGGTCACGGTTCGTGGGCTGGACCGGGACCAGCACCTCCTTGGGCGCGGCGCCCTCGGTGTACAGGGTGGTCACGGCCCGCTCGATCAGGTCGCCGGCGGTGGAGGCGTCGAGGATCTCCGCGGTCCAGCCGCGCTGGCCGCGGATCCGGCCGCCGCGGACATGGAAGACCTGGACGGACGCCTCGAGCTCGTCCTGCGCGAGGCCGATCAGATCGGCGTCGGTGGCGTCGGAGAGGACGACCGAGTTCTTCTCCATGACCTTGTTCAGCGCTTCGAGGTCATCGCGCAGCCCGGCGGCGGTCTCGTAGTCCATGGCCGCGGCGGCCTCGCGCATCTGCTTCTCGATGCGGCGGGTGTAGGTCGCGGTGTTGCCGGCCATGAAGTCCGCGAACTGCTCGGCGAGCTTGCGGTGCTCGTCCTGGGAGATGTCCCCGACGCAGGGCGCGGAGCACTTGCCGATGAAGCCGAGCAGGCAGGGCCGCCCGGAGCGCTCGGCCCGTCGGTACACGCCGGGCGTGCAGGAGCGGACGGGGAAGACCCGGAGCATCAGGTCGAGGGTCTCGCGGATCGCGCCGACCTGGGGGTAGGGACCGAAGGTGCGGTCGCCCTTGGCGCGGGGACGACGGGTGATGTGCACCCGCGGCACCTTCTCCCCCATGGTCAGCACGAGATACGGGTAGGACTTGTCGTCACGGAACTTGACGTTGAACCGCGGGTCGAACTCCTTGATCCACGTGTACTCGAGGGTGAGGGCCTCCACCTCGGTGCCGACCACTGTCCACTCCACGCCGGCGGCGGTGGTGACCATGCGCCGGGTGCGCTCGTGCAGGGCCGCGAGGTCCTGGAAGTAGTTCGACAGCCGCTGGCGGAGGTTCTTCGCCTTGCCGACGTAGATCACGCGGCCGTGCTCGTCGCGGAACCGGTAGACCCCCGGCCGGGTGGGGATGGTCCCGGTCGCGGGACGGTAGGTGGCGGGGTCGGCCATGGCGGATCAGGCCCCGGCCGGCACGCCGACCCGGTTCGAGCGGCCGGAGGCCAGCAAGGGCGCGAGGAAGTTGCCGGTGTACGAGCCCTCGACCGCGGCGACCTGTTCGGGGGTGCCGGTGGCGACGATACGGCCGCCGCCCGCGCCGCCGTCGGGGCCCAGATCGATGACGTGGTCGGCGGTCTTGATGACATCGAGATTGTGCTCGATGACGATCACGGTGTTGCCCTTGTCGACGAGACCGCCGAGCACCTCGAGCAGCTTGCGCACGTCCTCGAAGTGCAGGCCGGTGGTCGGCTCGTCGAGCACGTAGATGGTGCGCCCGTTGGAGCGCTTGTGCAGCTCGGCGGAGAGCTTGACGCGCTGCGCCTCCCCGCCGGAGAGGGTGGTCGCGGACTGGCCGAGCTTCACGTAGCCCAGGCCCACGTCCACCAGCGTCTGCATCTGGCGGCGGATCGCGGGGACGGCGTCGAAGAACTCGAGCGCCTCGGCGATGGACATCGCGAGCACCTCGGCGACGTTCTTGTCCTTGAACTTCACCTCGAGGGTCTCGCGGTTGTAGCGCTGGCCCTTGCACACCTCGCACTGGACGTACACGTCGGGCAGGAAGTTCATCTCGATCTTCAAGGTGCCGTCGCCCGAGCAGGCCTCGCAGCGGCCGCCCTTGACGTTGAAGGAGAAGCGCCCGGCGGTGTACCCGCGCACCTTCGCCTCGTTGGTCTGGGCGAACAGGGTGCGCACCCGGTCCCATACCCCGGTGTAGGTGGCGGGGTTCGAGCGCGGGGTGCGGCCGATGGGCGACTGGTCGACGTGGACGACCTTGTCGAGGTGCTCGAGGCCGGTGACGCGCTTGTGCCGTCCCGGCACGATCCGGGCGCGGTTGAGCTCCTTGGCCAGCACGGAGTACAGCACGTCGTTGACCAGGGACGACTTTCCGGAGCCGGAGACGCCGCTGACGGCGGTGAGCACGCCGAGCGGGAAGCTGACGTCCTGGCCCGTGAGGTTGTTGGCGCGGGGCGCGACGACCTTGATCATGCGCTGGCGGTCCACGGGGCGGCGGGTCAGCGGCAGCGGGATCTCGAGCTCCCCGGAGAGGTAGCGCCCGGTCAGGCTGCGCGGGTTCGTCCGCAGCTCCTCGACCGGTCCGGAGTGGACGACCTGGCCGCCGTGCTCGCCGGCCAGCGGGCCGAAGTCGACCACCCAGTCCGCCGCGTTCAGTGTGTCCTCGTCGTGCTCGACGACGATCAGGGTGTTGCCGAGATCCCGCAGCCGGGTGAGGGTCTTGATGAGACGCTCGTTGTCCCGCTGGTGGAGACCGATCGAGGGCTCGTCGAGCACGTACAGCACACCGACCAGGCCGGAGCCGATCTGGGTGGCCAGGCGGATGCGCTGTGCCTCACCGCCGGAGAGCGTCCCGGCCGCGCGGGCCAGGGTGAGGTAGTCCAGGCCCACGTCGAGCAGGAAGCCGAGGCGGGCGCGGATCTCCCGCAGCACCTCGTCGGCGATCGCGGCCTCGCGCACCCCGAGCCGGAGGCCCTCGTGGAACTCGAGGGCGTCGCGGATCGACATCTCGCACACCTCGGCGATGGAGCGGCCGCCGACGGTCACGGCGAGCACCTCGGGGCGCAGCCGGGCGCCCTGGCACGTGGGGCAGGGCACTTCGCGCATGAACTGCTCGTAGCGCTCCTTGGCCCAGTCCGATTCGGTGTCGGAGTGGCGGCGCTGGAGGAAGTGCAGGATCCCCTCGAAACCGGTGGAATAGGTGCGCTCGCGTCCGAACCGGTTGCGGTAGCGCACGTGGACCTGGAAGTCGTTGCCGTGCAGCAGCGCCTCCTTGGCGCGCTGCGGCAGGGCCCGCCACGGGGTGTCCATCGAGAAGCTGAGCTCCTCGGCGAGCCCGGCCATGACCTCCTGATGGTGGTCGGCAGAGCCCATGGTCCACGGCGCGATGGCTCCCTGGGCGAGGCTGAGGTCCTCGTCGGGGATCACCAGCTCGGGGTCGACCTCGAGGCGCATGCCCAGGCCCGTGCATTCGGGGCAGGCGCCATAGGGGGCGTTGAACGAGAAGGTGCGCGGCTCGATGTCGTCGATGGCCAGCGGGTGGTCGTTGGGGCAGGCGCGCTTCTCGGAGAAGCGGCGGGTGCGCTCCTCGGAGTCCTCGTCGACGTCGACGAAGTCGACCACCACGAGCCCGTCGGCCAGGCGCAGCGCGGTCTCGACGGAGTCGGTCAGGCGGCGCCGTGAATCGGGCTTGGCGGCCAGGCGGTCCACGACCACGTCGATGGTGTGCTTGAACTTCTTGTCGAGCGTGATCTCCTCGTCCAGGCGCCGCGTCTTCCCGTCGATCCGGGCGCGGGCATAACCCTGGGAGCGCAGCGAGCTGATGAGGTCGACGTGCTCCCCCTTGCGGCCCTGGACCACGGGGGCCAGCAGCTGGAAGCGGGTCCCCTCGGGCTGCTCCAGCAGGGAGTCGACGATCTGCTCGGCCGAGGAGGAGCTGACCTCCTCGCCGCAGATCGGGCAGTGCTGGACGCCGGTGCGGGAGAACAGCAGGCGGAGGTAGTCGTAGATCTCCGTGATGGTGCCGACGGTCGAGCGCGGGTTGCGGTTGGTCGACTTCTGGTCGATGGAGACCGCGGGCGAGAGCCCTTCGATGAGATCGACGGAGGGCTTGTCCATCTGGCCGAGGAACTGCCGGGCATAGGCGGACAGCGACTCCACGTACCGGCGCTGGCCCTCGGCGAAGATCGTGTCGAACGCCAGGGAGCTCTTGCCGGACCCGGACAGCCCGGAGAAGACCACCAGGCGGTTCCGGGGGATGTCGATGTCGATGTTCTTGAGGTTGTGCTCGCGCGCACCACGAACGACGAGGGATTCAGTCACCGCTCCATCCTACGAGCGCGCTGCGACGTTCGAACAGCTGTTCGCCGGAGATCCTCGCGACATCTGCCGATCCCCGCGACATACTGGGGCCATGGTTGAGAACGAGTACACCGGACATGTCGAACCCCACGGCCCAAGCGCGCTGCGCTCCTTCGCCGCTCTGGAGATCCGCAAGGCCTCCGTGGGGCCGATGGACAACAACGCCTATCTGCTCACCTGCCGCGACACCGGCGCGCAGCTGCTGATCGACGCGGCCGCCGACGCCGACCGTCTGCAGGCACTGGTGGCCGAGGGCTCAGGCTCCCGCACCGGTGCCGGCTCCGCCGGTCGACTCGACACGATCGTCACCACGCATCGTCACCACGACCACGTCGGCGCCCTCGAGGAGCTGGTCTCCGCGACCGGCGCCCGCACGGCCGCCGGCGCGGAGGACGCTCCTGCCATCGCCGTGCCGACGGATGTGCAGCTGACCCACGGCGACGTGCTCGAGGTCGGCCGGCAGCGCCTCGAGGTGATTGCCCTGCGGGGCCACACCCCCGGGTCCGTCGCGCTGCTGTGGCGCGGCGGTGAGGCCGGCGACCATCTGTTCACCGGCGACTCCCTGTTCCCCGGCGGCGTGGGCAACACGGAGAACGACTCGCTGCGCTTCTTCCAGCTGCTCGACGACGTCGAGGAGCGCATCTTCGATGTGCTGCCGGACGCGACCTGGGTCTACCCCGGGCACGGGGACGACACCACCCTCGGCGCCGAGCGGCCCTCGCTGCCGCAGTGGCGCGAGAGAGGCTGGTGACCAGCACCGCCGATCCCGCCTGGTGCGTCATCGGCCGTGCCGGCGGCGGTGACGTGGTGATCGTCGATCTCGACGAGCACGGGCAGGAGATCGACCGCATCGCTCTGGGAGCCGACGAGCTTCCCGCCCACATCGCCCACCGCGAGCACCGACGCCCCCGCTGGGTGTGGAGCGACGCGGCGACCTGGTACCCGCGCGCGCTCGCAGCGGGCGTCACCGTCGAGCGCTGCCATGATCTGCGCCTGGTCCACCGGATCCTGCGCCATTCGCAGCTGGTCGCGGAACCGGAGGCGATCCGGGAGGCCACAGCCTGGGACGTCCCGATCGAACAGCACCCCGGCGCCGGCGAGGAGAGAGGCGCCGGCGCGACCCTGTTCGACCTGGACTCCTCGGCCCGGACCGACGGCGTTCCCCACCAGATCGAGGCCGCGCTCGCCGAATTCGCTCGCCAGCGCCGCGCCGTCGACGGGTCCATCGACCCCGCGCGGCTGCGCCTGCTGGTCGCCGCGGAATCGGCCGGCGCGCTGATCGCCGCCGAGCTGCACGCCGCCGGGATCCCGTGGGACACGGCCGAGCACGACCGGATCCTGCGCGATGCCATGGGGCCGCGTCCCCCAGCAGGGCAGAGCCCGGCGGGGATGGTGGAGGCCGCCGCGGAGGTCCGCGCGGCCCTCGGTGATCCGCAGCTGAGCCTCGACTCGCCACCCCGGCTGCTGCGCGCACTGCACCGCGCCGGGATCGACGTCGAATCGACCTCGCAGTGGGAGCTGACCCGCTTCGACCACCCCGCGATCGAGCCGCTGCTGCGCTACAAGAAGATGTCGCGGCTGCTCACCGCCAACGGCTGGACCTGGCTCGAGGAATGGGTCCACGACGGCCGGTACCGGCCGGTCTACGTTCCCGGGGGCGTCGTGACCGGCCGCTGGGCCTCCAGCGGCGGCGGGGCTCTGCAGATCCCGCGGCAGCTGCGCCCGGCGCTGCGGGCCGACGACGGCTGGCGCCTGGTCAGCGCCGACGTCTCACAGCTGGAGCCGCGCGTGCTCGCGGCGATGTCCGCCGATCCGGCGATGGTCGCGGCGGGCGCCGGCAAGGACCTCTACTCGGGGATCGTCGAGGCGGGGATCGTGGACAGCCGCCAGGAGGCGAAGATCGGTGTGCTCGGCGCTCTGTACGGCGGCACGACCGGTGACAGCGGGCGGGTGGTGCCCCGGCTGCGGCAGAACTTCCCCCGCGCCATGGCACTCGTGGACGGTGCCGCGCAGGTGGGCGAGCGCGGCGGCACGGTCTCCACGTGGCTCGGTCGCTCCTCCCCCGCCCCCGAGCCCGAATGGAACCAGGCGCAGAACCAGGCCTACCTGCCCGACGCCGAACCCGGCGAGCAGGAACGAGCACGCCGCTCCGCCCGCGACCGGGGACGCTTCACCCGCAACTTCGTGGTCCAGGGAACCGCCGCCGAATGGGCACTGTCGTGGATGGCTGCGCTGCGCCTGGCGCTGGCCCGGTTCGAGCCGGTGGCCGCGGCCGACGCGGCGACGCCGTCGGGGCCCGTGTTCGCGCGGCGCGCGCACCTGGCCTTCTTCCTCCACGACGAGGTGATCGTGCACGCTCCGGCCGCCCAGGCCGACGCGGTCGCCGACGCCATCCGCAGCGCCGCCGATGCCGCCGGTCGGTTGCTGTTCCCCCGCAGTCCCATCGACTTCCCCCTGGATCTGACCATCACGGAGCGCTCGCCGACGAAGTGACGTCACGTCGATTCCGTCGTCTCCGCTCCTCGTCCCCGCCCCGCCGTCCCCGCTCCAGGCTCCGCCCCCTGCTCCTTCCTCCCCAGCGCTCCGCGGTCCACACCGCGTCGGCTGCTGCGTCGTCGGTCACACCCATCTGATGGACTGGGCTCGGAAGCCAGATCAACTGCCGGTTGGAGACCGCCATGACCATCACCCCGCTGCCGTCGAGATCGTCCGAGCACCGGCGCCGCTCCCGCATCGCTCGGCAGGAAGCCGAGGCGCTGGGCGAGCAGATCCAGCAGCAGGCCGCGTTCATCGCCGAGGCCACCTGCGACATGTTGCTGTCGCTGGCCGATTTCGATGCCCGGGACGGGGTGAGCTGGTACGTGGGGCTGAAGTCGACGGCGCACTGGCTGGCATGGGCCTGCTCCATGACCCCGGGCACCGCCCGCGAGCACGTCCGAGTAGCACGGGCTCTGCCGGAGGCGCCGCTGACGGTCGCGGAGTTCCGCGCCGGCCGCCTGTCCTTCTCCAAAGTCCGCGAGATCACCCGCGTCACCGACCGTGTCGACGAAGCCGTGCTGGTGGACATGGCCCGGGCGATGACCGCCTCCCAGCTGGCACGGACCATCTCCTCGTTCCGCGCTGTCGACGGCAGCCGGCTCGGCCAGGATGCCGTGCGCCACGGTCGCTGGCAGACTCGGGACGACGGCATGGTCGAGATCCGGGCGGTGCTGCCCGCCGAGACGGGTGCTGAGGTGGTCACCGCCCTGGATCTGGCCCTGGACCGGGACGGCCACGATCCCTCCTCGCTCGATCCCGGATCCGACGAGCCTCCGAGCGACGACGCCGCAATAGCCGTGGTCACGACCACGCCGACCCTGGAGCAGCGCAAGGCCGACGCCCTGCACAGCGTGGCGCGGAGCTTTCTCGACTCCGAGCCCGACGACCGTTCCGGGGAGGACCGTCACCTGGTGGTCGTCCAGGTCAGCGCCGAGGCGCTGACCGGATCCGTTCCCGCGGGAACGCCATCTCGCGAGTCCGCGCCGACCGCCGACCAGGATGCCGTTGACACGGGGCGGGACACTGCGCCCGCACCCCTGCCCGCCACTCCCGGCGTTCCCGCGGGAACGCTCCAGCGCTGCGGTGTGGTGGGCCAGGGTCCCCTGGAATCTCGTACCGCGGAGCGGCTGGCCTGCACCGGGAAGGTCGCACTGATGGTCACCGACGCCGGTGGCGAGGTGCTCCATCTGGGCAGGTCCCAGCGCCTCGCCTCCCGTGCTCAGCGCCGCGCGCTCCGCCTGCGCGACACCGTCTGCACGTTCCCCGGCTGCCACCAGAGCCGGCATCTCGACGCCCACCACACCACTGCCTGGTCGCGGGGCGGCGCCACGGACATCGAGGACCTGGCGCTGCTGTGCCGGCGCCACCACGTGATGGTCCACGAAGGCGGTCTGCAGCTCGCCCCCGACCCTGCCCGGACCACTGCGCACCAGCCGCGGTTCCAGGTGCTCGACGACGCCGGTCACCCCGTGCAGGCGCGCTGGCCCGCCCTGCATGATCGGATGAGCGTGCGCGAGGTGCCCCACCCCCTTTCGAGCACTGCGAACGATGCAGACCCGGATCGAATCGCTGCGACCACAGGGGGCGCCGGGTTCAGTCTCGCGGACTGCGTCGAGGTCCTCTGCCACAGCGTGGTGGAACCGGCCGCGTGATGGCCCGCCACGGCAGCGTGCCCAGACCCCGCTGACGGCGTGGCTCAGCTCGAGCGCTGGACCTGACGCAGCTCCTTCTTGAGCTCCTGGACCTCATCGCGCAGTCGGGCGGCGACCTCGAAGTTGAGGTTCTCCGCGGCCTGGTGCATCTGCGCGGTCATCTCGTCGATCATGCCGGTCAGCGACCCGACCGGGTCGTCCCCGAGGTCGACGGTCCGGTTGCTGACGGCATCGACCGCGTTCGAACGGGCCTTGTCACGCTGGACCCGCTCCTTGCCCGAGCGATAGTCGGTGGCCATGAGGGTCTCGGTGTCGATGTCCTCGCGGGCCAGCATGTCGGTGACATCGGCGATGCGCTTGCGCAGCGGGGTCGGGTCGATGCCGTGCTCGGTGTTGTAGGCGATCTGCTTCTCGCGGCGCCGGTTGGTCTCGTCGATCGCCGCCTTCATCGAGTCGGTCACCGTATCGGCGTACATGTGGACCTGGCCGGAGACGTTGCGGGCGGCGCGACCGATGGTCTGGATCAGCGAGGTCTGGGAGCGCAGGAAGCCTTCCTTGTCCGCGTCCAGGATCGCGACCAGGGAGACCTCCGGCAGGTCCAGGCCCTCACGCAGCAGGTTGATGCCGACCAGCACGTCGTACTCCCCGGCGCGCAGCGAACGCAGCAGTTCGACCCGGCGCAGGGTGTCGACGTCGGAGTGGAGGTACTGCACGCGCACCCCGTTCTCCAGCAGGAAGTCCGTGAGGTCCTCGGCCATGCGCTTGGTCAGCGTGGTCACCAGCACTCGTTCGTCACGCTGGACGCGCTTCTCGATCTCCTCGCGCAGATCGTCGATCTGGCCCTTGACGGGCTTGACCACGACCTCGGGGTCGATCAGACCCGTCGGGCGGATGATCTGCTCGACCACCCCGCGCGACTTGCCGAGCTCGTAGTCCGCCGGCGTCGCGGAGAGGTAGACCGTCTGGCCGGTGCGCTCGGTGAACTCGGAGAACGTCAGCGGCCGGTTGTCCAGCGCGCTGGGCAGGCGGAAGCCGAAGTCGACCAGGGTGCGCTTGCGGGAGCGGTCCCCCTCGTACATCGCCCCGATCTGCGGGACGGTCACGTGGGACTCGTCGATGACCAGCAGGAAGTCCTCGGGGAAGTAGTCCATCAGCGTGTTCGGCGCGGTGCCCGGCGCGCGACCATCCAGATGACGGGAGTAGTTCTCCACGCCGTTGGTCGATCCCATCTGGCGCAGCATCTCGAGATCGTGGGTGGTGCGCATCCGCAGCCGCTGGGCCTCGAGCAGCTTGTCCTGGCTCTCGAGGTGCTCCAGCTGCTCGGCGAGCTCGACCTCGATCGACTCGATGGCGCGAGAGAGCCGCTCGGGACCGGCGACGTAGTGGGAGGCGGGGAAGATGTGGATGTGGTCCTCCTCGCGGATGACCTCACCCGTCATCGGGTGCAGCGTGTACAGGGCGTCGATCTCGTCGCCGAAGAACTCGATGCGGATCGCGAGCTCCTCGTACATCGGGATGATCTCCACGGTGTCACCGCGCACCCGGAAGGTGCCCCGCTCGAAGGCGACGTCGTTGCGGTCGTACTGCATGTCCACGAAGCGCTGGAGCAGCTGATCGCGATCGAGCTGGTCACCGCGAGCCAGCTGAACCATGCGATCGACGTACTCCTGAGGGGTGCCCAGGCCGTAGATGCAGGAGACCGAGGAGACCACCACGACGTCGCGGCGGGTCAGCAGGGAGTTGGTCGCGCTGTGGCGCAGCCGCTCGACCTCGGCGTTGATCGAGGAGTCCTTCTCGATGTAGGTGTCGGACTGCGGGACGTACGCCTCGGGCTGGTAGTAGTCGTAGTACGAGACGAAGTACTCCACGGCGTTGTGCGGCAGCAGCTCGCGGAACTCGCTGGCCAGCTGCGCGGCCAGGGTCTTGTTGTGCGCCATGATCAGTGTGGGTCGCTGGACCTGCTCGATCAGCCACGCCGTGGTGGCCGATTTGCCGGTGCCGGTCGCGCCCAGCAGCACGACATCCTGCTCGCCGTCGTTGATGCGGCGGGCGAGGTCGGCGATCGCCGTCGGCTGGTCGCCCGAGGGGCTGTACTCGGAGACGACCTCGAAGGGATGCTCGGCGCGGACCAGATCGGTGACAGGACGCATGTCTCCGAGCCTACGACGCGGGCCCGACGGACGACGGGACGTGCTCGTCGAGGATGCGTGAGAGTGCTCTCGTGGCTCTGCGGTCCAGGACCTCACGGCCGGCGGTGTTCAGCACCAGGCGATCGGCCCGACGGATCCTCTCGAGGTCGGTGACCTGCGCCGCTATCACCGACTCGACGTAGGCGCGGTCCCGCCCGCGGTCGCGGACCACGCGGGCGATCCGATCCTCGCGACGCGCGAGGACCACCACGACGGCTCCGTACTCAGCGTCCCTGTGCTTCTCCAGCAGCAGCGGGCTGTCGTGGATCACGAGCGCCTCCCCCGCCGCGGCGGCCTCGGCCTCCTCCCGCGCGACCTCCTCGTCGACGCGAGAGAGCACGATCGCTTCGAGATCGGCCCGGGCTGTGGAGTCCGCGAAGACCAGGTTGGCGAGCGCGGCCCGGTCCATGGTCCCCGCCGCGTTGCGGAACTCCTCGCCGAAGCGGGCGACGGCTTCCTCGACTCCCGGTCCGGGAACGTCGAGCACAGCCCTGGAATGGGCGTCCAGATCGATCACTCGGAGCCCGGCGTTCCGCCAGATCGCCGCGACGGTCGACTTCCCGGAGCCGATGCCGCCGGTCAGGCCGATGCGCAGCAGCGGGCTCTCAGCGGTCATGGCCCGATCCTACGGCGTGCCCGGAGCCTGCCCTGCGGCGCGCCCGGCAGCCGCCGGAGTCAGAGCCGTCACGGCAGCGTTCCCGCAGGCCGGATCGCGGTTTACGGTTCAAGGGTGGATCCCCTCGAACTGCTCGTGACCAACGACCTCCTGCGCGTCCTGGACCTGCTGGGGGTCTTCGTCATGGGCGTGGCCGCCGGGGCGCTGGCTTCCCGGCTGAACTTCGATGCGGTGGGGTTCGCGATCATCGGCATCGCCGCCGGTCTGGGCGGCGGCATCGTGCGTGACCTGATCCTGGATTACGGCACCCCGGCCGCCTTCGACGGGCCCTGGTACCTGGCCTGCGCGCTCGGCGGCTCGCTGTTCTCCTTCGTGATCTCGGCCGAGGGGACCCTGTGGCGGCGCCTGGTCACGGGGCTGGACATCATGGCGATGGGACTGTGGGCGGCAACCGGGACGGCCAAATCGCTCGGGTACGGGCTCGACGTGCTGCCGGCGATCCTGCTGGGCGTGGCCAGCGCGGTCGGCGGGGGCGTGATCCGTGATGTGCTGGTGGGGCGGATCCCGGCGATCTTCGGCGGCGGCCCGCTGTACGCGACCGGCGCGTTCCTCACGGCCCTGCTGACCTGGGCGGTGTTCGCGCTGGGCATGCCGGCCCCATGGGTGCTCGGTGCCGTCGGCATCGGGGCTGTGCTCGCCGGGCTCGCGGCCTGGCGGCAGTGGACGCTGCCCGCGCACAGCGAATGGCAGGTGACCATGTCCGCCTCGCAGCTGAAGGCCCTGGTGCGACGCACCCGGCGCAGCGAACGCACCCGGGTGGCGATGGAGACCGGCACGATCCCAGTGGTCGATGACTCCGTCGATGATCTCGCCGAGGACGTGACGTCGAACGACGCCGACGCTTCGTCGTACGCGGAGCGCGCCTTCGACGACGAGGCCGATGAGCTCGACGACGCCGTGGCTCCTGAGGCCGGCGAGGACGATGACTCGACGACGCTCCGCACCGACCGTTCCGACAACCCGGGAGATCCTCCATGGCCCTCATCGACCTGACGCATCCGATAGCCCCCGGTATGACCATGCACCCCGGCGTTCCTGCGCCCCGGATCCACGATGTCCTCACGTTCGAGGACTCCCGGTCGCACTACGCCCCGGGAACCGAGTTCCGCATCGCGTCCGTCGAACTGGCGACTAGCACGGGCACCTACCTCGACGCTCCGCAGCACCGGTTCCCGAACGGGACGGACATCGCAGATCTCGGCATCGATCGCGTGGCAGATGTGCCGGCCCTCGTGGTCGACGCCACCGGTGTCTCGGCAGTCGGCGCCGATCTCCTGCCCCAGCACGCTCCGGGGCACGCCGTGCTGATCCGCACCGACTGGGATCGACACTGGGGCACCGAGGAATATGGACGCAGCGAGCATCCGCACCTCACCGCGGCCGCGGCCGACCAGGTGGTGCGATCGGGCGCGGTACTCGTGGGAATAGATTCGGTCAATATCGACGCCACCACGGGGGCCGAGCGCGCGGTGCACTCGACACTGCTCGGCCACGGCGTACTCATCGTCGAGAACCTGACGCGGTTGAATGCTCTGCCCAGTGACGGAG
The DNA here is from genome assembly GCF_042666875.1 of Brachybacterium sp. GCM10030267. NCBI lineage: Bacteria > Bacillati > Actinomycetota > Actinomycetes > Micrococcales > Dermabacteraceae > Brachybacterium > Brachybacterium sp. GCM10030267. The sequence continues at coordinate 174,721 of NZ_JBHTCX010000012.1, read as the reverse complement.
CGTTGTTCTCCGCGGTTCCGCTTCCTGTGTCCGGCGCCCCGTCCTTCCCCGTCCGCGCATACGCCCGTGTGGGGTGAGGCGCTCAGGGACGCAGCAGCGTGAGCATGCGCGCGACCTCCCCGGCCTCGAGCTGGCCGGGCGCGGACCCCTCACCGACGGCCGCGAAGGTGGCGGCGCCGGCGAACGTCTCCGCAGCGACCCGGCTGACCGCGCCGAGCGAGCCCATGCTGATCGCGATGTGCGGGCCGAGCCCGTCGTCGGCGACCTGGACGCTTGCCGCGAGCAGGGCCAGCACGTCCCGAGCATCGCGGGGGGTCACGGCGATCTTCGGGAGGTCGGCACCGAGCCGGCGCTGGGTACGCAGGATCTCGGCCATCTCGTCCTCCGGCGGGGTGCGCTCGAAGTCGTGGAACGATCCCACCACCGCGAGCCCCAGCGCGTGCGCCGAGGCGATGACCGAGGCCCCGGTCTCGGGCGATCGGGAAGTCTCCACGTCCACGAGATCGGCGAAGCCGCCCGCCATCACCGCCTCGAGAGTTGCTGCGAGCTCGTCGTCGGAGATCTCCCGACTCCCGCCCTCGGCAGAGGTGCGCAGCGTGACCAGCAGGGCACGATCCTGCCCCATGATCTCGCGCAGGGCCGGGAGCGCCGCGACGGCGGCGTCCCGGTGCGCGGCGACATCCAGGTCCGGGCGGAATCGGTCCAGGCGCCACTCGAGGACCCGGCCGGGCGAGTCGGTGGCAGCGCGCGCCTGGTCCAGGACGGCACCCTGGTCCGCGCCCGTGACCGGGACGATGATCTCCGGCCGCCCCCGGCCGAGCTCGATCCCGCGCACCCTCACGACACCGGCATCGGCGGCGGGACCACCGGCCGCGGGGCCGTCGGCCGCCGGGGAGCCGGAGTCGCCTGAACGTGTCACGGGATCGCCTCAGTCCGCGGTGATCGCCGCGTAGGCGGACAGCAGCAGGGCCGGGTCGGGTCCCTCGAGCCGTGAGACGTGCCCGATCCGATCGAGCACCACGAAGCGCAGCAGACCGGCCCGGGTCTTCTTGTCGCGCTTCATGGCGTCCTCGAGCTTCGGCCACTGCCGGTCGCGGTAGGTGACCGGCAGCCCGAGTGATGTGAGGACGCTACGGTGACGATCGACGTCGGCCTCGGAGAGCTTGCCGGCGAGGTGGGACAGCTCGGCGGCGAACATCATGCCGACGGAGACGGCGGCACCGTGACGCCATTGGTACCGCTCGTTGCGCTCGATGGCGTGGCCGAGGGTGTGCCCGTAGTTGAGGATCTCGCGCTCGCCCGCCTCGCGGAGGTCCGCGGAGACCACTCGGGCCTTGACCCTGATGGCGCGCTCGACGACCTCGCGGAACGCTGCCGAGGAGATGTCCAGGACGGCCTCGGGATCCTCCTCGACGAGTTCCAGGATCCGCTCGTCCTCGATGAAACCGGCCTTGACCACCTCGGCGAGACCGGCGGCGGTGTCGTGATGGCCGAGCCCCGCGAGCACATCGAGGTCAGCGAGAACGGCGATCGGGGGATGGAAGGCGCCGACGAGGTTCTTGCCCTCGGCGGTGTTGATACCGGTCTTCCCGCCCACGGCGGCGTCGACCATGGCGGCGACCGTGGTCGGGACCTGCAGCACGTCGACGCCGCGCAGCCACGAGGCGGCGACGAAGCCGGCCAGGTCGGTGGCCGCTCCCCCGCCCAGGCCGATCACGAGGTCGCCGCGGCCGATCTCCGCCTGCCCGCACACACCCCACAGGAAGCCGGCCACCTGCGCCGTCTTCGCCTCCTCCCCGTCGGGGACCTCGGCGGCGAAGGCGTCGCGTCCGGCCTCGGCGATCGATGCCCGGATCTCCTCGGCGACCTCGCGCAGGCTCGGCTGGTGGACGATGACCACGCGCCGCACCCGATCTGGGATCATCGCGGGGATCTCGGGCAGGATGCCCCGGCCGACGCGGACGTCGTACCCGCCGCTCGGCGTGGTCACGGGGATCACGGTGGTGCTCATGGTCTCTCCTTCTCGGGGCGGGCCAGCAGGTCCTCCCCCAGCATGTCGGTGATGGTGCGCGCGACGGTCGCGGAACTGCCCCGGCGGGCGTCGACCCTCCATCGTGCGAGCTCGCGATAGACCGGATCGCGCTCGAGCGAGAGCTCCCGCCAGCGCTGCAGCGGATCCTGCCCGGTGAGCATGGGCCGGCCGGCCCCGCGGCCCAGGCGTCGGGCGACGGTCTCCTCGTCGACCTCGAGCAGCACCACCGGGCCGCCGCGCAGACGGTCGCGGGACGCGGGGGTCATGACCGCTCCGCCGCCCAGAGCCAGCACTCCGCCGTGGGTCTCCAGAGCGCGGGCGAGGACGCCGGCTTCGAGCTCGCGGAAACCGGCCTCGCCGTCGGCGGCGAAGATCTCCGGGATGGAGCGCCCGGCCTCCTCGACGATCAGGGCGTCCAGATCGGCGAACTGCATGTCGAGGCGGGCCGCGAGCTCCCGGCCCACGCTGGTCTTGCCGGCCCCCATGGGGCCCAGCAGGATGACCGCGGGACCGCTCACGAGGCCGTTTCCGGGCCGTGGCCGAGAATGCGGGACTGGAGGTCCCCGGTACCGGCGAGGTGCGCCCGGATCTCCTCGACGCTGTCGCCGCCGGTCTTCTCCAGCAGCGCGTCGGCAAGCGTGACGGCGACGACGGCCTCGGCGATGACGGCGGCGGGAGCGACCGCGCACACGTCGGAGCGCTGATGATTCGCACTGGTCTGCTCACCGGTGGCGACGTCGATGGTCCGCAGCGCGCGCGGCACCGTCGAGATGGGCTTCAGGCCGCCGCGCACACGCAGCACCTGGCCGTTGGTCATGCCGCCCTCGAGCCCTCCGGCGCGGTTGCTGGCGCGCGGGACGGCCGACGGGTTCCCCCCTGTGGCCGGGTCGGCGAGGATCTCGTCATGGGCGACGGAGCCGCGGCGGGCGGCGGTCGCGAAGCCGTCCCCGATCTCCACGCCCTTCATCGCCTGGATCGACATGACCGCCTGGGCGAGGCGGCCGTCGAGCTTGCGATCCCATTGGGTGTGGGAGCCGAGGCCGACGGGAAGACCGTAGGCGAGCACCTCGACGACGCCGCCGAGGGTGTCACCGTCGGACTTGGCGGCGTCGACCTCGGCGACCATGGCCTCGGAGGTCTCGGGGTGGAAGCAGCGCAGCGGATCGCCGTCCAGGGCGCCGGCGTCGTCCGGGCCCGGCAGCGGGGCGTCCTCGGGCACGCGCACGGAGCCCACCGCAAGGGTGTGGGAGACCAGCCGGATGCCGGCGGCCTGCTCGAGCAGCGCCGCGGCCACGCGGCCGGCGACCACGCGGGCAGCGGTCTCGCGAGCGCTGGCGCGCTCGAGCACCGGGCGGGCGTCGTCGAAGCCGTACTTGAGCATGCCGGAGAGGTCGGCATGGCCGGGCCGGGGGCGGCTCAGCGGGCGGTTCCGGGCGATCTCGCGCTCATCACCGGTGCCGGCGTCGACCAGGAGATCCTCGCGCGGGACCGGGTCGGCGCTCATGACCTTCTCCCATTTCGGCCATTCGGAGTTGGCGATCTCGATCGCCACGGGAGAGCCGAGCGTGCGGCCGTGCCGGAGCCCGCCGTGGATGGTCAGCACGTCCTGTTCGAACTTCTGACGGCTGCCGCGACCGTGGCCGAGACGGCGGCGCGCCAGGGCGGCCTGCAGATCGTCACTGGTCAGCTCGATGCCGGCAGGGACGCCGTCGAGCAGGGAGATGAGGGACGGGCCGTGGGATTCCCCGGCCGTGAGCCAGCGCAACATGGCCCCGATTCTCTCATGTGGCCGTGCGCGCACGAGCGGTCGTCCGCGCTGTGCGCAGGACCTCGGCCGAGGATCAGTCCTCGTCCAGCTCCTGGGACGACAGCGGCGTGAGGCGTTCGACCAGCGGGACGACGTCCGCGATGCCGCTGAGGACGCTGGTGGGCCGGAACGGGTACTTCGTGATCTCGTCCTCGCGGGTGGACCCGGACAGCACCAGCACGGACCGCATCCCTGCCTCGAGACCGGACTTCACGTCGGTGTCCATCCGGTCCCCGATCATCACCGAGGTCTCCGAGTGGGCTCCGAGCCGGTTCAGGGCCGTCCGCATCATCAGCGGGTTCGGCTTGCCGATGTAGTACGGGGAGATGCCGGTGGCGGCGGTGACCATCGCGGCGACGGCGCCGGTGGCCGGCAGCGGACCCTCGGCACTGGGCCCGGTCACGTCCGGGTTGGTGGCGATGAACTTCGCCCCGCGCTTGATCAGTCGGATCGCCCGTGCGATCGACTCGAAGGAGTAGGTCCGGGTCTCCCCCAGCACCACGAACTCCACGTCGGCGTCGGCGAGGATGAAGCCCTCCTCGTGCATCGCGCTGGTCAGGCCGGCCTCACCGATCACGTAGGCGGAGGAGCCGGGAGCCTGCTCGGCGAGGAAGCGCGCGGTCGCCAGGGCGCTGGTCCAGATCGATTCCTCCGGGATGTCGATCCCGCTGCGCGAGAGGCGGGCGCGCAGGTCGCGCGGCGTGAAGATCGAGTTGTTCGTGAGCACCAGGAACGGGCGGGCGAGCCGCTGCAGTTCGGCGATGAAGTCGGCGGCGCCGGGCAGGGCGGCCTGCTCATGGACGAGGACGCCGTCCATGTCGGTCAGCCAGGAGTGGATCGGGTGATCTTCGAGCGCGGTGTTCATGAGCGCAGTCTCCCACCCCGGCGCGAGGATCTGCATCTCAGCTCGAACGCGCTGATTCCGACGATGCTGCCGGACGCACTGCGGCCCGGCCCCCGAGACGGGGACCGGGCCGCGGTGAGGACTTCCCGGAGGATCAGCCGCCGGTCAGCTTGGCGCGCAGAGCGGCCAGCGCCTCGTCCGAGGCGAGCGTGCCCTCATCGGTGGTCGCCGACTGGTAGGACGACGGCTGCTGCTGAGCGGCCGGAGCCGGCGACGGGCTGGAGGTGGAGGCCTGCTCCGCCGGAGCGTTCTCGGACTCCTCGTCGGCCTTGATCGCCTCGGCGACCTGTGCCTTGTGAGCGGTCCAGCGCTCGTAAGCGGCCGCGTACTGGGCCTCCCACTCCTCGCGCTGCGCCTCGTAGCCCTCGAGCCACTCGTTGGTCTCCGGGTCGAAGCCCTCGGGGTACTTGTACTCGCCGTTCTCGTCGTACTCCGCGGCCATGCCGTACAGAGCCGGGTCGAAGGTGGTGTCGTCGCCCTCGGGGTCGACCCCCTCGTTGGCCTGCTTCAGCGACAGCGAGATGCGGCGGCGCTCCAGGTCGATGTCGATGACCTTGACGAAGACGTCCTGGTCGACGGTGACGACCTGCTCGGGCAGATCCACGTGGCGCTGGGCCAGCTCGGAGATGTGCACCAGGCCCTCGATGCCGTCCTCGACGCGCACGAACGCACCGAAGGGAACCAGCTTGGTGACCTTGCCCGGGACGACCTCGCCGATGGCGTGGGTGCGGGCGAACAGCTGCCACGGGTCCTCCTGGGTCGCCTTCAGCGACAGGGAGACGCGCTCGCGGTCCATGTCCACGTCGAGAACCTCGACGCTGACCTTCTGACCGACCTCGACGACCTCGGACGGGTGGTCGATGTGCTTCCAGGACAGCTCGGAGACGTGCACCAGGCCGTCGACACCGCCGAGATCGACGAAGGCGCCGAAGTTGACGATGGAGGAGACAGCGCCCTCGCGGACCTGGCCCTTGGCCAGGGTCTGCAGGAAGTCGGAGCGGACCGCGGACTGGGTCTCCTCCAGGTAGGCGCGACGGGAGAGGACCACGTTGTTGCGGTTCTTGTCGAGCTCGATGATCTTCGCCTCGATCTCCTGGCCCACGTAGGGCTGCAGGTCGCGCACGCGGCGCATCTCCACGAGAGAGGCAGGGAGGAAGCCGCGCAGGCCGATGTCCACGATGAGGCCGCCCTTGACGACCTCGATGACGCGGCCGGTGACCACGCCCTCGTCTTCCTTGATCTGTTCGATCGTGCCCCAGGCGCGCTCGTACTGGGCGCGCTTCTTCGACAGGATCAGACGGCCTTCCTTGTCCTCCTTCTGGAGGACGAGGGCTTCGATGCCGTCTCCGACCTCGACCACCTCACCGGGGTCGACGTCGTGCTTGATGGACAGCTCGCGCGAGGGGATGACGCCCTCGGTCTTGTAGCCGATGTCCAGGAGGACCTCGTCGTGATCGACCTTCACCACGGTGCCCTCGACGATGTCGCCATCGTTGAAGTACTTGATGGTGGCATCGATGGCAGCCATGAGATCGTCGGCGCCGCCGATGTCGTTGATGGCGATCTGGGGGGTCGTGGTTTCGGTCATGTAGGTAGGAACTCCGTCGGAACAGGTATGAGTAGGGATGATGGACGTGCCGCGCCCCTGCGATCGGGGCGCATCCGCGCGCGCACCGCCCTCACGCGAGGGCGACGGACCCTGCCTCGAAGGGCACAGTCCACGCACAGACCCTCGACAGGCTACCAGCCGCGCCACCCTTGTGCGAGGGCGCGAAGCGTCCCCGCCGCCGGTGACGGTGTGAGTTGTCCCGCGTCCCGAGCGGCGGTCCCGAGCGTCAGTGCGCGGCCTCGAGCCAGTTCGCGCCGATGCCGATGCCCACCTCGAGCGGGACGGACAGCTCGAAGGCGGAGCCCATCCCCTCGGCGACCAGCTCGCGCAGCGCCACCTCCTCGCCGTGGGCGACGTCCAGGACCAGCTCGTCGTGCACCTGGAGCAGGACCCGTGAGCTCAGCTCCCGCTCGCGCAGCAGCTGGTCCACACGGAGCATGGCGAGCTTGATGATGTCCGCGGCGCTGCCCTGGATGGGCGAGTTCAGCGCGACCCGCTCGGCGTTCTCGCGGCGCTGACGGTTGTCGGAGGTGAGGTCCGGCAGGTACCGGCGCCGGCCCAGGATGGTCTCGGTGTACCCGGTCGAGCGCGCCGTCTCGACGCTCTGGCGCAGGAAGTCCCGGACCCCGCCGAACCGCTCGAAGTAGCCGTCGCGCAGCGCGGTCGCCTCGGACTGGGAGATGCGCAGCTGCCGGGCCAGCCCGAAAGCGCTGAGCCCGTAGGCGAGGCCGTAGCTGATCGCCTTGGTCTTCGAGCGCATCGCCGGGTCGACGTCCTCGGGAGCCACGTCGAACACACGGGAGGCGACGAAGCTGTGCAGGTCCTCGCCCGAGCGGAAGGCCTCGATCAGGCCGGCGTCCTCGGAGAGGTGGGCCATGATGCGCATCTCGATCTGCGAGTAGTCCGCGGTCATCAGCGCGGCGTACCCCTCGGAGGCGCGGAAGGCGGAACGGATCCGGCGGCCCTCCTCGGTACGGGTGGGGATGTTCTGCAGGTTGGGGTTGTTCGAGGAGAGCCGGCCGGTGGCGGCGATGTTCTGGTGGAAGGTGGTGTGGATGCGCCCGGCCGGGGAGATGAACCGTCGCAGCGTGTCGATGATCTGGCGCATCTTGGTCACGTCCCGATGCGCGAGCAGATCGGCGAGGAAGGGGTGCTGGGTCTTCTCGAACAGTTCCAGCAGCGTCTCCGCGTTGGTGCTGTACCCGGTCTTGGTGCGCCGCCCCTTGGGCAGGCCCAGCCGCTCGTAGAGGACCTCCTGCAGCTGCTTGGGCGAACCCAGGTTGATGTGGTCGCCGCCGATGTGCGAGTACGCCGACTCGGCGACGGCGACCTGCTTGGCCTCATGCTCCTCGTCGAGGCCTGCCAGGACGTCATCGGAGACGGCGATGCCGGTGGCCTCGACCTCTCCGATGACCCCGGCCAGCGGGAGCTCGAGGTCATCGTGCAGGGAGGCGGCTCCGCGTTCGTCGAGCTCGGCGCGCAGCAGGTGCTCCAGGCGCAGCACGGCGTCGGCCGCACGCCCCAGCTGGTCCCCGCCGGACTCCTCGGCGCCCAGGTCCAGCTCCTGCTGGGCGACGGCGGACTCGACCTGCAGGTCCTCCTGCAGGTGCCGCATCGTCAGTCCCGCGAGATCGGTCGGCCGCTGATCGGGCCGGCAGAGGAACTCGGCGATCGCGAGATCCGTGCGCCATCCGGCGACGGCGAGGCCGTGGCCGCGCAGCTGGTGGGAGACCAGCTTGGTGTCGTGGGCGGTCTTGGCGACCGCAGGATCGGCCAGCCACCGGCCGAGCGCCCCCTCGGCGGTGTCGTCGAGCTCTGCGAGATCGACGACCGCCAGCGTGTCGGCGGTGGCGAGGGCGAGCTGGCGCACCTCACCCTGGCCCAGCACCCAGCTCCCGTCGGTCGCGATCGCCGCAGCATCCGCGAAGGCCCCGTCCAGCAGGGAGATCAGTTCGCTCGAGCTCGGCCGCTGCAGCTCGGGCAGCTCGCGCTCGGGCTCCTGCGGGACCTCCTCGGCCGAGGACAGGAAGTCGGCGGGGACGTCACGGCGGATCCCCGGGCCGAAGGCGAGCTCGTCGAACACGGCGTTCAGCGCCGTGGCGTCACCGCGTCCGAGCCCGTAGTGCTCCGGATCCGCAGGCACGTCGAGGTCGGTGACAGCGGCGTTCATCAGCCGGTTGCGCTCGACGTCCTCGAGGTGGTCGCGCAGCGCCTGCCCGGCCTTGCCCTTGATCTCGTCGGCATGGGCGATGATGCCGGGCAGGTCGCCGTACTGGAGGATCCACTTCGCCGCCGTCTTGGGGCCCACGCCGGGCACACCCGGCAGATTGTCGGCGACCTCCCCCACCAGCGCCGCGAGGTCCGGGTACCGCGCCGGAGGGATCCCGTACTTCTCCTCGACCGCCTCGGGCGTCATCCGGCGCAGCTCCGTGACGCCCTTGACCGGCTGCAGCAGGGTCACGTTCTCCCCGACCAGCTGCAGGGCGTCACGGTCGCTGGAGACGATCAGCGCCTCGCCGCCCTCGGCGGCGGTGCGGGTGGCGAGCGTGGCGATGATGTCGTCGGCCTCGTAGTCCTCGACCGTCAGCCAGCGCACCCCGAGGGCATCGAGGAGCTGCATGATCAGCGGGATCTGCCCGGCGAAGTCGGGCGGGGTCTCGTCGCGGCCCGCCTTGTACTGCTCGTACATGCGATCGCGGAACGTCGCGCCGGGCAGGTCGAAGGCGACGACCACGTGGCTGGGACGCTCGGAGGCGACGACGTTGATGAGCATGCGGGCGAACCCGTACACGGCGTTGGTCGCCTGCCCGCGGCCGTCGGTGAATCCGTCGGCGGGCAACGCGAAGAACGCCCGGAACGCCATGGCATGTCCATCGATCAGCAGCAGCCGCTGACCGCTCAGATCGCTCGGGCGCTGGTCGCTCAGGTCGCTCGTACGCTGGCCTTCGAGGTCGTTCGCACTCATGGGGAGCAGTCTCCCACGTCGGCCCGACGCGCGCGCGGGTCCCGCTGTGGCAGGCTCGGTCCATGACCGACACGCCAGAGAACCACCCTGCCGGCTGCGACGGTCCGGCCGACGGTCAGGACCGGGCCGGCGTCTCCGCCCCGCTGTCCGGCGAGGACCTGCGCAGGATCGTCGAGCCCATGATCCGCGGCACGCTCATCGAACGCTGCGGCATGGAGCTGCTCAGCCTCGATGCTCGCGGCGGAACCATGACCATGCCCGTGGCCGGGAACACGCAGCCGGCGGGGCTGCTGCACGGCGGTGCCACCATCGCCCTCGCGGAGTCGGTTGCCTCGTTCGCAGGGATCCTCCGTGCCCGCGAGGTCCACGGCGACGGTGCCCAGGCCGTCGGCACCTCCGTCTCGGCGCTGCATCATCGCTCGGCGCGCGAGGGGATCGTCACGGCGACCTGCACGATCCGCCACGCCGGTCGGCAGGTGGCGAGCTACCTGGTCGACGTGCACGACGAGCGCGGCACACTGCTGAGCACCGTCACCGTCTCCACCATGCTGCTGCCGTCACGCTGACCGGGTGCCGGGGCGGGACGGGTCCGTGGTCAGGCGTCGACCTCGAAGCTGGTCGCTTCTCCGGTCTCGATCTCGTTCGCCTCGGTCCACGAGTAGGTCCGCAGGTCGCCGGTGCGCGGATCGGGACCGTCCCCCAGCTCCAGCGCCCCCATCCTGCCGACGAACGAGATCGTGGCACGGTCCCCGGCCTCCAGTGCGACGCGAAGGGTGCTGCGACAGTCGCCGTAGTCCGTGCATTCCTCGGTGCCGGTGAGCACCTGCCGGATCGAGCTGGCGATGTCGGTCCCCTGGACGGACAGGGCGTTCTGCGCGGCGAGTCCGGCGAGGATCACGGCGTCGTAGGCCTGCTGTGAGTACGCGTACCCGGTGTCCAGGAGGCCAGGGTCCACGTTGAGCATCATGTTGACGTGCTCGACGGTGAGCTCGCCGCCGGGTTCGAAACCCGTCGCCCTGGTCAGGCATTCCGGGGCGAGCTGCTCGTCGGCGTAGTCCACCGTCGCGGCCGGGGACAGTCGCGTGGGGAACTCGACGGTGGGGCGCTGACCCTCGTCCAGCGTCGCCTTGTACAGCTCGGAGAGCAGGCGACCCGCCTCCGGTCCGCCGTTGACCACCAGCAGTGCCGGCGGCGACTCCAGCACCTTCTCGACGATCTTTCCGATCGTGCCGATCTTGCCGAAGGGGTAGAAGTGCTTCGAGACGATCTTGCCGCCCTCGGGGTTGAGGAGCTGCTCCAGCTCGTGCAGCAGGCTCTGGCCCTGGGCGGTGTCCTCGGAGACGTAGGCGACGGTGCCCGGGTCCCCGCCCTTGTCGGAGGACCCCGCCCATGCTTCCTCCGCGTACAGAGCCGCGATCGCGCGGTCGTTGGGGGCCAGCCGCACCAGCATGCCGGAGCTCTGCACCTCGGCCGCGCGCACGCTCATCCCCGAGGTGAAGACGTCGATCACCGCGATGCCGGCCTCCACGAAGGCAGGGATCGCCGCGATCAGTGCGTCCTCGTCGATGGAGGTGATCACGGCGGTCACCCCGGAGTCGGCCATCGAGGTGATCACGTCGGTGAGGTCCTCGCCGACCTCCTCCATCACGTGGCGCTCGGTCATCTCGACCTCATGGCCGAACAGGCCCTTCCAACGCTCGTTGACGTCGATCATGGCCTCGTGGACGGCGATCGCGATGGTCTTCTCGAAGGCGCCGGCGCGCCCGTAGGAGACGCCGATCGAGCCCAGCACCAGCGGAACGTCGGGCTCCTCCTGCGCGGCGCCGGTGGGGGCGGTGGTGGTGGCACGGCCGCGGCCCCGGCCTCTGCGACCGTTGGTGCAGGCTGCCAGCGCGCCGGTGCCGAGGACTCCCGCCCCGAGTCCTCGCACCAGCCTGCGTCGTGAGATCACCATGCCCCCGTGCATCCCCTCCCGCTCCGGGCCCGACGGCCCCGGATCGATGTCACTCCTTGCCGGGACCGCCCAGCTGATCGATGACGGCGTCGGCGACCTCGCGCATGGTCAGGCGACGGTCCATCGAGGTCTTCTGGATCCAGCGGAAGGCCTCCGGCTCCGACAGACCCATGTTGGTCTGCAGCAGGCCCTTGGCGCGGTCCACGCGCTTGCGGGTCTCGAACCGTTCGCCGAGATCCTGGATCTCGGCCTCCAGCTGCGTGATCTGAGTGAAGCGGGAGATCGCGATCTCGATCGCCGGCAGCAGGTCGGCCGGGGTGAAGGGCTTGACGACGTAGGCCATGGCGCCGGCATCGCGGGCACGCTCGACGAGCTCGGCCTGCGAGAACGCCGTGAGCATCACGACGGGAGCGAGGTTGTCCTCACCGATGCGCTCGGCGGCGCTGACGCCGTCGGTCTGCGGCATCTTCACATCCATGATGACGACGTCGGGCCGCAGCTCACGAGCCTTGGTCACGGCGCTCTCGCCATCGCCGACCGCAGCGACCACCTCGAAACCGGCCTCGGTGAGGGTCTCGACGATGTCCATGCGGATGAGGCTCTCGTCCTCGGCCACGATGGCTGTGCGCTGGGAGCGGCCCTCCTCCTGCTCGGGGAGGTCCTGGGTGTCGTCGGGAAGGGAAGCGGTGTCGTCGTTCATGTCGCCCTATGTGTCGGGAGGGCCCGGCCGCGGGTGTCGGCACCCGGGCGGCCAAGGCCGGTGGTCATCAGCGGTATCCTAGTCCAGCCCTACTCCACGGGGGGCGAGCCGGGTTGGCGGAATGGTAGACGCGGCGCACTCAAAATGCGCTGTCCGCGAGGGCGTGCGGGTTCGAGTCCCGCACCCGGCACGCAGTACCGGCGTCGCACATCTCACGTGCGTGCCGCACCGGGAGACGGCGCCCGCCGGCCATGCAGGCCGGCGGGCGCCGTCTCGTCGGAGTGGGTCCGGATCAGGTCTGCGGCCCGGCGGCGATGCGGTCGGCCTCGATACGAGCGGACTCGGTGCCGTCGAGGTCGCCGATGCGGTGGACCCGGAGGGTGTTGGTGGAGCCGTGGACCCCGGGAGGCGACCCGGCCGCGATGATGACCAGATCGTTCTTCTGCAGGCCCTTGTGCTCGCGCAGCAGCTCGTCGACGACGCTGACCATCGCGTCGGAATCCTTCTGCATCGGCACCAGGTGCGCCTCGATGCCCCAGGTCAGGGACAGCTGGCGGGCGACCTCGGGGTACGGGGTCATCGCCAGCAGAGGGATCGTGGGACGCAGGCGGGACAGGCGCCGCGCGGTGTCGCCGGACTCGGTGAAGGTCACCAGGTACTGCGCCGAGAGCTGGTCACCGATCTCGGCGGCCGCGCGGGTGATCGCTCCGCCGCGGGTATGCGGGATGGTGCCCAGCGGGAGGATGCGGTCTGCGCCGTTCTCCTCGGTGTTGGTGACGATGCGGGCCATCGTGCGGACCGCCTCGAAGGGATAGGCGCCGACGCTGGTCTCGCCCGAGAGCATCACCGCGTCCGCGCCGTCGAGGATGGCGTTGGCGCAGTCGGAGGCCTCGGCGCGGGTGGGGCGCGGGCTCGTGATCATCGACTCCAACACCTGGGTGGCGACGATCACCGGCTTGGCGTTGCGGCGGGCGAGCTCGATGGCGCGCTTCTGGACCAGCGGGACCTGCTCCAGCGGCAGCTCGACGCCGAGGTCGCCGCGGGCGACCATGATGCCGTCGAAGGCACCGACGATGGAGCGCAGCGCGCGCACGGCCTGCGGCTTCTCGATCTTCGCGACGACGGGGACGCGGCGACCCTCTTCCTGCATGATCCGCAGCACCTCGTCCATGTCGTGCGCGTCGCGCACGAAGGACAGGGCGATCACGTCGGCGCCCAGGGCCAGGCCCCAGCGCAGATCCGCGACGTCCTTCTCGCTCATCGCCGGGACGGAGACGGCCACGCCGGGCAGGTTGATGCCCTTGCTGTCGGAGACCGGGCCGGGGACCTCGACGACCGTGCTGACCTCGGTCTCGGAGACGTCGGTGACACGGACGGAGACCTTGCCGTCGTCGATCAGGAGGACATCCCCCGGGCGGCAGTCGCCCGGCAGGCCCTTGAAGGTGGTCGAGACCCGCTGCTTGGTCCCCACGATGTCCTCGGTGGTGATGACGAACTCGTCACCGACCTCGAGCTGGTGCGGGCCGTCCTCGAACTTGCCGAGACGGATCTTGGGGCCCTGCAGATCGACCAGGATGGCGACGTTGCGGCCCAGATCCTCGGCCGCCTTGCGGATGTTCGCGTAGACCTGCTCGTGATCTTCGTGGGTGCCGTGGCTGAGGTTCATCCTCGCCACGTTCATCCCCGCCTCGATCAGGGTCCGGATCTGCTCGTAGGTATTGGTCGCCGGACCGAGTGTGCAGACGATCTTCGCTTTGCGCATGTCAACCCATCTGTAGTTCTGATAAGGGCCGCGGCCCGCCGGCGAACGTCACGGACGCTCGCCGAAGGGGCCGCAGCATCGCGTGTGGGCCCAGTCTTTCACACTGTGACGGGCTTCTCTCCCGGCGCGACAGGCGCATGGAGAGAGGTGTCCCCCATCAGGTGGCTGTCGACGGCGGCGGCGCAGGAGCGCCCCTCCGCGATCGCCCACACGATGAGGCTCTGACCGCGGGCGCAGTCGCCGGCGGTGAACACGCCGGGGACGTCCGTCGCCCACTGCCCGTCGTGCGCGACGTTGCCGCGCGAGGTGAGCTCCACGCCGAGCGAGGACAGCAGCCCGTCCGTGCGCGGCCCGGTGAAGCCCATGGCCACCAGCACCAGCGTCGCGGGCAGCACGGTCTCGGTCCCGGGGGTGGGCAGACGCTTCCCGTCGCGGAACTGGGTGCGCGCCACCCGGAGCCCGGTGACGGCCCCGTTCTCGTCGGTCTCGAAGCCGGTGGTCGAGGCGAGGTACGAACGCTCACCCCCCTCCTCGTGGGCGGTGGAGACCTCGTACAGCACCGGGTGCGTCGGCCAGGGCTGGTTCTCGTCGCGCTCGCTGGGGGGCTGAGTGCCGATGGCAAGGGTGGTCACCGACTTCGCGCCCTGGCGCAGGGCGGTGCCGAGGCAGTCCGCGCCGGTGTCGCCGCCGCCGATGATCACCACGTCCTTGCCCTCGGCGGTGATCTGGCCCTCCAGCTCGTCGCCGGCCACCCGGCGGTTGGCCTGGGTCAGGTACTCCATGGCCGGATGGATGCCCGCGGCGTCACGTCCGGGAACGTCCAGCTGCCGCGGCGTGCTCGCACCGGTGGCCAGCACCACGGCGTCGAACCGGGAGCGCAGCTTCTCGACGGAGAGGGCGCCGGGGCCCTCGCCGCCGACGTCGACACCGGTGCGGAACCGCGTGCCCTCGGCGCGCATCTGCTCGAGCCGGCGGTCGATGTGGCGCTTCTCCAGCTTGAACTCGGGGATGCCGTAGCGCAGCAGGCCGCCGATGCGGTCATCGCGCTCGAAGACGACCACCGAGTGGCCGGCACGGGTCAGCTGCTGCGCGGCGGCGAGGCCGGCCGGACCGGATCCGACGACGGCCACGGCGCGGCCGGTCTGACGGGACGGCTCGACGGGCTCGACCCAGCCCTCCTCGAAGGCGCGGTCGATGATCGAGACCTCGACGTTCTTGATGGTCACCGGCGGCTGGTTGATGCCCAGCACACAGCTGGACTCGCACGGCGCCGGGCAGGCGCGGCCGGTGAACTCCGGGAAGTTGTTGGTCGCGTGCAGGCGCTCGATCGCCTCGTGCCAGTCGTCGCGGTAGACCAGGTCGTTCCACTCCGGGATCAGGTTGCCCAGCGGGCAGCCCTGGTGGCAGAAGGGGATGCCGCAGTTCATGCAGCGCCCGGCCTGTCGGGAGACGACGTTCAGCGTGCCCTTCTCGCGGGCCTCGTACACCTCGCGCCAGTCCATGAGCCGCACCGGGACCGGCCGAGGGGCGGGCAGCTCGCGGTCGCGATACCGCAGGAATCCTCGGGGATCAGCCATGAGTGCTCTCCATGATCTCGTTCCAGACGTCGTTCGAATCGGGGTCGACCCCTTGGGCCAGCGCGTCCTCGCGGATCGAGGTGATGCGCAGGAAGGCGCGGGGGGCGACCTCGGTGAGCCGGCTCATCAGCTCGTCCTCGTCGGCCAGCAGGGCGGCCGCACGGTCGGAGCCGGTGCGCCGGGCGTGCTCGGAGACCGCCTCCAGGACGAAGGCCCGGTGCTCCTCGCGCACGGGCGTGATCTCGAAGGTGGCGGCGTCCTTGGGGTTCAGGGAGGCCGTATCGAGATCGAGGACGAACAGCGTGCCCCCGCTCATGCCGGCGCCCAGGTTGCGTCCCGTCGGGCCCAGGATCACCACGGCACCACCGGTCATGTACTCCGCGCCGTGGTCGCCGATGCCCTCGACGACCAGGGTGGCCCCGGAGTTGCGCACGCCGAACCGCTCCCCTGCGGAGCCGGCCAGCAGCAGTCTGCCGCTGGTGGCCCCGTAGGCGCAGGTGTTGCCCGCGATCGGGGCGGAGGTCAGCGAGGGGGCGGAGCCGGCGCCGTGGCCGATGGCGATCACACCGCCGGAGAGCCCCTTGCCGACGTAGTCGTTGGCGTCGCCCCGCAGCTGGAGGGAGATGCCGGCCGGGAGGAAGGCGCCGAAGGACTGCCCGCCGGTGCCCTCGAGATCGAGCACGACGGAGTCCTCGGCCAGACCCTCGCCCCCGGTGCGCCGGGTGACTTCGTGGCCCAGGAGCGTGCCCGTGCTGCGCTGGACGTTGCTGATGGTGTCGGTGATGTGCACCGAGGCCAGCCGTCCCTCGATGACCTCGGCGGCCTGTTCGATCCAGGGGTGGTCCGCCGCCCGTTCCAGCTGGTGGTCCTGGTCGCGCCGGCGCCGGGGGAAGTCGCCCTCGTGGATGACGGGGGCGGCGAGGATCGCCTCGAGATCGAGACCCTCGCGCTTGGCCGCACCCAGCACCGAGCGGCTCATCGTGTCGTCGCGCAGACCCAGCAGGTCGGTGCGACCGATCGCCTCGTCCAGAGAGCGCAGACCCAGTGCGGCGAGGTGCTTGCGGACCTGCTCGGCGACGAACTGGAAGAACGTCACCACGTGCTCGGCCTGGCCGGTGTAGCGCGCACGCAGCTCGGGGTTCTGGGTGGCCACGCCCACCGGGCAGGTGTCCAGGTGGCACACGCGCATCATCACGCAGCCGGAGACGACCAGCGGAGCGGACGCGAAGCCGTACTCCTCGGCGCCCAGCAGGGCGGCGATGATCACGTCGCGTCCGGTCTTCATCTGCCCGTCGACCTGCACCGTGATGCGGTCGCGCAGGCCGTTCAGCAGCAGGGTCTGCTGCGTCTCGGCCAGGCCCAGCTCCCAGGGGGTGCCGGCGTGCTTGAGCGAGTTCAGCGGGCTGGCCCCCGTGCCGCCGTCGTGGCCGGAGATCAGCACCACGTCGGCGTGCGCCTTGGACACGCCGGTCGCGACCGTGCCGACCCCGAAGCGGGAGACCAGCTTGACGTGGACGCGGGCGGCGGGGTTCGCCGACTTGGCGTCGTGGATCAGCTGGGCGAGATCCTCGATCGAGTAGATGTCGTGGTGCGGCGGCGGGGAGATCAGGCCGATGCCGGGGGTGGAGTGGCGGGTCCGTGCGATCCACGGGTAGACCTTCTCCGGGGGCAGCTGGCCGCCCTCGCCGGGCTTCGCACCCTGGGCGATCTTGATCTGGATGTCCCGCGCGAACGTCAGGTACTGGCTGGTCACGCCGAAGCGGCCGGAGGCGATCTGCTTGATCGCGCTGCGCCGCTCAGGATCGTGCAGACGCTCCGTGTCCTCGCCGCCCTCACCGCTGTTGGACATGCCGCCCAGACGGTTCATCGCGATGGCGAGCGTCTCGTGGGCCTCCTGCGAGATGGACCCGTAGCTCATCGCGCCGGTCATGAAGCGGCGGGTGATCGACTCGACCGGCTCGACCTCCTCGATCGGCACCGGCGACTGGTCCTCCGTGCGCAGCTTCAGCAGCCCGCGGATGGTCATCAGACGTTCGTGCTGGTCGTCGACCTCGTCCGTGTAGCGACGGAACTCGTCGTACTGACGGGTGCGCGCCGAGTGCTGCAGGCGGAAGACGGCCTCGGGCGTGAACAGGTGCGGCTCGCCCTCGCGGCGCCACTGGTACTCGCCGCCGACGGGCAGGCTCCGGTGAGCCTGGTGGACGCCGTCGACCGGGTAGGCCAGGGCGTGGCGGGCCGCGTTCTCCTGGGCGATGACGTCGAGGTCGATGCCGCCGATGCGGGAGATGGTGCCCGGGAAGTAGGTGTCCACCAGGTCCTGGGAGAGGCCGACGGCCTCGAAGATCTGCGCGCCGCGGTACGAGGCCACCGTGGCGATTCCCATCTTCGACATGATCTTCAGGACGCCCTTGCCGAGGGCGACGATGAGGTTGCGCACCGCCTGCTCGGGGGCGACGTCGCTGACCACGCCGCGCTCGACGAGCTCCTCGACGCTCTCCATCGCGAGGTAGGGGTTGATGGCGCTGGCGCCGTAGCCGATCAGCAGGGCGGCGTGGTGGACCTCGCGGACGTCGCCGGCCTCGACCATCAGGGCCGCGGCGGTACGGCGGCCCGTGCGCACCAGATGGTGCTGGACGGCGCTGGTCAGCAGCAGCGAGGGGATCGGCGCGAGCACCTGGTTCGCATCACGGTCCGAGAGCACCAGGAAGGTGGCGCCGTCGTCGATCGCGGCGACCGCTTCGTCACAGATCTCCTGCAGACGCTTCTCGAGCGCCTCGGTGCCGCCCGCGACCGGGTACAGGCCCCGCAGGCGCACGGTGCGGAAGTCCGCGGTCGCCGGGTTGGCGTCGACCGCCACGATCTTGGCGAGCTCGTCGTTGTCGATGATGGGGAAGTCCAGCGCCAGCTGGCGAGCGTGCTGCGGGGTGGCGTCGAGCAGGTTCCGCGCCTGGCCGATGGCCACGCCCAGCGAGGTCACGATCTCCTCGCGCAGGGAGTCCAGCGGAGGGTTGGTGACCTGGGCGAACATCTGGGTGAAGTAGTCGAACAGCAGCCTCGGGCGATCCGAGAGCACCGCGATCGGGGTGTCGGTGCCCATCGCACCGAGCGGCTCCGCGCCCTTGGCGGCCATCGGGGCGAGCAGGATCCTCAGCTCCTCCTCGGTGTACCCGAACGTCTGCTGACGCCGGACCACGGAGGAGCGGGTGTGGGTGATGTGCTCGCGGGAGGGCAGCTCGGACAGATTCACCTTCTGCTCGCGCACCCAGGTCCCGTACGGGTGCTCGGTGGCGATGCGGTGCTTGAGCTCCTGGCTGGGCACGATCTCGCCCTCGGCGACGTCCACCAGGAAGATCTCGCCCGGCGCGACGCGCCCGGTGCGCACCAGGGAGGAGCGCGGGACGTCCAGCAGCCCGGTCTCCGAGCCCAGGATCACCAGGTCGTCGTCGGTGACCCAGTACCGCAAGGGGCGCAGCCCGTTGCGGTCCAGGCGCGCACCGACCTGCGTGCCATCGGTGAAGACGACCGAGGCCGGGCCGTCCCACGGCTCCTGCAGGGCGGCGTGGAACTCGTAGAAGGCCCGCAGGTCCGGGTCCATCGAGTCGTCGTTCTCCCACGGCTCGGGGATCAGCATCATCAGCGCGTGCGGGAGCGAGCGGCCCGAGAGGTTCAGCAGCTCGAGGGTCTCGTCCAGGCTCGCCGAGTCCGACGCCCCGGGCGTGCTGACCGGCAGCAGCCGCGCGAAGTCCTCGCCGAACACGTCGGTGCGCATGCTGCCCTCGGCGGCGCGCAGCCGGTTGCGGTTGCCGATCACCGTGTTGATCTCGCCGTTGTGGGCCAGGGTCCGGAAGGGATGGGCCAGCGGCCAGGCCGGGAACGTGTTGGTCGAGAACCGGGAGTGGACGATCGCCAGCTCGGCCTCGAACCGCGGGTCGTGCAGGTCCGGGTAGAACTGCTCGAGCTGGGCCGGGGTGAGCATGCCCTTGTAGACCATCACGCGCGTGGACAGCGAGGGGAAGTAGGCGCGGGTGGTGTGCTCGACCCGGCGGCGCACCGCGAAGGCGGCGCGCTCGAGCTCGATACCGGTGCGCTGACCGGCCGCGTCGGCGACGAAGACCTGCACGAAGTCGGGGCGGACGGCCTCGGCGGAGGGCCCGACGAGGCCGTCGGTGGTGGGCACCTCGCGCTGGCCGAGGACTCGCAGGCCCTCCTCGGCGCAGATCGACTCGAGGGCCTCGAACGCCTCGCGGCGGCCCTCCTCGTCGCGGGGGACGAAGGCGATGCCGGCGGCGTAGGAGCCCAGCGGCGGCAGCTCGAGGCCGCTGACCTCGCGCAGGAACGAATCCGGCAGCTGGACCATGATTCCGGCGCCGTCACCGGTGGCCTCCTCGGCACCGACGGCTCCGCGGTGCTCGAGGTTGCGCAGCGCCGTCAGGGCGTGCTCGACGATGTCGTGGCCGGGGCGGCCGCGGAGGGTGGCGATCATCGCCACGCCGCACGAGTCGCCCTCGCTCTCGGGGCGGTAGAGGCCCTGCGAGGCGGGGAAGCGGGAGAAGCGGGTATCGAGGGGGTGCATACGAGCCCTTCCAGGTGGGCGGCCGGTGACGGCTCGCCGGTGGTCGACGGGTGCCCGGTCCGGGCCACGGTCCTCAAGCGCGTCTGTGGCGTCCGGTGTCCGTGGGGCCCTCCGGGTCCCGGGGGGAGGATTCTTCGTCGGCGGCGGGAGGAGTCCCGGATCTGTCGGGCTCGTCCTCGTCGTCGGGGTCCTCGTCCTCGGCGGGGGCGGGTACGACGAACGATCCGTCGGCCGCGACGACCTCGCCGCCGCGCCGGCGTTGTCGCACGGTGAGGATCACGAAGGCGAGTAGGGCGACCAGAACCATGATGATAGCGACCAGGGTGTGGATGCGCAGCGGCCCGATCATCAGGACGGGCTCGCTGCGGATGGCGTCGATCCAGGCGCGGCCGGTCGAGTAGATCCCGGCGTAGGCCCAGAACACGCGGCCGCCGCCCAGCTCGAAGCGGCGCGCCAGGGCCAGCAGCACCACGACACCGACGAGGTTCCACAGCTGCTCGTACAGGAAGGTCGGGTGGTACGTGCCGGGCTCACAGCCGGGGATCGTGGTGCCGTTGGTGACGCACGTGACGTCCCACGCCCACCAGGTGTCCAGGGGCGGGCCGTAGAGCTCCTGGTTGAACCAGTTGCCGAACCGGCCGATGGCCTGCGCGACCATCAGGGTGGGGGCGATGGTGTCGGCCAGGGCCGTGAACGAGACCTGCTTCATCCGGGCCATGAAGTATGCCGCGATCGCGCCGCCGGCCACGCCGCCGTAGATCGCCAGGCCGCCCTGCCAGATGTAGAGCACGGCGATGGGGTTCCCGCCCTCCCCGAAGAACGGGGCCGGGGAGGTCAGCACGTGCCAGATGCGGGCGCCGATGATCCCGGCGATGATCGCGACGAACACGATGTCGAAGAGGTCGTCGCCGTCGCCGCCGCGCGCGACCCAGCGCTTGGTGGCCCACCACAGGGCCACCCCCATCCCGAGCAGGATGCAGATCGCGTAGAAGTGCACCGTGAGCGGGCCGAGGGAGAGCGAGGAGATGGGCGAACTGGGGATCATGTCCGGGCTCTCCTCACTGTGGTGCGGGACGGCTGGGCGGTGCGGGACGACGGGGCGGCGGACTCGCCGGGCGACGGGCCCGCCCCGCTGGGGCCGGCCCGAGAGCGGACCGGGCGGCCCCTGTGGATGCTGCGCCGACGGGGTGGTGCCGTGCGGGTCCTTCGGGCCGGTACTACGAGGCGGTGCGAGCGCGCTCCACTCCGGCGCGCAGATCGTCGGCCACGGCTGCGAGGGCGGTGCGGGTCGCAGGGGCGTCGCCCGCGTTGTCCAGCAGCGTGCGCACGAAGGCGGAGCCGACGATCACTCCATCAGCGTACGCGCCGACCTGCGCGGCCTGCTCACCGTTCGAGACGCCGAGACCGACGCAGACGTTGCGGGCGCCGGCCGCGCGGGTGCGCGCCACCAGGTCCTCGGTGGCCGCCGACACGCTCGCGCGGGTCCCGGTGACGCCCATCGTGCTCGCCGCGTAGACGAAGCCCGTTGTGTGGGAGACCACATGGGCGAGGCGGTCCGGCGGCGAGCTGGGTGCGACCAGGAACACGCGGTCCACGCCGTGCTCCTCGCTCGCGGCGATCCAGTCGGCGCCCTCATCGGGGATCAGGTCGGGGGTGATGACTCCGGCCCCGCCGGCCGCGGCGAGGTCGCGCGCGAAGGCGGCGGGCCCGTAGGCGAGGACCGGGTTCCAGTAGGACATGACGAGGATGGCGGCTCCGCGGCCCGAGAGCGCCTCGACGGCCTCGAGCACGTGACGGGTGCGCACTCCACCGGCCAGGGCGGCCGAGGCCGCCTGCTGGATCACCGGTCCGTCCATGACCGGGTCCGAGTACGGAAGGCCCAGCTCGATCATGTCGGCTCCGTGATCGATGAGCACCCGGGCGGCGTCGATGGACTGCTCGACGTCGGGATACCCGACGGGCAGGTAGCCGATGAGTGCAGAGCGGTTCTCGCTGCGGGCGATGTCCAGGGCGTCGCCCGCGCGCACGCGGGCGGTCTCGGTGGCGCTCATCGGGACACCCCTCCCTCGGCACCGGCAGGGCCGGTGGCGTCTCCGGCGGTGGTGCGGGCGCGGGCGCGGAGGCTCTCGAGGTCGGCGCGGGCGGGGTCCTCGCCCACCAGGCCGAACCAGCGGGAGGCGGTGTCGACGTCCTTGTCCCCCCGACCGGAGAGGCTGACCAGGATGACGGCCTCCTCCCCCAGCTCCCGGCCCAGTTCGAGGGCTCCGGCCAGTGCGTGGGCGGATTCGATCGCGGGCATGATGCCCTCGGTCATGGACAGCAGGGCGAAGGCGTCCATGGCGGGGCCGTCGTCGATGGCCCGGTACTCGGCACGGCCGATGTCCGCGAGCCAGGCGTGCTCGGGACCCACGCTGGGGTAGTCCAGCCCGGCGGAGACCGAGTGCGAGGGAATGGTCTGGCCGTCCTGGTCCTGCATCACGAAGCTGCGGGCCCCGTGGAGCACCCCGGCGGACCCTCCGGAGATGGTCGAGGAGTGCCGACCCGAGTCGATGCCGTCTCCTCCGGCCTCGCAGCCGATCAGCCGGACGACGGGGTCCACGTCGTCGAGGAACGCGTGGAAGATGCCCATCGCGTTCGAGCCGCCGCCGACGCAGGCGACCACCGCGTCGGGCAGGCGGCCCACCCGCTCGAGGGTCTGGGAGCGCGCCTCCTCGCCGATGATGCGATGGAAGTCGCGGACCATCACCGGGAAGGGGTGCGGTCCGGCGACGGTGCCCAGGAGGTAGTGGGTGCTCTCGACGTTGGCGACCCAGTCGCGGAACGCTTCGTTGATGGCGTCCTTGAGGGTGCGGGAGCCTTGGCTGACCGGGACCACGTCGGCCCCGAGCAGGCGCATCCTGGCGACGTTCAGCGCCTGCCGCTCGGTGTCCTCCTCGCCCATGTAGATCGTGCAGTCCAGGCCGAACAGGGCCGCTGCGGTGGCGGTGGCGACGCCGTGCTGGCCGGCGCCGGTCTCCGCGATGACCCGGGACTTGCCCATGCGCTTGGTCAGCAGTGCCTGGCCGAGGACGTTGTTGATCTTGTGGCTGCCGGTGTGGTTGAGGTCCTCGCGCTTGAGCAGGATCCGGGCGCCGCCGGCGAGCTGGGAGAAGCGCGGCACCTCGGACAGCAGCGAGGGCCGGCCGGTGTACTCCGCTGCCAGGCGCTGCAGCTCGACCGCGAACTCCGGGTCCACGACGGCCTTCTCGTAGGTCTCGGTGAGCTCGTCGAGGGCCGGGACCAGGGCTTCGGGCAGGAATCGACCGCCGAAGTCCCCGAAGTAGGGGCCGGACTCGGAGCGCAGCTGCCCGGCGGGACGCTGCATATCGGTGCGGACCTGGCCATCGGGCGGGACGGGCTGGGGATGCGGGGCGCTCATGCGCGGGCTCCTTCCGGGGCGGTGCGACCGCGACGTGCGACCTGGCGGAACGCGGTGACGGCGGCGGCAGGATCACCGGCGGTGACCAGTGCCTCGCCGACCAGCACGGCGTCTGCTCCGGCCGCGGCATAGGCCTCGACGTCCTGGACGGAGGCCACGGCCGATTCCCCGATGGCCAGCGGTCCGGCCGGGATCCTGCGCAGCAGGTCACCGGCACGGTCGGGGTGCACGTCGAGGGTCTTGAGGTCGCGGGCGTTGACGCCGAGGAGGTCGGCATCCAGGGCGAGGGCACGGTCGAGCTCGTCGGCGGTGTGGGCCTCGATCAGGGCCTGCATCCCCAGCTCGGCCGTGAGCTCGGCGAGGTCGCGCAGCAGTGAATCCTCCAGCGCCGCCACGATCAGCAGGACCAGGTCGGCGCCATGGGCGCGCGCTTCCAGCACCTGGTACGGATCGACGATGAAGTCCTTGCGCAGCACGGGGACGTCGACGCGGGCACGCACGGCGTCGAGGTCCTCCAGGGATCCGCGGAAGCGGCGGGGCTCGGTCAGGACGCTGATCGCGCTCGCACCGCTGTCGGCGTAGATCGCGGCGAGGTCGGCAGGAGCGGGGATCTCTGCGAGTGCGCCCTTGGAGGGGCTGGCACGCTTGACCTCGGCGATGAGGCCCATGGTGGTGCCGTCCCCGCGCAGGGCGGCGCGGGCGTCGCGGGCCGGGGCGGCGTCACGGGCGAGCTGCTCGAGCTCGGTGGCGGGCGTCGCCGCGCGTCGGGGCTCGAGGTCCTCTCGCACCCCGGCGATGATGTCGTCGAGCACGGTGCCGGTGGGGGTCACGGGTGCCTCCTGCAGCGGTCTGGGGCGGGATCGCCGGTGGTGCGATCGGGACGGGGGTCGGTGCTCAGGCGCCGACGAAGGAGATCGGGGCGAGGAACCAGAAGGCGGGGATGTTCCGCAGCACGGTGAACAGGGCCACCAGGGCGCCCAGCAGGATCATCACGCGGTTCGAGGGCAGCATGCCGATCGGCCTGCCCCGTGCCCGTCGTACGGTCCACAGGGCGAGCCCCGCGGCCACGGCCGGCAGGGCGAGGATGATCAGCGCATTGCTGCGCAGAGCGAGCAGCAGGTTCCCCTCCAGCAGCGCGTGGACGGCACGGATCGCCCCGCACCCGGGGCAGTCCAGCCCGGTCAGGGTGTGGACGATGCACAGGGGCACGTTCGTGCGGAAGGGGTCGAAGGTGGCCTGGACCGTGAGAGCGACGAGGAGCCCGCCGGCCACGATCCCCAGGGGCAGCAGGGTCCTGCGGAGTCCGCCGGCGGGGGCGTCCGGCACGGCGTGGCCGTGCTGGTCCCGCGCCGCCGAGGTCATCTCGAGTCGTTCTGGACGAGTTCCGGCTTGGGCTGGCCGAGACCGGCGAGCGACATGACGATGCCCGCGATGATCGCGAGCGCCATCACGCCGATGCCGATCCACACCAGAAGCATCATGGCCAGGATCATTCCCGCGGCCACGATGGCCGAGCCGAAGACCACGCCCATGGTCAGCGTCCAGGCGGCCGCGGTCTTGCCCTCGTTGTGGGGCGGGTGCGGCGGCACGGCGTAGGTCTTGGTCATGGTCCTTCTCCGGTAGGGGGCCCTGTCGAGGCTATTGTGCCACGTCATGGCGCCACGGACGGGGCGGCGTCCGGCACTGTCGCTCAGGTGTCGGAGACCGGGTGATCACGGTCACCGAGCTGCTGCCCGGAGGCGCGGCGCTGCGCGCCGTCGCCCGGTTCGCGATCGGGGCCCGGCTCGGCACGGGCGTCGACGTCCGCACTGGGATCCTCGCCCCGGGTCAGGGCGTCCCAGGCCGCGGCAGGGTCCTCTGCCGGGTCCGCCGTGACGGTGACGGCGGCGCTGCGGTACCGCGTGCCGACGGGCCAGGTCCGGCCCGCCACGAGGACAATCAGACCGGTCGCGGCCACGGCCAGGGCGGGCAGGAGCGTGAGCAGAGGCCAGGCGGTGGCCTGGGCCTGCACCTGGGAGCCGAGGACGCCGGTGGCGCCGGCGACCGCGGAGCCGGAGGCCGAGATCGGATCCGCGCTCACCATGACCGCCGAATATCCGCCGGCCAGTCCCGCGGCGAGCAGCACGGGGCCGGTCACGAAGCGCACCCAGGTCGAGGACAGGGTGGTCGCCAGCGCCGCGGCGACCGCGACGATCGCCACGGCGAGCACGGCGGGAGCGGCGTCGGTGCCCTTGACGGCCACGTCCTGCGTGGTGCCGGCGAGGTCCGGCGCCGAGGCCTGCACCCAGGTCATCCGGGTGGCACCGGCCAGCAGGGCCGAGGCGAGCAGGCCGGCCAGCACGGTCATCCGCCGGCTCGGGGTGCGCCGCGATCGCGCGGGCCCGGCCGGGGCCAGGTCGGACGTCGGCTCTTGCGGAGGGTCCTCGGGGCGGGAGGTGCTCATGCGGACCGCAGCGTATCGGCCGAGGCGACGGCGCGCAGGGCCGCGGCCGCCTTCGACTGGGTCTCGCGGTGCTCCATGGTGGGGTCGGAGTCGGCGACCACTCCCCCGCCGGCCTGGACGTGCGCGGTGCCGTCCTTGAGCACGGCGGTGCGGATGGCGATGGCCATGTCCATGTCCCCGGCGAAGTCGATGTATCCGACGGTGCCGCCGTACACGCCGCGCCGGACCGGCTCGAGCCGGTCGATGATCCGCATGGCCGCCGGCTTCGGGGCCCCCGAGAGAGTCCCGGCCGGGAACGTGGCCCGCAGCGCGTCGTAGGCCAGGGCGTCGTCACGGATGCGCCCGGTGACGGTGGAGACGATGTGCTGGATGTGGGAGAAGCGCTGGATGTGCATGAAGTCGCGCACCACCACGGTGCCGGGATCGCAGAACTTCTGGAGATCGTTGCGGGCGAGGTCGACGAGCATGAGGTGCTCGGAGCGCTCCTTGGCATCGGCCAGCAGCTCCTGGGCGAGGCGCTCGTCCTCCTCCGGGCCCGCGCCGCGCGGGCGGGAGCCGGCGATGGGGTGCGTGGTGGCGGTCCTGCCGCGCACGGTGACCAGCGACTCGGGACTCGCGCCCACCACGTCGATGGGCTCCCCGCTCGCATCGACGGTGCGCAGGAGATACATGTAGGGGCTGGGGTTCATCCGCCGCAGCACCCGGTACACGTCCAGCGGGTCCGCCGCCACCGGCAGGGAGAAGCGCTGCGAGGGCACCACCTGGAAGATCTCGCCGTCGATGATGTCGCGGACGGCGTCCTGCACGGCCCGCTCGTACTCGAGCTGCGCGGTGCGCGCCTTCGGCTCGAGGTCGCGAACGGTCTCGTAGACCATCGCGCCGGTGCTCACCGGGGTGCGCAGGCGCTCCCGCATCGCCTCCAGGCGCGCGAGCGCGTCATCGTAGGCGGCATCGACCCCGTCGGCCGTGGCGTCGAGGTTCAGCGCGTTGGCGACCAGCACCACCGTGGAGTCGTGGTCGTCGTGGACGACCACGTCCTGGGCGAGGAGCATCGAGAGATCCGGCAGGCCCACCTCGTCGGGCGGGGAGGCCTCGAGCTTCTCCCAGTGACGCACCGCGTCGTAGGCGAGATAGCCGACCATGCCGCCGGAGAAGGGAGGCAGGTGCGGCTGGCGGGCGGCGCGGAAGGCGCTGGTGACGGCGCGCAGCGCCTCCACGGGGCTGCCGGTGGTGGGCACGCCGGCCGGGACGTCGCCGATCCAGTGGGCGCTGCCCTCGCGTTCGGTCAGCACGGCGCGGGCGCGGGTGCCGATGATCGACCAGCGTGAGGCCTCGCCCTCCCCCGCGGACTCCAGGAGGAAGGTGCCGCGGCCGTCGCCGTCCGCCGTCAGACGGCGGTACAGCGAGACCGGGGTGTCCTCGTCGGCCAGCAGCCGCATGCTCACGGGGACCACCCGCTGGCGGGCGGCCAGGGCGCGGAAGGTCTCGCGGTCGGGGTGGATCACGCCGAGGGCGTCGCCCTCGCGCCCCGCGACCAGCTCCGGGTACGCCTCGGAGGGGTCGGCGGCAGCGGCATCCGGCGCGGTCGGGTGCTCCGGGTTCATGCGTGCCGCTCCGCGGGCGAGAGGGAGAGGGCGCCCAGGTCCCCGCCGTCGAAGCAGGTCTCGGTGCCGCGGTGGCAGGCCGCGCCGACCTGGTCGACCTGGACCAGCAGCGTGTCGCCGTCGCAGTCCAGTGCCACGGAGCGGACCCATTGCACGTGCCCGCTGGTGTCACCCTTGCGCCAGTACTCCCCGCGGGAGCGCGACCAGTAGGTGGCCCGCCCGCTGGTCAGGGTGCGGTGCAGGGCCTCGTCGTCCATCCAGCCGACCATCAGTACGCGCTGGTCGGCGGCGTCCTGGACCACGGCGGTGAGCAGTCCGCGCTCGTCGTGCTTGAGGCGGGCGGCGAGCTCCGGGTCGAGGCCCGCGGCAGAGGTCGGGTCAGGCGTGGTCACAGGGCGTTCTCCAGCTCCTCGGCTCGATCGGTGCGTTCCCAGGTGAACTCCGGCAGCTCGCGGCCGAAATGGCCGTGGACCGAGGTCAGTGCGTAGATCGGGCGCAGCAGGTCGAGGGCGTCGATGAGGGCGGCCGGCCGCAGGTCGAAGACCTTGCGGACCGCCGCCGCGATCTGGTGGGCAGGGGCGTGGCCGGTGCCGAAGGTCTCGACGTACAGGCCGACGGGTTCGGCGACGCCGATGGCGTAGGCCACCTGGACCTCGCAGCGATCGGCGAGCCCGGCGGCGACGATGTTCTTGGCCACCCAGCGCATCGCGTAGGCACCGGAGCGGTCCACCTTCGAGGGGTCCTTCCCGGAGAAGGCGCCACCACCGTGGCGGGCCATGCCGCCGTAGGTGTCCACGATGATCTTGCGACCGGTCAGCCCGGCATCGCCCTTGGGCCCGCCCAGGACGAAGCGCCCGGAGGGATTGATGTGGACGGCGACGTCGGAGACGTCCAGCCCCAGTCCCGCGAGATCCTCCAGCACGGGCGCGATCACCACGCGCGAAATCGCCGGGGCCAGCTGGCCCTCCAGGTCGACCTCCTCGCTGTGCTGGGTCGAGACCACGATCGCCTCGACGCTGCGGGCCACGCCCTGCTCGTCGTACCCGATGGAGACCTGGGTCTTGCCGTCGGGACGGAGGTAGGGCAGGACCTCATCGCGGCGGGCGACGGAGAGATGGCGCACCAGGCGGTGGGCGGCGTGGATCGGCAGCGGCATCAGCTCGGGGGTGTCGTTGCAGGCGTAGCCGAACATGAGGCCCTGGTCACCGGCGCCGAGCCGTGCGAAGGCGCCGCCGGTCCCTGCGCCGTCCCGGCTCTCGACGGAGTTGTCGACGCCGGCGGCGATATCCGGGGACTGCGCGCCGATGGAGACCTCGATGCCGCACGAGTCCGCGTCGAACCCCTTGATGGAGGAGTCGTAGCCGATGTCCCGGATCACGTTGCGCACGATGGTGGCGACGTCGCTGTAGCCGGTGGTGCGGACCTCTCCGGCGACGTGGACGAGGCCGGTGGTCACCATCGTCTCGACGGCGACGCGGGCGCTCGCGTCCTGGGACAGCAGATCATCGAGGATGGCGTCGGAGATCTGGTCGCAGATCTTGTCGGGATGACCTTCGGTGACCGATTCGGAGGTGAAGGTGCGCAGCTCGCTGGAGGTCATGGGGTCCAGGATACGTCGGCGAACCGACCGGCCAGCTCGTCGAGGACCGCGTGGGCGACGGCGATCTTGCTGCCCGCGCTCTCCGCGATCTCCTCGCCCCGGCCGTCGAGGATCCGTACCGCGTTGTCCGCGCCGCCGAAGACGTCACCGCTGACGTCGTTGAACACGAGCAGGTCGGCTCCCTTGCGGCGCGCTTTCTCGCGGGCGAGCTCGAGGGAGCTGCGCCCCTCTCCCCCGGTCTCCGCGGCGAAGCCGATGATGACGGGGCGGGCTTCCTGCCCGCGTCGCTGCACGCTGGTGCGCAGGATGTCCTCGGTGCGGCGGAGGGCGAGGGCGGGCACGGAGTCCTCGTCGCCGTCGTCCTTCTTGATCTTCGACTCGGAGCGGTCGGCGGCGGTGAAGTCGGCGACGGCGGCCGCCATGATCAGCGCATCGACCTCGCTGCTGTGCTCGGCGATCACTGCGGCGAGCTCTGCGGCGCTGCCGGCGTCGAGGCGCCGTGCCCCGGGGGGCGTCTCGAGCTCGACGTTGGCGGCGGCCAGGCGCACGGTCGCGCCGCGGACCAGGGCGGCGTGGGCCAGTGCCCACCCCTGCCGGCCCGAGGAGTGGTTGGCGAGGAAACGCACCGGGTCCAGCGGCTCACGGGTGCCGCCGGCACTGATCAGGAGCTGGCGACCGGCGAGGTCGCGGCGCACAGCCCCGTGCGCATCCCGCGGAGCGGCGATCGCCGCGTGGGCGGCCTCCAGCAGTGCGTCGGGTTCGGGAAGGCGGCCGGGACCGGAATCCGGTCCCGTGAGACGGCCCACCGCGGGCTCGAGCACACTGACTCCCCGCTCACGGAGCACCTGCACGTTCTCGCGGGTCGAGGGGTGCTCCCACATCTCGGTGTGCATTGCGGGAGCGACCAGCACCGGGGCACGAGTGACCAGCAGTGATGCGGTCAGGAGGTCGTCGGCGCGACCGATCCGCAGCCGTGCCAGGAGGTCGGCAGTGGCGGGAGCGATCACCACCAGATCAGCGTCCTGGCCGACGCGGACATGGGCGACCTCGTCGACGTCCTCGAAGACGGAGGTGCGCACCGGGTGGTGGCTCAGGGCCTCCCAGGTGGCGGCTCCGACGAACTCGAGCGAGGAGGCGGTGGGCAGCACGCGGACGTCGGCCCCGGCAGCAACAAGACCGCGCACCAGGTGCGCGGTCTTGTACGCGGCGATCCCGCCGCCGACGCCCACGAGCACGCGAGCACCCTCGAGGGTGCGCACCACGCTGCTCATCGGATCTCCCGGCGGTGGGGCGGTCTCAGAAGGTGAGGTCGGTCGGCGGGATCTCGGGGGCGTCGTCGCCGAGCTTGAGCGGAGCCGGGGCATTCGGATCGGGCTCGTTGGCGGCGGCGTACTCCTCCTCGTCGACCTCGCGGACCGTCAGCAGACCCTCGTCGATCTCGCGCAGCGCGATCGACAGCGGCTTCTCCTGGTTGTCGACGTCGACCAGCGGGCCGACGAACTCGAGCAGACCCTCGGAGAGCTGCGAGTAGTAGGCGTTGATCTGGCGGGCGCGCTGCGAGGAGTACAGGACCAGGGCGTACTTGGAGTCGACGGTCTCGAGGAGACGATCGATCGGCGGGTTCGTGATGCCTTCGGGCTGAGCGACTGTTCCGGCCACGGATGTCCCTTCGTGAGTTTCGGCGTGCGACGGTCCAGGATACGCCCTGGACCCCGGTGCGGGCGAGGGGTCCGGCGCGCGGGCCGGGTGACCTCGCGCACCCCGGCGGTCAGTCGGGCTCGTGCACGCCCAGCAGGGCGGCGAGCTCCGCGGTGGCGCGGGAGACGTCGTCGTTGATGATCGTGACGTCGAACTCGCTCTCGGCGGCGAGTTCGTCCCTGGCGGTCTCCAGGCGACGCTCGCGCTCCTCGGCGCTCTCGGTGCCGCGGCCCACGAGCCGCTGGACGAGGCTGTCCCAGTCCGGTGGCGCCAGGAACACGAAGCGTGCCTCGGGCACGGTGCGGCGGATCTGCCGGGCACCGGCGAGGTCGATCTCCAGCAGCACGGGGTGCCCGGCCGCCACGGCGGCGTCGACCGGGCCTCGCGGGGTGCCGTAGCGGTGACGACCGTGGACGCGGGCCCACTCGAGCATCTGGCCGGCCTCGACCAGCCGCGTGAACTCGTCCTCGTCCACGAAGTGGTAGTGGACGCCGTCGATCTCACCGGGGCGCGGCGGGCGCGTGGTGGCCGAGACGGAAAGCCAGATCTGCGGGTACCGCTCGCGGATCGCCGCGGAGACCGTGCCCTTGCCCACGGCGGTGGGGCCGGCCAGGACAGTCACGGGGGCCGGCACCGAGCCGGTGCCGGCCCCGTCGGACTGCGTCACTCGGAGAAGTGCGCGACGAGCTTCTCCGCCTGATGGGAGCCGAGGCCGCGGATCTTGCGGGACGGGGAGATGCCGATCTCCTCCATGATCTGCTGCGCCTTGACCTTGCCCACGCCGGGAAGGGCCTCGAGCAGAGCGGCGACACGCAGGCGCCCGACGACCTCGTTGCTCTCGGACTCGGAGAGGACCTTCTTGATCTCCTCGCCGCGGCGGCCGGCGCTGTCCTTGAGCCGCGCCTTGATGGCCGCGCGCTCACGACGAGCCTCGGCGGCCTTCTTCAGGGCATCGGCCCGCTGCTCAGGGGTGAGGGGAGGGAGAGCCACTGTTCTTACCTCTTGTTCTCTTGCTGGTGACGGGCGGGATCCGGGAGGACCTCGCGTGTGGGAAGAGCGTAACCCCAAAATCGTGGCGGAGCGCACTTCTGACACGCACAATCCCAGGTCCGGTGCAGATCGGGCCCTCCGCGACACGATTCGGAACGGTCCCGGCGGCGGTCCCGAGGCCTCGCCGCACGGTCCTGGGCGACCCGGTACGACTCAGGCGAACTGGGCGCTCAGATCGTCCGCGCGCCGGCGGAGATCATCCCTCGCGGGCCCCGCCGCGAGCAGGCCGCGGGAGAGCGAGACCAGCACGTGACCTGCGTTTTCTCCGAACACCTCGGACATCTGTGCAGGTCCGGCGCCCTGAGCGCCGAACCCCGGAGCGAGCAGAGGCGCCGACGGGGCGAGGCGGTCCAGTCCCAGTCGCCGGTACGCGTCGGCGACGGTCGCGCCGACGACCAGGCCGGCACTGCCCCACTCCCCCGTCGTGCCGCCGCCGATCGCCTCGGCGTGTCGCGCGATGACCGCCGCGACCGGCGTGTCCGCCTCGGTGATCGCGTGCTGGACCTGCGGCCCGTCCGGATTCGAGGTCAGGGCGAGCAGGAACAGTCCCTTGCCGTGCTCGGCGGCCAGGTCCGCGGCGGGGTCCAGGGATCCCGTCCCGAGGTAGGGGCTCACCGTGATCGCATCGGCCTCCAGGGGAGCCCCGGGCAGCAGGTGCGCCTGGGCGTAGGCCGTCATGGTCGACCCGATGTCGCCCCGCTTGACGTCGAGGATGCTCAGCAGGCCCCTGCTGCGGGCGTCGGCCAGCAGATCCTCGAGCACCGCGACGCCGGCGGATCCGTGCCGCTCGAAGAAGGCGGACTGCGGCTTGACCGCCGCGACCCGGCCGTCGACGGCCTCCAGCACCGTCCTGGAGAACTCCGCCAGGCCGACAGGGGAATCCGGCAGGCCCCAGGCCTCGAGCAGGCCCGCATGGGGGTCGATGCCCGCGACGATCCGTCCGCGCTCGGCGACGGCCTGCTGGAGGCGCGCACCGAACGTCGGCGGAGAGGCCCTCATGCCAGCGCCCGCGCGGCGCGGCCGTCGAGCAGGTGCTGGGTGTGCGCCTGCAGGCTGCCGACCTCGAAGGGCTCGACCGGGCGGGCCTCGATGGCCTGCACCGCGGCCTGGAACTCCTGCAAGGTGGTGATCATCGGCACGTCCATGCTGGTCGCGGCCGCACGGATCGCGTAACCGTCCACCCGCGCGTTGGATCCCGAGGGGGTGTTCAGCACCAGGGCGACGTCGCCGGCCTCGATGAGCTCGATGACGCTGGCCTCGTTCCCGGCCTCCGAGGCCTTGCGCAGCACCGTGCAGGGGATCCCGGACCGGCGCAGGACGCGGCCGGTGCCGGCCGTGGTGAGGATGTCGAAGCCGAGCGCGGCCAGGCGCGCCACCGGCAGGGCCAGGGAGCGCTTGTCGCGGTCGGCGACCGAGACGAACACAGAGCCGGCCGTCGGCAGGCCCTGGCCCGAGATCGCCAGCTGCGCCTTGGCGAACGCGAGCGGGAAGGTCGCGTCCAGGCCCATCACCTCGCCCGTGGAGCGCATCTCGGGGCCGAGCACCGAGTCCACGGCGTGGCCCTCGCGGGTGCGGAAGCGCTTGAACGGCAGCACCGCCTCCTTGACCGCGATCGGGGCGTCGTCGGGCAGCTCGGTGCCGTCGCCCTGGGCGGGCAGCACTCCGCCGCGGCGCAGGTCCGCGATGGAGGTCCCGGCCATGACCAGGGCCGCGGCCTGGGCCAGTGGCACCCCGGTGGCCTTGGCGACGAAGGGCACGGTCCGGGAGGCGCGCGGGTTGGCCTCCAGGACGTACAGGATGCCCTGGGAGAGGGCGTACTGGACGTTGAGCAGCCCGCGCACGCCCACGCCCGCCGCGATCCCGCGGGTGGACTCGCGGATGCGCTCGAGCATCTCGTCGCCGAGGGTGATCGGCGGCAGGGTGCACGCGGAGTCGCCGGAGTGGATGCCGGCCTCCTCGATGTGCTCCATGATGCCGCCGACGTAGAGCTCCTCCCCGTCGTACAGGGCGTCGACGTCGATCTCGATGGCGGTGTCCAGGAAGCTGTCGATGAGGATCGGGGCCTCGGCGCGGCCGCCGTCGGGCAGGTTCCGGCTGACGTAGTCGACCAGGCCCTGCTGGTCGTAGACGATCTCCATGCCGCGCCCGCCGAGCACGTAGCTCGGGCGGACGAGGACGGGATACCCGATGGCCGCGGCGACCTCGCTGGCATCGCTGAGAGCCCAGGCCGTGCCGTACGGCGGGGCGGGCAGGCCGGCGTCGGAGAGGACGGCGCCGAAGTGGCCGCGGTCCTCGGCGAGGTCGATCGCCGAGGGGCTGGTGCCGATGATGGGCAGCCCGGCCTCCTCGAGACGGCGGGCCAGGGACAGCGGGGTCTGCCCGCCGAGCTGGACGATGACGCCGGCGACGGGGCCGGCGGCCTTCTCCGCCTCGTACACCTCGACGACGTCCTCGAAGGTGAGCGGCTCGAAGTAGAGACGGTCGGCGATGTCGTAGTCCGTCGAGACGGTCTCGGGATTGCAGTTGATCATCACCGTCTCGTACCCGCCGCCGGGCAGGTCCCGGTCCCCGAGGGCGATCGCGGCGTGCACGCAGGAGTAGTCGAACTCGATGCCCTGGCCGATGCGGTTGGGCCCGGAGCCGAGGATGAGCACGGCGGGCCGTTCGCGGGGTTCGACCTCCGTCTCCTGGTCGTAGCTCGAGTAGTGGTACGGGGTGCGCGAGGCGAACTCCGCGGCGCAGGTGTCGACCGTCTTGAACACGGGGTTGATCCCGAGGGCTTCGCGCACGCCCTTGACCACGTCTCCGTGCTGACCGCGCAGCCGGCCGATCTGGTCGTCGGAGAGCCCGTGGCGCTTGGCCAGGCGCAGCAGCTCGGCGTCCAGCACCGGGGAGCCGCGCAGCTCGGCCGCGATCTCGGCGACCAGCAGCATCTGGTCCAGGAACCACCGGTCGATGGAGGTGGCCTCGACCAGGGCATCCACGGTCTCGACCGGGTCCACCACCCCCTCGGCGGCGGCCCACAGGATCCGCGAGATCGCCACCAGGCGGGTGTCGGTCGGGGTGCGCGTGGTCTCGATCAGCTCGGCCACCTCAGAGATCGACGGCGGCTCTCCCGCGTAGCTCGGTGAGGCGCCCTTGACGTCGAGGGATCGCTGCGCCTTGCCCAGGGCCTCGGTGAAGTTGCGCCCCAGCGCCATGGCTTCACCGACGCTCTTCATGGTGGTGGTCAGCGTCGGGTCGGCGGCGGGGAACTTCTCGAACGCGAACCGCGGGACCTTGACGACCACGTAGTCCAGGGCGGGCTCGAAGCTCGCCGGGGTGGTGCCGGTGATGTCGTTGCGGATCTCGTCCAGGGTGTAGCCGATGGCCAGGCGCGCGGCGATCTTCGCGATCGGGAACCCGGTGGCCTTGGAGGCGAGGGCCGAGGAGCGCGAGACGCGCGGGTTCATCTCGATCACGACGATGCGGCCGGTCTCGGGATGGGTCGCGAACTGCACGTTGCAGCCGCCGGTGTCGACGCCGACCTCGCGGATGATGCCGATGCCGAGGTCGCGCAGCTTCTGCAGCTCCACGTCGGTGAGGGTCAGCGCGGGGGCCACGGTCACGGAGTCGCCCGTGTGCACGCCGACCGGGTCGACGTTCTCGATGGAGCAGACGACCACGCAGTTGTCGTGGTGGTCGCGCATGAGTTCGAGCTCGAACTCCTTCCAGCCCAGGATCGACTCCTCCAGGAGCACCTCGGTGGTCGGCGAGTAGTGCAGGCCGTCACCGGCCATGCGCCGCAGGTCCTGCTCGTCGTAGGCCATGCCGGAGCCGAGGCCGCCCATGGTGAAGCTGGGACGCACCACCATCGGGTACCCGAGCTCCTCGGCGGCGGCCACGCACTCGTCCATCGTGTGGCAGATCCGCGACCGCGCGGATTCGCCGCCGACCCGCTCGACGACCTCCTTGAACTGGCTGCGGTCCTCGGCCTTGTTGATCGCGTCCAGGCTCGCGCCGATCATCTCGACGCCGAACTCCTCGAGGACACCGTTCTGGGCGAGGGACATGGCGGCGTTCAGCGCGGTCTGCCCGCCGAGGGTGGGCAGGATCGCGTCGGGTCGCTCAGCGGCGATGATGGAGCGGATGATGTCCGGATCGATGGGCTCGACGTAGGTGGCGTCGGCGATGCCGGGGTCGGTCATGATCGTCGCCGGGTTGGAGTTGACGAGGATGACTCGCAGGCCCTCCTCGCGCAGCACCCGGCACGCCTGGGTGCCGGAGTAGTCGAACTCGGCGGCCTGCCCGATCACGATCGGCCCGGAGCCGATCACGAGGACGGAGGAGATGTCGGAGCGACGGGGCATCAGGACTCCTTGTGTGCGTTGTCGGCGGCCTCAGCGGACCGGACCGGCTGGACGGGGCGGCCGTCCCGGTGCTGGGCGACCACCTCGGCGAGGCGATCGAAGAGGTAGGAGGCGTCGTGCGGGCCGCCCGCCGCCTCGGGGTGGTACTGGACGGAGGAGACTGGACGGTCGAGGCAGCGCAGCCCCTCGACGACGTCGTCGTTGAGGCCGACGTGGGAGACCACGACGCGGCCGTAGCGGCCGCCTCCGTACGGGGCGACGTGCTCGCCCTCCAGGGGGACGTCCACGGCGAAGCCGTGGTTGTGGGCGGTGATCTCGACCTTGCCGGTCTCGCGATCCAGCACGGGCTGGTTGATGCCGCGGTGGCCGAACTTCAGCTTGTAGGTGTCGAAGCCCAGCGCCCGGCCCAGCAGCTGGTTGCCGAAGCAGATCCCGAAGAACGGGAGATCGGCGTCCAGGACGCCGCGCAGCAGCTCGACCTGGTCCTCGGCGGCGGCGGGGTCGCCCGGGCCGTTGGAGAAGAACACCGCGTCGGGCTCGAGCGCCAGCAGGTCCTCCAGGGTCGTGGTCGCCGGCAGCAGCGCCACCCTCATCCCGCGGGCGAGCATGCTGCGCGGAGAGGCACCCTTGATGCCGAGATCGACGGCGGCGACCGTGCCGATCGCCTCGCCCTCGGGCTCGAGGACGACGGGCTGGGCGATGGTCACCTCGTCGACGAAGCTGGAGCCGCTCATGGAGGGCTGTCGGCGGACCTGCTCGAGGAGCTCCTCCTCGCCGGCCTCCAGCGCGTCACCGGAGAAGATGCCTCCGCGCAGCGACCCGGTATCGCGCAGCAGGCGGGTGAGCATGCGGGTGTCGATGTCGCAGATGCCGACGATGTCGCTGCCGACGAGGAGCTCGTCCAGGGACTGCTCGGCGCGCCAGCTGGAGGACAGCCGGCTCGCGTCGCGCACGGCGTAGCCGCGCACCCACACCCGCCGCGACTCCATGTCCTCGGCGTTGGCGCCGGTGTTGCCGATGTGCGGAGCGGTCTGGACCACGATCTGGCCGGCGTAGGAGGGGTCGGAGAGGGTCTCCTGGTAGCCGGTCATGCCGGTGGCGAAGACGACCTCGCCCAGACGGGCGCCGCGCGCGCCGTAGGCGCTGCCGCGCAGGACGGTGCCGTCCTCGAGGATCAGCAGCGCGCGGTCGCGCCGTGCGGCGCGGGAGGGTGTGCCGGAGGGGGCGGTCGCGGGGGCGGGCGGGCCGGCCCTGTGGGGGGTGGGGGCAGTCATGAGTGCTCCTTCCGGGAGAGCAGGAGGTCGTGGTCGGCGCGGCGGGCGAGACGCAGACCGGTGTCGAGGAGCTGGTCGCCGAGGCGCCAGCGGAGGATGAGGATGCCGTCGCCGCCGATGAACTTGCCGGCCATGCCGGGGCCGGCGGTGACCTCGTCGACGGAGGCCGCGGGGATCGTCACGGCGGGCACGCCGCGGCGGGCGATGTGCCAGGTGCCGGTCTCGGAGACGCTCACCTGGGCGGCGGAGCGCTGGCCGAGGCCGTGGGCGACGACGCGCTCGAGGGGCTGCCGGGCGAGGACGGTGTCGACGTACACGGCCTCGAACGGGCCCAGCTCCACCTCTTCCCCGAGCTCGGCGAGCGGGGCTCCGGAGGGGACCGGCAGGTGCTGCTGGGAGCGGCCGCGGCGTCGCCACCCGCGCGCCATCCCCAGCAGGATCAGGGCGAACAGGGCGGCCAGGAGCAGGACCGGGACGAGCTGGTCCATCAGTGCTCCACCACGATGCCCTCACGCACCGTGGCGCGGCCGCCCAGCACGGTCAGCCGGTTCCGACCGGGCAGCTCGAGTCCGGCGAACGGGGAGTTGCGGCTGCGCGAGGCGTGCTCGGCCGGATCCGTGACGCGGACCGGACGGGGGTCCCACACCAGGACGTGAGCCGGAGCGCCGGCCTCGAGCGGGCGGCCCTGGTCGTCGTCGCGGCCGATCTCGGCGGGCTTCTCGGACAGCACGCGGGCCACGTCGCGCCAGCTGAGCCGGCCGGTCTCGACCATGGTGGACTGCACCAGCGACAGGGCCGTCTCCAGCCCGGTCATGCCCATCGCGGCCTGGTCCCACTCACGGTCCTTCGCATCGCGGGGATGCGGGGCGTGGTCGGTGGCGACGATGTCGATCGTGCCGTCGGCCAGGCCCTCGCGGACGGCCTCGACGTCCTCGGCGGTGCGCAGGGGCGGGTTGACCTTGAACACGGCGTCGAACTGGCGCACGTTCTCGTCGGTCAGCAGCAGGTGGTGCGGGGTCACCTCAGCGGTCACGGCGATGCCGCGCTGTTTGGCCCAGCGGACGATGTCCACGCTGCCGGCGGTGGAGAGGTGGCACACGTGCAGGCGCGAGCCGACGTGCTGGGCCAGCAGCACGTCGCGGGCGATGATCGACTCCTCGGCGACGGCGGGCCAGCCGGAGAGTCCCAGCTCGGCGGAGACCACGCCCTCATGCATCTGGGCGCCCTCGGTCAGCCGCGGATCCTGCGCATGCTGGGCGATCACCCCGTCGAAGCTCTTGACGTACTCCAGAGCGCGGCGCATCAGCACGGGATCGTGCACGCACTTGCCGTCGTCGCTGAACACGCGCACGGAGGCGGCCGAGTTCGCCATCGCGTCGAGCTCGGCCAGCCGCTGACCGGCCAGCGCCACGGTGACCGCGCCGACGGGGCGCACGGAGCACCAGCCGGCGTCCTCCCCGCGGCGCGCGATCTGCTCGACGACGCCGGCGGTATCGGCGACCGGCGTGGTGTTGGCCATCGCGTGCACGGCGGTGAACCCGCCGCGGGCGGCGGCACGGGTGCCGGTCTCGACGGTCTCGGCCTCCTCCCCGCCGGGTTCGCGCAGGTGGGTGTGGAGATCCACGAGGCCGGGCAGCACGATGCACCCGTCGGCCTCGATCACCTCGGCGCCCTCGGGGGCCGGGAGGTCGGTGCCGACGGCTTCGATGAGCCCGCCGGTGAGGAGGATGTCCTGGACGTCCTCCCCGTAGGGGCGGCCGCCCCGGATCAGCAGCGGGGCGGCCTCCGCGCCGGCGGAGCCGATCCCGGCGGTGGGTGCGGCGGTCTCAGTTCTCACGGGGCGCCTCCCGGGCGTCGGTGGCGAGCAGGTGGTAGAGAACGGCCATGCGCACGAACACGCCGGAGGCGACCTGTTCGACGATGACGCTGCGCGGGGAGTCGGCGACGTCCCCCGCGATCTCGAAGCCGCGGTTCATCGGGCCGGGATGCAGGACGATCGCGTGCTCCGGCAGCGCGGCGGCCCTCGCCGTGGTCAGTCCGTAGCGGCGGGAGTACTCCCCCTCGGTGGGGAAGAAGCCGCCGCCGACCATGCGTTCGCGCTGGACGCGCAGCATCATGACGGCGTCGGGTCCGGTGGCCAGGGCCTCGTCGAGGTCGTAGGCGACCTCGCAGGGCCAGGCCGAGCCGCCGACGGGCACCAGGGCGGGCGGGGCGACCAGCGTCACCCGCGCCCCCAGCAGCGTCAGCAGCAGCACGTTCGAGCGGGCCACGCGGGAGTGGAGGATGTCGCCGACGATGACGATGTGGCAGCCGTCCAGGCCCGCGGTGGGATCTCCGGGACGCAGGTGGCGGCGCAGGGTGAAGGCATCGAGCATCGCCTGGGTGGGGTGCTCGTGCGCACCGTCCCCTGCGTTGACGATGGGCTGATCGATCCAGCCGGCGTGGGCCAGCAGGTGGGCCGCGCCGGAGGATCCGGAGCGCACCACGACCGCGTCGGCCCCCATGGCCTGCAGAGTCAGCGCCGTGTCCTTGAGCGACTCGCCCTTGGAGAGGCTCGAGCCCTTGGCGGAGAAGTTGATGACGTCGGCCGAGAGCCGCTTCGCGGCCGCCTCGAAGCTGATCCGGGTGCGGGTGGAGTCCTCGAAGAAGAGGTTGACCACGGTGGTGCCCACCAGGGTGGGCAGCTTGCGGATCGAGCGGGACTGGGTCTCGGCCATGTGCGCGGCGGTGGCCAGCACGGCGGTCGCCTCGGCGCGGTCGAGGTCGGCGATGGAGATGAAGTGCCTCATGCCCGTCCCTCCCCCGCTGCCGGACGGACGATGTCGACCGCGTCCTCCCCGTCGGTCTCGGCGAGCTGGACGTGCACGCGCTCGCTGCGGGAGGTGGGGAGGTTCTTGCCGACGTGGTCGGCGCGGATGGGCAGCTGCCGGTGCCCGCGATCGACCAGGACCGCGAGGCGGACGGCGGACGGGCGGCCGATCGCGCCCAGCGCGTCCAAGGCGGCGCGCACGGTGCGGCCGGAATACAGCACGTCGTCGACCAGCACGACGGTGCGGCCGTCGATCCCGGCACGCGGGATCCTCGTGGGGCTGGGAGCGCGGGTCGGGTTGTGGCGCAGATCGTCGCGGTACATCGTGATGTCGAGGCTGCCGGCGAGGTCGTCGACCGGGCGCTGGTCACCCTCGGCCCGGGTGATCTGCTGCGCGAGTCGCTCGGCCAGCGGGACCCCGCGATGCGGGATGCCCAGGAGCACGAGGTCGTCGGCCCCGTGGCCGCTCTCGAGGATCTCGTGGGCGATGCGCGTCAGGGCCCGGCGGATCTCCTCCGCCCCGAGGACCCGGGAGCGCTCTGCCTCGCGGAGGTCCGCGGGGCTCGTGTCGTCGTCATGCATGGGTGTTCTCCCTTCCACGCCTCACGGGACGTGTCGTTAAAGGGTGTGGTGCTCGTGCGAGCTGTGCCGAGTCTAAGCGGGATCGGCCGGGCGCCGCGCGCGGGACCGCCCCTCGGACGCCGCGCCCGAGTCGCCGGGCCAATCCGTCCGGGAGCCTCGAGCGGTGCGCTGTCCGTCCCTGTCGGAGGCCTGTGCCTGTCGGGGGTCGGCGGCCCCGTCAGCTGACCAGTCCGCGGATGTCGACCAGGCGCTGCAGCAGCCCGTTGACGAACCGCGGGGAGTCGTCGGTCGAGAGCACCTCGGCGATCTTGGTGTACTCGCCGATGATCGCGCCGCGACCCGCCTCCTCCTCGCCGTAGAGCACCTCGGCGGCTCCGAGGCGGAGCACGGCCCGGTCCACGGCCGGCATGCGGTGCAGGGGCCAGTCACGCGAATGCGTCGCGAGGTCCTCGTCGATGTCGACGGCGTAGGGCGCGTACAGCTCCACCAGATCCCGCGCGCGCTGCGGGAGCGGGGTCTGCGCGGCGGTCACCCGCAGCCGTTCCTCGAGCACATCGAGCACGTCCAGCTGCCGGGCGTCGGCCTCGAACAGCACGTCCAGGGCACGGACCCGGTCGCGGGAGCGGCCGTGGAGGCGGTCGGTGCGGGCGGGGATGGTGCGCTCGAAGCTGAACTCCTCCCCCTCCCGCGCGGGGAGAGGGAGGCCGGGGTCCCGAGAAGCTCCGGGCTCCTCAGAGGTGGAACCTGGGGTCACTTGACGCGCTCGAGGTATTCGCCGCTGCGGGTGTCGACCTTGACCTTGTCGCCCTGGTTCAGGAACAGCGGCACCTGGATCTCGCGGCCGGTCTCCAGCGTCGCGGGCTTGGTGCCGCCGCTGGAGCGGTCGCCCTGCAGGCCGGGCTCGGTGAACTGGATCTCCATGACCACCGACGGGGGCAGCTCCACGAACAGCGCGTTGCCCTCGTGGAAGGCCACCACGACGTCCTGGCCCTCCATCATGAAGTCCTTGGCGTCACCGACGATCTCCGGCGTGAGGCTGGTCTGCTCCCAGTTCGAGGTGTCCATGAAGACGTACATCTCGCCGTCGATGTAGGAGAACTGCATGTCGCGTCGGTCCACGGTCGCCGTCTCGACCTTCACGCCGGCGTTGAAGGTCTTGTCGACTCCCTTGCCGGACATGACGTTCTTCAGCTTGGTGCGCACGAAGGCCGGGCCCTTGCCGGGCTTGACGTGCTGGAACTCGACAACGCTCCACAGCTGCTTGTCCAGAACGAGGACCATCCCGTTCTTGAGGTCGTTCGTCGTCGCCATGAGTCTCCTCGGTAGTCGTCGGGGCCCGTCAAGGATAGCGCGCAGGCAGGCACCCGCCGGGCGAGACGGGCACGCTCAGCGGGCCGACGTGAGGTCGATCATGCTCAGCAGGCGTATCGCCAGCGGGTGCGCGGCGTGCTCCTCCCGCCAGCCGCTGGTCTTCACCGCCCGCGAGACGGTCTGCTGGGTGACCCCGAGGCGCTGGGCCAGCTGGGCCTGCGTCGCACCGGGATGCTCCCTCAGGGCGCGCACAGCTTCCCACTGGCCGCGGTTGCGGGTACGGATCATCCACCCGATCAGGCGCAGCACGGCCTCGGCGTCCTCGGCGGTCTCGCGGTGGCGCGCATCGGCGGCCCGTACGACGACGGGGACGCTCGAGGTGGTGCGGGCGGATCGCACCGCGCCGGCAGCGGCATCGACCGCTGGGCCCGCGACCGCGCGGACCGATTCGGGCAGGGGCTTCTCGATCGCTCCGACCCCGAGACCGATCGCCCAGTCCCCGTCCTCGCGGGCACGCAGCAGTGCCTCCAGAGCGGCGTCGGCCCGAGCAGCGAGGGCGAGCACGTCGGGGCCAGCGGTGCGTTCGGCGGGCAGCGCGAGGGGGATGGGCGAGAGCGATTCGAGCAGTGCGGGGACCGGGTCGGTGCTCGAACGGGCGCGCAGCGCCTCACCGGAGAACGACAGGACGAACATGGGCTTCCACCACCTGATCCGGGGTCTCCGTCGCGTCCGCGATACCGGACGGTGACTACGCCGATTACGACTGTTCCAGAGAGTACAGCGCTTCGACGCAGACTCCCCGAGATCAGCCGGAACACGCCGAGAGGACGGGACTGTGCCGGGTCGGTCCCGGGCATCGGGACAGGAAATCTCCACGTGGCCGATCTGCCACCGGCACTGGCACGAACAGCACCGGCATTGGCACTGGCACTGGCACTGGCACGAACATGTAGCTCAGCGGCCCGCGCCCCTCTCCTGGAGGGGTCCAGTGCCGCTCAGCTACACGTTTTTGCCACCTGGCGCACGGGCCACTTTGCCACGGGGCGCACGGGCGCACGGGGGCGCTGGCTACGGGTGCCGGCCCGGTCCTGAGCTGTCCGGCCGAGAGGATCAGGCCAGCTCGACGAGCTCCTGGTACGAGGCGTTCCAGAGGTCCTCGACGGCGTCGGGCATCATCAGCACCCGCTCGGGCGACAGCGCGGAGACAGCGCCGGGATCATGGGAGATCAGCACGACGGACCCTTCGAACGCCGCGAGTGCGCCCAGGATCTCCGCACGGCT
Source organism: Brachybacterium sp. GCM10030267 (assembly GCF_042666875.1). Lineage (NCBI taxonomy): Bacteria > Bacillati > Actinomycetota > Actinomycetes > Micrococcales > Dermabacteraceae > Brachybacterium > Brachybacterium sp. GCM10030267. The sequence goes on along the minus strand of NZ_JBHTCX010000012.1, from coordinate 131,419 downwards.
GGCGGGATCGAGGTTGTTCGTCGGCTCATCCAGCAGCAGCACGTTCGCGCTGGAGACCACCAGAGTGGCCAGCGCCAGACGGGTCTTCTCGCCGCCGGAGAGCACGTGCGTGGGCTTGTGCACGTCGTCCCCCGTGAACAGGAACGACCCCAGGATCTTGCGCGCCTCGACCTCGGGGAGCTCGTAGGCCGCGGTCATCATGTTCTCGAGCACCGTGCGGTCCAGGTCGAGCGTCTCGTGCTCCTGCGCGTAGTAGCCCACGCGCAGCCCGTGGCCGGGGAGGATCTCGCCGGTGTCCGGCTCGTCGACGCCCGCCAGGATCCGCATCAGCGTGGTCTTGCCGGCACCGTTCAGGCCCAGGATCACCACGCGGGAGCCGCGGTCGATGGCGAGGTCCACGCCGGCGAAGATCTCGAGGCTGCCGTAGGACTTCGAGAGGTCGCGCGCCATCAGCGGGGTCTTGCCGCACGGGGCGGGCTTGGGGAAGCGCAGGGAGGCGACGCGATCGGTCTGCCGCTCCTCCTCGACGCCGTCGAGCATGCGCTCGGCGCGCTTGAGCATGTTCTGGGCCGCCACGGCCTTGGTGGCCTTCGCGCGCATCTTGTCGGCCTGTGCCGTGAGCTGCGTGGCCTTCTTCTGGGCGTTCTGCCGTTCGCGCTTGCGGCGCTTCTCGTCGTCCTCGCGCTGACGCTGGTACAGCTTCCAGCCCATGTTGTAGATGTCGATGACGGCGCGGTTGGCGTCGAGGTAGAAGACCTTGTTGACGACCTCTTCGACCAGATCCACGTCGTGGCTGATCACGATCAGCGCGCCGGAGTAGCCCATGAGGTACTCGCGCAGCCACGCGATCGAGTCCGCGTCGAGGTGGTTGGTGGGCTCGTCGAGGATCATCGTCTGCGCCTGGGAGAACAGGATGCGGGCGAGCTCGACGCGGCGGCGCTGGCCGCCGGAGAGGGTGCCCAGCTCCTGCTCGAGCAGGCGGTTGGGCAGACCCAGGTTCGCCGACATGCGCTTGGCCTCGGCCTCGGCCGCGTATCCGCCGCGGGACTCGAGCTCGCTCATCAGTCGCGGATACCGGTCCATGGCCTTCTCGCGCTTGGCCTCGCTGAGGCTCATGTCCCCCATCTCCTCCTCGGCGCGGCGCAGCTTCGAGAAGACGTCGTCGAGGCCACGGGCGGAGAGGATCCGGGAGATGACCGACTCGTGCTCGTCGCCGGTGTGCGTGTCCTGCGGGAGGTAGCCGAGCTCGCCGGAGACGTCGACGGAGCCCTCACTGGGGGCGAGCGTCCCGGAGAGCACCTTGGTCAGCGTGGTCTTGCCGGCCCCGTTGCGGCCGACGAGGCCCACCCGGTCCCCGGGCGTGATCTGGAACGAGACCCCGCTCATGAGCACACGGGCACCGACGCGGATGGCGAGGTCGTGCACGGTGATCACGGGATGATGCTCCTGTTTCGCGGGGTCGGGCGCGCGCCCGGGGCTGCTCGTCTGGCCCGCCGGATCGGTCGCGACCGGTGCGGGGCCGGATCGAGTCTAGGTGCGGGGTGCGCTGGTAGTCGCTGAATATCGCCCCACGGTGCCGCGAACCACAGTCCCGGGCCCGCGGCGGCCCCGTCCGTCACGAGACCGTCTCGCTCCGCCATCCCGGCCCCATCGCCCGAGCATGGGTGCCATCCTGGGCGCGAACGGCCGCGGGAAGCGGCCTCGGAACCACGCAGGAAGGCTCGTCATGCGCATCGGGGTGCCGCGGGAGATCAAGAACAACGAGAACCGGGTGGGCCTGACCGCCGCCGGGGTCCATGAGCTCGCCGTGCGCGGCCACGAGGTGGTCGTCGAGGCCGCGGCGGGCCTGGGAGCGCGCATCACCGATGAGGACTACCGGGCCGCGGGCGCCCGCGTGCTCGGTACGGCCGACGAGGTCTGGGAGCAGGCCGAGATGATCGTGAAGGTCAAGGAGCCGCTGCCGGAGGAGTACGGGCGACTGCGACGAGGCCAGGTGCTGATGACCTACCTCCACCTCGCCGCGGACCAGGGTCTCACCGAAGCCCTGCTGACCTCCGGGACCACGGCGATCGGGTACGAGACCGTGCAGCTGCCGGACCGGTCCCTGCCGCTGCTGGCACCGATGAGCATGATCGCCGGCCGCCTCGCCTCTCAGGTCGCGGCGTATCACCTGATGACGCCGCTGGGCGGCTCCGGCATGCTGATGGGCGGCGTGCCGGGCACCGATGAGGCCGACGTGGTGATCATCGGCGGCGGCGTGGTCGGTGAGCAGGCGGCGATGATGGCGCACGGGCTGCACGCGGACGTCACCGTGATGGATCTGAACGTCTCCCGGCTGGGCCAGATCGCCACCGTCCATCACGGCGGCATCCTCACCCGGTACTCCACCACGCTGGACCTGGCCGCGAAGCTCCGCGAGGCCGACGTGGTGATCGGGTCGGTGCTGATCCCGGGCAAGCGAGCCCCGAAGCTCGTGACCGACGAGATGGTCGCGACCATGAAACCGGGCTCGGTGCTCGTCGACGTCGCGATCGATCAGGGCGGGTGCTTCGAGAACTCCCGTCCCACCACGCACGATGATCCGACCTTCACCGTCCACGACACGGTCTTCTACTGCGTGGCGAACATGCCCGGCTCGGTCCCGGTCACGGCGACGGCGGCGCTGACCAATGCGACTCTCCCCTACGTCCTGAAGGTCGCCGGCAGCGGCTGGCGCGAGGCGATGCGGGCCGACGGCGCTCTGGCCCTGGGCCTGCATACCCACGAGGGAGCTCTCACGCATGCCGGCACCGGTGAGGCGCACGGCCTCGAGGTCACGCCGGCCGGCGATCTCATCGGCTGACGCTCGTCCGGCGACAGCCGGTGATCGATCCGGGTCTCTCCGGGCTCACTGTGGTCCGTCGTGCACAGGAAGAACCCCCTGATCTGCCGTTGGGCAGATCAGGGGGTCCCGTGCGTCAGGTCAGAGGTTGAAGCCGATCGCGCGCAGCTGCTCGCGGCCGTCCTCGGTGATCTTCTCCATGCCCCACGGCGGCATCCACACCCAGTTGATGCGGTGCGTCTCCGTGATGGGGTCGAGCACGGCGAACGTCTGCTCCTCGAGCATGTCCGTCAGGGGGCACGCGGCGGAGGTCAGGGTCATATCGATGACGGCGTGGCCGTCCTCGACGGTGACGCCGTAGACGAGGCCGAGATCGACGACGTTGATCCCGAGCTCGGGGTCGATCACGTCCTTCATCGCCTCGGTGACGTCATCGGCGGTGACGGTGGCCGACGGGGTCTTCTGGTCGGTCATGGCATCCTCCCGGTCAGGCGCGGGCCGCGGTCACGGCCCGCTGGTGGGGTGGTGCCGGGCCGGCCGCGGGATGGATCCCGGGCCGGACCGGATGGTGGCGTCAGTTGGCGCCGACGAGGAAGCGGTCGTAGCCCTCGTTCTCGAGGCGCTCGGCGAGCTCCGGGCCGCCCTGCTCCGCGATCTTGCCGCCGACGAAGACGTGGACGAAGTCCGGCTTCACGTACTGCAGGATACGGGTGTAGTGCGTGATCAGCATGATGCCGACGTCGGTGTTCTCCTTGGCCCGGTTGACGCCCTCGGAGACGATGCGCAGCGCGTCGACGTCGAGGCCGGAATCGGTCTCGTCGAGGATCGCGATGCCGGGCTTGAGCAGCTGCATCTGCAGGATCTCGTGGCGCTTCTTCTCGCCACCGGAGAAGCCCTCGTTGACGTTGCGCTCGGCGAAGACGGGGTCCATGCGCAGATCATCCATGGAGCCCTTGACGTCCTTGACCCAGGTGCGCAGCGAGGGGGCCTCGCCGTCGATCGCGGTCTTGGCGGTGCGCAGGAAGTTCGACACGGTCACGCCGGGGACCTCGACCGGGTACTGCATGGCCAGGAAGAGGCCGGCGCGGGCGCGCTCGTCGACGCTCATCTCCAGCACGTCCTCACCGTCGAGCGTCAGCTCGCCCTCGGTGATCTCGTACTTGGGGTGGCCGGCGACCGCGTAGGCGAGGGTCGACTTGCCGGAGCCGTTGGGCCCCATGATGGCGTGGGTCTCGCCCGACTTGATGGTCAGGTCGACGCCCTTGAGGATCTCCTTGGTGCCCTCGGGGGTCTCGACGGTGGCGTGGAGGTTCTTGATCTCCAGAATCGACATAGGTGGTTCTCCTTGGCCAGGGGTGCTGGTGGATTCGTGAGGTGGGGCGGGCTCCGGCCGGCGGCGCCCGATGATGATCAGAGGGTGGAGGCTCCGGTCGGGTCGACGAGGATCTCGCCGCTGGACTCGTCCACCCGGACGGGGAAGACCCGCACGGGCAGGACGGCGGGCAGCTGCAGGGGCCGGCCCGTGACCAGGTCGAACTGGCTGCCGTGCTTCCAGCATTCGATGGTGCAGCCCTCGACGTCGCCGTCCGACAAGGCGATCTCGTCGTGCGAGCAGACGTCCTCGAGGGCGTGGACGCCGCCGTCCTCGTCGCGCACCAGGGCGATCTCGATGTCGTCGGCGACGACGTCGATCGCCTCGCCGGGGGCGAGACGGTCCAGGGTGGCGACGGGGACGAAGGCGTCGCTCATCAGTTCATGCTCCGTGCGAGCTCGGACTCGATGGACTCGAAGAGGTGCTCACGGATCTCGGGCACGTCGATGCGCTGGATGAGCTCGGCGAAGAAGCCGCGCACGACCAGACGCCGCGCCTCCTTCTCCGGGATCCCCCGCGCGCGCAGGTAGAACAGCTGCTCGTCGTCGAAGCGACCGGTGGCAGCCGCGTGACCGGCACCCTCGATCTCCCCGGTCTCGATCTCCAGGTTCGGCACCGAATCGGCGCGGGCACCCTCGGTCAGAACCAGGTTGCGGTTCAGCTCGTAGGTGTTGGTGCCCTCGGCCTCCTTGCGGATCAGTACGTCGCCGACCCAGACGGACCGTGCCTTGCTGCCCTGCAGCGCACCCTTGTAGGCCACGTTCGAGGTGCAGTTCGGCGCCGCGTGATCGACGAAGAGCCGGTGCTCGAGGAACTGGCCGGAGTCGGAGAAGTACAGGCCCAGGTTCTCGATCTCGCCGCCCGGGGCGGCGAACTCGCCGATGGCGTTGACCCGCACGGCGCTGCCGCCGAGGGAGACCACGATGTGCTTGATCTTCGCGTCACGCCCCACACGAGCGTGGTGGGTCGCCACGTGCAGCGCGTCGTCGTCCCAGTCCTGCAGCGCGATGACCGTCATCTGCGAGTTGTCGCCGACGACCATCTCCACGTTCTGCGCGTACTGGGCCGAGCCGGTGTGGTTCAGCACGAAGGTCGCCGAGGAGGACTCCTGGGTCTCCAGCACGATGTGTGCGTTGCCGCGACGGTCCGCGCCCTGACCGTTGATCCCGACCCGGAACGGCTCGGAGAGCTCGGTGTTCTTCGGTGCCACCAGGTGCAGGGCCTGCTCGGTGCGGGCCGAGGCGATGGCAGCGGTGAGGTCCTCGGGCACCAGTGCGGTGCCGCGGGGCGCCTGGCCGGGGGCGAGCACCGAGGTCTCCGGGGCGCCCTCGGGCACGTCGATGCTGTAGTCCAGGGCGGGATCGCCCTCACGGTCGTCGGTGGGGACGTCCTCGAACAGCGGGGCGAAGCGGCGCAGCGGGGTGAAGCGCCACTCCTCGACCTTGCTGGTGGGCACGGCGTGGTCGCCGAGCTCGAAGGAGCGCTTGCGCGCGCCGCGGTTCAGCGCGGCACGCTCGGGATTCTTCTCGCCGGGAAGGGCCAGGCCCTCCTCCTCCAGCTCGGGGGCGGCCGCCGGCCGCGCACCGTCCAGGGCCGACTGAGCAGCGACGGGAGCCGCACCGGCGGCGTTCCCGACGTTCTCGTTGGCCGCGGGATCCCCAGCGCTCTCGGCACCGGTGAGGTCGTACGTATCTGAGGCAGTCATCAACCGACTGCTCCTTCCATCTGCAGCTCGATCAGGCGGTTCAGTTCGAGGGCGTACTCCATGGGGAGCTCGCGCGCGATGGGTTCGATGAACCCGCGCACGATCATCGCCATCGCCTCGGTCTCCTCCAGGCCTCGGCTCATGAGGTAGAACAGCTGCTCCTCGGAGACCTTGGAGACGGTCGCCTCGTGGCCCATCTGGACGTCGTCGACGCGGACGTCCACGTAGGGGTAGGTGTCGGTGCGGGAGATCTGGTCCACCAGCAGCGCGTCGCACAGCACGGTGGAGGCCGCGTGCTCGGCGCCGGGCATCACCTGGACCAGGCCGCGGTAGGACGTGCGGCCACCTCCGCGCGAGACCGACTTGGAGACGATCGAGCTGGAGGTGTGCGGGGCCATGTGGACCATCTTGGAGCCGGTGTCCTGCTGCTGGTTCTCGCCGGCGAAGGCGATCGACAGCGTCTCGCCGCGGGCGTGCTCGCCCATCAGCCAGACCGCCGGGTACTTCATGGTGACCTTGGAGCCGATGTTGCCGTCGACCCACTCCATGGTGCCGCCCTGCTCGACCGTGGTGCGCTTGGTGACCAGGTTGTACACGTTGTTCGACCAGTTCTGGATCGTCGTGTAGCGGACACGGGCGTCCTTCTTGACGACGATCTCCACGACGGCCGAGTGCAGGGAGTCCGACTTGTAGATCGGCGCGGTGCAGCCCTCGACGTAGTGCACGTAGGAGCCCTCGTCGGCGATGATCAGCGTGCGCTCGAACTGGCCCATGTTCTCGGTGTTGATCCGGAAGTAGGCCTGCAGCGGGATCTCCACGTGCACGCCCTTGGGGACGTAGACGAAGGAGCCGCCCGACCACACCGCGGTGTTCAGCGCGGAGAACTTGTTGTCACCGGCGGGGATGACGGAGCCGAAGTACTCCTGGAACAGCTCCGGGTGCTCGCGCAGCCCGGTGTCGGTGTCCATGAAGATGACGCCCTGCTCCTCCAGGTCCTCGCGGATCTGGTGGTAGACGACCTCGGACTCGTACTGCGCGGCGACACCGGCGACCAGGCGCTGCTTCTCGGCCTCGGGGATGCCGAGCCGGTCGTAGGTCTCCTTAATGTCCGCGGGCAGGTCGTCCCAGTCGGTGACCTGGGCCTCCGTGGACCGCACGAAGTACTTGATGTCCTCGAAGGCGATGCCCGACAGATCCGGGCCCCACGTGGGCATGGGCTTCTTGTCGAACAGCTTGAGCGCCTTCAGGCGGCGCTCGAGCATCCATTCGGGCTCGTCCTTCTTGGCGGAGATGTCACGGACGACCTCTTCGCTCAGGCCGCGGCGCGCGCTGGCACCGGCCGTGTCCTCGTCGTGCCAGCCAAAGGCGTACTGGCCGACGGACTCGATGATCTCGTCCTGTGTCAGCTTCTCTGGTGCGCTCGTCATGGTGTCCTTCCCTCGGTGAGCGGAATGTGTGTCGTGCAAGCGTGCGCGCCCTGCGCCAGGGTGGCCAGGCGCTGGACGGGTGCTCCGATAATGCGGGAGATGACTTCAGTCTCGGCCTCGCACAGCTCGGGGTGATCTGCGGCGACGTCGAGGACGGGGCAGTGCCCATGGCACAGCTGCGCTGTCACGAGCGTACGCGGGCTGCCGCCCGGTCGTGTGTTCGTGGCAGGCATCGGGACGTGCAGCGGACGCACCGTGGTGGCGTACCCGCGGGCGGTGAGCATCTCGGCCAGCAGTTCCACCCGCCGAGCCAGGGTGACGGTCTCCCCGGCGGCCTCGCACTCGGCGACCCGCTGCGACAGCGCCGCCTCCCAATCCGCGATACGGCGCCCGGCGAGCCGTGACACCGCCTCGTCCCCGCCGAGGCGCGCGAGCTCCTCGAAGGCCATCACCGCGAGGTCGTCGTACCCGCCGGGCAGGGACTCGTGGGCGGACTTCGAGAGCACGAAGGCCTTGCTGGGGCGTCCACGGCCGCGATGGCCGATGGGTACGTCATGCTCGGCGATGGTCCCGTCGGCCTCCAGCGCCGCGAGATGGCGACGCACCGCAGCACTGGTGAGACCGAACCGCTCCGCCAGCTGGCGGGCAGTGATCGGGCCGTGCGCCGAGATGGCGTCGACCAGGCGATCTCGCGTGGTGAGAGTGCTGCCGGGATCCGGCTGTTCCGCTGTCATCGGCGCCTCACCTTCTCCCTGCTCTGGCCTGCTCACCTGACGGCACCCCAATATTTTACAACACGTAGCTTTCCTAAAACCGCTCGACCGGTGTGCGGCATGGCACCGCTTCCGTCTCCGCTCATTTTCAACTACCCTGGGAGGCGGCGCGGCATCCCCCGCGATCGCCTCCCCACGAGAGACCGAGGAAGAGAAGCCATGAGCATCGAGGACGCCACCAGCACCGCGGACTCCGGCCAGGAGCATTCGACCGAGGGCTCCTACGTCCACCAGGGCAAGCCCTTCGACCGCGACATGAACTACATCGCCGACCGCATCACGGAGGACGCCCGGGACGGATGGCCCGTCGAGCCCGGCCGCTACCACCTCGTCGCCGCCCGCGCCTGCCCGTGGGCCAATCGCACCCTGATCTCGCGCCGCCTGCACGGCCTCGAGGACGTCCTCTCCGTGGGCATGCCCGGTCCCACCCACGACAAGCGCTCGTGGACTTTCGATCTCGATGAGGGCGGGAAGGACCCGGTCCTGGGCTACGAGCGTCTCCAGCAGGCCTATTTCGCGCGCTTCCCCGACTACCCGCGCGGCATCACGGTGCCCGCCATGGTCGACATCCCCTCCAAGGCCGTCGTGACCAACGACTTCCAGCAGATCACGCTGGACTTCGCCACCCAGTGGAGCGCCCACCACCGCGACGGCGCCCCGGATCTCTACCCCGAGGCCCAGCGCGAGGAGATCGACGCCCTCAACACGTGGATGCTGCACCGGGTCAACAACGGTGTGTACAAGACCGGTTTCGCCGGCTCCCAGGACGTCTACGAGAGCGAGTACCGCAAGCTGTGGGTGGCGCTCGACGAACTGGAGGACCGTCTCTCGCACAGCCGGTACCTGATGGGGCCCGCGATCACGGAGGCCGACGTGCGCCTGTTTCCCACCCTGATCCGCTTCGACCCGGTCTACTACAGCCACTTCAAGGCGAACCGTCAGCCGCTGGCGACCATGCCGAACCTGTGGAACTACACCAAGGACCTGTTCCAGACGCCCGGCTTCGGCGACACGATCGACCTCGAACAGATCAAGACGCACTACTACTACGTCCAGACCGACATCAACCCGACCCAGGTGGTGCCCGTCGGTCCGGATATGAGCCACCTCATGGATGCTCACGACCGTGACCGCTTCCCCACCAACACGTGGGGCGATGGTGGCACCGCCCCCGAGCCGCCGTTGGCGGCCGAGGTCGTCGACCCCGAGCACACCCCGCTGCACGTGACCGGGCGCTGAGCGCCCACGGACAGCAGGGCAGGTTCGCTCGGGGCCTGCGGCCGGGCGCGGCGGGCCGGTCGGCCGCGGCGGGGCGGCCACGGCGGGGCGGCCGCGGCGGGGCGGTCGCACCTCCGCCGCGCCTACCATGGGTGCCGACATGACAGACCACTCCCCCGCGCCGTCCCCGGCGCCGCCGGCCCTGCACGCCGAGAGCCTCACGCACTTCTACGGCCCCGTCCGCGCCCTGGACGGGCTCTCGCTGACCGCGCGCCGCGGTGAGGTGACAGCGCTCCTGGGTCCCAACGGCGCGGGCAAGACCACCGTGGTCTCCTGCGCCACCGGGCTGCTGCGCCCCGTCGGCGGAACCGTGTCGGTGCTGGGCCGCGACCCCTGGCGCGCCGGCCCCGGCCACCGTGCCCGCGTCGGCGTCATGATCCAGGACGGCGGGCTGACCTCGGGGGCCCGAGCCATGTCTCTGCTGCGCTACGGGGCGAGCCTGCATGCCGCCCCGCTGCCGGTGGACGAGGTCGCCGAGCACCTCGGGATCGACGAGTTCGCCACCACCCTCGTGCGGAGGCTGTCCGGTGGACAGCGGCAGCGCCTCGCGCTGGCCCTCGCGATCATCGGCCGTCCCGAGCTGATCTTCCTGGACGAGCCCACGGCCGGCATGGACCCCTCGATCCGGCAGCGGGTGCGCCACCTGATCCGTTCCCTCGCCGACACCGGCACGGCCGTCGTGCTGACCACCCACATGATGGACGACGTGGTCGGCCTGGCCGACGCCGTCTGCGTCATCGCCGGCGGGAGGACCCTGGCCACGGGCTCCGTCCAGGACATCATCACCGCGCACGACGCCCAGCACGGCGCCGTCGCCGTACGCGCGACCGCGCACGGCGTCGACCCGGCCTCCGTGCCCGCTCTCGAGGCGGACCTGCAGGCCGCCGCCGCTCGTCACGGCGCACGGCTGGAGATCACCGGTGCCGGCGCCGCGGATCTCGAGGCCGTGCTGCTGGACCTCATGCAGCAGGACCGTGCGGATCGGCAGGAGCCCGCGTCGCGAGCTGGGGCGCCGCTCGCCCCGGGCAGCAGTGTCGCCGCGCCCGCTGAGGAGCTGAGATGAGCCCCGCCGCCGATGACGCACCCCTGTCGTCACCATCGCCCGCATCACGGCCTGCCCAGACCCGCCGAGCCGGCGGGAGCCCGGGGCCGACCTCGGCGCCTGCCCCGCGGCCCGCGCCGCGGCCTGCGTCGATGCTGCGCAGGGTGATCGCCCATGCCGCGCTCGAGGCACGGACGCTCCTCTCGAACGGCGAGCAGCTGATGGTGGCGATCGCCCTGCCCGCCATGGTGCTCATCGGCCTGCGCCTGCTGCCCATCGGCAGCCTCGACGGCGCGGACCCGATCGACACGGCGCTCTCCGCGACCCTGGCCACCGCGCTGATCTCGACGTCCTTCACCTCCCAGGCGATCCAGACCGGGTTCGACCGCCGCAACGGCGTGCTGCGCTGGGTGGCGACCACACCGCTGGGACGCGACGGGTACCTCGCCGGCAAGATCCTCGCCACGCTGCTCGTCCAGGTGATCCAGGTCCTCGTGCTCGGCGGGCTCGCTCTGATCCTCGGCTGGAGACCCGCAGCGCTGGAGATGCTGGCGGTGGTCCCGGTATGGGTGCTCGGCACCGTCGCCTTCGGCTCGCTCGGCCTGCTGATCGCCGGCCTCCTGCGCACCGAAGCGGTGCTCGCGGTCTCCAACCTGGTGTTCGTCGTCCTGGTGGCCGCCGGCGGTGTCGCCCTGCCGCCGGCGACCTATCCGCATCTGCTGCGCGGCCTGGTGGATCTGCTGCCCTCGGGTGCTCTCGGGGAGCTGATGCGGGCGTGCCTGGCCGGAGGCCCGTTCTCCCCGGGCTCGCTGCTGGTGCTGATGGCATGGGCGGTGCTCGGTGCGCTCGCCGTGATCCGCTGGTTCCGCTGGACCGACAGCTGAAGGATCCCCTGCCGCGGTGATCGACCCGCTGAGTGCCCGGGGCTCGGAGCGGTCGCCATCCCGATGCAGTGCGGGATCGGTCGCATCAGCGACGCTCGATCAGGGAACTTCCCGTCGCCATCCCTAGAATCGACCGCATGTCCTCCGGTCCCGTCGCCTCGCCCGCGACCGCACGCGTCCCCGAGCGCCACGGCCGCATCACCACGCTGCCCGATCCTCGCCTGCGGTCCTGGGGACCGCGGCGCCGGGCACGCCTCGCCGCGATCGCGCTGTGGGGAAACCTCATCTGCCAGATGGGCATCATCCTCTCCGGCGGCGCGGTGCGGTTGACCGGCAGCGGGCTGGGCTGCTCGACGTGGCCGAACTGCGAGCCCGGCCAGTTCACACCGGAGTTCACGATGGCCTCCGGTATCCACCCGTTCGTGGAGTTCGGAAATCGCACCCTGACCGGCGTGCTGAGCATCTTCGCGATCGCGGTGCTGCTGGTGACGTGGCGGTGGCTGAGCCACAAGGGTCCCGGGTTCCGCCGCTTGGCCTGGGTGCCGCTGATCGGCACCCTGCTGCAAGGGCTGATCGGGGCTTTCGTGGTGTGGCTCCACCTCCACCCGGGACTGGTCAGCCCGCACTTCCTGATCTCCCCGCTGCTCGGGGCGGTCTCCATGGTGCTGCTGGTGCGCCTGTACGACGGGGACGGCCCCGTCCGGCCGGCCGTGCCGACCCGCGCGCTGGGGATCTTCATCGCGCTGGCAGCCGTCGGGTTCACTGTGCTCGTGCTGGGCACGATCGTCACCGGCACCGGCCCCCATTCCGGCGACGCCGGCGAGATCACCCGCATCGCGATGGATCCGCGCCTGGCCGCCCGGCTCCACGCCGGTGCCGTCTACGTGTTCTGCGCCCTGCTGATCGCTCTGCTGATCGTGCTGCACCGCCACGGGGCCCGCCCCGAGGCCACCACCGCCGCCTGGGGCCTCGTCGTGCTGACTCTGCTCCAAGGCGTCATCGGGTACGTCCAGTACTACACCGGGCTCCCGGAGCTGATCGTCTTCTTCCACCTGATCGGCGCCTCGCTGTTCGCCGCCGCCATCGCCTGGGTGGGAGCCCGCCTGGTCACCTGGCAGTGGGCCGAGGAGCGCACGTCCTCCGCTGACCCAGCCGATCCCCCTGCCGCCCGCCCCGACACCTCGGAGACCTCATGATCCTCGGACGACGCCGCCGCGACGCGACGCAGGAGCTGCCCACCCTGGACCAGGCCCGGCCGGCCGGCGAGTTCGTCGCCTCGGTGCTCTCCCACCTGCGCTCCGTGGTCGATGTCGGATGGAATCTGCTGGAGATCGACGCCGAAGCGCATCGGCTGATCCGCGAGGTCGGCGCGACCAGCTGCTATCTCGATTACCACCCGGCCTTCGGGGCCTCCCCCTTCGGCCACGTCATCTGCACCTCGGTCAACGACGGCGTCCTACACGGCCGCCCCTACGACCGGGTCCTGGCCGACGGCGACCTGCTCTCGCTGGATTTCGCCGTGGAGGTCGAGGGCTGGGTCGCCGACTCCTGCCTCTCGATCACGGTGGGCACGCCCCGCCCCGAGGATCTGCAGCTGATCCGCGACACCGAACAGGTGATGTGGGCGGGCATCGATCAGGTGCGCGCCGGCAACACGGTCGGCGACATCGGCCATGCCGTCATGAACGAGGCCCACAGCCTCGGATACACGATCAACAACCGCTTCGGCGGGCACGGCGTCGGCCGGACCATGCACGAAGCGCCGTTCGTGCCCAACCACGGCACCCCGGGCGGAGGGCTCGAGCTCGTCGCCGGCCAACTGCTGACCGTCGAGCCGTTCCTCTCCCCCACCACCTCCGAGCTCGTGGTCGATGAGGCCGACGGCTGGACCCAGCTCTCGGCCGACGGCTCCCGCGGAGCGCACGCGGAGCACACGCTGCAGGTCACCGAGGGCGACCCGGTCATCCTCACGGCCCGGGCGGACGACCCCGCTCCGCGCAGCTCCCTGGGCTGAGCAGCTCCCTGGGCCGAGGAGCCCTGGACCGAGGAGTCACAGCTCCCCGGGCCATGGAGCCATGGCTCCCCAGGACGGGTGCAGCCGCGCGCGTCAGCGCAGCACGTCACGCACCGCCGATGCGATGCCGGGAGCGTCCAGGCCCTGCTCGGCGAGGAGGCGTCCGCGGTCCCCGTGCGGGATGAACGACTGGTCGATCCCGAGGGTGCGCACGGGCGGCGTCGGCCTCGAGACGCTCGCGCGGTCGCCGAGGTGTCCGCGAAGCGCCGCTCCGACACCACGGGAGGCGACGCCGTCCTCGAGGGTGACCACGGCGCGGGCACCGGCGGCCAGGTCGACCAGCTCCGCGGGGACAGGCAGCGCCTGGAGAGGATCAAGGACCACGACGTTCCCCAGCCCGGAGCATTCCTGAGCAGCCGCGACAGCGCGATCGGCCAGCGCGCCGATGCTCACGATCAGCACGTCGATCGGCTGCTCGACATCCCCGGCCAGCACATGCCCCGCCGCCGTCACGGTGACGGCGTCCATCTCCGCCGGGCACGAGCCCTTCGGGAAGCGCACCAGCGACGGCCCCGCCACGGTGAGGGCGGCGGTCACAGCATCATCGAGTCGCGTGCCGTCACGCGGCGCCCAGACGGCCATTCCCGGGACCTGGGCAGCGAGGGCGAGGTCCCAGATGCCGTGATGGCTCGGCCCGTCGGGGCCGGTGATCCCGGCGCGGTCGAGCGTGAGGGTGACGTCCTCGCCGTGCAGCGCGACGTCCAGCAGCAGTTGGTCGAAGGCCCGGTTCAGGAACGTCGAGTACAGGGCGACCAGAGGCTTCGCCCCGCCGCGGGAGAGTCCGGCAGCGGTGTCCAGGGCGAGCTGTTCGGCGATGCCGACGTCGATCACGCGCTCGGGCAGCTCGCGCTGCATCGATGCGAGGCCGACGGGGTCGATCATCGCGGCGCTGAGGGCCACGACGCGATCGTCCGCGCGTGCGGCCTCGAGAACCGCCGCGGAGAAGCGAGCGGTCCAGGTTGCGGGAGGGGCCGGCGAATCGCTCGCCTCCGGGACCGGAGCGCTCTCGGGTTCGTTCGGCGGCTCGATGTCGAAGGGCCCGGTGGTGTGCCAGTGGTCGAGGGCGTCCATCTCGGCGCGGGCGAAGCCTGCTCCCTTACGGGTGATCACGTGCAGCACCACACCGGGGCGCTCCGGATCCTCGGCCGCCGCCCGGGCCTGCCGCAGTGCGCGCGCCAGGGCTGCGTGGTCGTGGCCGTCGATCGGCCCCAGGTAGGTCAGTCCCAGGGAGCTGAACAGGTCGTCGCCCGCCGCGACCGTGCCCTCGCGCAGGTCTCGCAGGTGCTGTGACAGTCCCCCGACGGTCGGCGCGTAGGAACGGGTGTTGTCATTGAGCACCACGATGGTGCGTGAGCCGACGTCGGTGGCGAGCTCGTTGAGCGCTTCGAGGCCGACGCCGCCGGTCAGTGCCCCGTCGCCGGTGACCGCGACGGACACCCCGGGCTCGCCGGCGAGGCGGTGGGCGCGGTCGATGCCGTGCGCCCAGGCGATCGAGCCGGAGGCGTGGGAGTTCTCGACGACGTCGTGGGCGGACTCGGCGCGGTCCGGGTACCCGGCCGTGCCTCCGGCGCCGCGGAGGCCGGCGAGATCGGCGCGGCCGGTGAGCATCTTGTGCACGTAGGCCTGATGGCCGGTGTCGAACACGATCGCCTCGCGCGGCGAGTCGAGCTCGCGGTGCAGGGCGAGGGTCAATTCGACGACGCCGAGGTTGGGACCGAGGTGCCCGCCGTGCTGCGAGGTGATCTCCACCAGCCGTCGGCGCAGGGTGCGTGCGAGCGCCGGGAGCTCGGTGGGGGCCAGCTCGCGCAGCCGGGCGGGATCGGCGGGGATGTCCACGTCCGTCGGTCCGGCCCCGGGTGAGGCGTCACCGGCGGCCGGGCGAGGGGCCGCGGAGGGGGCCGGCGCGGACGGTGCGGCGTACCGGACGGCATGCTGCTGAGAGGTCGACATGCGCAGGTCCTCCATCGGCCTCGGGGACGGGATGCCGCCAGCTTACGTCGTGCTGACCTGTATCGACGGACCGCATGGTCACATTCGTGCACATCTTCACCGGTGATTCACCGGTCCCCACCGGAGTGTGCATCGCGGTGCAGTATCCGTGCGCAGCGGTGCACTAGTGGACGTCGCCGCGCTGCTGCGCGGTGCCGTCGGGCTCGCTCATCTCCCGTGCTCGCGGCGGGAGGCGAGCGCGAGCTGACGGATCAGATCCCCGGGTATCGGCTTCCGCGCAGTGAAGGTGACACCGGTCTTGGTCGCCTTCAGCCCGGCCGCGGCGATGTCCTCGGCGTGCGACGCGATGGCACCTGCGGCGACATACAGGCCGCACTGCCGGCTGAAGGCGGCATACCCCGCGACGACCGATCCCCCGATCTCGAAACCCGGCATGTCGTACTTGAGGACCTCACGTGCCTCCGGCAGGGCGGCCGCAAGCTCGCCGCGGAGCTGTTCGAGCACCGGCCGGAATTGCTCGGGCGCCGCGGAGATGTAGGCCTCGTGATCGGACATCATCATCCCCTTCCGGACGTCTCGGACCAGCGCTGGCCAGGAGCCTAGTCCCATATCCGGAGGAGAACCATGCCCGCCCCGCGCAGAGCGCCCCGCCAGGCCGAAGCCTGACGGGGCGCACGCACTCACGGGGACTCTCGCCCACGGTCGATGAACCGGGGTCGACGACCCGGGCTGCGGGAGCCCGGGCCGTCCCGGCTCACGCGACCAGCTGGCGCAGCACGTACTGCAGGATGCCGCCGTTGCGGAAGTACTCGGCCTCGCCGGGGGTGTCGATGCGGACGTCCGCATCGAACTCCACCGTGGTGCCGTCCTCCTTCTGTGCGGTGACGGCGACCTGCTTGGGGCTGGCGCCCTCGTTGATGGCGGAGACGCCGGCGATGGAGAAGGTCTCGCTGCCGTCCAGGCCCAGCGACTCGGCGGACTCGCCGGTCGGGAACTGTAGCGGCAGCACGCCCATCCCGATGAGGTTGGAGCGGTGGATGCGCTCGAAGCTCTCGGCGATCACGGCCTGCACCCCGAGGAGCTTGGTGCCCTTGGCGGCCCAGTCCCGGGAGGAGCCGGTGCCGTATTCCTTGCCGGCGAGGACGACGAGCGGGATGTCCTGCTCGGCGTAGGCCTGGGCGGCGTCGTAGATGAACTCCTGCTCACCGGTCAGGAAGTTCTTCGTGTAGCCGCCCTCGACCCCGTCCAGGAGCTGGTTGCGGATACGGATGTTGGCGAAGGTGCCGCGGATCATCACCTCGTGGTTGCCGCGTCGCGAGCCGTAGGAGTTGAAGTCCTTGCGCGCGACCCCGTGCTCCTGGAGGTAGCGACCGGCCGGGGAGTCGAGCTTGATCGCGCCCGCGGGCGAGATGTGGTCGGTGGTGGTGGAGTCGCCGACCTTGACCAGGACACGGGCGCCCTCGATGTCGGTGACCGGCTCCGGGCGCAGCTCCATGCCCTCGAAGTACGGGGGCTTGCGCACGTAGGTGGACTCCTCGTCCCACGCGAACGTCGCACCCTCGGGAGTGTCGAGGTTGCGCCAGCGCTCGTCTCCGGTGAAGACGTCCTTGTAGTCGTCGGTGAACATCTCCTGGGAGATGGATTCGGCGATGACCTGCTCGACCTCGGTGGGGCTGGGCCAGATGTCGCGCAGGTAGACATCCTTGCCGTCCTTGTCGGTGCCCAGCGGGTCGTTCTCGAAGTCGAAGTCCATCGTGCCCGCGAGCGCGTAGGCGATGACCAGCGGCGGAGAGGCCAGGTAGTTCATCTTCACGTCGGGGTTGATGCGGCCCTCGAAGTTGCGGTTGCCCGAGAGCACCGCCGTGACGGCGAGGTCCTTCTCGGCGATGGCCTCGGAGATCTCCGGGGACAGCGGGCCGGAGTTGCCGATGCACGTGGTGCAGCCGTAGCCGACGAGGTGGAAGCCGAGCTCCTCGAGCGCGGGCCACAGGCCGGCCTTGGTGTAGTAGTTCGTGACCACCTGGGACCCGGGCGCCATGGAGGTCTTCACCCACGGCTTCGAGGTCAGGCCCCGGTCGGCGGCGTTGCGGGCCAGCAGGCCGGCCGCCATCATCACCGAGGGGTTGGAGGTGTTGGTGCAGGAGGTGATCGAGGCGATCGAGACGATGCCGTGATCGATCGAGAAGTCCTGACCCTTGACCTGCACCGGGTTCGAGGCACGGCCCTGAGCCGCGGGCACCTCCACGGGGGCCTCGCCGCCGGAGTCGTTGTCGGAGCCCTGGGCGGCCGGGTCCGAGGCCGGGAAGGTGCCGGACTCGGGCGTATCGATCTCGTGGACGGGAACGTCGTCGCCGGCGTAGGAGGGGAGGACCTCGCGGAAGTTCTCCTTGGCCTCGGTCAGGGCCACGCGGTCCTGCGGGCGCTTGGGGCCGGCGATCGAGGGGACCACGGTGGACAGGTCCAGCTCGAGGTACTCGGAGTACTCGGCCTCCTTCGAGGGGTCGTGCCACAGCCCCTGGCGCTTGGCGTAGGCCTCGACGAGGGCCAGCTGCTCCTCGGAGCGGCCGGTCAGGCGCAGGTAGTCCACGGTGACCTCGTCGACCGGGAAGATCGCGCAGGTGGAGCCGAACTCGGGGCTCATGTTGCCGATGGTGGCACGGTTGGCCAGCGGGACCTGGGCGACACCCTCGCCGTAGAACTCGACGAACTTGCCGACGGCGCCGTGCTCGCGGAGCATCTCGGTGATCGTGAGCACGACGTCGGTCGCAGTCGCCGCCGGCGGGATCTCGCCGGTCAGCTTGAAGCCGACCACGCGCGGGATGAGCATGGAGACCGGCTGGCCGAGCATGGCGGCCTCGGCCTCGATGCCGCCGACGCCCCAGCCCAGCACGCCCAGGCCGTTGACCATCGTGGTGTGGGAGTCGGTGCCGACACAGGAGTCCGGGTACGCGCGGAGTGCGCCATCGACCTCGCGGGTCATGACGGTGCGGGCAAGGTACTCGATGTTGACCTGGTGGACGATGCCGGTGCCCGGGGGCACCACCTTGAAGTCGTCGAAGGCGGTCTGGCCCCAGCGCAGGAACTGGTAGCGCTCCTTGTTGCGCTCGTACTCCAGCTCCATGTTCTGCTCGAGGGCGTCGAGCCTGCCGGCCACGTCGATCATGACGGAGTGGTCGATGACCATCTCGGCCGGGGCGAGGGGGTTGATCTTCTCGGGGTCACCGCCGAGCTCCTGCATGGCCTCGCGCATGGTGGCGAGGTCGACCACACAGGGCACACCGGTGAAGTCCTGCATGATCACGCGGGCCGGGGTGAACTGGATCTCGACCGAGGGATCGGCGCTGGGCTGCCAGTTCGCCAGCGCGCGGACGTGGTCGGCGGTGATGTTCGCACCGTCCTCGGTGCGCAGCAGGTTCTCCAGCAGGATCTTGAGGCTGTAGGGAAGCTTGTCGGCGCCCTCCACGGCGTCGAGCGCGAAGATCTCGTAGTCGGTGCCGCCGACGGTGAGATCCTGTTTCGCGGCGAATGAGTCGACAGTGCTCATGAGGCGAACTCCTTGGGTGATGAGGCGACCCCTCCATCGTATGCGCGCCCGCCGGGGCGGACGGGCGAACGCCGTGACCGTCCCGGGCGGCGCGCAGGTGCACGACGCTCGCCGGGCGTGGCCACGGGGGTCTCCGGAGTGATCTCCGGTAGATATCTTGACGTCAAGATAAAGCCTACCACGGGAGCGCCGGGCTCAGGACTCGCTGTCGCGCTCCAGCACCACCACCGACTCCACGTGGTGGGTATGCGGGAAGAGGTCGAAGGCGCGCAGCTCGGAGATCTTCCAGCCGGCCTTCTCGATCGCGGCGAGGTCGCGGGCCAGGGTGGAGGGCTCGCAGGAGACGTACACGATCCGCTGTCGCACCGCCTTGGCCAGCAGACCCATCAGTTCGGTGCCGGCGCCGTTGCGGGGCGGGTCGAGCACGACCACGTCCACGCCGCCACGACGGGCTCTGACCCAGTCGGTGACGTCGGCCGTGGCGGTCGAGACCTGGGGCAGATCCTCGAGGTTCTCGGCCGCCAGCTGGGAGGCGCGGCGGTTGCCCTCGACCGTGATGACGCTGCCGTCACGGCCGACCTGCTCCGCCGCGGTCGCAGCGAACAGGCCCACACCTCCGTAGAGGTCCCAGGCACTGCCGCCGTGGGGCGCCCGAAGGGTGGACTCGACGACCTCGCTGAGCAGCTCCGCCGCGCGGCGGTGAGCCTGCCAGAAGCCCGTGGCGCTGACGGCGAACAGGCGCTCGCCCACCCGTTCGCGCACGGTTCCGTCCCCGCGCAGCGGCACCAGGCCGCGGCCGGTGCGCACGGCGACCCCGGCATCGCCCCAGCTGTCCGGGACGACGACTGAGGCGGGGTCGAGCTCGCGACCGATCAGCACCACGGAGGCGGGTCCCGCCGACGGGGCCACGGCGTCGATCGCCTCGGTGCCCTCCGGGGCGGTCCACTCCCCCAGGCGCAGGTCCCGGATGGCCGGGGCGGCCAACGGGTTCTCGCCGGCGTCGCGCACCTCGTGGGAGCGCCATCCGCGCATCCCGACGCGCCCGTCGGCATCGACGGCGAAGCGCACGCGGGTGCGCCATCCGAGCCCGTCGAGATCGTGCGGCGCGGGCTCGACCTGCACGTCCTCGATCGGGTAGCTGGTCACTCCGGCGCGGCGCAGCAGTTCCTGCATGACCTCGCTGGCGATGCGGCGCTGGGCGGGGAGGGCGATGTGGGCCCATTCCGCCCCGCCGACGCCGTCAGCGGCGGCCTCCTCCCACACCGAGGGCACCCGGTCCACGCCGGCCTCGAGCACATCGATCGCCTCGGCGCGCCAGAACCGGGCCGAGGCGTTCTCCTCGGGGTCATCGAGCAGCCGGGCCGTCACGGTCTCTCCCGGTGTGGTGCCACGGACGAAGACCACTCGTCCCTCGTGGCGGGCGACGAAGGTGCCGCCGGCCGCGGGTGGTCCGACGGTGAGAGTCAGAAGTCGGCCGCCGACGGCGGGGCTGGGCACTCGTTCGGCGTCCGGGCTCATCGGACCACTCCTCCTCCGTCCGCGCGCACTCGTGCCGTCGCGGACCGCAGCTCCTCGATCTCGTGGCGAGTTCCGGCGCCGGCCGAGGCTCACGCCCGGGAACTCTTCGGCCCCCAGTGTCCCACCAGGCGGACCCCTGCGGGGACCGGCACGCTCCCGCCCGGGCGAGCTGAGGCCCAGCAGAAGCCTACGTCTCGGCACCGGAAGGACGAGGCGCCGGGTGGTCGAGCTGCGGGCTCAGAGCTCGAGACGGAGCCTCAGGAGTACCCGCCGCGGGAGAGCAGCGAGCGGTGCATCAACCACACCAGGTAGGCGATCACCGCGAAGGCGGGCAGGCCCATGGCGAGCTTGGCCACGCCGAGCGCCGCCACCTGACCCGTCAGCAGCAGCGGCACCTGGACGGCCAGCTTCGCGGCGTACAGCGCCAGGAACAGCACAGTGGCCCGGCCGTAGACGCGGCGGGCGTCGGGATCCTGCGCCCAGTCCTTCACGCGCGGATCCAGGGCACCGATGAAGTACCCGACCAGCGGCCGCCGCACCAGCAGCGAGATCGCCAGGACCACCAGGGCCACGGCATTTATGGCGAGGCCGGGCGCGTAGAAGTCGGAGCCGTCCCCGGAACGGATCGCGAGGACCGCCCCGAGGCCCACCCCGATCAGGCCGCCGAGCACGGTCGAGGGGCTCTGGCGCTGGATAAGGCGTGCCACCAGGAAGATTGCCACCACCGCGACCGCCGAGACGGAGGCGAGGGTCACGGACCGGGTGGCGACGTACAGGACGATGAACAGCAGCGTCGGCAGCACCGATTCGGCGATGCCGCGCGGCCCGCCGATCGCGTCGGCGACGGAGAACTCCTCCTGATGCAGGACGCCTCCGAGGCCGCGCTTGACCGGATCGCCCTCTCCCGCTCCGGGCGAGCGGGCAGGGGTCGGTCGCGCCGGCTCGGCATTCTCGCCCGGTCGCGCCGGGTCGGCCGGTCCACCGGACCGTGGGGGCTGGGACGGGCCGGGGCCCGGGGAGGGCGTGCTCATCCGATCTGCGTGATCTCGGGGCCGCGCGCCAGCGGATCCAGCGGGCCGGCGCCGGTCTGGGTGAGGCCCGGGCGCTGGCCGGGCAACGTCAGCGGAATCAGTTCCTGGGGCGCCATCGCCTCGCCTCCGCGTACCACGACCAGGCGGGAGACCAGGGTCTCGAAGCTCTTGGCCTGCTCCTTGTCGGACAGCGCCTTGCCGGTGAGGATCGCGCGGAGGAACCAGCGAGGCCCGTCGATGCCGATGAAGCGCGCCGGGCGGTACCCGGTACGGCCATCGGTGCGCTTGACGGGCAGCCGGGTGATCAGCTCGGTCCCGAAGACGCCGGGCCGGGTCTCGGCGGTGCCGCCCTGCTTGACGACGGAGTCGCGCAACGACGTGCGCACCTCGTCCCACAGGCCGCGCGATTTCGGGGCGGCGAACGCCTGGACCTGCAGGGACGAGCCGCCGATGACCAGATTCGCGCCGGTGACGGTTCCGGTGCGCTGGTCGACCTCCATCCGCAGCTCCATGTCCTCGATGGTGGGGACCTGGAGGCCGCCGAGGTCGATGCGGTCCTCGTCGGGGGCGTCCGGGGCGTCAAAGGGCCCCTCGTCGAGGTGTTCGGCTCGCGGGGGCGCCTCGTCGGGCGCTTCGTCGGCCTCCGGCTCGTCGGCCCCGGTCGGTTCGGCGTCGTCCTCGTCCTGGCCGAGACCGACGTCCTCGAGGGAGTCCTCGGGGACGGCGTGCTCGCCCTCGTCGGACTCCGCGCGCTTCCTGCGGGAGAACAGTCCCACGGTCATCCCTCCTTGTGCTCGTCGGTGCCGGCCGGTGCCGGTCCGGGGCCGAAGCCGCCGCTGGACCCGAAGCCGGAGGCGTCACGATCGGTGGCGTCGAGGTCATCGACCTGCTGCAGCGCCGGCGCCAGGAACGGAACCACGACCAACTGGGCGATCCGGTCCCCCGCCGCGAGGGCGAACGGTTCGGACAGGTCGGTGTTGTGCAGCGAGACCTTGATCGGCCCGCGATATCCGGCGTCCACGATACCGGGACCGTTCAGCACGGTGATGCCGTGCCGGGAGGCCAGTCCCGAGCGAGGGCAGACCAGTCCCACGGTGCCGGGGGGCAGTGCGAGCGAGACCCCGGTGTCGACGAGGGCTCGCCCCCCGGCGGGGATCTCGACGTCCTCGGCGCTGGAGAGATCCAGGCCGGCGTCGTCGGCGTGAGCGCGGTGGGGCATCGGCGTGCCGGGGGCGAGACGGATCCGCAACGGCGGCGTCCCCATGGGGGCGGGTGCGGCGTCCGCGTCCTCGGTCGTGAAGTCAGGCAGAGCAGGCATGGGCACAGGGTATGCCGTCAGCGCGCTGGAGCGTCCAGGGGCTGCGTGAGACGATGAGCGCATGCCCGACGCCGTCGATCCCCGCACCGCCTCACCGACCGGAGAGCCCGCACCATCCGCCCCGAATCGCCCCCGTGACCAGGAGCCTCTCTTCCGTGAGCGCCTGCTGCCCGGCCCGGGGACCTGGGTCGTGGTGGTGGCGCTCGGCTCCATCCTCGGGGTGGTCATCGTGCCCTTGCATCTCACGACCGCGCTCGTGGTCGGAGTGGTCTCGATCATCGTCGCGGTGATCCTCGCCGTGCTCTACTCCCCCGTCCTGGAGGTCAAGGACGGCTGGTTCACGATGGGCCGCGCTCGGATCGAGGTCGATCAGCTCGGTGAGGCGACGGTGCTGCGCGGGGACGAGTGGCGCACCACGATGGGTCAGGGCTTCGAGCCTCTGGCGCACCACTGCGTGCGCGGCTGGGTCTCCTCGGGCTTCCGCGTCGAGGTGCTCGATGACGAGGATTCCACCACCGCGTGGGTCGGCTCCTCACGCCGTCCCGACGACCTCGCGCTCGCACTGCGCAGCGCCCGACGGGACTCGCGAAGCGGCTGAGCGGGGCGAACGCCTCAGCGGGCTCGAGCCGGACTCCCGCGGCACGGGAGACCGGACGCCGGAGACGGTCGACGCTGCGGCATTGGGCCCCACGACATGCAGGACGGCGCCGCATCCGACATGGATGCGGCGCCGTCCTGGCGAGATCGTGCGCGGAAGTGATCGCCGCTCAAGCGGCGGCACACTCCTTGCAGATGATGAGGGTGCCCTCGACGTGGTCGATCTGGCTGCGGTGCTTCACGAGGAAGCAGCTGGCGCAGGTGAACTCATCGGCCTGACGGGGAAGAACTCTCACGGAGAGCTCCTCGCCGGAGAGATCGGCGCCGGGGAGCTCGTACGAGTCCGCCGCCTCCGCCTCGTCCTCGTCCACCGTGGGGGCCGCCGCTTCGCTCCGGCGGCCCTTGAGCTCCTCGATGGAGTCGTCGTTCGATTCGTCCTCGTTCTTGCGCGGGGCGTCGTAATCTGTGGCCATCTACGGTCCGTTCCTGGTTGTCTCGGCGGTCGTCCGACCTCGGTGCGTGCGGCGGTCCTGCGCTGGCGAGACTGCCCGTGCCCCTGCGGGTCGGTCCTGGTCGCAACGCTGAATGCGGCGGCATTATTGCAGAGAGGTCTGCGACGGGCAACGCAATGTCTCGGGACGGTCTCGCGCCGGTCTCGGGAAGGTCTCGCCCGGGCGTGGGCCAGGTCCGGGCCGCTGCCCGGACTCCGGAGCGGACGTCGACGCCGGCGCCGGCTCCGCTCAGTTCATCCGAGAGAGCCGAGCGCGAGAGCCGACCGCGCCCACCGCATCACGTCGGCCCCTGCGCGTCCCGGATCGACAGATGCACGCAACACGCCCCCGTTCCAGGCGCGAACGCAGGCAGTGGACAGCGGGCCGCGATATGGTCACCGCCTAGACTTCTGCATGCGAGGAGTCGCGGACGCGAGAACTTCTGCCCGCGAGGGACCAGGCTCCGACGGAGAGGACGACGATGCGAGAGCTCGAACTCGACGGGATCCATGACGACGGCGAGCATGTGATCCTGGTCGACTCCGACGGCGAGCGCTACACGTTGCGCATCGACAAGGCCCTGCGTGCAGCGGTGCGGCGGGACCGCCCGGCCCTGGGCATGATCCAGGCGGCGGACTCCGCACCGGTCAGGCCCCGGGAGATCCAGTCCATGCTGCGCTCCGGGCGCAGCGCCGAGGACATCTCCGAAGCCGCCGACATCCCCCTCGAGCACGTACGTCGGTACGAGGGCCCCGTGCTCGCCGAACGGGAATGGACCGCACAGCGCGTACGCACCTTCCCCGTCGGCCGCGGCGGCCCCAGCCTCGACGAGGTGGTCGCCGAGCGGCTGGCCGCCCGCGAGGCCACCGGCGAGACCACCTGGGACGCCTGGCGACGTGGTGACGGGACCTGGACGCTCCAGCTGACCTTCTCCGCAGCGGGCCGGACCCGGCAGGCGCACTGGGTCGCCGATCTCGACAACCGCTCGGTGGCCTCGGTCGACGACGAGGCGCGCTGGATCAGCGATGAGGACGCCCCGCCGGAGCCGACCCGGGGCCGTGCCCGCCTGCAGGCGGTCAAGAGCTCGGTCTACGATCTCGAGGCCGACGGGGCCTTCGACGAGAACAGCGCCGGGCCCCGCCGCGGCCGCGGACGGAGCTCCGGCCAGCCCTCCGTCTCCGGCGACCACCCTTCCGCCATCGACGACGGCGAGCTGGATGCGCTCAACGCCCGCCGCGGGCTGCGCTCGGTCCCGCCGCCGGATGACTCCACGACCGTCTGGGCCAGCCTGGACGAGGACGTCACCGACGAGGACGAGTTCACCGACGGACCCGATGGCGCCGCCGTGGGCCCAGCCGAGGACGCGGCGACCCGGACCTCCGCGCCCGAGGGTCCCCGCCGCGTCGCTGTTCGCGATGCGGCGGACGAGACCGGCGAGGACCTCGAGGATCCGGATCGCGAGGCGCTGCTGGAGCATTCCGCCTCCGACCAGACGACGGGGAGCGGCGCCCGTGCTGCCGGTTCCCCGGATTCCGTCGACCCCGTCCACTCCGATGAGGCCGATGCTGCTGTCTCCGGGGGCGCGGAGCCGGCCGAGTCCGCGCTGGAGGCGGACGGAGCCGCGAGCGCCGGGGAAGGCAGTGACGGGTCCGCAAGCGCTCCCGTGGAGTACCAGGACACGGTCGATCTCACACCGCTGCCGGGATTCGATGACGACGTCTCCTCCCGGACGCCGGCCGAGAAGCACGAGAACGACAAGTCCAGCAGTCCCAGCAACCCCAGCAAGCCCAGCAAGCCGGCGAAGTCCAAGAGCAAGCGGGCTTCCATGCCGAGCTGGGACGAGATCGTCTTCGGGTCCAAGCACGACTGATACCCCGGGCCCCGTCCGGACGGTGACGTTCTCCCGCTCGGCCGTGCCCGAGCGGTGGCGTTAGTCGGCGCCTCGTCAGCGCCTCGGCGCCGGCCTCAGACCGTGGTGTGGATCAGCGGCACCCACGCCTCGGCGGAGGTGAGCGAGCCGTGCACGCCGATCATGGCTCGGGCGGTATCGGAACGTCGCGAGAAGTCGTCGATGCTCCAGCGTCCGCGTGCGAGCACCAGCACGTCCGGGATGCGTCCGCGGACGCGTGCGGGCACCTCTGTCCCCACCGGCGCCAGCAGGCCGACAGCGAGTATCTGATCCCGGGTCAGGACGAGTGCTCGTGGCCCGAGCAGCTCCCTGAGTCCGGCGGCGAGGTCCTCCGCCGCACCGACCCGTTCGATGGCGCGCAGCGCGAGCGCCCGCGCCTCCCCGGCCACGCCGGCGACCAGCGCGTGCAGACGCGGGTGGGCGGCGAGATCGATCGTGGTGCCCGGTGAGGTGTCGACCATGCCGTGGTCGGCGGTGAGATGGACCCGGGTGCCGCGGGGCAGACGTCGCAGCAGGGTTCCCACCAGGGCGTCGACCTCCGAGAGGGCGGTCCGCCAGTCTTCGCTGTCCACGCCGGCATGGTGCCCGATGTGGTCCACGTCGTCGACATGGAGGTGGACGAGACCGTCGGGGCCGGCACGGTG
This sequence comes from Brachybacterium sp. GCM10030267, assembly GCF_042666875.1. NCBI lineage: Bacteria > Bacillati > Actinomycetota > Actinomycetes > Micrococcales > Dermabacteraceae > Brachybacterium > Brachybacterium sp. GCM10030267. The sequence goes on along the minus strand of NZ_JBHTCX010000012.1, from coordinate 105,041 downwards.
GACAGCCGTGCGCACCGCCTCGACCCGGTCTCCCCGTCCGTGGCCGAGGAACTCCCAGCCGCGGTAGGCGACGCCGCTGAGGTGGGATCCCGCGTGCTTCGCGGGGCCCACCTGCACGGCGCGGCGGGATCCGAGCTCGACCAGTGTCGGCTCCGGCATCCACTGCCGCGGGTCCACACCCGGGTCGCCCTTGATCTGGTTCAGGGCCTGGCCGCTGGCCGGGTCGTGGGTGAGATATCCGAGCACGCCGTGGTCCAGGGGCGCCCGGCCGGTGTGCAGCGAGACCATGGCGGTCGCGGTGGTCGCCGGGGTGACCGTCCGGATGCGTGCGGTCTCGGACTCCAGGCGGCGCAGTGTGGGCGTCACAGCGCGGTGCTCGGCGAGCAGATCCGCCCCCACGCCGTCCAGGAGCACCACGACATCGCGTCCCGGCTGCGGAGAGCCCACCAGTGGGGACAGCACGTCGAGGATCCCAGGGTGCGCGCCGCCGGCGAAGGGCGGGACGAGGAGATCCTCGGGCCACTCGGGCACGCAGGCGCGGGCGGGCATGTGCTCAGGCACAGCGCTCAGGCGTCGAGCGCGTCGATGGCGTCCACCAGCTCGGCGTGGAATCGCAGCGCTGCCTCGACCGCGTCATCGCCGTCGGCCAGCGCGCTCACGCGCAGTGCCAGATCGGAGGGTGCGATCGTGCCGGTATATCCGTGGTCGACCTGGCAGTTCGGGTCCTCGCACACGGCGCGCTCGAGATCCACGCGCCGCGACCCGTTCCAGGTGATCCCGAGGGTCACCTCGGCTTCCCGGGCCGGGGTCTGCTGTCCGTCGGTGTCGAAGACCTGGGAGAGGCCGGTGCCGGTGATCCGCTGGAGCCGGATCCGCTCCGTGGTGGAGACGACCTGGCTGGGGTTCATCGCATCGGCCGGGTCATCGTCGAGGTGGGTGACCAGCAGGTGCGTCCCGGTCAGCACGACGACGGTGAGGTGGCGCCGCACTTCGGGGCCATCGAACGTCGTCTCCGGCCGCACCAGGTAGGCCAGGACGGCGGCTCCGCGCAGAGAGCGCTCGAGGCTCTGCGCGGCCGTCTGCGGGAAGTACCCGGCGGTCTCGAGATCCGCGAGAAGTTCGGCGGGAAGAGCGGTGGTCATCGGTCCATTGTCCCACGCGCAGCGCGGCCGGAGCAGTCGTTGTGGACCACGACGGGCCGGCCGCTGCGGAGCACCACGGGCCGGCCGCTGCGGACCACCACGGAGCACTCGACAGGGAGGCGGCCGCCGACGCTCATGCTCACACCCCGGCTGGGCCCGACAGCACCCGCCGTGCGCTGTCGGTGCGGTTCGGTGCCGCATCCAGACGGGCGGTGGCACTGACGACGGTGAGACCGTCCTGGCCCACCAGAACCGGATGCAGCTCGAGTGCCGCCAGCTCCGGGACGTCCTCGGCGAGCAGTCCGACGCGGACCACGAGATCGGCCAGGGCGCCGCGGTCCGCCGGAGGGAGGCCGCGGGTCCCGCGCAGCTTGACCGCCGAGGCGGGAGCATCGACCAGGCGCATCGCGGCGCTCTCGCTGAACGGCGGGATCGCATAGGCGATGTCATCGAGCAGATCGGTGGCATCGCCGGCCACGGACAGCGAGAGGACGGGGCCCAGGGAGGGGTCCTCGACGCTGCGCACCACCATCGGCACACCGGGCGGCGCCATCGCCTGGACTTCCAGCGGGGCGGTGGAGAAGGCCAGGTCATGGCGCATCGCCGAGACGGCGTGGCGCAGCTGGACGGCATCGGGGATGCCGGAGCGCACTCCCCCGAGGTCCGGCCGGTGCCGCAGCACGGGATCGGTGCTCTTGAGGACCACCGGGTATCCGATCCGGGACGCCTGCTCGACGGCGTCCTCGGCGTCCTGCACGGTCCAGGCGGGCAGCACGCTGATCCCGTAGGCCGCCAGCAGCGCGCTCACGTTCTCGGGCGCGAGGTCGGTGCTCTCCTGACCGCCCTCGGGGCGGTGGCTCTCGACGAGGTCCCGGGCGGCGAGGCGGTCGATGTCCTCGCGCTGGGCGGGCGCGTCGTCGTCGGCGGCCGGTCGCAGCGTGGCGGCGAGCATCCCGGCACCGGCGCGGACCGCGCCGAAGGGGGTGGCATGGACCGGGGGCAGCCGAGGGTCCTGCCGCACGGCGCGCTGGACCTCGGCGTAGCGCTCGGCGCTGGTGATCAGACATACCAGCAACGCCACTTCGCTGTGCCGGGCCACGGTCGCCATCTGCCGGATCACCTCGACCGGGTCCCCGGTCAGCGGGTCGAGCATGCCGGCGATGAGCAGGTCGGTCTGACCGCGCCCGGCCATGGAGGTGAAGGCGCGCTGGACCAGGCGCGGGTCGGAGGACAGCGGGACGCTGCGGTTGTCGGCCACGACCTCGACGCCCGCCTGGTCCGTGGCGCCGCGCAGGGCGGCACCGAGGGCCGCGGTGTTCGAGAGCAGGCCCACGCGGGCACCGGGCGGCAGGCCCTGGCGCCCGATGGCATCGACGATGTCCATGAGGTGGTCCACTCCCCCGGCCTGGACCACACCGGCCGAGTCCAGCACCTGGTCCAGGGCACGGCGCGGGAGTGTGGAGGAGCGCACGTCGTGCCCGGGCGGTGCGGTCGAGCCCACGCCCGGCGGACGCAGCACGATGACCGGGACCCGACGGGTCAGGCGACGGGCGATGCGCGTGAACTTGCGGGGGTTGCCCATCGACTCGAGCGCCAGGCCGATCACCCCGACGTTCTCGTCGTCCTCCCAGTGCTGGAGGGTGTCGTTGAGCGAGACGTCGGCCCGATTGCCGACGCCGACGAACTCGTGGATGCCGACGCCCCGGGTGTCGGTCCCGGCCAGCAGCAGGGCGGACAGTGCGCTGGACTGCCCGGCGAGCGCCACGGGGCCGCGGCGGGGCATCGCCGGTGCCAGGGACAGGCTGATGGCGTCCTCGCCGGTGCGGAGGAAGCCCAGGGAGCCGGGGCCCAGCAGGCGGATGCCATGCAGGCGGGCGCGGGCCACCAGTTCACGCTGCAGCCGCCCGCCCTGTTCGCTGTCGGTGAAACCCTCGGTGGGGATCACGACGCTGTGGACGCCGATGGCGGCGCATTCCTCGATGGCCGCGAGGCAGGACTCCGGACGCAGGGCGATCACGGCGAGGTCGACGGTGCCGGGCACGTCCCCGATGTGGGCGTAGGTGCTGTGGCCGCGCAGCTCCAGTGCTTCGCGGGCGATGACGTGGACCGCCCCGGTGTATCCGGACAGCTCCAGGGCGGTCAGGAAGCGTCCCCCGGCGGAGTCCGCCCGCGAGGAGACGCCGACCAGCAGCACGGACTCGGGATGCAGCAGGCGTTCCATGGCGCGGGCTTCGGCCCGGTGCTCACGCTCTGCCATCACAGCCAGTGAGCGGACGGTGGGATCGATCCGGAAGGAGACCAGGACCACGCCGTCGTCCAGGGTGCGCTCGACGTCGAAGCCCGCGTCGGTGAAGACGTTGATCATCCGGGAGTTCTGCGGGAGGACCTCCGCGGTGAACACCCTGATCCCCCGCTCGCGGGCGGCCGCGGCGAGATGTTCGAGCAGGACGGAGGCCAGCCCGGTGCCCTGGTGGGCGTCGGAGACGTTGAAGGCCACCTCGGCGGCGTCCTGCTCGACCCGGTCGTAGCGGCCGACGGCGAGGATGTCGTCCCCCACCAGCACCACGAACGCCACCCGGTCGTGGTGATCCACCACGGTGAAGCGTTCGAGGTCCCGCGGGGACAGGCGTGGCATCGGCGCGAAGAACCGCAGGTACCTCGACCGCTCCGACTGGCGCTGGTGGAAGGCCTGGAGAGCGTCCGCGTCCTCGGGAAGGATCGGGCGCAGATGCGCGGCGGAGCCGTCGCGCAGCGCGATGTCGGCCTCCCAGTGGGCCGGATACGCCGGGGCCGACGAGCCACCGCTGCCCGTGGCGCGACGGCGCAGGGACCGCAGTCCTTCACGCCTCTCCGCCATGCCGGGATCCTATCGTCGCCCGCGCAGAGGCGCTCGGAGCTGGTGGAGTTGACGGGATTCACGTCTCTCACGCCGCCCGGTTCCCGGGATCGTGGCCGGTCATGCGCCATCATGTCCCTCATGGCCCGATCACGAAGCACGCAGCCGCCCGCCGGGGACGACGCGGTCGACGAGACGATCGTCGACATCGACGTCACCAGTGAGATGGAGTCCTCGTTCCTGGAGTACGCGTACTCCGTGATCTACTCGCGGGCTCTGCCGGATGCTCGTGACGGCCTGAAGCCGGTCCAGCGCCGCATCCTCTACATGATGGCCGAGATGGGGCTGCGCCCCGATCGGGGCCACGTCAAGAGCCAGCGCGTGGTCGGCGAGGTGATGGGCAAGCTCCACCCGCACGGCGACACCGCGATCTACGACGCCCTGGTGCGCATGGCCCAGGACTTCTCGATGCGCATGCCCCTGGTCGACGGGCACGGCAACTTCGGCTCCCTGGACAACGGCCCCGCTGCGCCCCGGTACACCGAGGCACGCCCGGCTCCCTCCGCGCTGCTGATGACGGCCTCGCTGGACGAGGACGTCGTGGACACGGTGCCCAACTACGACAATCAGCTGACCCAGCCCGAAGTGCTCCCCGCGCAGTACCCGAACCTGCTGGTCAACGGGGCGTCCGGGATCGCCGTGGGCATGGCCACGAACATGGCCCCGCACAACCTGGTCGAGACCATCGCCGCCGCCCGCCACCTCATCGAGAACCCCGAGGCCGACCTCGAGCAGCTGATGCGCTTCGTGCCCGGACCGGACCTTCCCTCGGGCGGTCGCATCATCGGGCTCGCCGGGATCCGGGACGCGTACCGCACCGGGCGCGGCTCGTTCAAGATGCGCGCCACCACGCGCATCGAGAACGTCACCTCCCGCCGCAAGGGCATCGTCGTCACCGAGCTCCCCTACCAGGTGGGTCCCGAGCGGTTCGCGGAGAAGCTGCGCGACGCGGTCCAGTCCAAGCGAGTCCAGGGCGTCACCGACTACCAGGACCTCACCGATCGTCACCACGGCCTGCGCCTGGTCCTGACCGTGAAGTCGGGCTTCGACCCGGAGGCCGTGCTCGAGCAGCTGTACAAGTACACCCCGCTGGAAGAGTCCTTCGGGATCAACAACGTCGCCCTGGTCGAGGGCCAGCCGCGCACGATGGGTCTGAAGCAGCTGCTGGAGGTGTTCGTCGACCACCGTCTGCAGGTGGTGCGCCGGCGCACCGAGCACCGTCTGTCCAAGCACCAGGCGCGCCTGCACCTGGTCGAGGGCCTGCTGCTGGCGATCGTCGACATCGACGAGGTCATCCAGATCGTCCGCTCCAGCGACGACGCGGAGAGCGCCCGCACCCGCCTGATGGGCGTGTTCGACCTGACCCAGCTGCAGGCCGACTACATCCTCGAGCTGCGTCTGCGCCGTCTGACGCGCTTCTCGCAGATCGATCTGGAGGCCGAGCGCGACGACCTCCGCCGCGAGATCGAGGAGCTCCAGACCATCCTGGGTTCCGAGGAAGCGCTGCGCCGGCTGGTCTCCGACGAGCTGGCGGCCGTCGCCGCCGAGCACGGGGACTCCCGCCGCACCGTCCTGCTGGAGGCCGCCGAACAGCCCGTCGCCGCAGCCGGCGGTTCCCTCGAGGTGGCCGACGAGCCCTGCTCGGTGCTGCTGACGGGCACCGGGCTGGTCGCCCGCATCGCCGGGCAGGGCCCACTGGTGCGCGAAGGGCCGCGCGGCTCACACGACGTGGTCGTCTCGCACACCCGCACCAGTACTCGCTCCACCGTCGGAGTCGTCACCGACCGCGGTCGTGTCCTGCACCTGTCGGTCGTGGATCTGCCGTCGCTCGCCCCCACCAACGGTGCGCCATCGCTGGCGGGCGGGGCACGGCTGGCCGACCTCATCGATCTCGAGCGCGAGGAGCGGGCCCTGGGCCTGATCCGGATCGCCGAGGCCGATGTGGCCCGAGGCGGGGCGATCGCCCTGGGCACCCGACAGGGCGTGGTCAAGCGGGTCCAACTGGACTTCCCGCGGTCCGAGGGCTTCGAGATCATCTCGCTCAAGGACGGTGACTCGGTGGTCGGCGTGGCCGACCTCGAGGAGGACACCGATCTGGATCTCGTGTTCATCAGTTCCGATGCCCAGCTGCTGCACTTCCCGTCCTCCGGCGTGCGCCCCCAGGGCCGCGGTGCCGGTGGCGTCGCCGGGATCAAGCTCGCGCCGGACGCCGAGGTGGTCTCCTTCGGCGTCATCGACGTGACCGCGGACGCCGATGTGGTGACCGTTGCCGGCAGCTCCTCGACCCTGCCTCTGCTGCAGACGGGCTCGTTGAAGGTCTCCCCTCTGACCGAGTTCCCCGCCAAGGGCCGGGCCACCGCCGGCCTGCGCTGCCACCGCTTCCTGCGCGGCGAGGACTCGCTCATCGGGGCGTGGGTGGTGCCGCATCCGGCGCGTGCCTCCTCCGAGGCCGGCCAGCCCATCGACCTGCCCGAGCCCACGGGCCGTCGGGACGGGTCGGGCACGCCGGTCTCGGTACCGATCGCCGCCGTCGGCTGACTCCCGGCGTTCTCGGCGTCCGCTCCGGCCCGCGCCCGACGACGGGTCATCCGCCAGCCTCCGCGCCGCTGTCATCGGGTGACGGCGCACGGCCGGGCGTGGACCGTCGCGACCTCGAGCGTCCGGCCATGTAGGGCCCGCGCGGCCGGACGTGCAGGGCTCACGCTCCCGTGCCACGATGGTCGGCATGAGCCCAGCGAGCACTGACGCACCGACTCCGTCCACTCCCCAGCCCGACGGGGTCCGCCTCGAGCAGGTCCACGGCAGCGACGCGATCGTGGTCCGCACACCGGCTGCCGAGGCCGTGCTCCACCTCGACGGCGCGCATCTGACGAGCTGGATCCCCGCCGGCGAGGACGACCTGCTGTGGCTCAGCCCCGACTCCCACTTCGGTCGCGGCGCGGCGATCCGCGGCGGGATCCCGCTGATCGGCCCGTGGTTCGGCCCCGGCCGTGACGGCGACCGGCCGACCAAGCACGGCTGGCTGCGCAACGTGCGCTGGGACCTCGTCTCCGCAGCGCTCGAGGGCGACGACGTGGTCCTGGAGCTGTCCACCCCGGAGGAGACCGACGAACTGACCGCCAAGGCGGTGTTCCGCCTCGGGGCCGGTCTCTCCGTGGACCTGACCGTCATCGCCGGTGAGGAGCCCCTCGAGCTGGAGGCCGCCCTGCACACGTACCTCTCCGTGAGCGACGTGCGCAGCATCGAGATCGCGGGCCTCGAGAACGCCGAGTACCTCGACAACACTCGGGGTCTGGCGGCCGATGTCCTCGGGGACGAGCCCCTGCAGCTGACCGGTTCCACGGATCGCATCGTCGACGCCGCCGGCGAGGTCACCGTCAGTGACCGGACCCGTCGCATCGTCTCTATCCCGCGCGGCACCACCAAGACGGTGGTCTGGAATCCCTGGGACGAACTCGCGCGCGGCATGGACGATGTCCCGGACGATGCGTGGCCGCAATTCGTCTGCGTCGAGCCGGCCGTCGCCAAGGATCGCTTCATCGCGCTCGCTCCCGAGGAGTCGTACACCCTCGGCGTCAGCTACCGCATCGAGCACTGAGAGCCCCGCGCCCAGCGCTCCCCAGTTGCCTCGCACCGCGCGCCCCAGGCCGCCCCGCGCCTCGCACCCCGCGCTTGCACGCTCCCAATAGCGCCGCAGCCCACACGCCGCCGGTTGCGCCGCAGCCGGCTTTTCATACCGCCTGAGTTGTCGCTATCGGGCTCCGATAACGACAACTGTCGCGGTATCGATCTCTCCCGGTATCCATCGGAACGGGATCAGCACGCTCACGAGTGATCCGACATATTGACCTGACGAGCAACCAGCCGCAGCCCATGAGCGACGCGGGCCGCGCCACCCCGCCGGAGCGGACGGAAGTCCGCGGACGACGACCCAGAGGCCGTTTATTCAGTTGTGCCCAATCCAGCGTGATGGTCGACTGTCCATATGGAGATGCACACGACCCCGAATCCGACACCGGCCGACCTGGCCGCGTCGCTGTTCGGCCTCGCGGCATCCCCCGCCCGGCACCCCGGCTCCACCGTGGAGGCGACAGAGGCCGATGGGGGCCGCTGCGCAGCCGACGGCGGCGCCGGCCAGGTAGCCCGCTGACGCCGTAGCCGGCTCCGAGCCCCGCGGCGTAGGCCTCGGCACGGCCGCCCGCACCACACCGCACCGCAACACACCACACCGAGCGCCAACGCCTCGTTGCGCACTGCGTGACTTCGACACCTGCCCCCGGCGGGTCGCGTCGCATCGCACCGTGAGGCGAGCCCGCTCTGGGCAGCGGTCGGCACCCTTTGCTGCGCTTCGGCGCAGCCCGAACGTGGCATCGCCCATCGATCGCGACGAGACGGCCACCCCTCTCTCTCGCATCGTCGGCGACGCCTATCTCGACCCCACGGGCACATCGCGTCCGGCGGTCCCCACTTCGCGGACACCTCGTGTCCTTCCTGCCGAGAAGACTTGGCACCACCACGTCCCAGGAGATGCACCATGCGCACAGATGAGCGCCTGCAATCCGTCCGACCCGAACCCCCTACGACAGCATTCACCGGGGCTTCGCCCCTCACGCAGAGCCCTCCCCGTCCCACGCAGGCGGGCGCGGCCGTCCCCAGCTCGACAGCCGCACAGACCTCCTCGACGCTTATCCCACCGTTGCCGGTCGAGCAGGACTCCTCAGCGGCTCTGCCGTCGGAGCCGGAGAGGTCCGCGCTGGACAACCGGACCTCTCGTCGCCGCGTCGCCCAGAAGGCCCGACGGCAGCGCGCCGTCGACCAGGCGTTGCGCCAGCAGGCCGCCGCGCAGGCACGCCGCGAACAGGAGGCGGTGTTCGCGCGGGCGCTCGTGAACGCCGGACTCATCCACCGCTGACGAGGGCGACCCCGTCCTGTTCCCCTGGCCCCGGGCCGTGACCTCCCGGTCGCGCCCGTGGGCTGGGGCAGCACGAACGGGCGCCGGCGTGCTCGCCGGGCGCTGTGGTCCGAGTCAGGCGCTGCGGCCCCGTCAGACGCCGCGTTCACACAGTCAGGCGCCGCACTCCCGGCCGATCGCGCCGTCCGCCGCGCCTCCCGTTCCAGCCACGTCTCAGTCGGCGGCTGAGTTCAGCTCCACCACCACGAGCTCGCGCGGATTGTTCACGCGCACGCCGGCGATGCTGTTGCCGAGGCCTCGGCTGATGACCATCGTGGTCCCCTCGCGCGTATGGACCCCGTCGGTGAGCTCGGGGAGCCAGCCCTGGTGCGGGGAGAAGAGCCCGCCGAGGCCCGGAACGCGCACCTGGCCGCCGTGGGCATGGCCCGACAGCACGACGTCCACGTCCGCTGCGGCGTAGTCGGACCACAGCTCGGGCCGGTGCGCCAGCAGCACCGTCGGGCTCTGTCGCGGCAGGTCGAGCCCGGCCAGGGTCGTCTCCGGGGGCGTCGCCTCCCGGTCAGCCGCGTGATCCACACGCGGGTCGTCGAGACCGACGAGGGTCAGCGTCGTCTCCGGGAGCTCCAGCGTCGTCGCCTCGTCGCGCAGGACATGGACCTCTCGTTCCTCCAGACCCTCCAGCAGCTCGGTGCGCAGTGGGGAGTCGGCCTCGTGATTGCCCAGCACGTAGTACACGGGGGCGATACCGGCCAGCTGTTCCGCGAGGTCGAGCGAGGCGCCCAGATCCGCGGTGCGGATGTCGATGAGATCCCCGGTGAGCGCGATGAGATCGGGCTCGGCCGACCGGACGGCGGAGACGATGCGGTCCGGGAACGTCCCGAATGAGGCGGCATGGACATCGGAGAGCTGGGCGATGCGCACTCCGTCGGCCGCGGCAGGCAGCTGCTGGACGGGAACCTGATAGGAGGTGACGTCCAGACGGCGGTTGTCCCACAGCAGCCAGCCGGCCCCCACGAGCAGCGCCAGGAGGCCCGCCAGCAGGATGACGGCGGCACGCTGGCGACGGGGACGCCGGATGGCAGGCTCGAGGGAGGCGACCGACAGGGGCGCGCTCACCGCACGGCGATGCCGTCGGCCGCCATCGCCGCTTTCGCATCGGCGATGGTCAGCTGACGGAAGTGGAAGACGCTCGCGGCGAGCACGGCGTCGGCCCCGGCATGCACGGCCGGGGGGAAATCCTCCGGTTTCCCGGCGCCGCCGGAGGCGATCAGCGGCAGGGTGGTGGCCTCGCGGGCGAGGCGGATCAGCTCCAGGTCGAAGCCCGCCTCGGTGCCGTCGGCATCCATGGAGTTCAGCAGGATCTCGCCGGCGCCGCGCTCGGTCACCTCCCGGATCCAGGAGATCGCATCGATCCCGGTGCCGCGGCGGCCCCCGTGCGTGGTGACCTCGAAGCCCGACCCGGTGCGTGCGGTGCCCTCGGGTGTGTCCTCGGTGACGCGGCGGGCGTCGATCGACATCACCAGGACCTGGTTGCCGAACCGGCGCGTGATCTCGCTGATCAGCTCGGGGCGCGCGATGGCGGCAGTGTTGACGCCGCACTTGTCGGCCCCGGCGCGCAGCAGCTGGTCGACGTCCTCCGCGGAGCGGACTCCCCCACCGACGGTCAGCGGGATGAAGATCTGGTCGGCGGCGGCGCGCACCACGTCGATCATGGTCTCGCGGCCCCCGGAGGATGCGGTGACGTCGAGGAAGGTGAGTTCGTCGGCCCCTTCGGCGCCGTAGCGGGCGGCAAACTCGACCGGGTCGCCGGCATCCCGCAGGCCCTGGAAGTTGACCCCCTTGACGACGCGTCCCGCGTCGACGTCCAGGCACGGGATCACGCGGACGGCGACGCTCATGCGTCGATCCTCTCCAGGTCGAGCTCTTCGGCGCCCTCGATGATGAACTGCTTGCGCGGAGTGACCTCGGAGCCCATCAGCAGCTCGAACATGGAGCTGGCCGCCTCGGCGTCCTCGATGCGCACCCGGCGCAGGGTGCGATGCCCGGGGTCCATGGTGGTGTCGGCCAGCTGATCGGCGTCCATCTCCCCGAGCCCCTTGTAGCGCTGGATCGGCTCCTTGAACCGCTTGCCGCGCCGCTCGAGGTTCTTCAGCAGCTTGTTCAGCTCCGCCTCGGAGTAGGTGTAGACGTACTCGTTCTTCTTCGAGCCGCCGTGGATGATCTCCACCCGGTGCAGCGGCGGCACCGCGGCGTAGACCCGGCCCTCCTCGACCAGGGGCCGCATGTAGCGGTGGAACAGGGTCAGCAGCAGAGTACGGATGTGGGCGCCGTCGACGTCGGCGTCGGTCATCATGATGATCTTGCCGTAGCGGGCGGCGTCGAGGTCGAAGGTGCGGCCGGAGCCGGCCCCGAGCACCTGGATGATGGCCGCGCACTCGGTGTTCTTGAGCATGTCCGTGATGGACGCCTTCTGCACGTTGAGGATCTTGCCGCGGATGGGCAGCAGAGCCTGGAACTCGGAGTTGCGGGCGTTCTTCGCGGTCCCCAGGGCGCTGTCACCCTCGACGATGAACAGCTCGGAGCGCTCCATCTCGGTACTGCGGCAGTCGGCGAGCTTGGTCGGCATCGTCGAGGATTCCAGCGCGTTCTTGCGGCGCGAGACCTCTTTGTGCATGCGGGCGGCGATACGGGCCCGCATCTCGGAGACCACCTTGTCGATGACCAGGTTGGCCTGCTCCTTCTCCCCCTTCGCGGTGGAGGTGAGGAAGTCGGTCAGGCGGTCCTCGACGACCTTGGAGACGATCGCGCGGATCGCGGGGGTGCCGAGCACCTCCTTGGTCTGGCCCTCGAACTGCGGCTCGTCGATCCGGACGCTGACCACGGCGGTCAGGCCCGCCAGGGTGTCGTCCTTCTCGATCTTCTCGTTCTTGGTGTTGAACTTGACCCGTCGCGCCTGGTTCTCGACCTGCTTGCGCATGGTCTTGACCAGCGCCTGCTCGAAACCGGTGACGTGGGTGCCGCCCTTGGGGGTGGCCACGATGTTCACGAATGAACGCACCGTGGACTCGTAGTCCGCACCCCAGCGCAGCGCGATGTCGACCTCGCACTTGCGGTCGACGTCGGTGGAGACCATGTGGCCGTTCTTGTCGAGGACCGGGATGGTCTCGGTGTACTCGCCCGAGCCCTGCAGGCGGATCACATCGGTGATCTTCTCGTCGTGGGCGAGATACTCGACGAACTCGCTGATGCCGCCGTCGTACTTGTACGTGCGGGTGGCCGGTTGGTCCGGGGTCGCCTCGGGCCGGTGGTCGGTCACCGAGATCTCCAGTCCCGGAACCAGGAACGCCGTCTGGCGGGCGCGACGGTGGAGATCGTCCAGCGCGAAGTGGGAGCCCTTGATGAAGATCTGCGGATCCGCCCAGTACCGGACCCGGGTGCCGGAGACCCCGCGCTTGGCCTTGCCCACCACACGCAGTTCACCGGGCCCGTCGGCCGGGGTGAACGGGGCCTCGGGATCGGGGGTCCCACCGTCGTCGAAGACGCCCGGGACCCCGCGCTTGAAGCTCATCGCGTACGTCTTGCCGGCGCGGTCGACCTCCACGTCGAGCCGCCCGGACAGGGCGTTGACGACGCTGGCGCCGACGCCGTGGAGACCACCGACGGCCGCGTACGAGCCGCCGCCGAACTTCCCGCCCGCATGGAGCTTGGTGTAGACGACCTCGACGCCGCTGAGACCGGTGCGGGGTTCGATGTCGACGGGGACGCCGCGGCCGGTGTCGCGCACCTCGACGGAGGCGTCCGGGTGGAGGATCACCGCGATGGAGTCGCCGTAGCCGCCGAGCGCTTCATCGACAGCATTGTCGAGGATCTCCCAGAGGCAGTGCATGAGCCCGCGGGAGTCCGTCGAGCCGATGTACATGCCCGGGCGCTTGCGGACGGCCTCGAGCCCTTCGAGCACCTGGAGGTTCCGGGCGTCGTAGGCGGTCTTGTTCTGGGGTCTGGAGTTCGATGCGGTGGAGGTGGACACCCTGGCGATTCTACGTGGCCGCACCGCCCGATCCCGGTATTGGGGCCCCGCTCACAGGTTCGTTGCGCCACCAGCGAACCAGGGCGCGAAGCTCTCCCCCCGGGCACCTGCGGGGTGCTAGAAAAGGACCATGAATTTGACTCTTGAAGCTCCCCGGCTGACCGCCCACGACCGGTGCGACCGCTGCGGCGCCCAGGCGTACGTCAAGGTGCGACTGGAGGCCGGCGGTGAACTGATGTTCTGCGCCCATCACGCACGCGCCCACGAGGACGCCCTCAAGGGCATCGTCTCCGAGGTCATCGACGAGACCGAACGCCTCCACGCCAAGCCGGAGCCGGTCGAGGACTGATCGACGAACTGTGAGCCCGGAGTGGTCCGCGAGGAACGAGCGGACCACGCAGGGCGAACGGGAGGAGATCAGTCAGCACGGCACAGACTTATCGACGAACTGTGAGCCCGGAGTGGTCCGCGAGGAACGAGCGGACCGCGCAGGGCGAACGGGAGGAGATCGGTCGAGTAGCCACGACCTGATCTGACGGCAGCGTCCGAACGTCGCGAGCCCCGTCCTGCTGAGCAGGGCGGGGCTCGCGGTGTCTCGAGAGCGGAGCGGCTCGCGGGTCAGCTGCCCTCGAGGAGGTCATGCGCCTCGGCCGCGTACTGGACCCAGCTCGTCTCGCGGCCCTCGCGCGGGTCCTCGACGCCGGTGGCGGTGAATCCCAGCCGCTCGTAGCTCCTCTGGGCGCGCGTGTTGGCCGAATCGACGTCGAGCGTCAGGCGAGGGCGCGCGAGATCGAGCGCAAGTTCTGCCGCGGCGCGGATGAGAAGGCGCGAGATGCCGCTGCCGCGCTCCCGCGGATCCACCCACATCGAGACCAGATGCGCTTCGTCCTCCCCGATGGGATCCTCCGGGGTGTACCCCTCGGGCAGCACACCGATGCCCCCGAGCACCTGATCGCCTCGCCGGGCCTGGAGGTGCAGGCGCGGGCCGGCGAGCTCGGTGCGCCATTCCGCCTCGCTGCGGCCCTGCACGTCCTCCAGTCGGGCCCAGAAGGCGTCGGGAGCGTCGCGGAGCATCGCCAGGCGCAGGTCGCGGTGGGCGACCCAGTCCTCCGGGCCCACCCGGATCACGGTCACAGACGCGGCGCCGGGCTCCCCGCAGGGATGCCCGGCGCCGTGCTCATGCAGCGTCGTCACGTCGGTCGGTTCTCTCGTTCGAGCGTGCGGTCTCCTCGAGGGCGCACCCCCGAGCTCTGTCGAGGCGGTGGCTCAGTCGAGGTAGTCGCGCAGGACCTGCGACCGCGAGGGGTGGCGCAGCTTCGACATGGTCTTGGACTCTATCTGCCGGATGCGCTCGCGGGTGACCCCGTAGACCTTGCCGATCTCGTCGAGGGTCTTGGGCTGGCCGTCCTCCAGACCGAAGCGCATGGAGACCACGCCGGCCTCGCGCTCGGAGAGGGTGTCCAGCACCGAGTGGAGCTGCTCCTGCAGGAGGGTGAAGCTGACCGCGTCGGCGGGGACGACCGCCTCGGAGTCCTCGATGAGGTCGCCGAACTCGCTGTCGCCGTCCTCACCCAGCGGGGTGTGCAGGGAGATGGGCTCGCGGCCGTACTTCTGGACCTCGACGACCTTCTCGGGGGTCATGTCGAGCTCCTTGGCGAGCTCCTCCGGGGTGGGCTCACGGCCGAGGTCCTGCAGCATCTGGCGCTGGACGCGGGCGAGCTTGTTGATGACCTCGACCATGTGCACCGGGATGCGGATGGTGCGAGCCTGGTCCGCCATCGCACGGGTGATGGCCTGACGGATCCACCAGGTGGCGTAGGTCGAGAACTTGTAGCCCTTGGAGTAGTCGAACTTCTCGACGGCGCGGATCAGACCGAGGTTGCCCTCCTGGATGAGATCCAGGAAGAGCATGCCGCGACCGGTGTAGCGCTTGGCGAGGGAGACGACCAGACGGAGGTTGGCCTCGAGCAGGTGGTCCTTGGCGGCGCGACCGTCCTCGGCCACGATCGCGAGCTCGCGACCGGCCTTGGTCTTGGCGATGGACTCGTCCTCCTTGAGCTTGTGCTCGGCGTACAGGCCGGCCTCGATGCGCTCAGCGAGCTCGACCTCCTGGGCCGCGTTCAGCAGCGCGACCTTGCCGATCTGCTTGAGGTAGTCCTTGACGGGGTCTGCGGTCGCGCCGGCGGTGACGACCTGCTGGGCAGGCGCGTCGTCCTCGGTGGCGTTGAAGACGAAGCCCCCGGACTCCTCGACCTTGACGTCGGTCTCCGAGGGCTCCTTCTTGGTCTCGCCCTCCTCGGCCTCGGCCTCGGCGTCAGGCTCCTCGGCCACGTCCGGGGAGGTCTCGGCGACCTTGGCCGCCTTCTTCACGGCGGCCTTCTTGGCAGCGGTCTTCTTCTCGACCGGCTTCTCGGCGCCGTCGGTCTCGACAGTGTCGGGCGCGGCGGCCTCGACGCTCGCGTCGGGCTCGACGGCGGAGTCGGTCTTGGTGGTGCGCTTCTTCCGGGCGGTCGCGGACGCGGGCTTCGCGGTCGACGCGGAACGCTTCGAGGGCGCGCCCGCCTCGGACCCGGCCGCGGCAACGGTCGTGTCAGTGGCGGTCTCGGCGGTCTTGGAGGAGGTCACAGAGTTCCTTCTTCCGGCGGTGCTCCCTGGGAGCGCACCGCCACACTCGGGCGATCAGTCATCTCGGCGCGGCTCGCGGATCCCGCTGGCGCCGTCATCCCGGTACGAACCGGTCTCACGGCGCACGAGGGCACGGTGCCGTCAAGCCTTACGAGTATAACGCCCGGCGCGCGGTGTTATTCCCGGCCCGCCGGGACCGCTCGGCGCCGACGAGCTCGCGGCCCGCCGTGGTGCACCCGCGAGGGATGACGCATCTCTCAGGAGCGTGCGATGGGGCCGTCCTCGCCGTGGGCGAATCCGTCCTTGACGGTGAGGACCGGGCAGGGGGCACCGAGCACGACACGGCGGGCGGAGGCTCCGAGGTTGAGCTTGCCGATCGGGGACTTCCGGCGCAGTCCGATCACCAGCAGGCTGGCCGAGACCTCGTCCACGACCGTCAGCAGGAACTCGCCGATGTCCTGCTGGGAGTTGCTGCGCACCGCCACGTCCAGGTCATCGGCGCCGGCGTCGGCGAGCGCGTCGCGCACCTCGCCCTCGGAGGCGGCGGCCGGGCCGCTGTCGGGATCGTTGTACTGGTGGGAGGCGATGACCAGGTCGTCCTTGGTCCGGCGGGCGTGCCGGATGGCGGCCTGCAGCGCCGCGCGCCCCTGGCCTGATGGGGAGTACCCCACGACGATGGTCATGCGAACGCTCCCCTCGTGGCTGTGCTGGACTCTCCCGCGTCGTCATCCTCGATGGCGCCGATCGGTCGGGCCAGCTTAATCATCCAGCAGGGCACCGATCCACTCGCCGAGGTCCGGATGCGCCAGCAGGAAGGCGTCGTGCCCGATCACGGAGTTCGCGACATGCCATCGGGCGTCCGGGATGTGGTGGGCCATCTCGCCGACGAGGTCCGGCGGGAAGAGCCGGTCGGAATCTATCGCGACCACCAGAGTGCGAGCTGTGACCCTGGACAGTGCGGCGGCGACGCCGCTGCGATCGCGTCCGACATCGTGGGTGTTCATGGAGGTCGCCAGGACCAGGTAGGAGTTCGCGTCGAACCGTCGCACGAGCTTTCCGGCGTGGTGATCGAGGTAGCTGGTCACCTGATGCCTGCCTGCACCGTCCAGCGGGTCCTCGCCCGGCTGCGGCCGGTTGCCGAAACGCGTCTCGAGCTCCGCCGCCGTGCGATAGGTGGTGTGCGCGATCCGGCGGGCGATCCCGAGCCCTGAATCGGGTCCCTGACCGTTCGGCTGGTCGTAGTAATCGCCGCCGTGGAAGCCGGGGTCGACGCGGATAGCAGCGATCTGTGCGCTGTTCCAGGCGATCTGGTCTGCCGTGGCTCGGGCCGAGGTGGCGATCAGACCGAGCCGTTCGACCTCGTCGGGATGGGACACCGCCCACTCAAGCGCTCGCATCCCGCCCATCGATCCGCCGATCACCAGTGCCCAGCTGTCGATGCCGAGCCTGTCGCGCAGCCGACGCTCCGCCTCCACCTGGTCACGCACAGTCACCAGCGGGAACCTCGATCCCCACGGGTCGCCGCCGGGCCCCGGGGAGCTCGGGCCCGTGGTCCCCTGGCAGCCGCCCAGCACGTTGGGGGCGATCACGAAGTACCGGTCGGTGTCGACGGGGCGGCCCGGACCGACCATCTCCTCCCACCAGCCGGGGCTGGGGTGCGCTCTGCTCGCCGGGCCGCGCAGGTGGGAGTCACCGGTCAGCGCGTGCAGCACCAGGACGGCGTTGCCGCGATCAGCATCGAGCCGGCCCCAGGTCTCGTACGCCATGGTGACGTCCTCGAGCACGTCGCCCCCCTCGAGGGCCAGCGGACCGATCTCGGCGAAGCGGCGGTCCCCGTCGCCGTGCTCCGGTCTCCACGCTCCCGTCACCGGGGGAGGTTCAGCAGCGGTCCCGGGCTGGGGGGAGCCGACGGCATCGGCGTCGGCAGCGGACCGGTGCCGGGCGCTCCGTGCTCCGAGCATCGTCATCGGCGGCTGCTCCTCCCTGCTCCCCTGCGCGGCAGGGTCCAGCGGTCCTGGGGATCAGGTGCTGGGCCACCAGGCCGGGAAGATCGGCGTGTCGGTCATTCGTGCCAGCAAGGGTGCCAGAGTCGAGTCCGGTTCGCGGCCCCAGAGATCGTCGACGAAGCCTCCCGCGGTGGCGAACCGATGGTTCCACCACGCCAGCATCACGAGCATCGCGGTGAGGCCCCGCCAGGCTGCCCGGGGCGTGGAGCGCCGGGCAGCGGGCGCAGCATCCATCGCCGCGGCGGCGACCTCACGTAGCTTCTCCAGTGCCTCATACCAGCTCCCACCTGCGCAGATATCAGGATGCGGGGACCACTGGGGAGCGCTGACGAGCACCTGCAGCAGCTCCTCGCGGTCGATGCTGCCGGCGTTGCCGTGTTCGACGCACTGCGCCAGCAGCTCCCAATGGAGACGGTCGACAGCGACTGCCGAGAGCAGCGCGGAGACGTGTTCACAGTCCGTCACGAAGTCGCTCCCGGCCGGGTCGCCGTGGCCCGTCCGCAGCCTGCCCAGCGCGCCGCGCGCCGTCTCGAACAGCGCTCCGGGGTCGCACGAGGCGCCGAGCTCGGTGCGCGCCAGTGTGATGCTGCGCCCGATCGCTTCGAGCACCGGCTCCTCCTCGCGCTCCTGCGGGACGGGGTCGCCGGAGAAGACGGCGTTCGCTGCGGCGCTGGTCTCGGAGAAGCGCTTCAGCGGACCGGGCGGGGAGACGAGGAGGCTCTCGTCCCCGTCCTGCCCGGCGTCTGAGAGGAGCACCTGCCGCGCACTCGAGTCACCCACGGCCCACAGCACGTCGATCTCGAACGGTTCCGGGAGCAGGCGACTGGCGGTGGTCAGGACCAGGCCGCCGGCGAGGATCGAGATGTCGATGGCCACCTGGGGCGCGAGCGGCTCGTAGCCGTCGTCGATGACGAGCAGTGCCAGCGCCCGCGAGCTGCCGTGCTCGCGCATCAGCCCGAGATGGTGCTCGAGGTGCTCCGGCCCTTCGGGAGACATGACGTCTGTCAGGGGTGAGCAGGTCAGCATCGGTGCGGTGCCGTCGCCCGCATGGCCCACCAGGATCAGGCAGTCCGTGGGGATCTCACGAAGGCAGAGACGCGCCTCGGCGAGGAGCTCCGCCGGATCGTCGGGATGCAGGACTCGCGGCCCGGGGTCGCTGGGTGTGGTGTTCGTCGTCATGAGACGACCCTGCGCCACCGCACGGCCCCGACGGGAGGCGGCGGGCGATCATGGGGACGGAGCCCGACTGGGGAGGAACGATGGCAGGACGTGGGAAGATCGTGGGGTCGACGGGAGAGGGAGCATCCATGTCCGCTGTTGAAGGGCCGGCCGACGGCGATCGTCTGCGTGAGCTCGAGATCCGGCTGGTCGATCGGGTCGAAGCGATCACCCGTGCGGAGCTCGCCGCGCGGCGGCGCCAGCTCGAGCAGATCTCCCCGGAGACGGCCGCCCTGGTGGATGCGCTCGAGGACTACCTGCGCGGCGGAAAGCTGCTGCGGCCCCGTTTCTGCTTCTGGGGAGGCGTGGCCGCGCTGGACCGCGAGCCCCGCGAGCAGGAGCTGGATGCCCTCGCCCGCTGCGGGGCGGCGATCGAACTCGTCCAGGCCGCGGCGCTGATGCACGACGACGTCATCGATCACTCCCCCGTCCGTCGCGGGCGGCCCGCCCTCCATGTCGGCGCCGCCTCTCGGCATCAGCGCGACGGACTGGCCGGTTCCGCCGGCGACTACGGCATCGCCGTCGCCATCGTGCTGGGTGATCTGGCTCTGAGCTGGGCCGAGCAGACCGCAGCGGATGTCCCCGGGGAGCAGGATCGCCTCTCGCGTGCACGTCGTGAGTTCGACGATCTGCGCACCGAGGTGATGTCCGGCCAGTTCCTGGACATCCTCCATCAGGCGGGCGGTTTCGCCTCGGCGACCGACGCCGAGCAGGCCGCCCTGTCGGTGATTCGCTGGAAGACCGTGCCGTACACGGTCCTGAGACCGGTACGGATCGGGGCAGCACTGATGGGAGGCGACGATGCCGCCCTGGAGTCGCTCGCCGAGTGGGCGGTCGAGGTCGGCACCGCGTTCCAGCTGCGCGACGATCTGCTCAGCGTGGTCGGGGATCAGGACGAGACCGGCAAGCCGACCGGCGGGGACATCGTCGAGGGCAAACGCACAGTACTGCTCGCGCGCACGGAGGCGGCCGCCGACGACGCCGGTCGCGAGCTGCTGGCGCGTGTCATCGGACGGGCCGACGCCGACGCCGGGGACATCGCCGCCGTCCACGAACTCATGACTGCCACCGGGGCGGTCGCCTCCGTGACCGAGGAGGTGACGCAGCGGGCCGGACGTGCACGGGACCTGCTCTCGGCCGCCGCGGAGCTGGGAGATCTCGGCCGAGCCGGGCTGTCGGAGCTCGCGGGACTGGCCACCGACGTCAGGGCGCTGCCCGCCTGAGGCCGAGCCGGACAGCTGACCCGGAGGGCCGACCGAAAGCCTGGTCCGGAGGGTCCGGTCAGTAAGGCCGCACGGAGTGACCGGTCACGCGGAGGGGCCGGTCGATAAGCCCGGTCCGGAGTGTTCCGTCAGAAGGCCAGTGCCTGCGCACGCCGGCGCACCTCGCCGCGCTGACCGCGCCGCAGGTGGTCGATCGGGCGCCCGGGAAGGCTCTCGTCCTCGCTGAACAGCCACGTCAGCAGCTCGATGTCATCGAATCCTCCGTCCCGCAGGACGGTGATCGTCCCGGGAAGGTGCGGGGCCACACCCTCGTCGGTGAGCATCTCGGCGGGGACCATGCGGACCACGGGATCACCGCGGCGCACCGAGATCAGGTGGCCTTCCTCGATGAGGCGCCGCACGCGCGAGACCTCTACATCCAGTCGCTGGGCGACGTCGGGCAGGGTGAGCCAGTCAGTGATGAGGTCGTCGAGGTCGTTCACGGGTCAAGCGTGCCACGTCCGGGGCCCGCCGTGCACCATGCCGGCCTCACCGGGGCGCCGCTCACGTGACTCATCTGCACTCCCTCGAGAGGCATCACCGGCATCGACCGGTCGACCGGATCGCCCGCCTCGACCGAAATGCCGACGCGCCACGAGTGTGTCGCTGCGTGGTCGGTGCGCATGCTAGGCCTAGATTGACCACGTGAGCGCGGCGACGTCGACTTCCCCCGGCATCAGCCTGCTCCTCGACGACCGCTACCGGGTCGAGGAGCCGATCGCGCGCGGCGGAATGGCGACAGTCCATCGCGGCCATGACGAGCGCCTCGATCGCGTCGTCGCCCTGAAGATCATGCATCCGCACCTCGCGATGGATGAGAACTTCCGCCGCCGGTTCGGCCGTGAGGCACGTGCGGCGGCACGGCTCGCGCACCGCAATGTCGTCGGTGTGTTCGACCAGGGCGAGGATTCCGACCGCATCTATCTGGCTATGGAACTCATCGAGGGCGAGACGCTGCGTGCTCGCATCGGCGAGGTGGAGCGGCTGAGAGTGGCCGACGCCCTCGACGTGACGGCGCAGGTCCTCGAGGCGCTCGTGGCGGCCCACGATGCCGGCATCGTCCACCGTGACATCAAGCCGGAGAACATCCTGCTGGACCACGAGGGGGTCGTGAAGGTCGCCGACTTCGGACTCGCCCGGGCCGTCGGCTCCACGAACTCCTCGGCCAGTGCCACACTCCTGGGCACCGTGGCGTATATCAGCCCGGAGGTCGTCACCCGCGGCCACTGCGACGAACGCAGCGACCTGTACTCGTTGGGCGTGGTGCTGTTCGAGATGCTCACCGGGCGGCAGCCGTTCACCGGGGAACAGCCCGTCCATATCGCCTTCCAGCACGTCCACGACGACATCCCCGCCCCCTCCACGCTGGTCTCCGGCATCCCCCGGGAACTGGACTCGCTGGTGACCTGGGCCGCCGCCCGGCCGGTCGAGCAGCGGCCCGCGACCGCCGCCGATCTGCTGCGGGCGGTGCGCGAGCTGATCGAGACCCTGCCCGCCGCCGTCATGGACGCACGTCCCGAGGAGCGCTCGGACACCGACACCGCGGACACCCCGCGCCTGACCTCGCCGCTGGACGACGTGGTGGCCGAGCTCGGTCACGGCCCCCGCGCCTTCCCGGCCGGGATCTTCTCCACGACCGACGACGGCGCCCCGGTGATCGCCTCACGCGGCGAGTCCGCCCGGCCCGGGGACTCTGTCGGCGTGGACGACGCGGACGGGATCGGGCATCCCGGGGAGAAGGACACCGCCGGAGAGGGCGATGCTCCGGGCCCCGCGGAGGCCACGGAGCAGGAGGGGACGACGTCTCGGCCCGGGACTCCGGGAGAGGATGATCCGGCGCCCCGCACCGTCGTCCTGCGGGCACCGAGAGCCCGCCGCGGCCGCCACCTCCCCCTCGGCACCCGCCGACGCTCCCGCCCGCTCGCGATGCTGGCGGCCCTGTGCCTGGTCATCGCGCTGGCCGGTGGAGCCTGGGCCGGCGGGGACTGGTACCTCAACACGGGCCCCGGCGCCGACCGGACGATCCCGGTCCTGGCCGGCACCCAGCTGACCGATGCGGAGGCCGTTCTCTCAGCCGAGGACCTCAGCACGCGCACCGAGGAACGCTTCGACGACACGGTGCCGGCCGGACACGTGATCGAGGCGACCCCGTCGGCCGGCACCACCGTCAAGAAGGGCGCCAGCGTGCAGCTCGTCGTCTCCAAGGGACAGCAGACCTTCCCCGTGCCCGACCTCGTCGGGATGGATATGGAGGAGGCCCGCAGCGAGGTGGAGTCCGTCGGGCTGGTGCTCGTCGAGGATGAGGCCGAATACTCCGAGACCGTGCCCGAGGGCCAGATCATCTCCCAGTCGCAGTCCGCCGACGCGCTGCCCGAGGGTGGAGAGGTCCGCGTCGTCGCCTCGCAGGGGCGCCAGCCGCTGGCGATCCCCGATCAGACCGGGAAGGACGGCGACGCGGCGCGGTCCGCCCTGGAATCGGCAGGCTTCTCCGTGACCTCGTCCTCGGCCCACCACAGCAGCGTGCCCGCCGGAGCGGTCATCTCCCAATCACCCGCCTCCGGCACCGGGTACCGCGGTGACACCGTGGAGCTGGTGACGTCGCTGGGTCCCGAGATGGTCGTCGTCCCGGATGTCTTCCGCAAACCGGAGGCCGACGCCAAGGCGGCACTCGAGGCCGCCGGCTTCGCCGTCACGGTCGAGCACGATCGGGGTGAGCCGGTCTTCGGGCTCGTCTACGAACAGTCGGCAGCAGCCGGTTCCGAGCTCGAGAAGGGCTCGACGGTCACCATCACGGTGTTCTGACCGGCCCGCCGCCGGTGCCGATACCCGGGCGGGCACCGGCACCGGCCGGCATGCAGGGCACCTCAGGACCCTCAGCGTCGCGAGAGCATCTCCGCGACCAGGAACGACAGCTCGAGGGACTGCTGGTGGTTCAGGCGCGGGTCCACGAGCGTCTCGTAACGGCGCGTCAGTCCCTCCTCGTCGATCTCCCCGGCCCCGCCGAGGACCTCGGTGACGTCGTCACCGGTGAGCTCCATGTGCAGGCCGGCCGGGATCGTGCCCAGGCCCTGGTGGACCTCGAAGAAGCCGACGACCTCGTCGAGGATGTCCTCGAAGCGGCGGGTCTTGTACCCGTTCGAGGAGGTGATCGTATTGCCGTGCATGGGGTCGGTCACCCACGCCACCTGGGCCCCGGAGTCGCGCACGCCTTCGACCAGTGCCGGCAGGCGATCGCGGATGGTGCCGGCGCCCATGCGGGTGATGAACGTGAGCCGTCCCGGCTCGCGCTCGGGGTCGAGCTTGTCGATCAGGCGCAGCGCATCATCGACCGACGCGTTCGGCCCGAGCTTGACCCCGATGGGGTTGCGCAGGCGCGCCATGAAGTCCACGTGCGCCCCGTCCAGCTGGCGCGTGCGCTCCCCCACCCACAGGAAGTGGCCCGAGCAGCCGTAGATCTCTCCGGTACGGGAGTCGATCCTGGCCAGGGCCTCCTCGTAGTCCAGCAGCAGTGCCTCGTGGGAGGCGTAGAACTCCACGACCTTGAGGGCGTCGAAGTCCGCGCCGATGGCGTCCATGAAGCGGATGGCCTTGTCGATCTGCGCCGCCAGCTCCTCGTAGCGGTCGTAGCCGCTTCCGGAGGTGAAACCGCGGTTCCAGGAATGGACCTCCCGGAGATCGGCGAAGCCGCCGCCGGTGAAGGCCCGCAGCAGGTTCAGGGTGGAGGCGCTGGTGGTGTACATCCTCCACAGACGCTGCGGATCCGGGATCCGTGACTCCGGGGTGAAGGCGTAGTCGTTGACCGCGTCCCCGCGGTAGGTGGGCAGGGTCACACCATCCCGTGTCTCCTCGTCCGAGGAGCGGGGCTTGGCGAACTGGCCGGCCATCCGGCCCATCTTCACCACCGGCACGGAGGCACCATAGGTCAGCACCGCCGACATCTGCAGGATGGTGCGGATCTTGTTGCGGATCCGGTCGGCCGTGGAGTCGGCGAAGGTCTCGGCGCAGTCCCCGCCGGCGAGCAGGAAAGCCTCTCCGCGGGCGGCCGCCGCGATGTGATCGCGCAGCACGTCGGCCTCACCGGCGAAGACGAGCGGCGGAGCGGCGCGCAGGTCCTCGAAGACCCGCGCCCGCTCGGCCTCGTCCGGCCACACCGGCTGCTGCTCCCGCGGATACTCGCGCCACGCACCCAGCGCCGCCAGGCCGTCGTCGGCCGAGGAGAGCGAGAAGTCGTGGGCGCGGGCAGGGGCATCGGGGCTGTACTGAGTCACCCCCACAGGGTACGCAGTACCCGCGCGCGCGGCCGACCGCTTCCAGTGCTCGGAACCCTGCCTGTGGCAGGCCGGCTCCGCGGCCGGAACCTCGGGAGCCGGCCGAGCCGACGGGGTCGGCGCCGGAGGCGTCCAGCAGTGCGGACGGCGACGGCGCGGGCGCGGTCGCCGCCGTATCTCACACCGCCGTATCGGGTTCCTCGCCACCCAGGGGCTGTCCCGCCGCGGCCTTCATGCGCTTCTTGACCTCAGCGGCGTACTCACCGCTGCGCTCCTGGCCCGAGAGCTCGTGGATCCGGTCCATGACCGCGTCCGTCACGGCCCTGAGCACCTTCGATTCCTCGGCGCCGTCGAGATCCGCGACGATCTCGCGCACATCCAGCGGCTCTCCGATCACGGCGTGCACCCGGGGCCTCCGGCGCGGGAAGTACTTCCGGCCGCGCTGCGCCTCGAACGCGCCCAGCATCGCCACGGGGACCACCGGAGCCCCCGTGGCGAGCGCGAACCGGGCAACGCCCGTCTTGCCCCGGTGGAGACGCCCATCAGGGCTGCGACTGCCCTCGGGGAAGATGCCGAGGACCTTGCCCGCCGCCAGCACATCGAGGCCGGCATCGATGGCCGAGCGTGCGGCGCTGCCCCCGGTGCGGTCCACCGGCATCACGTGCAGGCCGCGCATCACCGAGGCCACGACCCGGTTCAGCGGGGAGCGACCGGCGAAGATGTCCGACTTGCCCAGGAAATGCACACTGCGGCGCACCTGCCCCGGCAGGAAGACCGTGTCGGAGTAGGCCAGGTGGTTGGAGGCGAGGATGACCGGGCCCTCGTCCGGGATGTTCTCGGTGCCGCTGACCGTAGGACGCCAGATCACGCGCACCACGGCCATCACGAGCGGTTTGGCGACCTCGTACAGCACGACGAACTCCTGGGGACGAGGGGATGAAGCATGCGGGCGCGGGTGCGACGATGTACCCATGGCGTTCAGCGAACTGTCCCGCCCCTGGCGCGCGCGAGGTCACTCTAACCCGCGCGGCGGGCTGCTCCTGTGCCACGGCTTCACCGGGACCCCGCAGTCGCTGCGTCCGTGGGCCGAGGATCACGCCGCGCGGGGCTGGGCCGTCGACCTTCCTCTGCTGCCCGGTCACGGGACCTCGTGGCAGGACCTCGCGGGACGGTCCTGGCGGGACTGGTACGGCCACGTGCGCGAGGTCGCGCTGACGCTGTCTCACCAGCACGGCCCGATCGCGGTCGGCGGGCTGTCGATGGGGGGCGCGCTCGCCCTCGCCCTGGCCGAGGATCCGATGCTGCGCGGGCGCCTGGCAGCCGTGGTCGCGGTCAATCCCGGCATCGCCCTGCCTGCGACCGCGGCGGCTGCGGGACTGATCTCCCCGGTGGTGCGCACCCTTCCCGGGATCGGATCCGACATCGCCCGGGAGGGCGGGGCCGAGGAGGCCTACGACCGGATGCCGGTGCGCGCCGTCGCCGAGGTGCGGCGACTGTTCGCGCGCACCCGGCGCGAGCTGGATGCAGTCGAGATCCCGCTGCTGCTGGCCACCTCCCCCGCGGACCGGACCGTCCCGGCCGCCGACAGCGATCTCATCGCCGCGCGGGTCAGCGGGTCCGTCCAGCGACTGGCGACGACACGCAGCCGTCATCTGGTCCCGCTGGATCTGGACGCCGACCTGCTGTTCGAGACCTCGGCGCGCTTCCTGGACGCCCATGTGCCCCGGCCTCTCGACGGCGCCCGGCCGGCCGGCGGTCCGCAGCTCGCCGGAGGCCCGCGATGACCGCCGACCGTCCGAACGCGCATGATCCGCGCGATGTCGACGCCGAGTTCGCGCGCATGCTCGAGAGCGAGGGCATGATGCTCAACCCCGGCGAGGCTCCCCACGAGCCGGCGGCCGAGGACCACGGCCCCCCACCACGGGACCCGGACGAGGACGGGGACGCGCCCGCAGACCAGGACCCCGGCACAGGCGGTCCGGACGAGGACGACCTGTGGTCCTTCAGCGCCGACTCCCCGTCCGAACCGCCCAGTGCGGAATCGCGCGCCCGCTCCCGAGCCGCACATCCTTCGGCCGGGCCGCCCGACGTGGCCGACGGCGTGCGCGGCACCGCCGGTCCGCGCGAGCTCGATGACGACGAGGTGCTCTACGGCGACTTCGAGCCGCCGGACCCCGATCTGCCGGAGCCGTCCTCCGGTGCGCTGTGGTCGTGGACCGCGCTGATCGGTGGATTCGTGCTGATGCTCGTGGTCACCGCAAGCGCGACGCTGCCGGACTTCCTCGCCTGGCTGGGAGGGCTCGCGGCCATCGGTGGCCTGGTGTCCCTGCTCCTGCGGGTACCCCGCAGCAGGGACGGCGACGATGACGGAGCCGAGGTCTGAGGGCTGGGGCCCACGGCAGAGCCGTCAGCGAGCCAGGTCGGCGGCCCCGACGATCCCGGCGCGGTTCCCCATCTTCGCGAGCACGAACGGCGACAGGTCCCGGTGCGTCCGGGCGGTGAGGTTCGCGGCGTAGGCGCGGCGGGCGGGATCCAGCAGGAGGTCGCCGGCCGCCGCGACGCCGCCGCCGACCACGATCACCTCGGGGTCCAGCAGCGCCGAGATCGACGCCATACCCGTCCCGAGCCAGGTACCGATCTCCGCGATCAGCTCCTGCGCCCCCGGATCGCCCTGCTGGGCGAGGCGAGTGATCAGCGGACCGTCGATCTCCTTGCGTGCCCCGCCGGCAGCCTGCACCAGCGGGCCCAGCAGCGGGTCGCCCGCCGAGGCCCTCCGCTTCGCGGTGCGCACCAGAGCGGTGCCCGCCGTGTACTGCTCCAGGCAGCCCTTGCGTCCGCAGCCGCACCATTGCCCATCGGGCACGGCGGTCATGTGCGCGACCTCGCCCGCGAAGCCCCCGCTGCCCCGCAGCAGCCGGCCGTCCAGGACGATCGCCCCACCGAGGCCGGTCCCCACGGTCACCATCAGCATGTGCGCCGCCTCGGTGGCCGCCCCGAAGCGGTACTCGGCCCATCCGGCGACGTTCGCGTCGTTCTCCACCACCACGGGAAGGCCCGTCAGTCGCTCCAGCTCGTCGGCGAGCGCGCGGTGACGCCACGCGAGGTTGGCCGCGAACTTCACGGTGCGACGGTCGGCGCCCACGAACCCGGCGGCCCCCACGCCGACCCCGACCACGTCGTGGTCGGCCCTCAGCTCGGCGACGGCATCGGCGACGCCCGCCTCTATCAGCTCCGGCTCCGTGGCCGGCGTGCTGCGCGTGGTCGTGGCGACGATGGCGCCGTCCTCGTCGACCACGCCGGCGGCGATCTTGGTGCCGCCGATGTCCACTCCGATGGAGAGCATGCTGCTCCTTCTGCGTCGATACCCCGTATGTCCGGCCCTGTACGCGCTCTCGCCCGTGCGCAGGCATGCTCGCTGATCGGCCAGCCGGCCCGTCAGCCTGCTGTCGTACATCGTAGATCGGCCTGCCGTAAGATCGTGGTCACCCCACCAGCGCTTCCGGGCAGGCGGCCGGTACGCCGGGCACGAGCGCCCGGCCCGGATCGAAGGAGATTCGATGAAGCAGTACACCACTGCCCCACAGCATGAGAGCCGGCCCGACGAGAACACCACCGATCTCCTCCTCGGGCGACTGCGCTCGAACCCCTCCGTGCCGATCTTCGAGCACGCGAACCCCGACGGCGGCTACACCCCGATGGCCACCGCCGACTTCATCGAGGACGTCAAGCAGGTCGCCAAGGGACTGATCGCCGGTGGGGTCGAGACCGGTGATGTGGTCGCGATCCTCTCCCGCACCCGCTACGAGTGGACGCTCGCCGATTGGGCCGTGTGGTGGACCGGAGCGGTCAGCGTGCCGATCTACGAGACCTCCTCCCCCAGCCAGATCCAATGGATCGCCTCCGACTCCGGGGCGCGCTACGCCCTGGTCGAGGCGACGAGGCACGCGGAGGACGTGGAATCGGTGCGCGGCGAACTGCCCGCGCTGGAACGCATCGGCGTCATCGAGGACGGCATCCTGGACGAGCTCAAGCAGCGCGGCCGCGATGTCAGCGACGAGGAGCTCGAAGCCCGGCGCACCTCGCGCGGCCTGGCGGACGTGGCGACCATCATCTACACCTCGGGCACCACCGGCCGCCCCAAGGGCGCCGAGCTCACCCACGCCAACTTCGTGGACACCACGCGCAGCGCCCTGAACCTGCTGGGCACGCACGTGCTGCCCCCGGGGTCGCGGATGCTGATGTTCCTGCCGATGGCGCACGTGTTCGCACGGCTCATCTCGGTCCTGGCCGCATCCTGGCCGATCACCACCGCCTTCACCCCGGACACCAAGAACCTGCTGCCGGATCTCGCCGCCTTCAGACCCACCTTCCTGCTCGCCGTGCCGCGAGTGTTCGAGAAGGTCTACAACGGCGCGGAGGCCAAGGCGATCGCCGGCGGCCGCGGCAAGATCTTCAGCGCCGCGGCCGAGACCGCGATCGCCTACTCCCGGGCGCAGTCGAGCGGAAAGGTGCCCCTGCCCCTCAGGCTCCGGCACGCCGTGTTCGACAAGCTGGTCTTCGGGAAGCTGCGTGAGGCCATGGGCGGCCAGGTCACCTGGGCCGTCTCCGGCGGTGCGCCGCTGGGCGCCCGCCTGGCCCACTTCTTCCGCGGTATCGGCGTGACCATCCTCGAGGGCTACGGCCTGACCGAGACCACCGCCCCGATCTGCGTGAACCTGCCCTGGGCGGTCAAGCCGGGCACCGTGGGCCCGCCGCTTCCGGGATCCACGGTCGCCATCGATGACGACGGCGAGATCCTCGTCAAGGGCGTCATGGTCTTCAAGGGCTACCACAACAACCCCGAGGCCACCGCCGAGGCCCTCCGCGACGGCTGGTTCCGCACCGGGGACATCGGCTCGCTGGGCGAGGACGGCACGCTGACCATCACCGGCCGCAGCAAGGAGGTCATCGTCACCGCGGGCGGCAAGAACATCTCACCCGCCCAGCTCGAGGATCAGCTGCGGGCGCATCCGCTGATCAGCCAGTGCGTCGTGATCGGCGATCAGCGGCCGTTCGTCGCCGCCATCCTGACGCTGGACGCCGAGATGCTCCCGACCTGGCTGAAGAACAACGGGATGGAGGAGATGACGATCGCGCAGGCGGCCCAGGACCCGGCCGTGCGCGCCGAGCTGCAGACGGCCGTCGACAAGGCCAACCAGTCCGTCTCCCGCGCCGAGTCGATCCGCGCGTTCGAGGTCATCGAGACGGATTTCACGGAGGAGAACGGCTATCTCACGCCCTCGATGAAGCTCAAGCGCAACGTCGTCGTCCAGGACCTCTCCGAGGTCATCGAGCGCATCTACTCCGGGTCCAAGCCGGTGTCCTGAGCGCCGGGACCATCGGGCACCTCCGATGGTCAGGGCCGCGTCGTAGTCTGCGGCCATGTCCGCGCGCCGCCAGCTGAGCTTCGATGATCTCGGCACCCCGCTGGTAGACGCCACCCTCGTCGTCGTCGACCTCGAGACCACCGGCACCGACCCGAGGGCCGACGCCATCACCGAGATCGGGGCGGTCAAGGTGCGCGGCGGGGAGGTGCTCGGCGAGTTCCGCACCTTCGTCGATCCGGAGCGCCCGATCCCGGCGTACATCGCCTCCCTGACGGGGATCTCGGACGCCTCGGTGGCCGGTGCCCCGTCGATCCGCACAGTGCTGCCGATGTTCCTGGACTTCGTCGGCGACGCCGCCCTGGTGGCGCACAACGCACGGTTCGACATCTCGTTCCTGACCGCCCAGGCCGCCCGCTGCGACATCGGGTGGCCACGGCCGCTGGTACTGGACACCCTGGCTCTGGCGCGGACGGTCTTCCGGCGCGACGAGGTGCGCGACCACAAGCTCTCCACCCTGGCGGCGCACGTCGGAGCGAGCATCACCCCTGACCACCGGGCGCTCTCGGATGCCCGGGCCACGGTGGACGTCCTGCACGCGATCATCGACCGGCTGGGACCGCGCGGCGCCGCCACCCTCGAGGACCTCTCCTCCGCGCATCGCCGCGCCACACCGGTGCAGCTGCGCAAGAAGCACCTGGCCGAGACGGTTCCTTCGGTTCCCGGCGTGTACCAGTTCCTCGACGCCCACGGAGGCGTGCTGTACGTGGGGACCTCCCGGAATCTGCGCTCCCGGGTGCGCACGTACTTCACGGCGGCCGAGACCCGGCGCAAGGTGCTGGACATGCTCCCGCGCGCCGAGTCGGTCGACGTGCTGGAGTGCACCACGCCGACCGAGGCCGCGGTGCGCGAGCTGCGGATCATCGCGGCGAAGAAGCCGCCGACGAACCGGCATGGGCTCTCCCCCGAGAAGGCGGTGTGGCTCCGTCTGGGCTCGGGCTCCGAGGGGCTGCGCACGGCACGGATCGCGCGCCCGGAGGCCGACGGCTCCGCCCAGATCGGCCCGCTGTCCTCCCGGCACGACGTCGAGCCCCTGCGCGGGCTGCTCACCGACGCGATCCTGGGCCGCGGGGCGGCGTTCGAGCAGGCCTCCGGGCGCGGTGCCCGCGCCGAGGCCGGGCACCGGGATCGCATCCGCCGGGCGATGCTCGTCGACCCCCGCGAGATCCTCGACCATGTCGCCGCCCGCATGCGAGGCCACGTCTCGGCCGGTCGCTACGAGGACGCCGAGAAGCTGCGGCGCCTGGCGGGGATGTACCTCGCGGCCGCGCGTCGCGCCTCCCGGCTGCGGGCGATCTGCGAGGTGCCGCTGCTGATCGCCGCCCGGCCCAGCACGGAGGGCGTGATCGGCGGGCGCGGATGGGAGCTGCTGGCGGTGCGGCACGGCCGTTTCGCCGGCACGGCTCTGGTGCCCTCCCACGCCGACCCCTTGGCAGTCGCGCGCTCCCTGGCCGTGACCGGCACCGGGGAGGCGGAGCTCGCCGCCCCGCTGTGCCAGGGCTACCACCAGGAGGCGGAGATCCTGCTCAGCTGGCTCGACGGCGAGGGCGTGCGCACGGTGCTGATGGAGGGCGAGTGGCATGTGCCCGCGAGGGCTCGCTTCGACGCCGAGCTGCTCGCGGAGCGCTTCGCCCGGACGACCGCACTCGCGGCGCCGATCGCGGATTAGGCTCGGAGCACACGTCCCGGCGCGCCCTGCGCCCCGTCCGAGGAGAAGCCATGATCACCGCCATCGTCTCGATCGTCGTCGAGTCCGCCCGCATCCCCGAGGTCGCCGAGGCCGTCGTCGATCTCGACGGCGTCGAGCAGGTGTACTCGGTCACCGGCGACGTCGACCTGATCGCCGTCGTGCGGGTGCGCCGTCACGAGGATCTCGCGGACGTCATCGCGGGGCATCTCGGGAAGGTCCAGGGCATCCTCGACACCACGACGAACATCGCCTTCAAGACCTACTCCACGCGTGATCTGGACGCCGCGTTCGACCTCGGCATCGAGGGCTGAGCCGACGGCCTCAGCCGTCCTCGGCGGCAGCTTCCCGCGAGGCGATAGCCCAACGCCGGACCAGCTCCGCAGGACGCCCCGAGTCCAACGCGTCCCGGGCCTCCGCGAACGCGGCTGCGAACCGCTCCTCGAACCCGTCGGCCGCCGCCTGATCGATCCCGTCGAAGGCGAGCACGCCGGCCGCCGCGTTCAGCAGCACCGCGTCACGGATCGGCCCCATCCGCCCGTCGCGGGCCCCGGCGAAGAGCTCCCGAGTCACCTCCGCGTTCTCCTCGGCGGTGCCGCCGCGCAGCGCGTCGTGGCCGCTGCGCGGGATACCCAGCAGGAGCTCCGGGTCCAGCGAGTGCTCACGGACCTCGCCGCCTCGCACCTCCCAGACGTCGGAGGCAGCGGTGACGGTGAGCTCGTCGAGCCCGTCCTGGCCACGGAAGACCAGGGCGCTGGTGCCGCGAGCGGCGAACACGCCGGCGACGGTCGGCGCGATCGTGGCGTCGGCCACGCCCACCGCACTCGCCCGGGGCCGGCCGGGATTGGTGATGGGACCCAGGATGTTCATCACGGTGGGGATGCCCAGCCCCTTGCGGGCCTCCGCAGCGAACCGCATCGACGGGTGGAAGACCTGCGCGAACAGGAATGTCATCCCGATCTCCTCGACCAGATCCTCGACCACGGGGACGGGCAGGTCGAGGCGCACGCCGAGCGCCTCGAGCACGTCGGCCGAGCCGGATCTCGAGCTCGAGGCCCGGTTTCCGTGCTTGACCACCGCGCGGCCCGTCGAGGCGATGACCATGGAGGCCATGGTGGAGATGTTCACGGTATGAGCCAGATCGCCGCCGGTACCGACGATGTCGACAGCGCGCGACGGGGCGCGCACCGGCCGCGCATGCGAGACCATCGCATCCGCCAGAGCTGCGAGCTCCCCACTGGTGACGCCCTTGGCCTGCAGCGACACCAGGAACCCGGCGAGCTGGACCGGCGTCGTGTTTCCGGACATGACCTCGTCCATCGCCCACGACGCCTCGCCGGCCTCGAGCTCTTCACCACGCACGAGGCGCGACGTGATCCGGGGCCAGGTCGGGATGTTCTCGTTCATGCCCCGATCATGGCACTTCGGGACGCCCGGCCGTCGCGAGGATCACGGATCGGATCACGGAGCGATCACGACCCCGCATGCGGCGATCACCTGCACCGATCCCGCGAGCCGGACGGAGCGTGTCCCCGTTCGTGACAGGCCGTCAGGAGGGATATGCTGACGTCGTCCGCCCCGGGGCGCTGCCCCGCGGTGTGGTCGGGCGTCGTGACCCGGCACGCCGAATCTGACGACACGACATAATGGTGACGTGACTACTGCGACCCTGCCTGAGCGCTCCGCCGCCGCTGCCCCAGCGGTAGGCCGCCCGAACCCGACGCAGATCGGCACGATCGTCTGGCTCGCCAGCGAACTGATGTTCTTCGGCGGGCTGTTCGCCATGTTCTTCACGTTGCGCTCGATGGCGCCGGAGACGTTCGCCGACGGCGAGGCGAACTTCACTCACGGCTTCGCCATGGTGAACACCATCATCCTGGTCGCCAGCTCGTTCACCTGCCAGATGGGCGTGTTCCTGGCCGAGGGCCAGTTCCCCTGGGGCAAGCCCTTCGCCCCGCGCAAGGCCCGCACCGGCTCGATCTTCAACGTCGCCGGGTGGGGCATGATCGAGTGGTACACGCTGACCTTCGTCATGGGCGCGGTCTTCGTCTCCGGGCAGGCCTACGAGTACACCGAGCTCATCCACGAGGGCGTGACGCTCTCGTCCTCCCCGTTCGGCTCGATCTTCTACCTCGCCACGGGCTTCCACGGCATCCACGTCGTCGGCGGCCTGATCGCCTTCCTGATGGTGATGATGCGGTCCTTCATGGCGGAGTCCTTCACCCAGCACGAGCAGGTCTCCGCGATCTGCATCTCGTACTACTGGCACTTCGTCGATGTGGTCTGGGTGGGCCTGTTCTTCGTGGTCTACCTGCTGGATCCGATCATGACCGGCACCAGCCCGGGCCACGCCGTGCCCGTCGACTTCGACTGGAGCATCTTCTGATCCCCGCGCCCGCACAGGCTCCCCCGCCTGGTGCGCGCCGCAGCTCCCCTCCCGCCCCTGCTCGTCCCCTCCACGAATCGAGGTCCGAACCGTGAAGGCACTCGCCGCACGACGTCATCATCCGATGGCGCTACTCGTGATCCTGCTGCTCGCCCTCGTCGCGACCGGCGGGCTGTACGCCGCGTTCCAGCCGCAGACAGCCCAGGCGGAGACCTACACGCAGGACGACGTCGACGCCGGGGAAGCGCTGTTCCTGGCCAACTGCGCCACCTGCCACGGTCGCAGCGGGCAGGGCCTGACCGACTCCGACGGCAGCACCCTGGGCCCGTCGCTGATCGGGGTGGGTGCCGCGGCCGTCGACTTCCAGGTCGGCACCGGTCGCATGCCCATGCAGAACTCGGGCGCACAGGCGCAGCGCAAGCCCCCGCAGATGAACGAGGAGCAGACCCGTCAGCTGGCGGCCTACGTCGCCTCCCTCGGCCCCGGCCCCGCAGTGCCCGACGAGGAGTACCTCGACACCTCCCAGGGTGATGCCACCCAGGGCGGAGAGATCTTCCGCATCAACTGCGCCATGTGCCACAACGCGGCCGGCGCCGGCGGTGCGCTCACGCGCGGCAAGTACGCCCCGGAGCTCGAGGGCGTCGAGCCCAAGCACATCTACGAGGCCATGGACACCGGGCCGCAGAACATGCCCGTGTTCAACGAGACGAGCCTGACCCCCGAGGACAAGCGCGACGTGATCACCTACCTCGAATCCCTCGAGGAGACCGGGTCACCCGGTGGCATCTCCCTGGGCTCACTGGGGCCCGTGACCGAAGGCCTGTACGCCTGGACGATCATCCTCTCCCTGCTCCTGTCGGTCGCCGTCTGGCTGGGGGCGAAGGCGAAGTGAATGCGAGCATGAATCACGACCACGACGGGGCCTCCCCCGACTCCCACGCCCGCGGAGCCAGCGCTGTCGCTCCGAAGGAGGGCGGAGGATTCCCGAACCCGGGCCTGCCGCCGCACGTCCATCGACAGGCCGACGAGTCCCCCGCCGCCGCCAAGCGCGCCGAGCGTCTCGTCGCCGGGATGTTCCTGCTGTCCGTGCTGGGCACCGCGATCTTCATCGCCGCGTATTTCGTGGTGACCCCGACCGGCACGAACCTCTTCGCCGCG
This sequence comes from Brachybacterium sp. GCM10030267, assembly GCF_042666875.1. Classification (NCBI taxonomy): domain Bacteria; kingdom Bacillati; phylum Actinomycetota; class Actinomycetes; order Micrococcales; family Dermabacteraceae; genus Brachybacterium; species Brachybacterium sp. GCM10030267. The sequence continues at coordinate 70,031 of NZ_JBHTCX010000012.1, read as the reverse complement.
CAGGCGAGCCCGGAGGCGCTGTGGTGGTCGAACCTGATCACCGGGCTCGGCCTCGCGATCGCCGTGTTCTTCATCGGCGCCGCGGCTGTGCACTGGGCCAAGACCCTGATGCCCGATGAGGAGATGGTCGAGGAGCGCCACGCGATCCGCGGATCCGAGGAGACCCGCGAGGTCGCCGCCGGAATCATCACCGACGGGCTGAACGAATCCGGCATCGGGCGTCGCCCGGTCATCGTCACCGCCATGGTCGCCGCCATGGCCGCTCTGCCGGTCGCGGTCCTCGCTCCGCTGTCCACCCTCGGCCCGCTGCCGGGGAACAAGCTCCACCACACCTTCTGGGGCGAGCACCCGGGCCAGCGCCTGGCCCGTGACCACGACGGCACGCCGATCCGGCTGGCCGACGTCGCGATGAACTCGATCTTCCACGTCATGCCTGAGGGCCTGACGGAGGAGACGCCCGATTTCCTCGAGGAGCGCGCGAAGGCGGCCGCCGTCATCGTGCGCATCGACCCGAAGCTCGCCCAGAACGAGGAGAGCATGAAGAACGGGGTCGAGGGCATCCTGGCCTTCTCGAAGATCTGCACCCACGTGGGCTGCCCCGTCGCGCTGTACGAGCAGCAGACGCACCACATGCTGTGCCCGTGCCATCAGTCCACCTTCGACGTCACCGACGGCGCCAAGGTGATCTTCGGCCCCGCGCACCGCCCGCTGCCCCAGCTCCCGATCGAGGTCGACGACGAGGGCTACCTGGTGGCCAGCGGCGACTTCCCCGAGCCGATCGGTCCCAGCTTCTGGGACATCCACAAGGACAAGTGATCACGTGACGACCACGACTCCCACTCCCCAGAAGCAGACCTCCGACTTCGATCCCGACGGCCGTGCGTACAAGCTCGGCGCGATCGGTGCGGACTGGCTCGACCAGCGCGTCGCCGGGGGCGGCTTCGTCCGCTTCATCGCGCGCAAGATCTTCCCGGACCACTGGTCGTTCATGTTCGGCGAGGTGGCGCTGTACAGCTTCGTCATCCTGCTGATCTCGGGAACGTTCCTGACCATGTTCTTCGACCCCTCCATGGAGGAGGTCACGTACGCCGGTCCGTACGAGGCGCTGCAGGGCGCGCACATGTCCCGCGCGTTCGAGTCGACCATGGAGATCTCGTTCGAGGTCCGCGGGGGCCTGCTGTTCCGCCAGATGCACCACTGGGCTGCACTGGTGTTCATGGTCGCGATCTTCGTGCACATGTTCCGCGTGTTCTTCACCGGTGCCTTCCGCAAGCCCCGCGAGCTGAACTGGGTCGTCGGGTTCCTGCTGATGGTCCTCGGCATGGCCGCCGGCTTCTCCGGCTACTCCCTGCCGGACGACGTGCTCTCGGGCAACGGTCTGCGCGTGGTCGATGGGCTCATGAAGGGCATCCCTGTCATCGGCACGTATCTCTCGATGCTGCTGTTCGGCGGAGAGTTCCCCGGAACCGACATCATCCCGCGCCTGTTCACGATCCACATCCTGCTCATCCCGGCGATGATCCTGGGACTGATCGCGATCCATATGGTGCTGCTGGTGCTGCACAAGCACACCCAGTACCCCGGGCCCGGCCGCACCGAGCGCAATGTCGTCGGGTTCCCGGTGTTCCCGGTCTACGCCGCGAAGGCCGGCGGCTTCTTCTTCCTGGTCTTCGGCATCATCACGCTGATCTCGGCCACCACCGCCATCAACGCCATCTGGGTCTACGGGCCGTACGACCCCTCCCCCGTCTCCGCGGGTTCCCAGCCCGACTGGTACATGCTGTGGACCGACGGCGGCCTGCGCCTGATCCCCGGGTGGGAGTTCACGATCTTCGGGTATGCGGTGTCGCTGAACATCCTTATCCCGATGGTGGTCTACGGGCTGCTGCTGGCCGTTCTGATGCTGTACCCCTTCATCGAGAACTGGGTCACCGGCGATGACCGCGAGCACCACCTCAATGACCTCCCGTACAACGCGCCGGTGCGCACGGGGCTCGGAGTCGCGTGGATCAGCGTCTATCTGATCCTGGCGCTGGCGGCGACGAACGACCTCATCGCCTTCGCACTGCAACTGTCGATCAACGACCTCACCTGGGCGTTCCGGATCGCCATCTTCGTCGCGCCCTTCCTGTGCTTCTTCATCACCAAGAGGCTGTGCCTCTCGCTCCAGCGACAGAAGCGTGAGCTGGCTCTGCACGGCCGCGAGACCTCTCGGGTGGTGCGCACCGAGGGCGGCGAGATGCTGGAGATCCACGAGCCGCTCAGCGAGTACGACCGCTGGGTCCTCGTCCAGCACGACGACTATCGGCCGCTCAAGGCCGGCAAGGGTGTCTCCTCGCTCCGGGCCAAGGCGACGAGCTTCTTCTTCAAGGATCAGATCGAGCCGGTCACCCCGGCCGAGCTGCGTGAGGCCCTCGAGCACTCGCACCATGAGAAGCACAAGATCGACGAGGCCACCGGCGGCGACTACCGCACGCCGGCAGAGAAGCAGCATCACGCAGGATGATCCGCTGACGCCTCGCTGAGCATCATGAAGGGCCCCGGGAACGTTTCCCGGGGCCCTTCATGATGCTGCCGGCAGGTGTCGGCACAGCTATATGGTCCGGAGGCGGAGAGCCCGTTCGGAGGGCTCGGGCGCCGCGCACCCCGCGGGCTCTTCGCCGAGGACCGGGTCACGAGCCGCCGGATCCTACTCGAGAATCGGGCTGCGTGGAGCCGCGCGACGGTTCCCCCGGCCGGAGGTGGCGTTGACGAGATAGCGAGCACCGGTCAGGCTGAGCCGCCGCTCCGCGCGGCACAAGGACCGCATCGCCCGGAACTGCTGGGCCGACGGGTCGATACCGTCCTTGGCGAGCACCTCCGATGCCCAGGCGACCGCTCGCTCGAGGGCACCCTCGTCCGCGAAGATGCCGCGGACTTCGCGCTCGGCGCGGCCGACAAGATCTGCTCCATCGCCGATCATCATGAACGCCTCCTGGTCCGTCGTCGGTGCCGGTGCTCGGGCGCTGAGCTCGGTGCAACGGCTCGTGTCGACACGCTAGCACCCGCAGCGTCTCACGCCCCAGGAACCGGGCCGGTCCATACAGCGCAATACCGCTGTCCGTTGCGCTACAGCGTTATAGTGCTGGTCAACGGTACTGCGTGAGTTGTCCGCCTGCGAAGCCAGAACCGGTCGCTCCTCCTGGCTCCGCCCACGGAGCGTCCCGAGGGCGGCGGTGCGGCCCGCGGGACGCGGGAGGGCTCGTGGGCCTCGCGGGAGCCGTGGAGGCCCTGGGGCTCGCGGGTTCGGGGAGGTGTGGGGATCCCGTTCGCAGTGCCGCCACTGCGCCGCATCCGGCTACGAGAGCTCAGCGATCGCGACATTGCATGCTGAAGGCCCCGCATCGAACGGATCGATGCGGGGCCTTCGCGGCACCCTTCCCCGGTCAGGGCGAAGGGCGACATCTCGGCAGGAGGGTCGGTAGACCTCAGTGCGCGTGCTGGCCCACGGAGTATTCCAGCACCCAGCTCAGCACGCCGTAGATGCCGAAGAGGACGCCGAAGGCGAAGATCCACCAGCCGGCGGCCACGCCGAGGAAGCACAGGCCTCCACCGATCGCGGCCCACAGCGGCGCCCAGCTGTACGGCGAGAAGCTGCCCTGGACGCCGGGCTCCTCGGCCACCTCACCATCCAGGTCGTCCGAGGCTCCGAGGCTGTGCTTGCGCCCGGTCAGGGACGCGAACATCGCGATCATGAAGGAGAGCCCGGCCGCGGCCAGCAGGGCGGGGAACCCGGCGGTCTCGACACCCCATCGCTGGAAGGCACCCGTCAGGAAGCCGTAGGCGATGGCGGAGAGCAGGATGAAGACACCCAGGATCCAGAAGATTTGTGCTACGGCTCGCATGTCAGTTCGTCCTCGGGTTCTCGGCGGGCTCCTGGTCCGTCATGTGGTCCTGGATTCCGACCTCCGGATGATGGAGATCGAAGGCCGGACGCTCGGACCGGATGCGGGGCAGGGACTCGAAGTTGTGCCGGGGCGGCGGGCAGGACGTCGCCCACTCGAGCGACGCTCCGAAGCCCCACGGGTCGTCGACCAGGATCTTCTCGTCACGGATACGGGTGAGGACCACGTTCAGCAGGAAGGGCAGCGTCGAGATGCCCATGATGAAGGCACCGACCGTGGAGACCTGGTTCAGCCAGCCGAAGTTGTCCTCGGCCAGGTAGTTCACGTACCGCCGGGGAGCGCCCTCGACGCCCAGCCAGTGCTGGACCAGGAACGTGAGGTGGAAGCCGATGGTGATGAGCCAGAAGTGGATCTTGCCCAGTCCCTCATCGAGCTTGTAGCCCGTCATCTTCGGCCACCAGAAGTAGAACCCGGCGAACATCTCGAACACCACGGTCCCGGCCATCACGTAGTGGAAGTGAGCGACCACGAAGTACGTGTCGGAGAGGTGGAAGTCCAGGACCGGCGAGGACAGGATGATGCCCGTCAGGCCGCCGAAGATGAAGGTGGTGAGGAACCCGAGGGTGAACAGCATCGGGGTCTCGAAGGTGAGCGATCCCCTCCACATCGTGCCGATCCAGTTGAAGAACTTCACGCCCGTCGGCACGGCGATCAGCATCGTCATGAAGGCGAAGAAGTCCAGCATCACCGCGCCGGTGGTGTACATGTGGTGCGCCCACACGGTGACCGAGAGAGCGGCGATGGCGATCGTGGCGCCCACCAGGGTCTTGTACCCGAAGATCGGCTTGCGCGAGAACGCCGGGATGATCTCGGAGGCGATACCGAAGAAGGGCAGCGCGAGCACGTAGACCTCGGGGTGGCCGAAGAACCAGAACAGGTGCTGCCAGAGGATCGGGCCGCCGTTCGCGGCGTCGAAGATCTGCGCATCGAAACGGCGATCCGCGCCCAGAGCCAGCAGTGCCGAAGCCAGCGGCGGGAAGGCCATCAGCACCAGAACCGCGGTGATCAGCGTGTTCCAGGTGAAGATCGGCATCCGGAACATCGTCATACCGGGCATGCGCATGCACAGGATCGTGGTGATGAAGTTGACCGAGCCGAGAATCGTCCCGAAGCCCTGCAAGGCCAGGCCGAAGACCCACAGATCACCACCCAGGCCGGGGGTGAACGTGGTGTCCGACAGCGGTGCGTAGGCGAACCAGCCGAAGGACGCCGCGCCCTGCGGGGTGAGGAAGCCGGCGACGACGATGAGCGAGCCGAACAGCGTGACCCAGAAGGCGAACATGTTCAGGCGCGGGAACGCCATGTCCACCGCACCGATCTGCAGCGGCATCAGATAGTTGGCGAAGCCGTTGAACAGCGGCGTGCCGAACATCAGCAGCATCAGCGTGCCGTGCATGGTGAACAGCTGGTTGTACTGGTCCTTGGAGACCACCACCTGCAGACCGGGCTCCCACAGCTCGGTACGCATCATCAGCGCGAGGATGCCCGCGAATCCGAAGAAGGCGAAGCCCATTCCGAGGTACATCATGCCGATCAGCTTGTGATCGGTCGTGGTCAGCAGATTGAACATCCGCTTGCCGAGGCTGGTGGAACCCACCGGCTCGAACCGCTCCGGAGCAGTCGTCTGCGGGCTGCTCACCGGGGTCTGCGCGCTCACTGCTCGGCCTCCTGGTCTTCACGCGGTGCGGGATAGATGTCGTCGTTCTCGTCCCGCATGCTCCATTCCTTCTGATTGCGGTTCAGGTCCACGCCCAGCTCCCCGGTGTTGCCCTGCTCGCGCAGTTCCTGCATGTGAGCGTCGTACTCCTCCTGGGAGACGACCTTCACGTTGAAGAGCATGTCGGAGTGGTACTCGCCGCACAGCTCCGCGCATTTGCCGAAGTAGGTGCCCTCGCGCGTCGGCGTCACCTGGAAGACGTTGGTGAAGCCGGGCAGCGTGTCCTTCTTGTACAGGAAGTCGACGACCCAGAAGGAGTGCGCGACATCGCGCGAGTCCAGACGGAACTCCACGGTGCGATCGACCGGCAGGTACAGCACGGGCAGCGTCTCGGCCGCGCCCAGCTCACCGGTGGCGAAGGACTGCACGCCGGCGGGCTCGTGCACGTCCTCCTCGAGGTAGCTGAAGTCCCAGCTCCACTGCTTGGCCACGACGTGGACGGTGACGTCCGGGTTCTCCTCGAGGTGCTCGATCTCCCGGATGTCCCGCGAGGTGAAGTAGAAGAACGTGAGCACCATGACCACCGGGAGCAGGGTGAACATCATCTCCAGCGGCACGTGGTAGCGCAGCTGGATCGGGTAGCCCGTCTCGTTCTTGCGACGACGGTAGGCGATGGCGCACCAGATGGTCAGACCCCACACGATGAGGCCGACGGCCACCAGCACGACCCAGGAACCGACCCACAGGTCCGTGATCCGGCCGGTCTGGTTGGTGACCTCGCCGTCGGAGTAGCCGGGCAAGAAGCCGCGCAGCTGCTCGTCCGTGCAGCCGGAGAGGACCAGGGTGGCCAGGGCGAGGCCTGCCGCGGCCACGCGGCGTCCGCGCCGTGAGCGCTGGGGGACCTGGGGGATCACAGGGAATGACCTTCCGCTCGTCGTCTCCGTGTCTCGGGGGCCGGTCCGCGCGATGCGCGAGCCAGGTTCCGGACTGCGGAGCTGGTACTGGTGTGGGCGGGGACCTGCCCACGGTGCCGCGCCCGCTCCGGAGAGCGGGCAGTGCCGCGCTCAGGCCCGGCACATAACGGCACGTCGTCATCATACGGCTTTCGCGGGGTGCGTTGCTCACCGGCACGCGCCGTCGGCGGGCCGTCATCGCCCTGTGATGCGCAGACGGCCGTGCTGAGACCAAAAACGGGCCCGACCAGGTGACGAGATCGTCACCGGGCCGGGCCCGATCATGCTGTGCGCCGAGCGCCGCGACCCCCTGCTGAGGGTGGTCGCGAGAGCGGATCAGCCGAAGGAGTCGCCGCACGCGCAAGAGCTCTGCGCGTTGGGGTTGTCGATCGTGAAGCCCTGCTTCTCGATCGTGTCGGCGAAGTCGATCACCGCACCGGTGAGGTACGGGGAGCTCATCTTGTCGACGATGACCTCCACGCCCTCGAAGTCGGCGACCAGGTCGTCGTCCATCAGGCGCTCGTCGAAGTAGAGCTGGTAGATCAGGCCGGAGCAGCCTCCGGGCTGCACGGCGATACGCAGGCGCAGGTCGTCGCGGCCCTCCTGCTCCAGCAGGGTCGAGACCTTCTCCGCCGCACCGGACGTGAGGGTGACGCCGTGCGTCGCGGCGGGGCGCTCGGTGGTCGTGGTCATGAGGTCCTCCTCGATGCTCGTGTGGTCCCAGGGTACGCCTCGCCGGCGCGGAAGGGGACCGCCCGCTGCGGGCGATCCCGCTCACCCCGCGTGTCGCCGGTGGACTCGCGGCATCCGCCTCCCCGCGAGACCGACGTGCCCGTGTCCTCGGGACGCCGTGACCCGCTGCGCGAGAAGCCGTCCGAGCACGCCGTCACAGCACCCCGCGGAAGACGGCCAGCAGAAGCAGGATCACGTAGCCGACCGCGACGCCGCCGATCGCGGAGGCGGCCGCCTCGCGGCTGTGACCGGCCAGCACCATCCACAGCGCGCCCAGGGCGACGGCGAGGACGGCGAGGATCCCCCACCACAGGAAGAAGTATCCCGCGAAGAAGCCGATCATCAGCCCCGCGAACAGCAGCGGGATGGCCAGTGGCGAGACGGTGGTCCGGCCCTGGCCCGGCTGCTGCTGGGGTCGGCGGTCGGAGCCGTTCATGCGTCGTCGCCGCGGAGGGAACCGGCGCCGCGCAGCAGCAGCGCTTCGGCGAGGCACACCCGGGCGAACTCGTCCAGGTGCAGGGACTCGTCGATGCCATGGGCTCGCGATTCGGGATCCTCGACACCGGTGACCAGGACGTCGGCCTGCGGGAACACCTCGAGGAGGTCGGCGATGAACGGAATGGAGCCGCCGAGTCCGGTGTCCACCGCCTCCGTCCCCCAGGCGTCCGCGAGCGCGCCGCGGGCAAGTCTCATCGCCGGAGAGTCCTGGCGGGCGCTGTACGGCTTGCCCGTCTCACCGCGATGGACCCTGACCTCGGCCGTGGCCGGGGTATGCCGCTCCAGGTGCGAGACCAGCGCCTCCATCGCCGAATCCGGGTCCTCGCCCGGGGGGATGCGCAGGGACAGCTTCGCGCGGGAGACCGGGACCAGCGTGTTCGAGGCCTCCCGGACAGGAGGCGCGTCGATCCCGATGACGGAGAGCGCGGGGCGGGTCCAGAGCCGTGCACTGAGCGGACCTGTGCCCGCGAGCTCCAGGCCCTGCGGGACGCCGGCGTCACGACGATAATCCGCCTCGTCCGTCTCGACCACGGGATCCGGCCCTCGCACGAGTCCGTCGACGGCGACCTCGCCGGTCTCGTCGTGCAGGGTCGCCAGGAGCCTCGAGAGCTGGGCGAGGGAGTCCAGGACGGGTCCTCCGAACAGGCCGGAGTGCACTGCATGCTCGAGCGTGCGCACCTCCACGACCACATCCACCAGGCCGCGCAGGCTGGTAGTCAGCGCTGGGGTGCCCACGGCCCAGTTGGCCGAGTCGGCGACGATGATGACGTCGGCCGCGAGCGCCTCACGGTGCGCTTCGATGAACGGGCGGAAGGTCGGGGATCCCGCCTCCTCCTCGCCCTCGACGAAGACGGTGGCCCCGATGCCATCGGCCGCCAGCTCCTCCCCCACCAGCCGCAGTGCCGTCACATGGGCCATCACGCCGGCCTTGTCGTCGGCGGCGCCGCGGCCGTAGAGCCGGCGCCCCCGCTGGACCGGCTCGAACGGCGGGCTGCTCCAGTCGGCGGGATCGCCGGTGGGCTGGACATCGTGGTGGGCGTACAGCAGCACGGTCGGGCGTCCCTCGGCCGCCGGGGTGCGGCCGATGACTGCGGGAGCCCCGTCGGCGACCGATTCGATCGTGACGTCGGCCATCCCGGCGCCCCTGAGCAGCTCGGCGACCGCTTCCGCGCTGCGCCGCACCGGTTCCCGGTCGTATCCGTCGAAGGCGACCGACGGGATGCGCACCAGGGCCTCGAGGTCCGCGATCGCCGCCGGCAGCAGTGGCTCGAGCCGCTCACGCAGCGCGTCGACCGACGTGGCATCGCCGGTCACGGCAGGGTTCTGGGAAGGTTCGTTCGAGCTCGTCATGCTCGCCACGGTACCGCTGACACGGGTCGAGCCGCGGCGGCCGGGCCGGGCCCCTGCGCGGCGCGCACCGGGTAATCCCAGGTGGGTTCGCCTAGAATGCCCCGGTGATATTCCGCAAGTCCGAGACTCCCGAGCCCCCCGAACCGGTGCAGACCACCCGCCCCGGATCGAAGGGGCGGCCCACCCGTACCCGCAAAGAGGCCGAAGCCGCCCGCCGGCGTCCGCTCGTGGTCGATGACCGCAAGGAAGCCCGTCGGCGCGATCGGGAGCGCGCCCGGGTGCAGCGCGCGGAAGCGCAGCAGGCGCTGATGACGGGCGATGAGAAGAAGATGCCGCTCCAGCATCGCGGCCCCGAGCGCCGCCTGGTGCGGGACCTCGTGGACTCGCGCCGCAATATCGCCGAGTACTTCTTCCCCGTCGCACTGATCTTCATGCTGGTCGCGCTGATCATGCCCTTGATCCGACCGGATCTGTACATGCTGATGAGCACGGGGATGATCGTCGTGCTGTGGGGCGGCATCGCTCTGTGCGTGATCGATTCGTTCATGCTGCGCCGCCGTCTGCGCCGACGCCTGTCCGAGGAGTACGGCGAGGTCGGCAGTGGACTGGTGGGCTACGGCATCATGCGAGCGATCCAGATCCGTCGCTTCCGGCTCCCCCGCGCTCAGGTCAAGCACGGCGAGTCGCCTCGCTGAGAGCGGCGCGACTGTACGGCGCGGCACGGCCACGAGGTCGTCTCCGCAGCTGAGAGGCCGGCCCGCTCCCGGTACAGCACCTTCTCCTCACAGACTGAACGGCCCGTGCATCGAGCACGGGCCGTTCATTCTGTGAGGGAGTCCTGTCCTTCGGACGGCCTGTCCTCACGGGCGGCTGGTCCTGCGGACGTTCAGCTGTCGTCGGGCTCCGCGGTTGCGGCCTTCTCGCTGCGCGAGGCGGGCTTGGTGTCCACACCGGCCTCCTTGCGCTGCTGCGCCGTGATGGGAGCGGGGGCGGCGGTCAGCGGGTCGTAGCCGTTGCCGGTCTTGGGGAAGGCGATAACCTCGCGGATGGACTCCTCGCCGGCGAGCAGGGCGACGATGCGGTCCCAGCCGAAGGCGATGCCGCCGTGCGGCGGCGCGCCGAACTGGAAGGCGTCCAGCAGGAAGCCGAACTTCTCGCGTGCGTCCTCCTCGCCGATGCCCATGACCTCGAACACGCGCTCCTGCACGGACTGGTCGTGGATACGGATGGAGCCGCCGCCGATCTCGTTGCCGTTGCACACGATGTCGTAGGCGTAGGCCAGGGCAGAGCCCGGATCGGTGTCGAAGGTGTCCAGGAACTCGGGCTTGGGCGAGGTGAAGGCGTGGTGCACGGCCGTCCACGACCCTCCACCGACGGTCGCGTCACCGGCCGCGCGGGCGTCCGCGGCGGGCTCGAACATCGGCGCGTCCACGACCCACACGAACGAGAAGGCGTCGTGGTCGATCAGGTCCAGGCGCTCGGCGATCTCCTGGCGTGCGGCGCCGAGCAGTGCGCGCGCGGACTTCGGCTCGCCGGCGGCGAAGAAGATGCAGTCCCCGGTGCTCGCCCCGGTGGCCTCCAGCAGGCCCTCCTTCTCCGTCTCGGAGATGTTCTTGGAGACGGGCCCGGTCAGGGTGCCGTCCTCCTGGACCAGGACGTAGGCCAGTCCCTTGTGGCCGCGCTGCTTGGCCCACTCCTGCCAGGCGTCGAGCTGCCGGCGCGGCTGGGACGCGCCTCCGGCCATGACCACGGCGCCGACGTACGGGGCCTGGAAGACCCGGAAGGGAGTCTCGGCGAAGTACTCGGTCATCTCGACCAGTTCGAGGTCGAAGCGCAGGTCGGGCTTGTCGGACCCGTAACGGCTCATCGACTCGGCGTAGGTGATGCGCGGGAACGGCGCGGAGATCTCGTGCCCACCCGTCCTCCACACCGCGGTGAGGATCTCCTCGGCCAGGGCGATCACGTCCTCCTGGTCGACGAAGCTCATCTCGACGTCGAGCTGGGTGAACTCGGGCTGGCGGTCCGCCCGGAAGTCCTCGTCGCGGTAGCAGCGGGCGAGCTGGAAGTACTTCTCCACGCCGCCGACCATCAGCAGTTGCTTGAACAGCTGCGGCGACTGCGGCAGCGCATACCAGGAGCCGGGCGCGAGCCGTGCCGGGACCAGGAAGTCGCGGGCTCCCTCGGGAGTCGAGCGCGTCAGCGTCGGCGTCTCCACCTCGAGGAAGTCCTGACCCAGAAGCGTCTCGCGCGCGGCGCGGTTGACGTCGGAGCGCAGACGCAGCGTCCGGGCCGGTCCCTGCCGGCGCAGATCGAGGTAGCGGTAGCGCAGGCGCGTCTCCTCACCGACCTCGGAGTGCTCATCGAGCTGGAAGGGAAGCGGCGCCGAGGAGCTGAGCACCTCGACCTCGGAGGCGGTCACCTCGATGTCGCCCGTGGGCAGCTGCGGGTTCTCGTTGCCCTCGGGACGGCGATCGACCGTCCCGACGACCTTGAGCACGTACTCGACGCGCAGATGCATCGCCTCGTCCTCGCGGACGACGACCTGGGCGACACCGCTGGCATCGCGCAGATCCAGGAACGTCACGCCGCCGTGATCGCGACGGCGGCCGATCCAGCCGGTGAGGGTGACGGTCTGTCCGATGTGCTCCGAGCGGAGTTCGCCGGCGGAGTGGGTGCGCAGCACGAGGTGTCCTTCACGATGGGGTCGACGGGGTCCGCACGCCTGGGGGCGTGGACTCACCAGCGTACCGCGCAGGGTGAGCGATCTCGCCCATGGCCCCCTGTCGTTCCGAGCCCGGCGCCCGTAGACTGAACGTTGTCCGACCTGCGGTATTGCGGGTCCATCCCGCCCGCCTTCGCACGAGCCTCGAGCGCGCTTCGCACGAGCCTCGCCCAGTGATCTGTCAGGGCACCCAGCCCTGCCATCTGTCAGGGATCCCACGCCCTGCGATCTGTGAGGGCACCATCTTCACCCCACCGCCGAAGGATGCAATGACTGACGCCGCCCCTGCCCCTGATCCTGCCGAGTCCACCGAAGCCGCCGTCTCCTCCGAAACCGGCCTCCCCGCAGACTCCGCGGTCACCGCCGCCCAGGATTCCGACACTTCCGTCCCCACCGCAGAGGCGGCCGCCCCGGCTGCTCCCGCCGAGTCGGCCGAGCCGGCCGAGCCCAGCTTCGACGACATCGACCTGCCCGGCCCGCTGCGCCGCGCGGTCGACGACCTCGGCTTCACCAGCCCGTCAGCCATCCAGTCGCGCGCCATCCCGCCGCTGCTGGAGGGCCGCGACATCATCGGCGTCGCCCAGACCGGCACCGGCAAGACCGCGGCCTTCGGCCTCCCGCTGCTGGCCGCGATCGATCCCGAGCTGCGCGAGGTCCAGGGCCTCGTGCTCGCTCCCACCCGTGAGCTGGCCATGCAGGTCGCCGACGCGATCTCCTCCTTCGCCACCGCCATCGGCGGTCTGGACGTGGTCGCCGTCTACGGTGGCTCGCCCTACAGCCCTCAGGAGCGCGCTCTGCGCCGCGGTGCGCAGGTCGTCGTCGGTACCCCCGGCCGAGTCATGGACCACATGCGGCGCAACACGCTGCGGCTGGAGACCATCCGTTTCGCCGTGCTGGACGAGGCCGACGAGATGCTGCGCATGGGCTTCGCGGAGGACGTCGAGGAGATCCTCTCCCACTCCCCCGCCAGCCGGCAGCTCGCCCTGTTCTCGGCGACCATGCCGTCGGCCATCCAGCGCGTCGCCCAGAACCACATGAAGGACCCGGTCCGCGTCAGCGTGAGCCCGCAGTCCTCCACGGTCAAGAGCGTTCGTCAGACCTACGCCGTGGTCCCGTTCAAGCACCGCACCGGCGCCCTGGCCAGGGTGCTCGCGACCTCCGACGCCGAAGCGGCCATCGTCTTCGTGCGCACCCGCGCCGCCGCGGAGGAGGTGGGCACGGCCCTCGTCTCGCGAGGGGTGATCGCCGCCTCCATCAGCGGTGACGTGCCCCAGAAGGAGCGCGAGAAGATCGTCGAGCGGCTGCGCGAGGGCTCCCTGCAGGTCCTGGTCGCGACCGACGTCGCCGCCCGCGGCCTGGATGTCGAGCGCATCGGCCTGGTCGTCAACTTCGACGTCCCGCGCGAGCCGGAGGCCTACGTCCACCGCATCGGCCGCACCGGCCGTGCGGGTCGTTCCGGCGAGGCTCTGACCCTGATCGGTCCCCATGAGCGTCGCGCGCTGAAGAACATCGAGCGCGCCACCAAGCAGACCCTCGAGGAAGCCGTGATCCCGTCGCCGCGCGACGTGTCCCGTCACCGCCTGGCCTCGCTGCTGACCAAGGTGCCCGAGCGCATCGAGCGCGGACGGCTCGCGCTGTACCGCGAGCTGATCGGCGACTACGTCGCCGAGAACGACATCGACCCGCTGGAGCTCGCTGCCGTGCTGGGCGCCATGACCGTCGGCGACGACGGGCCCGGAGCCACCACGGAGGACGAGGAGTTCACCTCCGCGACGCTCTCCGGCGGTGACGACCGTTCCCGCGGTGACCGCGGCGACCGCGGACCCCGTGGTGAGGGCGGTGCCCACACCGAGAAGGGATACACCTCCTACCGGATCGGCGTGGGCCACACCCACGGCGCCCGGCCGCCGGCCATCGTCGGCGCCATCACCGGCGAGGGCGGCCTCAACGGCAAGGACGTCGGCAAGATCCAGATCTTCGGCACGTTCGCCCTGGTGCAGATCCGCGGTTCGCTGGACGATGCGCAGATGGCCCGCATCAGCAAGGCCCGCGTCGGCGGACGATCCCTGCGGATCGCCCCGGACAACGGCCCCCGCTCCTCCAAGGGCGGCCACGGCGGCGATAGGGGCGGACGTCACGACAACGCCGGCCCGCGGCGCCGCCACGACGACCGCCCGCGGCGCGAGGACGCCGGTCGGCACGACGCGAAGCGCACGAGCTACCGCCGCCCCACGGACGGCTGATCGACCGGCCTCGCCCCTGCGAGAAGGCCCCGCCTCCGAGTGATCGGAGACGGGGCCTTCTGCGGTTGCGGGGTCTGCGGTGAGCGATGCCTGGGAACGTCCCAGCTGTGTCGGCCGGTCAGCTGTGCCGACCAGCCGGCTCACGGCCGGTGGGTGCCGACGGCGATACGTGTGCCGTCGGCCCGCAGCCGCACCTCATGGCGATCAGCTCTGCTGTTCCTGGGCCTCCGCATAGGCCTTGCGGACCTCGTCCATGTCCAGGTTCTTGACCTGGCCGATGAGGTCCTCCAGAGCGGACTGCGGCAGGGCGCCGGCCTGCGAGAACACCGGGATGCCCTCGCGGTAGGCGACCAGGGTCGGGATCGAGGTGACGCCGTAGCGCATGGCCAGCTGCTGCTGGTCCTCGGTATCGACCTTCGTGAACGTGACGTCCTCATGCTTCTCCGAGGACTCCTCGAAGATGGGGGCGAAACGCTGGCACGGCACGCACCAGCCCGCCCAGAAGTCGATCAGGACGATGCCGTCCTCGACGGTCTTGTCGTGGTTCTCTTCGGTCAGCGTGACGGTAGCCATGCTCGGGCAACGCCTCGGGAGCGCCGATCATTCCCGAGACGGCGAGCCGTGAGTCAGCTCACGCCGAGCGACCCGACGCTGCCCCAGCACTCATCCGGCATCGGCATCGGCATCGGCATCGGCATCGGCATCGGCATCGGCATCGGCATCGGCGGCGAGGATGCGCACCGTGCGGTCCTGGGCCGGTGGCTCCCACGTGCTCGAGGCGGCCGGCGACTGCTCACCGGAGCGGATGTCCTTGACCTCATCGGCCTCGCCCTCGGTCCCGGGGAACCAGACGAACGGGATGCCGCGCCGGTCGGCGTAGCGGATCTGCTTGCCGAACTTGGCGGCCGTCGGGGCGACCTCGCACGAGATACCGCGGGCGCGGAGGTCACGGGCGACAGCTTCGCTGACCTGTCGGGAGTCCTCGTCCGTGACGGAGACCAGCACGCAGGTCGGCACAGCGCGCGATGGCCGGGCGAGACCCGCCGAGAGCATCCGGGAGACCAGGCGGGAGAGCCCGATCGACAACCCGACGCCGGGGTAGGTGTGGCGGTTGTCGGAGGCCAGCGAGTCGTAGCGTCCCCCGGAGCAGACGGAGCCGAGGCCCTCGTGACCGGCGACGAAGGTCTCGAACACGGTGCCGGTGTAGTAGTCCAGACCGCGTGCGATGGAGAGGTCGGCGAGGATCACGCCGGGCACGGACGCCTCGACCCGCTCCATGACGGCGGTGAGCTCGGCGATGCCTTCCTCGACCATCTCGCCGCTGCCCCCGAGATCTCGCACACGCTGCGCGAACGACGAGTCGCGGGTGCGGATGGCGGCGAAGTCCAGGCACGCCTGGGCCTGCTCCGCGCTCGCCCCGGCCTCGGAGATCAGCTGCTCCCGCACCGTGTCCGCCCCGAGCTTGGGCAGCTTGTCGAGGATGCGCAGCACGGCGGGGTGGTCCTCGAGGCCGAGGGAACGGAAGAAGCCCTCGGACAGCCGCCGTGTGTTGGCGTGGATCGTGACACTGGGCAGCGGCAGCCGGTCGAGGATCTCGGCCATCACCACGGCGACCTCGGCCTCGATGTGCCCGGGCAGTGTGTCCTGGCCGACGACATCGAGATCGGCCTGGTAGAACTCACGGAACCTGCCGTCCTGGGGCCGCTCCCCGCGCCACACCTTCTGGATCTGGAAACGGCGCAGCGGGAAGGTCAGATCGTTCTGGTGCTCCAGGACGTATCGGGCCAGCGGCACCGTGAGATCGAAGTGCAGCCCGAGAGTGCGGGAGGGATCGGCTCCGGAATCATCTCCCCCGCCGTCGGAGTCCTCGGCGTGCAGCCGCCGCAGCACGTAGACCTCCTTGTCGATCTCCCCCTTGCGCAGAAGCTGCTCGAGCGGCTCGACCGCGCGCGTCTCGATGCCGGAGAATCCGTGCAGCTCGGCGACCTCGCGGAACTCGTCGATCACATGCTGTTCGACGAGACGCTCGGCGGGGAGCCATTCCGGAAATCCGGACAGACGAGAGGTCTTCGGGGTCTTCGCCATGCGGGGCACATCCTTATCGGGTCGTCGGCAGGGGCGGCGAGCGTCCATTATCTCCCGCGTGCGGCGGCCCGTGCTGACGCCGGACGGTGACAAAGAGCTGGGGTGCTCGCTGTAGAGTTCCGTGAAGTGGTTCGTCCCTTCCCGGGGCGTTCCGCGAGCCAGCCCGGCCGCCGCACGAGGCGGCAGTGTCCCGCCCTGCAGCGGATCCCTTCGAAGGAGCTCAATCGTGAGCGAGTCCGAGACCCCCGTCCCCGCGTCGAACCCTGCCGGTCAGGAACCCGGACCGACCGCCGATCAGGTCAGCGACCAGTCCCCCGCGTCCGACTCCCCCGAATCGGCGCAGCCCGCGGAGGCCAGCAGCGCCCCCGGCGACGTCCCCGACGAGGGCGCTCCGGCCCCTGCCGCGGACGCGCCCGAGGCGGTTGCGGACCCCGAGGCGGTGCCGGAGCCCGGCGCCGAGTCTGATGCCGACGCCCCGGCAGAGCCCGGCGCGGAGACCGGTGCCGACGCACCGGCGCAGGCCGGCGCCGAGTCTGATGCCGACGCGCAAGCAGACGTCCAGCCGGACGCCGACACGGAGGTCCATGCCGAGTCCGAATCCGCGACCGACGCCGCCCCGGAAGCGGACGCCCAGACCGAGACCGGTTCGGAAGCCCCCGCCGAGCCGGAGCACGACACCGAGGCCCCATCCGCTGAGCAGACCGAGCCGGCACCCGACCCCGCGCCGCGACCGACACCGCGTCCGGCTCCCGGTCCCAAGCCCGGCGTTCCCTCGCCGGCGGCCCTGGCGGGGAAGAAGCCCACCGCTCCCCTGGTGCCGGTCGCCCCGCCCGTCACCGAGTACGACGCGGAGCAGCTGGCCGCGGCGAAGGCCTTCGGGTCCGTCGATGAAGAGGGCACGGTGACCGTCCAGGACGGCACGCAGGTGCGCACCATCGGCACGACCACCGAGACGGACCACGACAAGGCCCTCGATCCCTATGCTCGCGGCTATCTCGACCTGGTCGCCTTCCTGGACCTGACCCAGAAGACCCTCAACGCTCCGGAGCACACGCAGAACGAGCTGAACCGCCTGCTCGAGAACCTGCGCAAGAAGATGAAGGAGCCGCAGGTCGTCGGCGACATCCCGGCTCTGAGGACGCGAGCGAACGAGCTGCGCGAGAACGCCAAGTCGAAGATCCAGGCCCTCGAGGCGAAGCGCGCCGACGAGCGGGCCGAGGCCACCCGGCGCCGCACCGAGTTCGTCGAGTCGATCGAGGCGCTGGTCGCGACCGATCCTGAGCAGATCTCCTGGAAGAAGGCCGGGGACACCATGCGGCAGATGGTCCCGCGCTGGAAGCAGATGCAGACGGAGGACGTCTCGCTGGACCGTCCCACCGAGGAGAGCCTGTGGAAGCGGCTCTCCGCCGCCCGGGCCACCTTCGACCGGATGCGCAAGCAGTTCTTCTCCCAGCTCGATGAGAAGCACACCGAGGCGGCGGCGATCAAGGAGGACCTCATCGCCCGCGCCGAGGCGATGCAGGACTCCACCGACTGGGGACCGACCGTCCGCGCCTTCAAGGACCTGATGGAGCAGTGGCGCAGTGCCCCGCGCGGCAGTCGCAAGAAGGATGACGCGCAGTGGAAGCGGTTCAAGGCGGCCCAGGACCGCTTCTTCGACGCTCGGAACGCGGATCTCCAGCAGATCGAGGCCGAGCAGCGCAAGAACCTCGAGGTCAAGGAGGCGCTGCTCGTCGAGGCCGAGGAGATCGACCCGACGGCGGACGTCGATGCGGCGAAGGCGAAGCTGCGCTCGATCCAGGATCGCTGGGAGGAAGCGGGCAAGGTGCCCCGCTCCGACATGCGACGGATCGACGAGCGTCTGCGCAAGGTCGAACGGAGCGTCAAGAACGCCGAGCAGGAGGAGTGGCGTCGCACCGATCCCCGCACCCGCGCCCGGGTCGAGGGCGTCTCCTCCCAGCTGCACTCGGCGATCGCCTCGTACGAGGAGGCGCTGGAGAAGGCCCGTGCCACCGGTGACCCTCAGAAGATCGCCGAGGCGGAGTCCGCGCTCGAGGCCCGCAAGGAGTGGCTGGCAGTGATCGAGCGCTCCGCCCAGGATCTCGGCTGACCGGTCCGCCACGGTTCCTCCCCGCGCCCCGCCCGTCCACATCGACGGGCGGGGCGTTTGCCGTCGGGGGCCCCGCGGGTCAGAGTCGGTGCATGAGATCGACGGAGCCGGCGAACAACGCGCGCCAGCGTATGGTCCCCGGCCCGAGAGCGGTCGGGCCCCCTCCGCTGCCGACGGGGCTCTGCGCCGCCTGGTCGCATCATGCTGCCGAGCTGGCGGTCCCCCTGGGCGCCGGCCTGGAGCGCTGGGCGGAATCGCCCTCGGTCCAGACCATGGTGGAGGACGGGCTGCTGGCGCGGCTGCTGCCGGGCATCTTCCTGCCTCCCGACGCGATGCGCTCTGCCATCGACCGTGCTCTCGCGCTGGGGTGCGCTCTGGGCGGTCGCCTCCAGTCGTACCACGTGATCGCGGGGCCGTCGGCAGCCTGGGTCCTGCTCGGCGGGGAGCCTCCCGCGCCGGCCGAGCTGATCTCACCGGCCCATCGCGGTCCCGTCGCCGGCACGACGGTGCGCCATTGCCGGTTGCGTCCGCTCGAGGTGGAGACGATCGGCGGGGCCCCGGTCACCGAGCCGGTCCGCACCGCCGTCGACCTGCTGCGGTTCAGCCCCGACCACGTGGCGCAGCCGGCGCTGACCCGGCTGATCGCCAGCGGGCACGTCCCGGAGCGGGCGGTCGAACAGCGATTACGGGAGATGGAGCGCTATCCCGGAGCGCGCGAGGCACGGCACCGGCTGCGCCGGATGATGCTGGAGCCAGCAGAGACGGCGGCCTGAGATCAGCTCACGGTCAGAGGGGCTTCCGAGCCGACCGGTTTGCCGTCCCCGGTGACCCGGTAGACGTCATAAACGCCCTCGACACGACGCACCTGTGCCAGGACCGACTGCAGATGGGAGGGATCGGCCAGTTCGAAGGAGAAGTACGTCGAGGCCAGTCGGTCCGAGTTGGACTGTGCGGAGGCCGACTGCAGATTCACCTGCTGCTCGGAGATCACCAGGGCGAGGTCCGTCAGGAGCCGCGGACGGTCCAAGGCCTCGACCTTGATGTGGACCAGGTAGGCCGTGCTGTGCCTGCCGGACCACGCCACATCCACGATCCGGTCCGCCTGCCTCTCCTGCAGCTGGATCGCGTTCGAACACCGCGAATGGTGCACCGAGATGCCGGAGCCGCGCGTGACGAAGCCGATGATGGGGTCACCGGGGACTGGGGCGCAGCACTTGGCGAGCTTGACCCAGAGATCGGTCTGGCCGTCGACGATCACGCCCTGGTCGGTCTCCGCGGTGTGCCGTTCGGAGCGGCTGGGCCGTGAGCGCGCCCGGGAGGGCAGCGTCATCTCCGCCAGGTCCTCCTCGGCGCCGTCCGACCCGCCGAAGACGGCCCGAAGCTTCTCCACCACGTGCTGCGCGCCGGTGTGGCCCTCGCCGATAGAGGTGTAGAGCGAGTCGACCGAGGGAAGGTTGAGATCGGTGGCGACCGTGGCGAGCGTGTCGTGGGTCAGCAGCCGCCGCATCGGCATGTCCTGGCGCCGCAGCGCCTTGGCCAGTTCGTCCTTCCCCCGCTCGAGCGCTTCGCCGCGGCGTTCCTTGGAGAACCAGTGGCGGATCTTGCTGCGGGCACGGGGAGACTTGACGAAGCCGAGCCAGTCCCGGCTGGGCCCCGCGTCCGGCGACTTGGAGGTGAACACCTCGACCACGTCGCCCGTGGACAGCGCGGATTCGAGCGAGACCAGGCGCCCGTTGACCCGGGCACCGATGGTGCGGTGCCCGACCTCCGTGTGCACCGTGTAGGCGAAGTCGACCGGTGTCGATCCCTGCGGGAGCGCGAGCACGTCCCCCTTCGGGGTGAAGACGTACACCTCCTGCGTGTTGATCTCGAAACGCAGCGAATCCAGGAACTCGCCGGAGTCGGTGGTCTCCTTCTGCCAGTCCATGAGCTGACGCAGCCAGGCGGCCTCGTTGGCGATGGGCTTCGACGCCGCGTCGCCGCCGTGGCCGGCCATCGCCTTGTACTTCCAGTGCGCCGCGACGCCGTACTCGGCGCGCCGGTGCATCTCGCGCGTACGGATCTGGACCTCCACGGGCTTTCCGGTGGGGCCGATGACCGTCGTATGCAGAGACTGGTACAGGTTGAACTTGGGCAGAGCGATGTAGTCCTTGAACCGGCCCTGGACCGGTGACCAGCGCGCGTGCAGCGTGCCGAGAACCCCATAGCAGTCGCGCACGGTGTCCACCAGCACCCGGACCCCGACCAGGTCGTAGATGTCGGTGAAGTCCCGGCCGCGCACGATCATCTTCTGGTAGATCGAGTAGTAGTGCTTGGGTCGACCGGTGACCTCGGCCTTGATCTTCGCCTTCTTCAGGTCCTCGAGGATCTGGGAGGAGACCGTCCTGAGATACTGGTCCCGGGCCGGTGCGTGCTGGGCGACCAGGCTGACGATCTCCTCGTACACCTTGGGGTAGAGCACCTGGAACGAGCGGTCCTCGAGTTCCCACTTCATGGTGTTCAGACCGAGGCGGTGCGCGAGCGGCGCGTAGATCTCGAGCGTCTCCTTGGCCTTGCGCTCGGCCGAGGCAGGGGGGACGTACTTCCAGGTCCGCGCGTTGTGCAGGCGGTCGGCGAGCTTGATCAGCAGGACCCGCACGTCGCGGCTCATCGCCACGATCATCTTGCGGACCGTCTCGGCCTGCGCGGCTTCGCCGTAGGTGACCTTGTCCAGCTTGGTCACGCCGTCGACCATCACGGCGATCACCTCACCGAACTCCTCCCGGAGCTTGTCCAGCGAGTAGTCGGTGTCCTCGATGGTGTCGTGGAGCAGGGCCGCGGCCACCACTTCTGCCGGCGAGCCCAGTTCCGCCAGGATCGTCGCGACCGAGACCGGGTGGGTGATGTACGGATCGCCGCTCTTGCGCGTCTGCCCGCGGTGGGCGCGCTCGGCGACCGCGTACGCCCGCTGGACCAGGGCGAGGCTCTCCTTCGGGCTGACCGCTGACATGGTCTCCAGCAGCGGCGCCAGCAGCGGGTCCGCTGTCCCGGAGCGGGGCGAGAAGAACGACAGCCGCGAACGCGGCTTGCGCGGTCCCTGGCTCTGACCCGCCGGGGCGGACGCCGCAGGGGGCGCCGGCGGAGTGGGCGGTGAGGGCGAGGCGGGCGCGCTGCGATCGGGACCCGGCGCCACGGCGTCGGCTCCCGTGGACTCGGATACGGACCGCTCCTGCACTGCGCACCTCCTGGCTCGGTCCTCCAGTCTACGCGCGCGCTCCCGGTTGCTCGGAGACGTCTTCGCAGGGCGAACAGGCGCCGGTGCGCCGGGCCGGATGCGTCCCCTGCTCAGTTCGGGATGGACCAGACCGTCGTGAGAGGCACCCCGGGGAGCCGGTCGCGCCCGCGCAGGCCCTCCAGCTCGATGAGGAAGGAGGCACCCACCAGGTCCACGTCGAACCGTCGGGTGAGTTCGACGGTGGCTGCGGCGGTGCCCCCGGTCGCCAGGAGATCGTCGACGACCAGCGTGCGGGCGCCGGCCGGGAGTGAATCCTGCGGGATCTGCACGACGGCACTGCCGTACTCGAGGTCATAACTGAGCGACGCCGGGGTGCCGGGGAGCTTGCCGGCCTTGCGCACCGGGATGAACCCGGCTCCCATCTTGTACGCGAGCGGGGCACCCAGGACGAAGCCGCGGGCCTCGGTTCCCACGACGTACTCGATGCCGTCGGGAAGGATCGAGCTCCAGTACCGGATGACCGAGCGCAGGGCGGCGCCATCGCGCAGCAGCGGGGTGATGTCGCGGAACAGGACGCCGGGTTCGGGGAAGTCCGGGTGCTCGGTGATGTGGGAGCCGCGCAGCTCCTCGATCTCCTCCGCGGACGGCACCGGCTCGCTCATCGCGAGCCCCGTCCGGGGACGTTGCGGCCACGGCGCGTGGTGCGGCGCGGCTGGCGGCGCTCGCGACGTGCCGTGCCGTCGGCCGGTTCGCCGGTCCCCGAGAGGTCTCCCTCGGCGTCGGGCTCGCTCCGATCCCCGTCTTCCGTGTGCTCGGGATCGCCGTGGTCACCGTTCTCGTCCCCGCGGTCCTGGTCCGAGCCGTCCACGTCCGAGCCGTCCTCGTCCGATCTGTCGGCGTCAGAGTCATCCGCGTCCGAGTCGTCCGGGCCCGCGTCGTCCGCGCCGGCGGCGTCATCGGCCGTGCCGGACTCATCGCCGACGGTGCCGCTGCGGCGCCCCTGCTCGACCCGCCGGGTGTGCGCGGCGATGCCGGACTCCCGGGAACGCAGGTCCACGAGAAGACCCGGGGCCAGGAAGATCGAGGAGTAGGTGCCGGCGAAGATGCCGATGAACAGGGCGAGCGCGATGTCCTTGAGCGTCCCGGCTCCCAGCAGGAAGGCGCCGATGAAGAGAATCGATCCCACCGGGAGCAGCGCGACGACCGAGGTGTTGATCGATCGCACCAGGGTCTGGTTCGCGGCCAGCTCGACCCGATCCGAGTACGTCGCCGTCGACTGTGCCGTCAAGCCCGCCGTGTTCTCGCGCACCTTGTCGAAGACGACGATGGTGTCGTAGAGGGAGTAGCCCATCACCGTGAGGAACCCGATCACGGTGCCGGGCGTGATCTCGAAGCCCACCACTCCGTACACCCCTGCGGTGAACAGCATGTCGTGCACGAGCGCGGTCATCGCCGCGGCGGAGGACTTGAGGTTGCGGAAGTACAGCGCCATCGTGGCCGCGACCAGCACCAGGAAGACGAGAACCCCGCGGAGCATCTTCTGGGTGATGTCCGTGCTCCACACCGGCCCGATGTACGAGGTCGAGACCGTATCGGTGGACACCCCGTAGGCGGAGGCGAGGTCCTCGGCCAGTGCGGCCGTCTGGCCGGAGTCGAGCTGTTCGGTCTGGACCCGCATCGTGTCCTGACCGATCACGGTCACCTTGGGCTCGTTGTCCGGCAGCTGCTCGCGCACCACGTCCCGGGCGATGGCCTGGTCGGTATCGCTGACACCGGCGACCTGGAACTCCGATCCGCCGGTGAACTCGATGCCGAGGTTGGGTCCGCGCAGCACGGCCAGCCCCGCCAGGATCACCACGACCACGACACTGATCAGGTACCAGGTGCGTCGGCGCCGCACGATCGGGACGGTACGACGCCCCGCGTGGAGGTCATTGCCCATCCGGGAGAAGGTCGCACTCATCGGCTCTCCTCCTCGGAGTCGTCGTCTCTCGTGTCGGTCGGGCCGGAGCCGTCCGCCCGCCCCGGGTCGTTCTCAGGGCCACCGCCGTCGGCCCGGTGTCCGTCGCCGGCCCCGGATGGTTCCCCGGCGGAGCCGTCGCGTTCGGCGGCCTCCCGGGCCAGGCGGGCCTTGCGCGCGGCCAGCGGCTCGCGGGGCTCCTCCTCGTCCTCGTCTCCGCCGCTGGACCGCAGACGGCCGCGACCGGCGTAGGCGGGGACGCTGCGACCCAGGACCGCCGGGTCCAGGCCGCTCCAGGGGTGGCCCTTCCCGAAGAACCGGGTGCGCACCAGGACCTGCAGGATCGGGTGGGTGAACAGGAAGACGACCAGGAGGTCGAGCACCGTGGTCACACCGAGGACGAAGGCGAAGCCGCGGACGCTGCCGGTCGAGAGGATGTAGAGCACGATCGCGGCGATCAGGTTGACCGAGTCGGAGGCGAGGATCGTGCGTTTGGCGCGGTTCCACCCATGGTCGACGGCCGCGACGATGCCCCTGCCCTCGCGGATCTCGTCACGGACGCGTTCGAAGTAGACGATGAACGAGTCCGCGGTGAAAGCGATGGCCACCACCAGGCCGACGACGCCGGCCAGTGACAGGCGGTACCCGATCTCGGGGAGGTTCGAGAGCACCGTCAGCACGCCGTAGGTGAGCGTGCCCATCGCCAGGAGGCTGGCCGCGGTCACCAGCGCCAGCGCCCGATACTGGAAGAAGGCGTAGGCGACGACCAGGGCGAGGCCGATGAGACCCGCGATCAGTCCCATCTGGAGCTGGTCGGCACCCAGGGTCGCGGAGATCTGCTGTTCCGAGGCGACCTCGAACTCCAGCGGCAGCGCGCCGAAGCGCAGCTGATCGGACAGCTGGCTCGCCTCCTCCTGGGAGAAGTTCCCCGAGATCGAGGCTTCACCGCCCGTCGAGGGCTCCTGGACCTGCGGCGCGGAGATCACCAGCCCGTCCAGCACGATGCCGAAGGCCTGGGTCGCCCCCTCGCCGTTGTACAGCGCGGAGGTCATGTCCGCGAAGGCCTGGGACCCTTCCTCGTGGAAGCTCATGTTCACGACGTAGTAGCCGGTGGGCTGCCCGGTGGGAGTCATGTCGGAGGCGACGCCGGCATCCTCGATCGCGGAACCGGCCACCACCTCCGGCCCGAGCAGCAGCTTCTGCGTGCCCGCCGTGTCGCAGGCGACGACCGGCTCATCGGCGGCGGCGTCGGAGACCTTCTCCTGCTGAGCGGCCGGATCGGTGCAGTCGACGTTCATCAGCTCGGTCTGCAGCTCCGGGGTGAGCCAGTCCATCGACCACGCCGGGTACTGCAGCTCACCCTCGGCCGGGGCTTCCTGCGGAGCGAGCGAGGAGTCGCCGCTGACCGGCCCGTCGAACTTCTGCTGCGAGGGATCCGCCGGAGCGGAGGACGTCTGGTCGGTCGTCTCGGAGCCGGAGCCCGTGTCCGATCCGCCGCCGGAGTCCGAGAGCCCACCGGCGTCGGAGCCGCCGCCGTCGGAGGCGCCGGCGCTCTCGGGGGCGACCACGCCCAGCACCGGGCGGAAGGACATCGCGGCGGTCTGCCGGAGGGCTTCTGAGGTCTCCTGGTCCAGCTGTCCGGGGACGTCGATGACGATGTTCGTCCCGCCCTGGATGCTGATCTGCGTCTCCGCGACGCCCAGGGCGTTGACGCGCTGGGAGATGATCTGACGAGCCTGCTCCATGGCGGCCGGATCGATCTGCGCGCCGTCGCGGGACTCGGCCTGGAGGATGACCTGGGTGCCGCCCTCGAGGTCGAGTGCGAGCTCAGGGGCTGGTTCCCAGCCACCTTTGGCGACCCCGGCACCGATCCCGCCGCCCAGCAGCAGGATCAGCACCGCGAGGGCCGCTAGGGCGATGCGACGTGCGGGCATGGGGCAGAGTTCCTCAGGACGACGGAGAGATCACGGGTGGTTCGGGGCACCGCTCAGCGGTCGCGACGGTCCTCGTCGCGGACGGCGTCGTCGGACGTGGTCACGCCCGGAACATCACCGCGGTTCGCAGAGCTCTCGCCCTCGAGCGCTTCGTCATCGGCATCCTCGTCGAGGTTCTCGTCGTCCAGACCCTCCGGGTCGACCTTCATGGCGATGGCCTGACGGGCCCACTTGGTCTGGGCGCCGTTCTCGGACTCCAGGATCACGATGTCGTCGAAGGAATCGACGATCAGGCCGTAGAAACCGGAGTGCGTGCGGACCTCGTCGCCGACGCCCAGGGCGTTGACCAGCTCCTGTTGCTTGCGCTGCATCTTCTTCTGGCGGCTCGACATGAACAGCAGGGGCAGCATCATGACTGCGAAGATGAGCAGGAGAGGAAGGAGGGATTCCACGGATTTCCTTTCGGCGGACAGCGGCGGTCCCGACATGTTCTGCGCGAGCAACGGCCCTGCCGCGGACGGCTGACCATCCCACTGTACCCGCCGAGTCGGGACGTTCCTCCCAGCCGTTGCGCGACGACGACCCCGATCCGGTCCGTCCCGGTGCCGCCTGGGTCTCAGAACCGGCCGAGCATCGGCGCGGTGCCCTCCGGACCCTCCGGTGGCTCCTGACCCAGATGCGTCCAGGCCGCCGGAGCCGCGGCTCTCCCGCGCGGAGTGCGCAGGAGGAAACCCTCCCGCACCAGGTACGGCTCCACCATCGTCTCGACCGTCTCGGTCTCCTCCCCGACCGCCACGGCGAGCGTCGACAGGCCCACCGGGCCGCCGGCGAAGCGGCCGCACAGGGCGGAGAGCACGGCGCGATCCAGGCGGTCCAGCCCTCGCTCGTCGACCTCGTACACGCGCAGAGCCTCCTTCGCGGCGGCGAGATCCAGACGGCCGCTGCCGCGCACCTGTGCCCAATCGCGCACCCGGCGCAGCAGACGGTTCGCGATGCGGGGCGTGCCCCGGGAGCGGGAGGCGATCTCCACCCCGGCCTCCTCGACGAGATCGACCTCGAGACGGAGCGCGGAGCGGCGGACGACCTCACGCAGCTCGTGCGGGGCGTAGAAGTCCAGGTGGCCGATGAAGCCGAAGCGGTCGCGCAGGGGCGCGGGCAGCAGGCCTGCCCGGGTGGTGGCCCCGACCGTCGTGAAGGGCGGCAGGTCCAGGGGGATGGAGGTGGCGCCGACGCCCTTGCCGACCACCACGTCCACGCGGAAGTCCTCCATGGCGATGTAGAGCATCTCCTCGGCGGGGCGCGCGAGGCGGTGGATCTCGTCGATGAAGAGCACCTCACCCTCGTCGAGCGAGGAGAGGATGGCGGCGAGGTCCCCGGCGTGCTGGATGGCAGGGCCCGAGGTGATGCGCAGCGGGGCGGACAGCTCGGCGGCGATGATCATCGCCAGCGTGGTCTTGCCCAGCCCCGGCGGACCCGACAGCAGCATGTGCTCGGGGGAACGGCCCCGTGCGGTCGCGGCGTCCAGCACCAGCGAGAGCTGGTCGCGCACGATCTGCTGGCCGACGAACTCGTCCAGCCGGCGCGGCCGCAGCGCCGCCTCGGCCGTGCGCTCCGGGGGCGCGGACTCCGGGTTCGTCACGGAGCTCCCGTCGCGGTCGTGCGCAGGAGCGCCGGCGGAGGGTTCCAGTGCGACCTCGTCGTCCTCGGGTGTCATCGGCTGCCTCCCAGGCGTCGCAGGGCGTGGCGAAGGAGCTCGGCGGCGTCCAGCCCCTCCCCCTCGTCGGCGCGCACGCCCTCGACGGCGGAGGCAGCAGCCTTCTCGGCCCAGCCCAGCCCGGCGAGAGCTTCGACCACGTCCGCATCGACGCCCGCCGCCGGGGCCGCCTCCGCATCTCCCCCAGAGGCCCCAGGGGCTCCGGAGGCTCCGGCGCCGACGGGGGCGGGCAGCTTGCCGCCCAGTTCGAGCAGCATGCGACTGGCGACCTTGGGGCCGATGCCGGGGGTGCGGGCGATCGTCTTGACGTCCTGGTCGGCGACGGCGCGGCGCAGCTCCTCGGGGTCGAGGACGGTGAGGACCGCGAGCGCCGTCCGCGGCCCGATCCCGGAGACGGACTGCACGATGCGGAAGGTCTCGGCCTCCTCGGGATGCGGGAAGCCGAACAGCGTCATGGAGTCCTCGCGGACGACGAGCTCGGTGTGCAGGGTGAGTTCGACGCCGTGGCGGGTCGCGCTCAGCGCCTGGGGGGTGGTGCGGACGAGGTAGCCCACGCCGCCGACGTCCAGGACGAGGGCGTCGAGGTCGATACGGGCCACTCGCCCGGTCAGGGATGCGATCACGAGGCCACTCTAGAACGGGTGTTCGATCAGTGCCGGGAGGTGGACCGCTCCCGGGCGCGTCGAGCCTTCCGCTCCGCCTCGGCCCACACTGCCTGTGCGCTGGTGCGGGCTCCGCCGGTCGAGTCGAGGCTGACGGGTCCGGGGCCGCGCCACAGCTGCGTCAGAGCGATCGCGACCGCGTCGGAGGCGTCGGCCGGCTGCGGAGGCGCGTCGAGTCCGAGCAGCTTGACGAGCATCGTCTGGATCTGCTTCTTGTCGGCCCGGCCGCTGCCGGTGACCGCGGCCTTCACCTCGGAGGGTGTGTGCATCGCGATCGGTATCCCGCGTTCGGCGGCCTCCACGATCGCCAGACCGGAGACCTGCGCCGTGCCCATCACGGTGGAGATGTTGTTCTGGCTGAAGACGCGTTCGACGGCGACGACGTCGGGGGCGTACTCCTCGATCGCGCTGCGCAGTCCGCGGGTGATCGCGAGCAGGCGGCGGTCGATCCCGTCGGCGGCATCGGAGCGGACCACACCGGCGTGGACGAGTCGCGCTCGGCGAGCACCGGTGGAGTCGATCACGCCGATCCCGCACCGGGTCAGGCCGGGGTCGATCCCGAGCACTCGCATGGTCATCGGTGCCCGCCCGGCCGGTCACGGACGCGGACAGGTGTCGCGGGGGCCGCCGGCTCCCTGCGGGCTCCCGCGTCCACCGGGATCACTCGGCGTCGTCGAGCTGCGCGGCGACGTCGTCGGGGATGTCGAGATTCGAGAAGACGTTCTGGACGTCGTCGCTGTCCTCGAGGGCATCGATCAGGCGCAGCGCCTTCCGGGCGCCGTCGAGGTCGACGGGAGTGCGCATGGTCGGCACGAACTGCGCCTCGGCGCTGTCGTAGTCGATGCCCGCCTCCTGCAGCGCTGTGCGCACGGCGACCACGTCGGTGGCTTCGGAGACGATCTCGAACGTCTCGCCCTCGTCGCGGATCTCCTCGGCGCCGGCATCGAGGACGACCTCGAGCAGGGTGTCCTCGGTCTGGTCGCCCCGCGGGAGGGTCACGATGCCCTTGCGCTCGAACAGGTAGGAGACGGAGCCGGAATCGGCCATGTTCCCGCCGTTGCGGTTGAAGGCGAGGCGCACCTCGGAGACGGCGCGGTTCTTGTTGTCGGTCAGGCACTCCACCAGCACTGCGACGCCGCCCGGCGCGTACCCCTCGTACCACAGCGTCTCATAGTCGACGGCGCCGCCGTCCAGGCCTCCGCCGCGCTTGACGGCGCGGTCGATGTTGTCATTGGGGACGGAGGTCTTCTTGGCCTTCTGGATGGCGTCGAAGAGCGTCGGGTTCGCAGTGGGGTCGGGTCCACCCATGCGCGCGGCGACCTCGATGTTCTTGATCAGCTTGGCGAACAGCTTGCCGCGCTTGGCATCGATGACAGCCTTCTTG
The DNA here is from genome assembly GCF_042666875.1 of Brachybacterium sp. GCM10030267. Taxonomy (NCBI): domain Bacteria; kingdom Bacillati; phylum Actinomycetota; class Actinomycetes; order Micrococcales; family Dermabacteraceae; genus Brachybacterium; species Brachybacterium sp. GCM10030267. The sequence goes on along the minus strand of NZ_JBHTCX010000012.1, from coordinate 40,869 downwards.
TGCTTGGTGGTCGCCCACTTCGAGTGCCCTGACATCTCTCTCCTCCCGACTCGCCCGCCGGCCTCCGGCGGAATGCCGCCCCATTCTAGTGTCACTTCCCCGGGGCCCTCGTCGTGCCCGTGCCCTGGCGAGCTGGTCGGCTCCCCCGCACTCGCAGGGCTGCGCGCTGCACGTCCTCCGTGCGCGCTGCTACGAGGCCGTATCGGCGGTGCGCACGACGGGCTGGGTCAGAGACCCGATCAGACGGCGATCGGCGGTGATCCGCTCGAGCAGCTCGCGTTCGCGGCGCCGTGTCTTGGCCGATGGCTTGCCGTGCAGCACGCTGTTGCGCTCCATGCCCAGCTCGATGGAGGCGCGGATGAGATCGCGCATCGCCATCCTGGCCACCGCGCCATGACGGGCGGCCCACTTCTCCGCCTTGCGGCGCTTTCCCATGGCGACCAGCATGTCCACCTCGGGCGGGGCGAACCAGCCCGAGCGGCCGTAGTCCGAGAGCTGGCGGCGCAGGATGCGGCGCTCGCGCAATCGCAGGAACAGCACGATCGCGACCAGCAGCACGAAGATCGGCACCTGCACGCTCACGTAGTAGCGCAGGAATCCGCCCAGCGGGTTCTGGGGATCGACCTCGAGGAAGAAGCTCGAGCCGTTCCACAGCGCGTGCAGGACCATGCCCAGCGAGAGCCCCCCGATACCGAGCCCGAAGTAGAGCATCAGGGAACGGCGCTCGGCCGCGATCCCGAGGCCCAGCCCGCACAGCGCGGTGAAGCAGACGTGGGCGAACGGAGAGAGCACGCCGCGCAGGAAGAAGGTCTCCCAGAACACGGCGACCTCCCCGGCGGCCTGCGCCTGGTGGAAGGACCGGCCGAAGTAGAGGATGTTCTCGGTGAACGCGAAGCCGCCGCCGATCAGCGCGGCATAGACCACGCCGTCGATCGGTCCGGCGATGTACTTGCGACCCCAGATCAGCAGCGCGACCAGCCCGAAGGATTTCATCGACTCCTCGATCACCGGCGCCTGGATCACCGCTCCCAGGAAGGACGCGGTGACCTCGCTGGGTTCGCTGGGGCTGATCCAGGAGGTGAACATCCCACCGAAGAGGAAGGTCAGGGCCACCGACCCGGCCGCGCCCCAGACGAAGGCGTAGATGACCGACGAGCGCGGCTGCGGCGTGTACCGGTCGATCCACCACACGGCGGTGAACACGATCGCCACGGGCACGAGCGCCGAGGTGAAGGCCACCAGGGAGGTCCCGAAGCCCAGCGGGAGGATCACGAAGAAGTACAGCAGGACGGCCACACCCGCGAGGCCGAGGAAGGTCAGGGTGAAGAAGACCCAGCGCACCCAGGGGCGACGACGCCGTATCCGCAGCGGCCCGGCCTCCCCCATCCGACCCGGCGCTCGGGGATCGACGCGCTCGACGTCGTAGGCGTATCCGGGATCGGGCTGTCCCGGTCGGCGCGGCGGGGCTCCGGTGGTGCTCATCGCTGCGGTCTCCTCTCGCTCCCCCGGTGCCGACTGCGGCGTCCGGGTGCTCCGTGCCCGCTCGTCCCGGCCGCCCGGACCTCGGTCATGCTAGCTCAGGGCCAGGCGTCGGCGTAGAGCCGACGCGTGTCCGCCAGCAGGATCGGGACGGCCTTGGTGCGGCCGACGATGGGCAGGAAGTTCGCATCGCCCATCCAGCGCGGGACCACGTGCTGGTGCAGGTGCGCGGCGATACCGGCACCGGCGACCGGCCCCTGGTTCATCCCCAGGTTGAAGCCGGCCGGGCCGGAGACCTCCCGGATGACCCGCATCGCGGTGCGGGTGAGCTCGGCGACCTCCCGCACCTCCGCGTCGTCGAGGTCGGTGTAATCGGCGACGTGACGGTACGGACAGATCAGCAGGTGCCCGGCGTTGTACGGGTAGAGGTTCAGGACCGCGTAGGCCACCTCGCCGCGGTGGACGATCAGCGCCTCCTCATCCGTGCGCTGCGGCGCGGAGCAGAAGGGACACTGATCACCGTCGTCGGGGTCGGCAGGCTTGTTCTCCCCGCCGATGTACGCCATGCGGTGCGGGGTCCACAGCCGCTGGGTGTCGTCGGGCTCGCCCGCGAAATCGCGTGGATCCTCGGCCCTCACACCTGTGCCTTCTCCCGGATCGAGGTCACGATCCGCTCGACGGCCTCGTCGACGTCGATGCCGTTGTCCTGGCTGCCGTCGCGCAGACGGAAGGAGACCGCCCCCTTGTCCTGGTCCTCGCCGCCGGCGATGAGGAGGTAGGGGACCTTCTCCTTGGTGTGGGTGCGGATCTTCTTCTGCATGCGGTCGTCGGAGGAGTCCACCTCGACGCGCACCCCGTGGGCCCGCAGCTTGGCCGCGACCTCCTCGAGGTAGGGCGCGTACTCGGCGGCGACGGGGACGCCGACCACCTGGACCGGGGCGAGCCACACCGGGAAAGCCCCGGCGTAGTGCTCCAGCAGCACACCGAAGAACCGTTCGATCGACCCGAACAGGGCCCGGTGGATCATCACCGGACGCTGACGCGACCCGTCGGGCGCGGTGTACTCCAGCTCGAACAGCTCCGGCTCGAAGAAGTCCAGCTGGATGGTCGAGAGCTGCCAGGTGCGGCCGATGGCGTCCTTGGCCTGCACGGAGATCTTGGGCCCGTAGAAGGCAGCGCCGCCGGGATCCGGGACGAGCTCGAGGCCGGAGCCGGTGGCGACCTCCTCCAGGGTGCGGGTCGCCTCCTCCCAGGTCGCGTCGTCGCCGACGGACTTCTCCGGGTCGCGAGTGGACATCTCGAGGTAGAAGTCGTCGAGGCCGTAGTCGCGCAGCAGGTCCAGCACGAAGCCCAGCAGGCTCGCCAGCTCGTCGCGCATCTGCTCGCGGGTGGTGTAGATGTGGGCGTCGTCCTGGGTGAAGCCGCGGGCGCGGGTGAGCCCGTGCACCACGCCGGACTTCTCGTAGCGGTAGACGCTGCCGAACTCGAACAGCCGCAGCGGCAGCTCACGGTAGGAGCGACCCCGGGAGCGGTAGACGAGGTTGTGCATGGGACAGTTCATGGGCTTGAGGTAGTAGTCCTGGCCCTGCTTGGTGACGTTGCCCTCGGCGTCGTGCTCCTCGTCCACGTGCATCGGGGGGTACATCCCCTCGGCGTACCACTCCAGGTGCTTGGAGGTCTCGAAGAGGTTCTTCTTGGTGATGTGCGGGGTGGAGACGAAGGAGTACCCGGCCTCGACGTGGCGGCGACGGGAGTAGTCCTCCATCTCCATCTTGATCATCGCGCCCTTGGGATGGAACACCGGCAGCCCGGAGCCGATCTCATCGGGGAAGGAGAACAGATCCAGCTCACTGCCCAGACGGCGATGGTCACGGCGCTCGGCCTCGGCGACCCGCTCTTGGTAGGCCTTCAGCTCGTCCTTGGTGGGCCAGGCGGTGCCGTAGACGCGCTGCAGCATCGGGTTCTTCTCGCTGCCGCGCCAGTAGGCGGCCGCGGAGCGGGTCAGCGCGAAGCCGTTGCCGATGTGCTTGGTGCTCGGCAGGTGCGGACCCCGGCACAGGTCGGTCCAGACCACCTCGCCGCGGCGGTCGACGTTGTCGTACATGGTCAGCCCGCCGGCACCCACCTCGACGTCGGCGCCCTCGGCGGCGTCCTCGGCACTGGACTTCAGCCCGATCAGCTCGAGCTTGTACGGCTCGGAGGCCTCTTCAGCACGGGCGTCCTCGTCGCTGATCTCGCGGCGCACGAAACGCTGCCCCTGCTTGACGATGCGCCCCATCTCCTTCTCGAGAGCCTTGAGCGACTCGGGAGTGAAGGGTTCGGCGACCTCGAAGTCGTAGTAGAAGCCGTCGGCCACGGGCGGACCGATACCGAGCTTGGCCTCGGGGTTCGCCTTCTGCACTGCCTGGGCGAGCACGTGCGCGGCCGAGTGACGGAGGATGGAGAGCCCGTCCTCGCTGGAGATGTCGACGCCCTCGACCACCTGACCGTCTGCGAGGGTCGTCTCGAGATCACGCAGCTCGCCGTCGATACGCAGGGCGATAATCTCGGTGCGCCCCTCGAAGAGCGCGGTGCCCGTGGTCCCTTCCTCGAGTCGATGCGGGGATCCGTCGAGGGTGATGGCGATCTGGGCCACGGGAATGCTCCTTGGGTTCGGGTCGAGCCGGCCGACGATGCCGGCTCCGCAGACCATCGTACGGTCACGCAACCGCCCTCGCCGACCGCCCCACGGTGGGCACCCGGTCCTGTCGGGCGCGTGTGGAACGCCCGTGATGAAGGACGGGTTCCCTGACCCCCGGGCCCGAGTTCTTCGAGCCCCCGGCCGCTCGTCCCTGGCCTCACCCTGTCGACACCGCGCGAACTGACCTCAGGCGGGCCGGAAAAGGTCAGTTCACGCGGTATCGAGCGCTCTATCGAAGCGGGCCGGCGGGACGGGCCCGGGTAGGCGAGCCAGCGGGGGGCCCATCGAGGCGGGCCGGCGGGAAGGGCTCGGGTAGGCGGGCCGGCGCGACGCGCGGGCGGCATGTTGTGTGGCGGGGACGCTGGGCGGCACGAGGTCGCCCATCACGCTCCGCACAGCGAACAGCCCCGCCGCCCGATGAGGACGACGGGGCCGTTCGTGGTGGTGGGCGATACTGGGTTCGAACCAGTGACCTCTTCCGTGTCAGGGAAGCGCGCTACCGCTGCGCCAATCGCCCCTACCGGCGCCCGGGAGCGCCGATGGAGGTGGGTACGGGATTCGAACCCGTGTACACGGCTTTGCAGGCCGTTGCCTCGCCTCTCGGCCAACCCACCGGGAAATGCTCCTGCATCATACGAAACGGCGCTCCCGACTCGCGTCGGGCGCGCCGCTCCCGGAGCGGACAACCGGACTCGAACCGGCGACCCTCACCTTGGCAAGGTGATGCTCTACCAACTGAGCTATGTCCGCAATGCAACGATCCGGAGATCGCGCCGTGGGCGATACTGGGTTCGAACCAGTGACCTCTTCCGTGTGAAGGAAGCGCGCTACCACTGCGCCAATCGCCCGAAGGTGCTGGCCACCCTCTCGAGTGGACTCGCAGAAGCTTACACGAACCTCGCGGGCCGAATCGCCCTGCGGCGATGTGAGCTATGTCGTCCTGAGGGCGGCCCGGCGGCACTCTCGCCGAACTGCGCCGCCCCGGCCACCTCGACCACTCCGCCGTTCAGCGGCTCCAACACTCCCTTCCGCACAGTCCCGCATACTCCCGCACGGGCCCGCACGCTCCGGCGCCGGCCGGCAGCCGGTACAGCCGATTCGCGACCACCCCTGCAGCCGATTCGCGACCACACTCCGCCTCGCACCGTGACGTCCGGCACTGCAGGCCATCAGCATTTGCGCCAGGAGGCGGGACCCGCATATCGTGTTCCCTCGTCGGCTCAGCCGATGTGCGGACATAGCTCAGTTGGTAGAGCATCACCTTGCCAAGGTGAGGGTCGCCGGTTCGAGTCCGGTTGTCCGCTCCACTCCTCCTCGCGCCTTCGGGCGTATGGGCGATTGGCGCAGCGGTAGCGCGCTTCCCTGACACGGAAGAGGTCACTGGTTCGAACCCAGTATCGCCCACCACCGAAGTACCTGTGCAGCCTCGGCCCGTCGGCCGGGGCTGTCGTCGTTCCAGTGGTCGATCGCCACCTCTGCGACCTGCCCCGTCGCACCCGGAGGCCGGCCCGGCCGGTTGCCGCCCCGGCCACTCGGTAGGCGGAGCGCCTGACAGGCGGAGAACCCGAACTGGATATCGCGCGGCACGGTTACCCTGAAGCCATGCAGATCTGGACCGGTCAGTCATACCCGCTGGGCGCCACCTTCGACGGCTCCGGCACCAACTTCGCCCTCTTCTCGGAGGTCGCCGAGCGCGTCGAGCTGTGCCTGATCGACGAGGACGGCGGGGAGACCGCGGTCGAGATCACCGAGGTCGATGCCTTCGTGTGGCATGTCTACCTGCCGTCGGTCCAGCCGGGACAGCGCTACGGATACCGCGTCCACGGCCCGTTCGATCCCGAGGCCGGTCACCGCTGCGACCCGTCGAAGCTCCTGCTGGACCCGTACGCGAAGGCCATCACGGGCATGGCGAGCAACCACCCCTCGCTGTACAGCTACCAGTTCGACGATCCGGATCAGCGCAACACCGAGGACTCGGCCGAGCACACGATGCACTCCGTGGTCGTCTCCCCCTTCTTCGACTGGGGCAACGATCATCCCCCGGCGCACGACTACCACGAGACCGTGATCTACGAGGCCCACGTCAGGGGCCTGACCATGCAGCATCCGGATCTCGATGACAGCATCCGCGGGACCTACGTGGCCATGGGCCACCCGGCGATCATCGAGCACCTCACCGAGCTCGGCGTGACCGCCGTCGAGCTGATGCCGGTCCACCAGTACGTCCAGGACGGCCATCTCCTGGAGAAGGATCTGCGCAACTACTGGGGCTACAACACGATCGGCTTCTTCGCGCCGCACAACGAGTTCGCCTACGCGGACGCTCCCGGGCAGCAGGTCCAGGAGTTCAAGCAGATGGTCAAGAACCTGCACGAGGCGGACATCGAGGTGATCCTCGACGTGGTCTACAACCACACCGCCGAGGGCAACCACATGGGCCCCACCCTGTGCTTCCGGGGCATCGACAACGCCGCGTACTACCGCCTCGTCGAGGACGACAAGGCTCACTACTACGACACCACCGGCACCGGGAACTCGCTGCTGATGCGTACCCCGCACGTACTGCAGCTGATCATGGACTCGCTGCGGTACTGGGTCACCGACATGCACGTGGACGGCTTCCGCTTCGACCTGGCCTCGACCCTTGCGCGTGAGCTGCACGAGGTGGACCGGCTCTCGGCGTTCTTCGACATCATCCAGCAGGATCCGATCATCTCCCAGGTCAAGCTCATCGCCGAGCCGTGGGACCTCGGCGAGGGCGGCTACCAGGTGGGCGGCTTCCCGCCGCTGTGGTCGGAGTGGAACGGCCGCTACCGCGACACGGTGCGCGACTTCCACCGCTCCGAGCCCGGCGTGATCGGGGACTTCACCTCCCGTCTGGCCGGCAGCTCGGATCTCTACCAGCACTCGGGCCGCACGCCCATCGCCTCGATCAACTTCGTCACCGCGCACGACGGGTTCACCCTCCGCGATCTGGTGTCCTACAACGAACGCCACAACGAGGCCAACGGCGAGGACAACAACGACGGCGAGAGCCACAACCGCTCCTGGAACTCGGGCGCCGAGGGCGAGACCGAGGACGAGGACGTCCTGGCGCTGCGGCTTCGACGCGCCAAGAATCTGATGGCCACGCTGCTGGTCAGCCAGGGCGTGCCGATGATCCTCCACGGCGACGAGATGGGCCGCAGCCAGGGCGGCAACAACAACACCTACTGCCAGGACAACGAGATCTCGTGGATGGAGTGGGATCTGGACTCCGATCAGCGCGAGATGCTCTGGTTCACCCAGCAGATGATCGCTCTGCGCCGTGAGCATCCGATCTTCCGCCGGCGCCGCTTCCTGCAGGGCGACGTGCGCGACGACGCCGAATCGTCCCTGCCGGACGTCGAATGGATCGGTACCGACGGCGCCCAGATGTCCGCCGAGGACTGGGATGCCGCCGAGAACAAGTGCCTGACCATGTTCCTCAACGGCTCTGCCATTCCCGAGCCGAACTCGCGCGGTGAGCGCATCGTCGGGGACTCGGCACTGGTCATGTTCAACGCCTCCGGCAACGCCGTCGACTTCACGCTGCCACCCGAGGATCACGGGGAGCGCTGGACGGTCGTCCTGGGGACCGGGGGCGCCCTGGACCTCGGCGCTCAGGTCTCGGCCGGGGAGACCCTGTCGCGGGCGGGGCATTCGCTGCTGATCCTCATGCGCCCGCCGATGGATCTCGACGGGGAGAGCTCACCGGCCGAGGATTTCGACCAGCCCGTCCGCGCCTGATCCGGGAGCCTCCGCGCCGGAGGCTCCGCCCCCATAAGGAGAGCAGCCCGCCGTGACCAGCGACCTCGCCACTCCGCCCCCGGACAGCGCCCGCGCGGCGGCTGTCCCGACCTCGACCTATCGGCTCCAGCTGCACGAGGGGTTCACGGCCGACGACGCCGCTGCCCTGGTGCCCTATCTGGCCCGGCTCGGCGTCGGGCACGTCTTCTGCTCCCCCGTCCTCCAGGCCGCGCCGGGCTCCACCCACGGGTACGACGTCGTCGACCACTCGCGGATCAGCGCGGAGATCGGCGGCGAGGACGCGCTGCGTCGCCTCGCCGACGCCGCCCATGCGCACGGGATGGGCATGATCGTCGACGTGGTGCCCAACCACATGGCGATCCCCACCCCGATCTGGCACAACCGTGCGCTGTGGTCAGTGCTCCGCGACGGCCCGCGCTCGCCGTTCGCCGACTGGTTCGACCTCGATCCGTCGGCCGAGCGATCCATCCTGGTACCCGTGCTGGGCCGCCCGATCGGCGCCGTCCTGGCCGACGACGAGATCACCGTGGGCGAGGAGGAGATCCCACAGGCCGACGGCACGACCAGCACCGAGACCGTGGTGCGCTACTACGATCACGTCCTGCCCGTCGCCGAGGGCACCGAGCACCTGGGGCTGGCCGATCTGCTGGAACGCCAGTGGTACCGCCTGGCCTACTGGAAGGTCGCGGACGACGAGCTGAACTACCGTCGCTTCTTCGATGTCGACACCCTCGCGGCGGTCCGCGTGGAGCTGCCGCACGTGTTCGAGGCGACGCACGCCACGCTGCTGCGGCTGCAGGCCGAGGGGATCATCGACGGGTACCGGATCGACCATCCCGACGGCCTCACCGACCCTCGCGGCTATCTGCGCGACCTCGAGGACGCCACCGGCGGGGCGTGGACCGTGGTGGAGAAGATCCTCGAGGGCGAGGAGCGCCTGCCCGGCGATTTCCCCTGTGCCGGCACCACCGGCTATGACGCCCTGTGGAGGGTCGGGGGCCTCTTCCACGATCCGCACGGCGCTCTGGGACTGACCCACCTCTGGCAGCGCCGCACCGGTGACCTGCGGCCGTTCTCCGAGATCGCCCGGGAGTCCACCGAGCACATCATCTCCACCAGTCTCTGGGCCGAGATCGAACGTCTGACCTCCCTGATCTACGCCATCTGCCAGGAGGACATCCGGCTGCGGGACACCACCCGGCGCAACATCCAGAAGACGGTCATGGCCCTGCTGTCGGCCATGGACCGGTACCGGGCCTACATCGTCCCCGGCGAACCCGCCCCCGGTTCCGAGCGCGCCGTGATCGAGCAGGCGGCGGAGAGAGCTCAGCGCGAGCTCGGCGACGACGAGGACCTGGTGACGACCCTGGAGACCGTCGTGGCCCTGGTGTGCGGGGACGAGGTCGGCAGTGCGGGCCGCACCGAGAGCCCGGCGCGCGCCGAGGTGATCGTCCGCTTCGCCCAGACCTGCGGCCCCGTGCACGCCAAGGCGTTCGAGGACACGGCCTTCTACCGCTACACCCGCTTCCTGGCGGTCAATGAGGTGGGCTCGGATCCGGAGCACATCGGCGTCGAGCCCGACGATCTCCACGATCACGCCCAGACGATGGTCCTCACCTGGCCCGACACCATGACCACCCTGTCCACGCACGACACCAAGCGCAGCGAGGACGTGCGCGCCCGCCTGGCCGTGCTCACCGAGCAGCCGCTGGAGTGGGCGCTGGTGGTCCAGGACCTCGACCGGGTCACCGCCGAGGTGCGCGGGGATCGGGTCGACGGCGCCATCGAGCTGCTGCTGTGGCAGACCCTCGCCGCCTGCTGGGACCTGCCCGGCTCGGACGCCCCCCGGATCACCGCCGAGCGGCTCGAGGAGTACCTGGTCAAGGCGATGCGCGAGGCCAAGACCCACACCACCTGGACCGACCAGGACACGGAGTACGAGCAGCAGGTGCTGGACCTGGGCCGGGCGGCGCTGGCGCACGACGAGGTCGACCGCATCCTGACGGACTGGACCCGGCGCACGCTGGCGGTCCAGCGCACCGCGATCCTGGGCCAGAAGCTGATCCAGCTGACGATGCCCGGGGTGCCCGACGTGTACCAGGGCAACGAGACCGTCGACCTCTCACTCGTGGACCCCGACAACCGCCGACCCGCCGACCATGCCGGACACGCCGAAAGGCTGGCGCGGATGATTGACGGCGCGGGACCCGACGGGATCGGGGACGAGAAGCTGTGGCTCACCCACCGCGCGCTCGTCCTGCGCCGGGAGCGGCCGGAGCTGTTCCAGGGGCGTGAGGCCACCTACCGGCCGCTGCCCACCACCACCGCCCACGCCGTCGCCTTCGGCCGGGCCCGCGGAGAGGGACCCGTCGAGGTCGTCACCGTCGTCACCCGTCTCGCCCACGGCCTCGCCCAGCGGGGCGGATGGGGCGATGCCTGGATAGCCCTGCCCGACGGCCGCTGGCGCGACACCCTCGGCGGCGCGGAGTTCGACGGCGGGCGGCTCGCCCTGGACGAGCTCCTGGCCGACGCGCCGATCGCCCTGCTGGTCCGGTGCGGCGCCGCGGAATCCGCCCCGTCCCACCCGTCCCCTCCTGCCCAGGAGTCGCGATGAACGACCCCGTCCCTGCTCCGGTGGCCCCGCGCGCCTACGACCGCTACCAGCTGTGGGCGCCCTCGGCCGATGCCGTCACCGTCCGGATCGACGGGAACGAGCACGCGATGCGTCCGGCCGGGGACGGCTGGTTCACCCTCGACGACGTCCCCGCCGTCCCCGGAGCCCGCTACGCCTTCCGTCTCGATGATGACGAGCGCTGGCTGCCCGATCCCCGGTCGCTCTCCCAGCCCGACGGCGTCCACAGCGACAGTGAGGTGGTCGACCCCCGGCTGCTGGGTGGATCCGTCGGCTGGGCGGGCCGCAGTCTGCGCGGCCGCGTGCTCTACGAGCTGCACGTGGGGACCTTCACGGCGGGGCCCGAGGGGCACGGAGGCACATTCGACTCCGCGATCCAGCGGCTCGACGATCTCGTCGACCTCGGCGTGGACGCCGTCGAGCTGATGCCGGTGGCCACCTTCCCCGGGGATCGTGGTTGGGGGTACGACGGCGTCGGGCTGTACGCGGTCCACGCCGCCTACGGCGGCCCCGCCGGCCTGGCGCGGTTCCTCGACGCCGCCCATGAGCGCGGTCTCGCGGTGATCCTGGACGTGGTGCACAACCATCTCGGACCCGCCGGCAACTATCTGGGGCAGTTCGGCCCCTACTTCACCGACCAGCACGAGACCCCGTGGGGCCAGGCGATCAACCTCGACCAGCCCGGCTCCCGCCACGTCCGCGATTTCCTGCTGGGCAGCGCACGACAGTGGCTCGTCGACCTGGGCCTGGACGGCCTGCGACTCGATGCCGTGCATGAGCTCCGCGACGACTCCGAACGCCACTTCCTGGCCGAGCTGGCCGACGCCGTCGCCGTCTGGGAGAGCGAGACCGGTCGCGAGCTGACCCTGATCGCGGAGTCGGACCGCAATGATCCGACCACCGTCACGCCCACCGCGGCCGGTGGCCTCGGCATGGACATGCAGTGGGCCGACGACGTCCACCACGGCGTGCACGCGTGGATCTCCGGCGAGCGCCAGGGCTACTACGGCGACTTCGGATCCGCCGACGTGCTGGCGAAGGTCCTCGCCCGCGTGTTCCGGCACACCGGCACGTACTCGAGCTTCCGCGGGACGGTGTGGGGTCATCCCGTCGATCCCGGCTCGCCGTCCTACGACGCCCATTCCTTCGTGACCTTCCTGCAGGACCACGATCAGATCGGCAACCGCGCCGCCGGCGACCGGATCCATCACTCGCTGACCGCCGGTGAGCACGCCGCCGCGATCGCCCTGATCCTGCTGGGTCCGGGCACCCCGATGCTGTTCCAGGGCGAGGAGTGGGCGGCCTCGACCCCGTTCACCTACTTCACCGACCATGACGACGAGCTCGGCCCGCTGGTCAGTCAGGGGCGCGCGGAGGAGTTCGCCGCCATGGGCTGGGACGCCGAGGTGCCCGATCCCCAGGATCGCTCCACCTTCGAGGCCGCGATGCTGCGCTGGGACGAGCGCGCCGGAGGCGTGCACGCCCGGATGCTCCAGTGGTACCGGACCCTGATCGCGCTGCGTCGCCGGCACCCCGACCTCACCGATCCCGACCTGCGCCGCACCGACGTCGACGTCCTCGGCGAGGAGACGGTGCTGCTGCGCCGCGGAGACCTGGGCGTGCTCGCCCATCGCGGGACCGGCCCGCTGACCGCCGGACCGCGCGCTAAGGAGGTCCTCGCCGCGTTCGGCGAGGTCACGCGCGACGGCGACGGCAGGATCTCCCTGGCCGGCCCCGGCGCCGTGGTGCTCCGCAGCGGCGCGGCCTGATCGACATCCCCGAGCACCCGAGCACCCGAGGACCCGAGCACCCGAGCACCCGAGACGAGGAGGACCTGCATGAAGATCGTCATCACCGATCTGGACCAGGAGCGCACGACCGAGGAGCAGACGGTCGCCGACGCCGCCGGCGCCGAGCTGGTGCGGGCTCAGGCCGGCACCGAGGACGAGGTGATCGCCGCGGCCCAGGGCGCCGACGCCCTGCTGGTGCAGTACGCCCCCATCACCCGACGGGTGCTCGAGGCCCTGCCGACGGTCCGGGCCGTCGGCAGGTACGGCGTCGGCGTGGACACCGTCGACCTCGCGGCGGCGACCGCGCTCGGAGTCGCCGTGTCCAACGTGCCGGACTACGGCACCGAAGACGTCTCCGATCATGCCGTCGCGCTGGCGGTGTCCCTGGCCCGAGGCGTCGTGCAGCTGGACCGGAACCTCCGCGAGGGCACGTACTCGCTGGCCCCCGTCAAACCGCTGCACCGCATCGCCGGCCGCAGCTTCGGCGTCATCGGCCTCGGGCGCATCGGCGCGGCCACCGCCCGCAAGGCGCGCGCCCTGGGCTTCTCCGTCCACGGCTGCGACCCGATGCGCGAGCCGGGCACGACCACCGAGGACGGCATCGCGGTGATGGAGCAGGAGACGGTGCTGTCCGGTTCGGACGTGATCAGTGTGCACGTGCCGCTGACCGAGCACACCCATCATCTGGTCGACGCCGCCGCCATCGCCCGGATGCAGGCCGGCACGCTGCTGGTCAACACCAGCCGTGGCGGCGTGGTCGACACCATGGCCGTGGTCGATGCGCTGCGCTCCGGCCATCTGCGCGGGGCGGGGCTGGACGTGTTCGAGACCGAGCCGCTGCCGGCGGACAGTCCGCTGCGCGAGTGCCCGACCGCGGTGCTCACCCCGCACGCCTCCTGGTACAGCGAGGAGTCCGAGACCGAGCTGAAGCGCCGTGTGATCGAGAACGTCGTCGACGTCCTGGGCGGCCGCCGGCCCCGGAACATCCTCAATCCCGAGGTGCTCGAGGCCACCGGCCGCCGAGGCTGACCGCCGGAGCGATCCCGCGGGCCCTCAGAACAGCTGCACGACCCCGTAGACCGCCAGCACGATCGTGAACGCCACGACGGACTCGATGGCCTGCTGGATCGTCCAGGTCTTCAGCGTGGTCTTCACGTCCATGCCGAGCAGGCGGCCCACCAGCCAGAAGCCCGAGTCGTTGACATGGCCGGCGAAGACGGAGCCGGCGGCCGTCGCCATGACGATGCAGGCGAGCTCCACGGTGCCGGCCCCGGAGGCGAGGACGGCCGGTGCGATCAGCGCCGCAGCGGTGGTCAGGGCGACCGTCGCAGACCCCTGTGCCAGTCGCATCGCGACCGCGATCAGGTAGGCGGCGAAGATGACCGGGATGCCTGCCGCCGCGAGGGTGTTCTCGATCGCGCTGCCGATGCCGGTGGCCGCCAGCACGCCGCCGAACATCCCGCCGGCTCCGGTGATCAGGACGACCGAGCAGATCGGGCCGAGCGCCCTGTCCACCGTGGTCTCGATGGCGGTGCCCGAGCGGCCGCGGCGGAAGCCGAACAGCACGATCGTGGTCAGGGCGGTGATGAGCAGCGCGATCGGGGTCTCCCCGACCATGCGCAGGGCATGCACCCATCCTGCCTCGCCCTCGATGAGGCCGGCGCCGGCCAGCGTGTTCAGGCCGGTGTTGAACAGGATGAGGACCAGGGGCAGGACCAGGACGAGGACGACCTGCCACGGCGCCGGCGGGTTCTCGACCTGCTCGGCCTCGTCGGCCGTGCCGAAGAGGTCCCGCACCGGCAGGTTGTACTTGCGGGCGACGTGCTTGCCCCAGAGGTGACCGGAGACGTACCAGGTCGGGAAGGCCAGCAGCAGCCCGAGGATCATGACGACGCCGATCTCCGCATCGACGTACCCGGAGGCGGCCACCGGACCGGGGTGCGGGGGCACGTAGACGTGCATGACCGACAGGGCCGCGGCCACGGGGAAACCGAAGGCCAGGACGTTGCCCGTCAAGCGTCGGGCGACGGCGTACACGATCGGGATCATGAGCACGAACGCGGCGTCCATGAAGATCGGGAAGCCGATGAACAGCGAGGTCACCCCGAGCGCGAACGGGGCGTGCCTCTCGCCGAACAGCCGGATCATGGCCTCGGCGAGGGCGCGCGCACCTCCTGAGGTCTCCACCAGGGCGCCGAGCATCGCGCCGATCGCGACCAGCAGCGCGACCTCGCCGAGCGTCTCGCTGAAGCTGCTCACCAGCGTGGGCACCACGTTCTGGGCAGGTACGCCCGCCACCAGCGCGGTCAGCAGGGAGACCACGATGAGGGCGAGGAAGGCGTGCAGCTTGAACCGGATGACGAGGAACAGCAGCAGTCCCACCGCGACCACGGCCAGCGCCATCAGCCCGCCGTCGCCGAGCCAGCTGGTCCAGTCGGTCTCCTGGACCGGTGTCGGATCCATCGTCGGATCCCTCCTTGTCGAATGTCGGGCGTTCTCGGATGTCGGGGCCGCGGCACGGCCCGGCGACGGATGTGCGGCGATCACCGTAATGGATCATCGGACCCTCGGCGTACACAGACTCCGCGTCGAGCCCCGGGCCCTCGGCGCACCGAGCCGCGGACGCTCGGCGAGCACGGGCACCGCGCCGCGCGTCGGGTCGGTGGGTCGGTCACGCTGCGGCGCCGCAGACCGATCCCGCCGCGGGGCCGGAAGGATCAGCGGCCGAGATACCCGCCGTCGACCGGGATCACCGTGCCGTGCACGTACTCTGCGCCCTCGCTGGTGAGGAAGAGGACGGTGCCGGCGATGTCGTCGGCGCGGCCCCACCGGCCGGCGGGGATCCGGCCGACGATCTCGCTGTTGCGACCCTCGTCCTCGCGCAGGGAGGCGTTCAGCTCGGTGGCGATGAAACCGGGGGCGACGGCATTGACCGCCACGCCGCGCCCGGCCCACTCGTTGGCCACCGACTTCGTGAACTGCGCCACGGCGCCCTTGGAGGCCGCGTACGCCGAGGCGTTGAGCCCTCCGAAGAAGGAGAGCATCGAGGCGATGTTGATGATGCGACCGCGGCCGCGCTCGAGCATCGGGCGGCCCAGCTCCTGCGTCAGCTGCACCACGGCGTCGAGATTGACGTTCATCACCTCGGAGAACTCCGGCAGCGGGAACTCCTCGAAACGGTGACGCAGGTTGATTCCGGCGTTGTTGACCAGGATGTCGACGTCATGCTCGGCGAGCACCTGGCGCACCGCCTCGGCGCGGGCGTCGGGATCGGTGAGATCGACGCCGACGCAGTGGTGGCCGGGCCCGACCGGCTCGGTGCCGCGCTGGAGACCGATCACCTCGGCGCCGGCGGCGAGCAGCCGCTCGGTGATCGCGCGGCCGATGCCGCGGGTGGATCCGGTGACGACGGCGGTCGCCCCGTTCAGGTCGACGCTGAGGGTGCCAGGTGCGCTCATGTCCGTCCTTCTCTGTCTTCTCTGTCTTCGCTGTCTTCTCTGTCGTCGCTGCCCGGTCTCCGCCTCCGTGGCTCCGACCTCAATGGATGTGCGAGCCGCCGTTGACGTCGAGGGTGACGCCGGTCAGGTAGCCGCCGTCGCGGCCCAGCAGATAGTGGACGGCCCCGGCGACATCGTCGACCGTCCCGACGCGGCCGACGGGCAGCTCCTGGAGCAGCACCTGCTTGCGCTCGTCGGTGAGCCGGCCACCCATGATGTCGGTGTCGATGGAGCCGGGAGCGACCGAGTTCGCGGTGATGCCGTACTCCCCGAGCTCGCGAGCCCACGTCTTGGCCATCCCCAGCAGCGCGGCCTTGGAACCGGAGTATGCGGCGCGGCCGTAGACGCCGCCGCCGCGCTCGGCCGAGGCGCTGGAGATGTTCACGATGCGCCCGAGGCTGTGCCGCCGGAAGATCGCCACGGCCTCGCGGGTCACGAAGAAGGTGCCGTGGACGTTGACGTCGAAGACTCGCCGCCATTCCTCGGTGCTCACCTCGGTGAACGGGGTGGGCGAGGAGATGCCGGCATTGTTGACCACGCCGACCAGCTGCGGCAGCTCGGCATCGATCCGGGCGACGGCGTCGGCGACCGCCTGCTCGTCGGAGATGTCGACACCGAGACCCAGCGCCGGGACCCCATACCGCTCCGTGAGCTCCCCGGCGAGCTCCGCGCACGCCCCGCCGTCGAGGTCGACGACGGCGACGGCCCACCCCTCTCGCGCAAGACGGTGCGCGGTGGCCCGGCCGATGCCGCGCGGTGAGGCGGCGCCCGTGACCAGTGCGGCGGGCAGATCGGGGAACGGTGAGGCGGGATAGGCCGGAAGCGCCATGGGATGCTCCTGAAGGACCGGGGACGGCGGACTGCCGAATAAAATATGATCTGGAGTCTATGCCCCGGCCCAGCACCTGTGAAGGAGTCACCATGGACCATCCCCGGACCGCAGTCCTCGGCCTGGGGCCGATGGGCCATCCCATCGCCGCCAACCTGGTCGCCGCCGCCCCGGACTCCGTGGTGGTGTGGAACCGCACGCCCGCCCGGGCTGACGACCTCGTCGCCGCCGGCGCACGACGCGCCGAGACCCTCGCGCACGCCGCGGCCCCCGTGATCCTCTCGGTGCTGCCCGACGTGGCCCAGCTGCGGGAGCGCCTGGACGCGGAGACCCGGGCAGCATGGGGCGCGGCCGGTGCGCGCTTGGTGATCATGTCGACCACCGGCCCCGACACCGTGAGGTCTCTCGCCGACGAGCTGGCAGCCGACGGGATCTCCGTGGTCGATGCCCCGATGTCCGGCGGGATCGCCGGGGCGGACGCCGGCACCCTGTCGATCATGATCGGCGGGGCGGAGGCGGACGTCACCGCAGTGCGGCCCGTCCTGGAGATCATCGGCGGCGCCGTGGAGCACCTGGGCCCGCTCGGCAGCGGGGCGGTGGCGAAGCTGTGCAATCAGATCGTCGTCGGCGGGACCCTCGCCGCCCTCGGAGAGGCGCTCGCCCTGGCCCGGCGCTCCGGCCTCGATGCCGAGCAGGTGGTGGAGCTGCTCGGCAGCGGCCTGGCCCGCAGTGAGGTGCTCAGTCAGAAGAAGCAGAAGCTGCTGTCCCGCGAGTACTCGTCAGGTGGCTCGACCATCAACCAGGTCAAGGATCTGCGGTATGCGACCGCGGCGGCGGACCGTGCGGCGCTGCCGGCGCGACTCCTGCCCGTACTGCTCGAGCAGTTCACCGAGGCGGTCGAGCAGGGGCACGGCGACGAGGACCACGCGGCGATACAGGAGCTCTATCTGGATCCCGAGAGCTGAGCCGCCTCATGGCGAGCCGGCACTGCCCAGTGACCGGGCGGTGACTCCGCGGACGTGGGCGCTCATCGCCGCCCGCGCGGCGTCCTCGTCGCCGCGCTGCACCGCCTCGAGCACCTCGCGATGCTCGGCGAGCGAGACCTCGGCGTCGTCGACACCGGCGTCGCCGAAACGGCGGAACCGCAGCGTGTGCACGGGGATCGCCTCGAGCGCGGCCGCGAGATACGGGTTGCGCGCGGCGCCCGCGATCTCCGCGTGGAAGGCGCTGGAATGCTGCAGGTACCCCTCGTACTCGCTGAAGCGGGCCCCGACACCGGCGGACCGGGTGCGCTCGAGGGTCGCGGCCAGGTCCTCGCGCTGGCTCGCCGTGGCGCGCGCGGCGGCGAGCGCTGCGAGCTCCGGCTCCAGCAGCAGCCGCGCCTCCCCCATCCAGCGCACCTGATCGTCATCGGGCGGCATGGTGACCACGAAGCCACGCATGGGCAGATAGTCGACGAGCTTCTCACCGGTCAGCAGGTTCAGCGCCTCCCGCACCGGTGTCGCGCTCATGCCCAGTTCGTGGGAGAGCACGCCGATTCGCAGCGGGGTGCCCGGAGCGAGCGTGCCGTCCATGATCCGCGCGGCGAGGGCCCGACGGGCCTGCTCCGAGCGGGATCCGCGAGCTGCGGAGGCCGTGGCGGAAGCTCGCTCGGCCGGGCCGTTCACGCAGTGCGCTCCGCGGTCCGGGGACCCGATGTCCCGGCGGCGAGGGCATTGCCGTCGTGCGTGAGCGAGGCGAGCCGCGACAGCGCCCGGAGGTACTTCTTGCGGTATCCGCTGCGCAGCAGGTCGGGCGCGAACAGCTCGGTGATCACGGTGGGCTCCGCGGGGCGGTCCCCGGTGGTCGCCGGCGAGGACGGCCCGTTCCCTGCCGCGTCCGTCTCCCGGGCCGTGTCCGTGCGTGGCGGCAAGGCGGCGGCCGAGACCAGGGTGGGCACCTCACGGTCGTAGAGCCGGTCGACGAGGACGACGAAGCGCAGCGCGTCGTGGTGGTGGGAGAGCTCATGCATCCCGGTCAGATGGACGGCCGCGACGCCGTCGAGCATGGCCCCGTACCGGGAGGGATGCAGCCGCGTGAGGTGGCGCAGCAGGTCGTCGAAGGAATCCAAGGTGGCGTCGGCCAGGCCCGCGGCATGGTCGCGCACCTGGTCCTCGGGCAGTGCGACGACCTCGGTCACACCGTCGCGGTGGCGGTAGTCCTCGCCGTCGATGCGGATCACTTCGAAGCGCTCGGCCATCGCCTGGATCTCGCGCAGGAAGTCCTGCGCCGCGAACCGACCCTCACCGAGTGCGTCGGGCAGCGTGTTGGAGGTCGCCGCCACCGCGACTCCCCGGTCGGACAGCTCACGGATGAGCCGGGTCATCAACAGCGTGTCACCCGGGTCGTCGAGCTCGAACTCGTCGATGCACACCAGCACCGACTGCCCCAGCAGGTCCACGGCCTTCTGGAAGCCGAGCGCGCCCACCAGGTCGGTGTACTCGACGAACGTCCCGTAGACGCGCTCGCCCTGGACGGCGTGGAAGAGGGAGGTCAGCAGGTGGGTCTTGCCCACGCCGAAACCACCGTCGAGATACAGCCCGCGCGCGGGCTCCGGGCGGCGCCGCAGCCGCGCCAGGAAACCGCCCCGCGGCCTGCCCAGCTGGGCGGCGAACTCGGAGATGCTGTGCTTGGCCTGCTCCTGCGAGGGAAACGCGGGATCAGGCACATAGTTCTCCAGCCGCGCCCCGGAGAACCTCGGCGGCGGGACCAGATCCGCGAGCAGACGCTCGAGGGTAGGTTCCGGCCGGCGGTCGCAGAGCGCATCAGTCACGTCGGCCAGTGTATGTTCCGCCACCGGACCGGACCGGACCACGAGCGCGTGAGCTCACAGACGCAGTCCGATGGATTCGGCGAGCGGGGCGGCGGCGGGGTCGCGCACCGGCAGCTGCCACGAGCTGACGTCCTCATCGAGGTCGAGGACGCGCACCAGATGATCAGCCAGCAGCCACTCGAACCGGGCAGGATCCCGGTTCCATTCGCGCGTGTGCGAGGCGCCCTCGAAGGGCACGAACTCCACCAGGTCGCCACGCAGCGCCGCCAGTCTCCGACTGGGACCGGGAGGGACGGTCGAGTCATCCAGCGCGTGGAACAGGAGAGTGGGATGGGTGAGGTGGGCGGCGTAGAACTCCGGGGTCATCTCGTGCAGGGCGAGCGGCTCGTGCAGCCGCACCATCCGAGCTCCGACGCGGGAGGTCATCATCCACATCGCCAGGCGCCGCATCTGCCGCGGCGCCTTCAGCGCCGTGGCGTGATAGATGAGGATGTCCCGCCAGTCCACCGCCGGCGAGTCGAGCACCACCGCAGTGATGAGATCACGATGGGCCGACCGTACCGAGGTGCGCAGGGCGATGCTCCCGCCCATCGACCAACCGACCAGGACGACGCGGCGGGCTCCCCGGGCCAGCGCGAACTCGATCGCGGCCTCGGTGTCCTCCCACTCGGCGACCCCGAGGTGGTGCATGCTGTCCGCGGACGCCGGGGCGCCGGTGTCGTTGCGGTAGGTGATCGCCAGGCTGGTCAGTCCCAGCCGGTGCAGCAGAGGGATCACCCGCAGCGCCTCGCCCCGGGTGGAGCCGTGGCCGTGGATGAGGATGGCCCACGTGTCCTCGCGGCCGGGGGCCGCTCCCTGCGCCGCATCGGGCCGCACCAGCCACGCGGGCATGTGGCCGACGGGCGAGTCGACCTCGACCTCCTCGGTCTCCAGCCCGTGCGCGGTCTGCGGGGACCCCGCCCAGAAGAAACCGTTGACGCCGGCCTTCTCGACCGTCAGCTGCTCGGCCGTGTCGGAGGCCAGCAGCGGACGGGACACCGTGGTCGGGGTGGGACGGCCGTCCACCGGGCCCAGCCGCACGTGGACCGCGCCACCGGACTGCCTCAGCGCGAGGTACCCGGCTCTCGCGGCTTCCTTGGTCGCGTCGAGATGGACACGGTCGGGATGGACCGCTCGCACAGGAAGGTCGGAGCGTTGGCGCAGGCCCTGCTGCGGCACCAGCGGCAGGCGCGCCATCACGCGGGCCCCGAGGGTCAGCAGTCCTGCGCTGAGCGTGAACATCGACGCCGCTCCCACCGCCCCCACGACGGCAGCTTCCGCCCATCTTCCCTGGTCGGAACGGGGTCGCAGGGCGCGGGTCCACGCGAGGGGACCTGTCTCGGGCCGGCACCGGAAGAACTCTCGCGTCATGCCGATCATCCTATCGGCGAGCTAGAATTGCAGCTGTGAGCGCCGTGTCCGTCCCTGGGCGAGGCGCGCGCTCGATCCATCGGCGAGAGCGACGCCCGCAGCGCCGCAGATCGGAGGGCTCCCCCATGACCACCGACCCCATCGGCACGCGTCCCTACCCGATCGCGATCAGCGAGGAGGAATGGCGCCGGCGCCTCTCCCCCGAGGAGTACCAG
The DNA here is from genome assembly GCF_042666875.1 of Brachybacterium sp. GCM10030267. NCBI lineage: Bacteria > Bacillati > Actinomycetota > Actinomycetes > Micrococcales > Dermabacteraceae > Brachybacterium > Brachybacterium sp. GCM10030267. The sequence continues at coordinate 19,736 of NZ_JBHTCX010000012.1, read as the reverse complement.
GTCCTGCGCCAGGGCGGCACGGAGCGTCCCGGCACCGGCGAGTACGAGGAGGTCCGGCCCGCCGGGACCTACGCCTGCAAGGCCTGCGGCGCGGAGCTGTTCACGGCGGAGACCCAGTTCGATGCCCACTGCGGGTGGCCGGCCTTCTACGCGCCGACGGACTCCGACTCGGTCGAGCTGCTCGAGGACACCTCGATGGGTATGCGCCGCATCGAGGTGCGCTGTGCGAACTGCGGTTCACACCTCGGGCACGTCTTCGAGGGCGAGGGCTTCGACACCCCCACGGACCAGCGCTACTGCATCAACTCGATCAGCCTGGTCCACAGCGACGACGCCCCCGCCGCGGACGCCTCCGCACGCTGACCGCACCGCCCCGCGGCGCTCCCACCGCCGACGGCGGCCGGCCCGGCCACGGGCTGCTCACGGGTCGGGGAACCGGCGAGGAGAGCGGGCCCTGCCGCAGGAGGTCGCGGCGCGCCTGTTCCGGGGCGGGCGCCCGCGCGGATAGTCTCACGGTGTGTCCGTCCATCGATTCCGCTCCGGCGACGACACCTTCCGTGCCGCCATCGACGCCATGACCAGCGCTCCGGTCCGCCCCGAGTTCACATGGCGCGACATCCCGGCGCCCTCGAAGATGGCGCCGTCGACCTGGGCCTGCACGGGCGAGGTGCTCGTGCACGACGAGGAGCTCGCCTCCGGCCGTCTGGTCATCCTCCACGACCCTGCCGGGCAGGAGGCGTGGGACGGCACCTACCGCGTGGTGGCACTGGTCCAGGCGCAGCTGGAGCCGGAGTTCGCCGTCGAGTCGATGCTCGGGGACGTCGCATGGTCATGGGTCACCGAATCCCTCGAGCTGCACGGTGCCGACGCGCGCGAACTGGGCTGCACCGCCACGCGGGTGGTCTCCCAGTCCTACGGGGCGCTCGCCTCACGGCCATCCACCGTGGACGTCGAGATGCGCGTGTCATGGACCCCGGAGGCATCGGAGACGACGAGCGCCTCCGCGGCCGGGCCGGAGACGCCGCCGCTCGCCCTCGGCGGCTCGTCGGCCGAGGCCACGACCCCCGACCTCGCACCGCACTTCGCGGCCTGGACGGCGATGCTGGCCGCCGCAGGCGGGCTGCCCCCGGCGCCGCCGCGGGTCGCCCCCATCGCTCCCACCCACCACGCGAGGGCACCGCGCCCCGAGGAAGCCGGTGACGCTCGGTGACCGATGCACCCACCACCACTGATCTGACGGCGCCCCGCGACGGTTTCGTGCCGGTGATCGATCGGATCCAGCCGGTGCTGGCATGGTGCGAGGCCGCGTCCACGGAGCCCTACGAGCCCGTCGCCGTCGATGCCGAGAGGGCCTCCAGCTACCGCTACAGCCCGCGCGCCTATCTGGTGCAGCTGCGCACCGAGGCTGCCGGCACCCTGCTGATCGATCCGCTCGCCTTCACCATGCCCTCGACGCTGCTGGACCTGCTGGCCTCCCGTGAATGGGTGCTTCACGCCGCTGACCAGGACCTGCCGAGCCTGGCCGAGTTGGGCATGAAGCCCGGCAGCCTGTTCGACACCGAACTGGCCGCCCGTCTGCTCGGCATGGAGCGGGTGGGCCTGGGCGCCGTCGTGGAGGACACTCTGGGGCTGCGCCTGGCGAAGGAGCACTCCGCCGCCGACTGGTCGAAGCGACCGCTCCCTCCGGGCTGGCTGACCTATGCCGCGCTCGACGTCGAGGTGCTGGTCGAGGTGCGCGACGTGCTGGAGCAGCGGCTCCGGGATGCGGGCAAGGAGGACTGGGCGCGTCAGGAGTTCGAGTACGAGCGCACTCGAGAGCTGGGACCGCCCCGTTCGGCGAGCTGGCGCGGCATGCATGGACTGGGGTCGCTGCGTTCGGCACGACAGCTGGCTGCGGCCCGCGAGATGTGGCTGCGGCGCGACGAGATCGCGCGCAGCGAGGATCTCTCACCGCATCGCGTGATCAAGGACCGTGACATCGTCGCCGCCGCCAAGGAGGCGACCCGCGGCCGCGAGGCCTTCGAGCGTGCTCTGCCTGCGAAGCTGCGCGGGAAGGACATCTGGTGGAAGGCGGCTCGCTCCGGGATCGAGCTGCCCGCCTCGCACCTTCCCGAGCGCTCGGAGCGCTCCTACCCGCCGCCGCACAAGCTCTGGGCCAAGAAGTACCCGGAGGTCTGGGAGCGCTATCAGGTCGTCCGCACCGCCATCGGTGAGCGCGCCGAGGATCTCGAGCTGCCGGCGGAGAACCTCGTCCAGCCCTCGCTGCTGCGCCACTGGGTGTGGGAGCACGAGTCGGTGCCCGAGGAGACGGTGCTGGAGGAGGAGCTGGTCGCGCTGGGAGCCCGCCCGTGGCAGGCGCACCAGGCAGCGCCCGTGATCCACCGGGCGCTGACCGAGCAGAGCGAGCAGAGCCCGGCCCCGGAGCCGGCGGAGGACTGACTCATCGCCGGGCTCGTCAGGGCCTGACAGTCGCGGGTCACCGCGCCTCGTCGCGGGCGGGCGCGTGCGCCGGCTCGTCGCGAGCGGTCATCTGTGCGCGGTCTTCGGCGAAGTGCTCGCCCCATCGGTCCATGCGCTCGACGATGCCCCCGAGGCTCCGTCCGAGATCGGTCAGGCTGTACTCCACCTTCGGCGGAACCTCGCGGTAGACCGTGCGCCGCACGATGCCGTCCTCCTCGAGCTCGCGGAGCTGCCGCGTGAGCGTCCGGGTGTTCGCGAGCGGGACCAGCCGCCCGAGCTCGTTGAACCGTCTGGTGCCCTCCAGGAGGTGCTTCACCAGGGTGAGCTTCCAGGTGCCACCGAGGACGGACACCGCCACCTCGACGGGGCACACCTCCATGGCTCGCTGCACCGGCAATCGCATGCGCACCTCCTGACCAGTGGACAGAAATGTCCGTACTTCCCCTATCGTAGGCGTCGCGTGACCATGGGGTCATGTCGAATCACACCGAGAATGACACCGCGGCTTCGGCCGCACCTCGAGGGCCGGGGCGCGCCGGCCGGCCGACCCGGCCCGCACGCTCCGAACCCGGCGACGCGGCCGACGGCACCGACGGGACGCGGACGGTCCTGTGGGTGAGTGCGCACCCGGAGCCGCGTTCGCTGAACGGCGCGCTGCGTCGCGACGGGATCGCCCATCTGCGCCGGCTCGGACACAGCGTCATCGAATCCGACCTCTACGCCATGGAGTGGGATCCCGTGCTGCGTCCGCGCGACGGCGGCCGTGTCGAGCGGCCCGGCGCCGACACCGCGGGCTGCGACGAGCCGCCGGAGCGGTTCCGGGTCAGCGCGGATACCCGCCAGGCGCTCCTGACCGGGAGGCAGCCGGCAGATGTCGTGCGGGAGCAGGCGAAGCTGGAGCGGGCCGCTGCGATCGTGCTCCAGTTCCCTCTGTGGTGGTACGGGATGCCTGCTCTGATGAAGGGCTGGTTCGACCGGGTGTTCGTCAGCGGGTTCGCCTTCGGCACCGATCCCGAGACCGGGCGGCGGCTGAGATTCGAGCAGGGCCCGTTCAGGCAGAAGCGGGCCCTGGTGGTCACCACGCTCGGAGACCGGCCACACGCGATCGGGCCGCGGGGCAAGTCCGGGGAGCTGCACGAGCTGCTGTTCGGGCTCCTCCACGGCACCTTCGCGTACACCGGGATGGATGTGCTGAGTCCGTGGGCGCTGCCCAGTGCGGACCGGATCGAGGACACCGCGCCTGTCCGTCGGAGCCTGCGGACGCGGCTGGACGGCCTGTTCACGGAGGCCCCGCTCCCCTACCGGCCGCAGTTCACCGGTCAGTACACGCCGGAGTGGGAGCTGGCACCCCATGTGCTGCCCGGACAGTCGGGGCTGAGTGTGCACCTGGACGAGCCGGCCTGCGGCTGCGGGTGAGCACCGGCCGGCCAGGGCCGCGGCGCCGGGAGCGGAACCCTTGCCGTCCGGCCGCGGCGGGTGTTCGCTACGGGGATGGACGACGAATCTTCCCGCGAAACTCCCCGCCCGCACCTGAGCGGCTGGATCGGGGTCGTGCTCAGCGCCCCGAGGGCGCAGCCTCTCGCGCACTTCTACCGTGACCTGCTCGGGTGGCCGCTGCATCAGGACACGCCGGACTGGTGCACGATGCAGATCCCCGGCGCCCCGGCGAACCTCGCGTTCCAGAGCGAGGAGCACTACGCGCCTCCCATGTGGCCCGCAGGTCCCGGGGACCCGCACATGATGCTCCACCTCGACATCGGGGCACGCGACCTCGAGCAGGCCGTCGCCGCAGCTCGGGAGCTGGGAGCCACCGTGGCCGAGTTCCAACCACAGGATGATGTCCGTGTGGTGCTGGACCCGGCCGGGCATCCGTTCTGCCTGTATGTCGACGGCTGAGGCTCGGTCGACCACGGAGGCTCAGTCCCGACCGGGCCGCTCCATCCACGGCGCATCGGCCGCTCGCAGCGGTGGTACGGGAGCGCCAGTGGCGGCGAGGGTCCGCTGAGCGTGCAGTGCGAGGACACCGGCGATGGTCGTCGCGTTGGTGAGGCGTCCCTCCAGCACGGCCGTGACCGCCTCGGCCAGGGGCACCCAGCGCACCTCGATCTCGGCTTCTTCGTCGGTGCGTACGAACTCGCCCTCCTCCGTCAGCGCGGTGACGCCCGTGGCGAGGTAGACCCGGATCACCTCATCGCTGCCGCCGGGGCTCGGCCGCAGGTCCACCAGTGTCTGCAGGTGCGCGGCGGCGTGTCCGGTCTCCTCGGACAGTTCGCGCGCGGCGCCGACGTGAGGCGCCTCGCCGTTCACATCGAGCAGACCCGCCGGGATCTCCCAGAGCGTGTGGCCGACGGGATGGCGGTACTGCCGGATCAGCAGCACTCGGTCCTGGTCGTCGACGGCGAGCACCGCGACCGCCCCGGTGTGCCACATGTACTCACGCTGGAACTGCACCCCCGGGGCGAACTCGACGGTGTCACGGACGATGTCCCACACCATCCCGGAGTGGACCCGCTCCCGCGCCGAGACGGGGCGGGAGCCGGGCTCGTCGGCCAGGGTCATCGGGTCAGTCCCGGTCGCCCGCGGCGGGCGCGGGCTCGTCGGCCGCCTCGCTCGATTCGTCCGTGACCGGCTCCGGCTCGACCTCGAGCAGACGGGTGGCCTTCTGCAGGTCGAGCGCCGCGCCGATGAGCCCCGCGAACAGCGGGTGGGCGCGGGTGGGCCGGGACTTCAGCTCGGGATGTGCCTGAGTGCCGATGTAGTACGGATGCACATCCGTGGGCAGCTCCACGTACTCCACCAGAGAACGGTCCGCCGAGACGCCGGAGACGACCAGGCCGGCCTCCTCGAGCTGTTCACGGTAGGCGTTGTTGACCTCGTAGCGGTGGCGGTGGCGCTCGGCCGCCCGCGTGCTGCCGTAGGTGCGGGCGGCGAGGGACCCCTCGACCAGCGTGTGGTCGTAGGAGCCCAGGCGCATGGTGCCGCCGAGGTTGCCTGCGCCGGAGACGATGTCGGCCTGTTCGGCCATGGTCGCGATCACCGGGTGCTCGCAGGCCGGCTCGAACTCCGTGGAGTGCGCGCCGGCCAGGCCCAGCTCGTGCCGGGCGTATTCGATGACCATCGACTGCAGGCCCAGGCAGAGGCCCAGGGTCGGAATCGAGTGGGTGCGGGCGTAATGCAGCGCACCGACCTTGCCGTCGACCCCGCGGATCCCGAAGCCGCCGGGGACCACGATCGCGTCGACATCGCGCAGCTGCTGGTGGGCGCCGTCCTCGGTCTCGCACAGATCGGCCTCGACCCAGCGGATGGACACCTTCGCCGAGTGATGGAAGCCGCCGGCGCGCAATGCCTCGGTGACCGAGAGGTACGCGTCGGGCAGGTCGATGTACTTGCCGACCAGGGCCACGGTCACCTCGTAGACCGGGTGCTGGACGCGCTGCAGGAGGGACTCCCACTGGGTCCAGTCCACGTCGTGGCTGAGCAGGTCGAGGCGGCGGATCGCGTAGGCGTCCAGTCCCTCCCCGTGGATCACCAGCGGGATCTCGTAGATCGACGGCGCGTCCGCGCAGGTGACGACGGCGTCGATGTCGACGTCGCACATGGAGGAGATCTTGGCCTTGACCGAGGTCGGCAGCTCACGGTCCGCGCGCAGCACGATCGCGTCGGGCTGGATGCCGATCGAGCGCAGGGCGGCCACGGAGTGCTGGGTCGGCTTGGTCTTCAGCTCCTGGGAGGGGCCGATGAAGGGCACCAGCGAGACATGCACGAAGAAGACGCTGTCGCGGCCGATGTCCTGGCGGACCTGGCGGGCGGCCTCCAGGAACGGCTGGGACTCGATATCGCCGACGGTCCCGCCCACCTCGGTGATGATCACGTCGACGTCATCGCCGGCCTGGGAGCGCATCGACTCCTTGATGGCGTTGGTGATGTGCGGGATGACCTGCACGGTGTCACCGAGGTACTCGCCCCGGCGCTCCTTGGCGATGACGCCGGAGTAGACCTGGCCGGTGGTGACGTTCGCGTCGGCGGTGAGGTTCTCGTCCAGGAAGCGCTCGTAGTGGCCGATGTCCAGATCGGTCTCGGCGCCGTCCTCGGTCACGAAGACCTCTCCGTGCTGGAACGGGTTCATCGTGCCGGGGTCCACGTTCAGGTACGGGTCCAGCTTCTGCATCGTGACCCGCAGGCCGCGGCTTCGCAGCAGCATCCCCAAGGAGGAGGCGGTCAATCCCTTGCCGAGGCTGGAGACCACTCCCCCGGTCACGAAGATGTGTTTGGTGGTGCCGGGGTTCCGGAACGGCTTGGCCGAGGCGGCCTGGCCGATCCGTGGAATCGGGCCGGTACCGGAATGGGGGGTGCTCACGTTGCTCTCTGCCACGGACCCCCAACCTACCATCGGCCCTGGTTCAGGGCCAGGACATCGCCCAGCTGGTCGATCATGTCACCTGCGGTGGGCAGCTCCCGGGCACGACGGCGTGAGGCCTGCTCAGCCCGTTCTCGCAGCTGCACGTCGCGGTGCTCGGCGATCGCGGACGCCAGGGCGGGCGCGTCCCCGACGGGGACCAGCCGAGCAGCGGACCCGGTCACCCAGCGGGTGCCGCCGGCGTCGGTCGCGACGATCGCGCGGCCGGCCCGCAGCGCTTCCTGCAGAGCGACCGGCTGGCCCTCCCACCGGGCGGCGGAGACGACGAGGTCCGTCGCGGCCAGCAGACCAGGGATGTCATCGCGCCTGCCCAGCAGCTGAACCGGCAGGCGCTCGGCGCGGATCCGGTCGCGGAGTTCGCTCTCCAGCGGTCCGTCGCCGGCCACACGGATCCGCACCGGGGATCCCTCGCGGAGCAGGGCGGCAGCGCTGAGCAGGTCGTGCAGGCCCTTCTGCTCCGCCAGGCGCGCGATCACCAGCACGTCGAGGGGCTCTGCAGCCGCCGGATCCTGCTCGCCGCCGGACCCAGCAGTCTCGTCGAGCGGAGGAGCGCCGCCAGGAGGGGCGTCGACAGGAGGGGAGTCACCAGGAGGGGCGTCGCCGGGACGAGCGCCGCCAGGAGCGGTGCCGCCAGTGGGGACTCGCGTCGGGGCGGGGATGACGGCGTGGCGGACGTCCCGGGCCCCGGCGCGCCGGGCGTCCTCGGCGAGGTCGGGGGACACAGCCAGAACCGTGTCGGCGCGGCGGGCGAGGACCCGCAGCAGCGCGGCACCGACACCCCGAGCCAGGAGCGAGCCGACGGTGCGGTTGTGCAGAGTGACCACCAGGCGCTGCTCGCGTCCCCGGGGCATGGCCAGAGCGCTCAGCGCTCCGGCTCGCAGCCCGTGGGCGTGGACCGCCGACGGCACCGGGGCGGTGCTGAACGAACGGTGCAGTGCGCGCACCGCGCGGAGGTCCGCCAGCGGCCGGGGCCGTTCTCCGATCCGCGCCCGGGCCTCGCGGACATCGTGGCCCGCCCGGGTCAGCTCCTGGAGCTCCTGGTCGACATGTGCTGCAAGACCTCCGCTGGCCCGAGGCCTGACCAGGACCACGGTCGCGGTCACGGCGTCATCTTCCCGGCTCCGGTTCCGCGCCGCATGCGGGAGATCACGTCCCGCACCAGCGGCGGGTCAGCAGCGGCCATCACGGCGCCGGCGAGCAGCGCGGCCACGACCCCCGCGGCGAGCCCGGACAGCACGGCGCCGACCTCGCCGGTCTCGGTGGTCACCAACCACTTGGCGATCAGCATCCCGGGGATGCCGCCGGCCAGAAGTGCCACCGGCGCCAGGACCGCCATGCGGCGCACTCGGGGAAGGTCGCCGCCCGGCTCGATCACGTCGGCGATGCGGCCCAGTCCCACGAGCGCCGACAGCGCCATGCCCACGGCGATCGTGATGCCGAAGGCGGTGGCGGCCTCGGCGGCCGAGCGGGTGGGACTGGGGATGATCAGGATCAGGATCATCACGGCAGCGATGCCCCAGCCCACCGACCCGACCAGCAGGGCGTCACGGGCGCGCAGCGCGGCCGCCAGGATCCGGGTGCACTGGGTCGCGACGGCGAAGCCGGCCAGCCCCAGTGCGAAGGCGGCGGCGGTGGACCCGACGCCGGCCGCGCCGGAGCGATCCACCAGGCGGAAGAACTGCTCGAGCGCAGGGGCCCCGGCGAACAGGACCGCAGCACCGACCACGGAGACGATCATGACGGTGCGCACCGAGGCGGAGGCGACCCGGGCGAACCCGGTGGTGTCGCCGACCAGCCGCATCTCGGAGAGATGGGGGAAGACAGCAGTGACCAGCGGCACCACGAGGATCGCGTACGGCAGCAGGTACAGCGCCTGAGCGTACTGGAAGACCGGCAGGGTCCCGGTGCCGCCGGCGCGCATCGCCAGCAGCAGGACGATGGCGAGCACGGCCTGCTGAGCACCGACGGCACCGAGACCGGCACCGCCGAGTGCGAGGGCACGGCGCCCGTAGCGCGGCGGCATCGTCAGTGCCGGGCGCACGCGCAGCCCGGCACGCAGCGCCGCGATCGCGACCGGGACAGCCATCGCGGCGACCCCGGCCGTGGTCCCCCATCCCAGCCACGCGATCGCGCCGTCGCCGATCGTGGTGGTGGTGGCGACCGGCGGCACCAGCCATGCATAGACGCGGTAGGAGCCCATCACCACGAGCGAGGAGATCAGCGGCATCATCGCGGGCCACAGGAATCGCTTGCGGGCCTGGAGGTACGCGCCGAGCACCACCGAGATCCCGTACAGCGGGAGCTGGACCGCGAAGATGCGCAGCAGGGTCGCTCCGAGGTGGACGCCTCCGGAGCCGGTGTCCTCGCTGACCAGCAGCAGCTGGGCCAGGGGCTCGGCGAATCCGATGACGATCGCTGCGAGCACGACGGTTCCCAGCAGCGTCCACGTCAGCAGCACCGAGACGATCCGGTCGGCGCGGGCGGCTCCGTCACGGCGGTCCCGCCGGGGCGGGAGGTCGTCGTCGGCGCGGGTGGGCACCGGCACGGGCATCCCGGCTCTGCCGGGGCCCTCGTTCGGGCTCCTGTCAGCGGGGCCGTCACCGGGGGCGTCGTCGACCGCGTCGGTCCCGTCGATGCTGTGCCCGGAGGCGGCGCCGCTGGCAGCACGATCGTCGGAGTCCCGCTCGGGGACGAGGCCGGCGATCAGCGGGACCACCACGGCGGCGAGCGCTCCGCCGGCGATGATCTCGAACAGCACGTTGGGCAGCATGTTGGCGGTGGCGTACGCGGTGCCGACGTCACCGGCGCCCACGCTGGCACCGAATACGAGGTAGCGCACGAACCCGGCGATCCTGGCGAGCACCGTGATCACCAGGATCAGTCCGGCGCCGCGCAGCACGGCTCCGGCGATGCCAGCGGGCGCCGCGGCAGTCGAGTCGGGATGGCCCGTGTGCCCAGGATGCGACGTGCTCATCGTGCCTTCTCCTCGGCGTCGGGCTCGTCGTCCGCTCCGCGGGGCGCAGCGGGCGCGGACGGCATGGCGCTGCGGCGCCCCAGCCTGTCCACGGCACGCAGAGCCGGGGTGGATTCGATGACGGCGCTGAAGCTGACCTTCTCGCTGGTCAGCGTGAGGGCGACGACGGCGACGAGCAGGACGGCCCTGGCCGGCTCCGGGAGGATCCGCGTCGCAGCGGTGCCGACGGCGGCTCCCAGCACGTTCGCCCCGGCGTCGCCGAGCATGCCGTGCTCGCGGACGTCCGCCGGGAGCACCAGCAGGCCGGGGACGAGAGCGGCGAGGGCCAGGGCGCGCCCGGCTTCCCCCTCCGTGCCGGCCCGTGCGGGACGGGCCGCCAGCAGCGCGGCCGCGGGCAGCACGGCCTTCAGGGCGCGGCCAGGTCGCAGGTCCAGCAGGTTGGCGAGGTTCGCGCAGCCGGCGACCAGGGCTCCGTCGATCGCGATCATCACCGCTGACCGTGGTCGCGGAGCTGCGGCGGCACCCGCCATGGCGAGCACGGGGATGCCGAGCGCCTTGGCGGCTCCGGTGGTCAGCTGCCCCTCCCGCAATGCGCCGAGGTGCCCGCGAAGCCCCTTGGAGACGGTGCGGCCGGCACGGCGCAGGCGCGGCTCGAGCAGGTCGTCGGCAAGCCCCAGGGCGCCGATGCCGGCGAGCACGGCGGCATCGGATCGGCGCCGGCTCCGCAGTGCCAGCGCGCTGGTCCCGGCGATCACGAGCACTCCTTCGGCCAGGCTCACGGCGCGACCGGCGAAGTTGGTACGGCGCAGCTCCTCGCGGAGCGCTGTCTGCACGCTGCGCAGCCGCCGCGGGCCCGGGGGCGCCGCAGGATTGCCCGCGCTCACTCCGCTCCCCCGCCGTCCGAGGGTGTCGGGCCCTCGCCGCCGCCGGAGTCCTCCCCGACGCCCTGCGTCTCGGGCAGGGCAGGGAGCCGATCCTCGGCGTCCGCGGTCGTCCCGTAGGCACCCGCCCCGCCGCGGACCTGCTCGATCAGGGCGAGGACCGACAGCACCGGCCCGTCGGCCTCCTGGAGCCGGTCGGTGGTCGAGATACTGTCGTATACGTCGTCGCCGCGGACGGTGCGCAGGATGCCGGTGGTGGCATCGTTGCCGGGGGTCGCGGCGGAGACCACCGCGGGCATGCCCGTCCCGGCGAGCGCTCCCAGCAGCGCGGTCTGCGAGGAGAGCAGACTCTGAGCACGCTCGGTGGCGACCGCGTCGTCCTCGGTCCCGCCGGTCAGCTCCTCGGGCGCGGCACTGGCGTACAGGGCCGCATCCACCTCGGCCGGCGCCTCGCCGTCGACCGCGACCAGCTGATGATCCGTGAGGACCTGCCAGAGCTGATCGCGCAGCTCGGGAGTGAGCTCTCCGGTCGCCGGTGGGCTCAACAGGGCCACGACCACCGCCGAGAGCTGCTCGGAGGAGGTCGACCCGTCACCGAGAACGCTGGGAGCGATGTCGCGGATCTCCTCGATGGCCTCACTGCGCTGCTGCTCCTGATCGGGTTCCCACAGTGCGGGCTGAAGATCGATCTGCACCGTGGAGGCGGCACCGGCATCCTCGAGCAGCGCCGTGATGCGGTCGATGCCGGCGCGGGTGGAGGCGTCGTCGGTGAGCACGGCCACCCGGGTCCCCGTGAGGGTGTCGTCGACCAGGTCGGGACCGAGCTCGGTGATGAAGGAGGCCAGCTGGTCCTTCTCGGTCTCGAGCTCGTCGGCCTGCGTGCGCAGGTCGTCCTGTTCCGTGCGCAGCTGCTCGACCTGCTCGGCCAGCTGATTGCCGAGGTTCTCGCGCAGGGGGCCGGCGCCGAGCACGATCCCGACGGCGAGCGCCAGGAACACGGAGATCAGCGAGACGAGGTGATAGCGAAAATCGATCACGGGGTCGGGACCCTCCTACGACCCGGTGGCCCGGGGTGAGAACAGCATGGTGAACCAGGACAGCATGGCATCGAGCCGGGCGCCGAGGATCTGGACCAGCGCCTGCCCGCCGGGAGTGGCCCAGAGCGCGACCGCGAGGGCGGCGAGCCCGGCCAGCGCCAGCAGCACCAGCTGGAACGTCGAGATCCTCTGACGGTACAGCCGCGAGACGCCCTTGGCGTCGACCAGCTTCGAGCCGATCCGCAGGCGGGTCAGGAAGGTCGAGCTCATGCCGGCACGGCCCTTGTCGAGGAACTCCTCCAGGGTGCCGTGGGTGCCGACGGCGACGATGACGGAGGCGCCCTTCTCGTCGGCCAGGAGCATCGCGATGTCCTCGCTGGTGCCGGACGCGGGGAAGAGGACCGCTCTGGGTCCGAGACCGAGCTCCTCCAGCCGGTCGAAGCCGGGCGCACGGCCGTCGCGGTAGGCGTGGACGACGAGTTCGGCTCCGCTGCGCAGAGCCCGGTCGGAGACGGAGTCCATGTCGCCGATGATCATGTCGGGACGGAAGCCGGCCTCGAGCACCGCGTCGGCGCCGCCGTCGACGCCGATGATGATCGGCCGATTCTCGCGCAGGAAGGGCCGCAGGGTCGCCAGGTCCTCCTTGTAGTGGTAGCCGCGCACCACGATCAGCACGGGTCGTCCCGCCAGCTCGGTGCGCACCTCCGGGGCGCCGATCCCATCCAGCAGCAGATCGCGCTCGCGCAGCATGTACTCCATGGTGTTCTCGGCGAACAGTTCGAGCTGTTCGGACAGCCCGTCGCGTGCGACCTCGAGGGAGGCGGCGACCGTCTGCTCGTCCTGCGCGGTGCCGCGTGCGATCACGGTCTCCCCCAGCAGCACCGCTCCCCCGCTGACGGTGATCGTCCGCCCCTCGCGGAGGTCTTCGAACACGGCGGGGCCGAGGTTGTCGACCAGCACGATGCCGGCCTCGACGAGGATGCGCGGCCCGGCGTTGGGGTAACGGCCCGACGTGGACGCGGCGGCGTTGAGGACGGCTGCGGGGTGGCGTTCCAGGAGTGCCTCGGCGGCGACGCGGTCGATGTCCTCGTGGTCGATGACCGCGATGTCACCGGCCTGGAGCCGCTTGGTGAGGTCCTTGGTCCGTTTTCCGAGCCGGGCGGTGCCGGTCACCTCGGCGGCGTTCATCGGCGGGTCCCGGCGGAGGCCTGTGCGCCGGAGGCGACGGTGCCCGCCTCCTCCAGCAGTTCCTCGGCGTGGGCGAGGGCGAGATCCGAGGTGTCGCCGGCGAGCATCCGGGCCAGCTCGCCGATCCGGCCGGCGCGGTCCAGGGTCTCGACGGTGGAGCTGGTGGAGCCGTCGACGGAGGATTTCACGATCTGCAGGTGGGTGCCGGCGTGCGCGGCGACCTGCGGCAGGTGGGTGACGACGATGACCTGGGCGTGCTGGGCCAGGCGAGCCAGACGCTGACCGACGGCCAGGGCCGCGCGGCCGCCGATGCCGGCATCGATCTCGTCGAAGACGAAGACCGGGGCGGCGGTGCGATCGCTGCGGGAGGCGGACAGCGCCACCTCGAGGGCGAGCATCACGCGGGAGAGCTCGCCGCCGGAGGCTGCCCTGGCGACGGGAAGATGGTCGGCCCCCGGGTGGGGCGCCAGCAGGATCGCCACGGCGTCGCGGCCGTGGATCCGGTGCGACTGCTCGCCGACATCGACGCGGATGGCCGCATCGGGCATCTCGAGGTGGCGCAGCTCCTCCTGGACCGCGTCGGACAGCTCGCGGGCCGCCGCGACGCGGGCTGCGGTGAGGGCGGCGGCCGCCTCGTCGAGCTCCGCCTGGGTGCTCTCCAGCTGCTCCGCGGCCGCGGCCCGCTCCTGATCCGCGCCGTCGTAGCGGTCCAGATCGACCGCCGCGCCGCGGGAGGCCTCCAGCAGTGCGGTCACATCCTCGACCGGAACGTCGGGGTCCGAGAGCACCGGCGCGAGGTCGCGGATCAGGACGGTCAGTTCGTGCAGCCGCTCGTTCGCCTCCTCGAGCCGCCCCGGGGAGGCGTCGATGTCCTCGGCGTAGCGAGTGAGCTCGGCGGCGATGTCGGACAGCTCGATGCGGGAGGCCTCGAGCCGCTCGACCAGGGGCGCGAGCGAGTCGTCGGTGCGGGAGGCCCGTCCCAGTGCCTCGGCGGCGACGTCGAGCAGCGGCCCGGCGGCGGGTGCGTCGTCGTCGGCGACCAGGGCGAGCGCGGCCTGGTTCGCGGCGGCACGCAGTTCGCCGGCGTTGCCGAGACGCTCGAGCTCGGAGCGCAGGGCGGCATCCTCGCCGGGCTGCGGATCGGCCTGTTCAAGGCGCTCCAGGGTCTCGCGCAGCACCGTGGCCCGTCGATCGCGCTCGCTGAGCAGGTCGTCGAGCTCGGCGAGCCGCTCTGTCAGTGCCGAACGCTCCCGCCAGAGCTCGCGGTGGCGCTCGAGCAGCGGCTCGATCTCCTCCCGCGCGAAGCGGTCCAGCGCCTCGCGCTGGGCGTCGGGGTCACGGAGGCGCTGCTGGTCGGACTGGCCATGGACGGTGACGGCGGTGCCGACGAGCCGGGCGAGGGTTCCGATGGGGACCGGGGCCCCGCCGATCTGGGCGCGGGAGCGGCCGTCGCGGGTGACGCGGCGCACCACCAGCACCTCGCCGTCCTCCTCCTCGGCCCCGAGGTCGTCCAGAGCGGCCTCCAGCTCGTCGTGCCCGGCCAGGGCCAGCGTCCCGTCGACCGTGCTGGCTTCGCGCAGGCGGCCGCGTTCCAGTCGTCCGCCCAGGAGCATCGTCAGCCCCGTCACGATCATGGTCTTGCCCGCACCCGTCTCGCCCGTGAGCGCGGTGAAGCCGGGCCCGAATTCGAGGGTGGCGTCGTCGATCACGCCGATGTGGCGGATCCGCAGGGTGGAGAGCATGGTCGGCCTCAGCCCCCTCAGCGCGTGCGAGGGCCGCGCCCGCGCCAGCCGACCACCGGCAGCTGGAACTTCTCGACGAGCCGGTCGGCGAACGGGGTGGCGCTCAGACGCACCAGGCGCACCCACTGGGCCGACAGCCGCGCTTCGACGCGGGCGCCGACGGTGACGTCCACGGTGCGACGGCCATCCAGGGTCAGCACCGCATCCTCGCGGTTGTCCAGCGTCATCTCGATCGCCGCTTCGGAGGAACGGCCCAGCACCAGGGGCCGGGAGAACAGCGCATGCGCGGCCAGCGGGATCAGCAGCATCGCGTCGACCTCGGGCCAGATCACCGGTCCGCCGGCGCTGAAGGCGTACGCGGTCGAACCGGTCGAGGTCGACAGCAGCACGCCGTCGCAGCCGAAGGAGGACACGGGGCGGCCGTCGATCTCGACCGCCACCGAGATCATCTTCTGGCGGTCGGCCTTCTCCAGCGAGGCCTCGTTCAGGGCCCAGTGCTGGGCCAGGGGGTGGTCCTCGGCGTCCAGCACGGTGATATCCAGCGTGGAGCGCTTCTCGATCTCGTAGTCGCCGTCCAGGAGGCGGGAGACGGTGGTCGCGAGGGCCTCCGCCTCGCTCTCGGCGAGGAACCCGACGTGGCCGAGGTTGACCCCGTGGACGGGGACATCGGCGTCGCGGACCACTTCGAGCGCCCGCAAGATGGTCCCGTCCCCGCCGAGGACGATCCCGAGCTCGACGAGGTCGGCGGCCGAGAGGGCATCGAGCACGTCGACCTCGCCTCCGGTGAGGACGTCCAGCAGTCCCTCCGGGGCGACGTCGGCCGGCAGCGCCTTGATCTCCTCGACCTGGTCGTCGATCACGATGCCGCGCACGCCGCGGGCTGTGAGCTCCTGGAGCACGGTGAGCATGGCGCCGAGAGCGGCGCGGCGACCGGTGTGGACGTAGAGGAGGAACCGTCGCATCCTGGGTCAATCCTCCTGGGTGGGGTGCTGGGTGCCGCGATGGCGCGGCTGATTCCCGCGCACGGCGGTCTCGATCATGTCATAGGCATCCGCGTCGAGGGCGCAGGTCACGCCGCTCGGCTGCAGATGCAGGAAGTACTCGCGGTTGCCGTCCTGCCCGGGCAGGCCGCTGGGGCCGACGGCCAGCAGCGCCAGACCGGCCGCCGCGGCCGCCTCCGCGACGCCGCGGACGGCACCGGCCCGGGCGGCCGGGTCGCTGACCACGCCGGTGCGGGGAAGAGCCTCTCGGCCCACCTCGAACTGGGGCTTGACCATGACCAGCAGATCTCCGCCGCGGCGGACGACCCCGCCCAGCGGGCTGATCACGGTGCGCAGGGAGATGAAGGAGAGATCGGCGACCAGCAGGTCGACGGCGGTCCCGATCAGCGCCGGGGTGAGCTCCCGCACGCTGGTGCGATCGCGCACGATGACCCGCGGGTCCTCGCGCACGTGGTCCGCGAGCTGATCGTGGCCGATGTCGACCGCGATCACCTCGGCGGCACCACGGCGCAGGAGGACGTCGGTGAAGCCTCCCGTGGACGCGCCGGCGTCGAGGCAGCGCGCACCCGTGGGATCGAGGCCCAGACCGTCCAGCGCGCCGGCCAGCTTATGGGCGGCTCGGGAGGCGTACTCCGTGCCGTCGGGCACATCGACGACCTCCAGCGCCGCGCCGGTGGCGACGGCGGCGGATGCCTTGGTGGCCGCCCGGCCGTCGACGCGGGCACGGCCCTCCTCGATGATGCGGCGGGCGTGGCTGCGGGACCGGGCGAGACCGGCTGCGAGGAGGGCGACGTCGAGCCGCTGCCCGCTCACCGGTCGCCGGGGCGCTGCTCGATGCCGTGCCGGTCCAGGAGGCGCCCGGTCCAGGCCGCGTCCGCACGATGCGCGCCGAGCAGGGCCAGGACGGCCCGCAGCACTCGCGGGTCCTCGGAGTCGCCGCGCAGGATGATGTCCCCGTCCTCGCCCCAGGCCGCGCTGACGGCGCCGCAGCGGGCCCGATCACCATCCACGACGGGCAGGGGGAAGGGGGCGTGGAGCTCGGAGAGGTCGGGGAGGATGAAGGTGGGTCGCCGTACGGGGTCGGCCCGCAGAGCCGATTCGATGCCGTCGACGCCCGTCAGCACCAGCAGCGAATCCATGCCGGCGCGCACGGCGCCCTCGATGTCGGTGTCCAGGCGGTCCCCCACGATCAGCGGCCGACGTGCCTCGTGGTCCTGGGCGGCGACGGTGAACATGCCCGGTTCGGGCTTGCCCGCCACATCAGGGTCGGCGCCGGTGGCATGGCGCAGGGCCGCGACCATGGCACCGTTACCGGGTGCCAGACCGCGTTCGGTGGGCAGGGTCGCGTCGACGTTGGTCGCCATCCAGGAGGCGCCGCGGCGAATCGCGTAGGCGCCCTCGGCCAGCAGCGGCCAGCTCAGGTCCGGTGACCACCCCTGCACCACTGCGGCGACATCGTCCGTGTCCTTCTCGACCGGGTCCAGGCCGACCTCGCGGATCTGCTCGGCGAGGCTGGCTCCCCCGACGACGAGGACCTTCGCGCCGGGGTCGAGACGGTCCGCGAGCAGGCGGGATGCCACCTGCGGGGAGGTCACGAACTCCTCCGGCCGCGCCGGGATCCCGACCTCGGCCAGGTGCTCGGCGGCCTGCTGCGGCGTCCGTGAGGCATTGTTGGTGGCGAAGACGAGCGTGCGTCCGCCCTCCCGTGCCCGTTCCACAGCTGCGGCGGCGTGCGGAATCTGTTTCGCGCCGTGCATCAACGTGCCATCGAGGTCGAACATCAGCACGTCGTAGAGGTCCAGCAGCGACGGGTCCGGCATGCGGGTCACGCGCGCGCCTCCGGGCCGCTGTTCGGAGTCGCACTCAGCACGCGGCCCGAGCCACTGTCGGACTCCGGGCGGTCGAGCTCATCGGGCTCCGCTCTCTCGCCGTCGAGCCCGTCGGTCTCCGCGCGGTCGCCGTCGAGCTCGTCGGCCTCGTCGGCCTCGACGGCCTCGACGGCCTCGACGGGTCCAGCCTGTGCCCCGTCCGCGTCCGCGTCGGAGTCGTCGGTGACGCTCTGATCCGCATCGAAGTCGTCGGTGCCGCTCCCGCCTGCGCCGGAGTCGTCGATGCCGCTCTCGTCGGCGTCAGAGGCTTCTGCGCGGTCGTCGCCGGCATCAGAGCCGTCGTCGGCGTCGGGATCATAGGCGTCGAGAACCGCCACCTCCTCGTCGTCCTCCCACAGGGGATCGGCGTCCGGGGTGGGTACCGCACGGCCCAGACGCTCGGCGGCGTCGGTGAGGTGCTCGGTGTCGGCGTCTGCTGCCAACGTCAGCCAGCGCTTCGCCTCCTCGTGACGGTTCGCACGGTCGAGCAGATCGGCGTAGGCGACCCAGAGGCGCACCTGCCAGCGGCCGTCGACCTTGTGGCGCAGCGCGGGGATCTCGAGCGTGCGCAGCGCGGTCTCGGTGTCCCCGATGTCCGAGTACGCGCCGGCCACGACGATCATCAGCTCGATGGCTGCGTGAACTCCGAGTTCGGAGGCATCGTCCGACGCCGCGATATCGAAGGCACGCTCGGGCCGGCCCATCCCACGCTCGGCGTCGGCGATCATCGGAAGGATGTCGGTGCGGCCGGTGATCCGCAGCGATGTGCGCAGTTCACGCACGGCCGTACGGTAGTCGCCGTAGCGGTAGGCGAGGATGCCGTACATCTCGCGGACCCCGCCGATGCGGCCTCCGATGCGGGCTGCGAAGCGGGCGTGGGCCTGGGAGGCCTCCGGATCGCTGTCCTCGAGCAGGTAGGCGGCGACCATGTGCTGGGAGACGCGCTCGGCGGTCTCGCGGCTGAGCCCCCGGAGCTCGTCGCGGATCTCCTTGTCCAGCTCCCGGCCGGTGATGCCCGGGGGGATCCGAGGTTCGAACGGGCGATCCGCGCGTGCTTCCTGCCCTGGCCGCGAAGTGCGGCGGTCATCCCGCGGGCGGTCGCCCTGCCGTGACGACGGGCGACGATCGCCCTCGCCGGAGCGCGGGTGCCGGTTCCCTGCGGATGAGCTGCGACCGTCCCGCTGGTCGGCGGATCCGGGGCTGTACCGCGAGCCGGCCGGACGGCCAGGACCATCACGGCCATCGCGGCGCTGCGCACCGTAGGGGCGGACGCCCCCGGAGCCGCGATCGCTTCCACGACGCTGGTCGGAGCCGCGACCGCCATCACGACGATCGGAGCCACGGCGAGCGTCGGAGCTGCGGTTCTGGTCCCGGCGTGCCGGGTCTCGGCGATCCCGACTGCGGTCGCCGGCGGGGCCCCTGCGGCCCGGTTCGTCCGCGCCACGGGGCCGGCCCTCACGCTTCGGGGCGGTGGACCGTGCGCCGTCGCTCTGGGAGCTGCGAGAGGTGCCTCCCCGGCTCGCCCCCTGAGAGCGCGAGTTCCAGTCCCCGGAGCCGCCCTGCGGACGTTTCCGGGCGCCGGGCGAGCGGTCGCTGCGCCGCTGGCTGTCCCGGCTGCTGCCGTACCCGCGGTCGTCCTCGCTCTTGCTGTCCTCAGCCACGTAGATCGTCCGTCTCTTCTAGCTCGCCCTATGCCCTTATCGAACACCCAGCGTATGCGACCCCGTCCAGGAGACCGGGCAGTAAGCCCACCATCCGTGACTGCTCTCACGAGCTCCACCGGCCCTTTGATCGTACGCAGTTCCTCGAGATGCAGACGGTCACAAGGGCGGTTTCGTGCAGCGCCGCACGCGAGCGGACGGCTCCCGGAACGGGCACGACGTCAGGGACATGGGGCCGCCACAGCGACTGCAGAACGTGGGAACGCTGCCCGGGTCGGGGTCGCCCGCCGTGCAGTCGGCGGCGGCGTCAGACGGACGGACGCGTGCCGGCGCGATGAGGATCGGCCGATGCCGTCGCCGCCCGGAACCGCTGCGGGGGCGCCTGACTTGATGCACGGTGATGTCGCTGGCGAGCTATCAACCCGTTGACCTGGAGGTTTGTGGGTCGAGGTGGGTGATTCGGGATACTAACGGGGTGGCGTTCGTGCGGAAGGTGAGGACCGGGTC